>WYAZ01000138.1 GCA_011526105.1 Deltaproteobacteria bacterium | reverse complement strand
GCTTGTCCTTTTCGTCCCTGGCCGACGCGCGGCCTGCGGCCGCCCTTTCGGGCTCCTCGGTCATTGGGGGCGACCCAACTCCCTTCGTAGCGCGCCGACCAGCGACGAAAGATACTTCGCGGGAACGTGATCGAACCTCTCGGACGGGACACTAGCGACCCTCAAACTCAGGGGCCGCTGTGATTCGCCCGCTCGACGAGGCGCTCGGCCTCGGCGCGCTCGAGCACATGCCAAGCCGGTTCCTTCGCATCGACGTCGAGGGCACGCACCAGGCAATACGAGGCGAGTGCTCCGGTGACAAGCGCTACAATGCCACCACCCACCAGAAGCCCCACTTCTTCTCCGCGGCCTCTCGTGGGTTCCTCCTCGAGGAAGCGGAGCGTCCCGTAGGTGCCCACCGCGAGCCCTGCGATCGCCGCCGCGCCGGAGGCCACGGTAAAGATGACGTAACGGGTACGTGTGTCCTCGACGCGCTCGGTTATCGCCCCGTCCGCGACACGTCTCGCCAGGTCGAGATCAGACACGCCCTGGCTCTCATGGTCCACGACGAGCCAGGGATCCATGAACCAGGATCCCTCACGCGCGACGATCGAGAGCTTCGAGTGCGTCGGCGTGGAGACGGCCCCAGCTGGGGCGACGTCGGGCGCAGCCTGATATCGGATGGGATATGCGACGTCGGCCCCTCGTGCTTCCGCCTCGAAGCGGACTCGCGCGAACAGCTCTAGAATGCAGCGAGACAGGCCCTCGTGTTCCGGGGTCTGTGCCACGATGGATGGGTCCTTGGCGCGACCGTCGTCGTCGATGGTGAAGCGAAGCTCGAGGAAACCGGAGTCGACTTGGTTGAGCTCGAAGCATCTGCGGATGGATTCGTTCTCCTCCCGCATCGTGCGCTGCACGCTGTCGGCCGACGAGGAGATCACGACGAGAGAGACGAGGGTGAAGGCATGCGACAACATAGCGCGACGGAGTGTCCTCCAGTGGCCCGCGACTTTCTACCCGCCAGGGGTCTGAGTTTGGCGGAGTGCCCGCAGTCACTCCGACCTCTGGACTTGACCGCTCGCGAGTGCGCGTTGAAGCATCCCGGCGGTGTTGCTCCGACTCACCAGGCGACGGCTGCTCGAGCGTGTCGGGCTGGTTGCGGCCGTGGCCGGCGGGAGCGCGGCTACGACTGGCTGTGCCACGCTGCCGGAGCCTTCGAACGGGGCGCTCAGCGATCATCATTCCTGCCGTCACCGCCACTGTCGATACCACCAACAGGTTGATGGTCGGGGGCGGTGCAGCCTCGCCGTTCGCGTCACCGGTGGAGTCCCGTGAGGCGCGCAGAGATCAAGCCGGCGATGTGGCTGGCGGCGTGCTGCGCGGCGGGAGCCTGCTTCGCGGGGGGCGCCTCCGTCGCATGTGCGGAGCAGGGCTTGGCCGTCGCCCGGTTTGGGGGCGGCGTCTCGACACCGGCTGAGAAACTTTCGCTCGGTGGCGCATTGAGCCTGAGCGTGGACCTCGCGCTGACGGAGCGTTTCGGCATCGTGGTGGGGGGGCTGTACCAGACCGTGCCCAGCTTCGGCGTGCTCGGGCTCGGGCTCGGGCTCAAGATCCTGCCCTTCGAGTGGTTCTGGCGTCGGATCTACTTGCACCTCGGCCCCGACTTCGCGCTCGTCTTCGAACCCGACCAGCCGGCTCGCGCCGACCTCGCGCTCCGCGGCTCCCTCGGCTACGAGGAGATTCTCTTCTGGGGGACCGGGCTCTTCGTCGAGTTCTCGGGGGTCGCCATCCTGGGGCTGCGGGAGGGAGCTTCCGGCGTGACCCCCATGCTCGGTCTCACCGCCGGCCTCTTCCTCGAGTTCTGAGTCGATGGTCCCGCTCGGTGACATCGCGAGACGCGCGGTCCTACTCTCGGCCCTCCCGGCCTTGGCGTGTGCGGGTCATTCGCTGCGCGCCGCAGATCCGAACCACGTCTTGAGCTTTCCGCGGGACCACGCCGCGCACGACGCCCAGACCGAGTGGTGGCACTTCCACGGCCACGTCATAGGCGCGAACGGGCGCGCTTATGACTGGTTCCTCGCCTTCATCAAGCAACACACCGACCTCGACTCGGTGCTCGGCATCCCGGTGCACGCCTTCGTCGATCCTTTTCAGGTCGCGTTCTTCGTGGTCACCGATCGCACGGCGCAGACCTTCTTCGTGCGGGAGAGACACAACTTCCCCGATACCTGGGCCGCACACGCAGACTCCACCCGGCTGGATGTTCGCCACAACGACTGGTCGGCGGTCCAGGCCGACGACGGCGACATCCTGGTCGAGGCCTCCAGCCTCGGCAACGGCCTTCGCCTTCGCCTGCGCGCGGAGAAGCCGCCTTCGCTCATCGGCTCCGACGGCTACCTCTACGTGCCCCCGCGCTCGTCGACGCACTACTACTCCCTCCCGCGCATGACCGCGATCGGGCAGATCGACATCGACGGCGCGACGGTCGACGTCTCGGGCACCGGCTGGTTCAAGCACCAGTGGGGCTTCATGTACGACGAGCGTCTGACCGGTTGGGTGTGGTTCGGGGTTCAGCTGACGAACGGAGTGGAGCTGGAGATCGCGGTCATCCAGGACCAGGACCGGAATCTGGCCGAGGGCGGCTTCGCGACCATCCGCGAGCGCGACGGTCGCCTCACCCAGCACCAGATCCGCACGGTCACCATCGCCGAGACCGGCGACACCTGGAGGAGCCCGCGCACCGGCGCCGTCTATCCAATCGGGTTCCGAGTCGGTCTCCCCGGGCGCGGCAGCTTGACGCTGAAAGCGAGCGTGCCCCACCAAGAGATGGTCGTGTTTCCAGCCAACCTTTGGGCCGGCACGATGGAGGTGACCGGCGCGTTCGACGGCGAGCGCGTGGGCGGCAACGCCTTCGTGGAGGTCGTGGGGATCGACGAGCCCTTTGGCCGGAGTCTGCTTGCCTCCGGCAAGCCAGAGGAGCTTCCGCCGGACCCTCCCGGACGTCCGATCGTGTTCGCGTCTGCGGTCACTTCGACGCGCGGGGCGACCGCCCTCGAGCCCATCGCCCCCTCCGCAATGCCTGCCCGTGATCACCAGCCGCCCGAGCCCGCGGCGCTCGAGCTCTACGCTTCACGGTGTGCGGTCTGCCACGGTTCGGCCGGTCGCGGAGACGGCGCTCTGTCGTCTGCGTTGCGGCCGAAGCCTCGCGATCTCACGGCTCCGACTTGGCATCGGTCCATCTCCGACTCCGAGCTCGCCCGCGTGATCGTGCAAGGTGGTCCCGCGATCGGCCTCAGCCCATTGATGCCAGCCCATCCGGATCTGGCGCAGCGAGAGGCCGATCTAAGCGCGCTGGTCCAGCTCATTCGGTCGTTCGCCGCGGAGGCGCGATGAGTGACGATCGTGTGCGCGTTCTCGTGGTCGGGTCTGGGCCGGCGGCCCTCGCCGCCGCTGCCCGGCTCCTGGAGGCGGGGGGCAGCGAACGCTATTACGTCCGGCTCTGGACCATGGGCCACCACTTCGGCGGCAAGGCGAGCTCCTGGCGAGATCGAGAGGGTCGGCTCGTCGACCACGGCCAGCACGTGATCATCGGCTGGTACGAAGAGATGAAGGCCCTCCTCGCTCGCGCCGGCGTCGACGTCGACGCGAGCCTCGTCTCGAACGAAGGCCACACCTTCGTCTACGAGCCCCGTGACGGTCAGGTGCACGACCTCTCGCTGGTTCGGAGTCCGGTCGCCATGCTCTTTCGTGGCATCGGCTACTCCGGCCTGACGGACGACGAGAAGTGGAACGTCGTCAAGTTTGTGCTCTCGAACTTTCGCGCCTTCTTCGGGCTTCAAGACCTCGAGCCCTTTGATGACGTCTGCTTCACCACCTGGTGCTTGAGCAACGGCTTGGAGCCGTCGATCGTACAGACCAGCGCCTTCCGCATGTCGCGCACCGGCCAATTGAACTGGCCGGGAGAGATCAGCGCCTACAGCATGCTCAAGGCCATATCCGAGGTTGGGGGAGACTACCGGACCTCGAAGTACGCGTTCTGCGACGGCGGAATGAGCGAGCGCTTCTGGGAGCCCATTGCACGGTACATCACCAGGTTGGGTGGCGAGGTGACCATGATGCGGAAGCTCGTCCGCCTAAACCTCGAGGGGGCTCGGCTCGAGAGCGCGGTCTTCGCGGAGCCAGACTCCATGGGACACGATCTGCCGAGCTTCGACGAGAATCGCGCGCGCTTCGAGGGCCACGTCCCGACCAAGCCGGACCGGGAGATCTTGGCCGACGACTTCGACCACCTGATCTCGACGCTCCCGGCGACCGCTTTTCAGGAGCTGAATGCCGGGGACGAGACCTTCTGGCGCATCCCGGAGTTTGGCGCCATCCGCAACCTCGGCGGGATAGCCCCTCTGGCCCTTCAGATCTGGCATCGCGAGCCGGTGACCGTTCGCTACAGCAGCGTTATCGCGGGGCTCGACGGTCCCCTCGGCTTCGTCCTCGACAACAAACACATCGTTCGGGAGTATCGCTACGATCCCCGGTATGGCTCGGTGCTCTACTTCGTGGGCCAAGAGACCGGTTGTGAGGACTGGACCGACGCTCGGCTTCTCGACACCTGCCTCGAGAACGTCGCGAAGCTCCCGGGCTTCGAGCGGATCGATCGGACTGGAATCATCCACCACCAGGTGGTCCGTCACCGGTCCGCCGACAAGCTCTACTTCGACACCGAGCCGGGCATCCAGCGGTTCCGTCCTCAACCGAAGACCCCGGTCTCGAACCTCTGGCTCGCCGGGGACTGGGTGCGGAGCGAGCTGGACTTTCCGTGCATGGAGGCCGCGATCCGCTCGGGCCAGGCGACAGCGGACCTGGTGCTGAGCGCGAGCTCTCGAGGTCCGCCCACCGGCGCGGCCGGACGCGCACGTGATCGAGACCCCGACCGAGACGGGCATTCCGGGCGACCTCAACCAAGGTCACTCGCTGAACCTGCGCGTTGACAGGTTACGTGCGTCTTCTCAAGGGCAGCGCTGGCAGGTCGGCGCTGAATAGTTGAGGCTGCAGTTACGACAAGCGGTGTCATTGCAGTCGACGAAACCGTTGCCGTCGTTGTCGATACCGTCGGCGCACGTCACGGCATTACCTTCGCAAACCGTGTTGCCCGGATCGCGTTGGCATGAAAAGGCAGCGCAATCCGCAGAGCCGTTGCTGTCGTTGTCCATTGCATCGCTGCAGAGCGCGTCCCCTACTTCTCTCCCGGGGCATATCGCGCTACCGAGATACTGGCAGGCGAAGTCGTCGCAGTCGACGAAGCCATCCATGTCGTTGTCGAGGCCGTCCATGCAGGCGCTTGCCGAATCTTCCGCGCACAACATGACCGACGCGCGGCAGCTGGCGTCGGCACAGTCGACGGCCGTATCACCGTCGTTGTCGGCCGCATCGGCGCACTCTGAGGCGCCCGCTTCCACCGTGTCGTCAGTGTCGCACGCACCAGCCGCGAGACAGTCGGGGTCATCGCAGTCAATCAGGGCATCCAGATCGTTGTCGGTGTCGTCCGAGCAGTTGATCTCCCGACAAAGGGTAACGCTTGGGTGGTTGTGGCAACCCGGATCCGCGCAGTCGGTGTCGCCGTCGACATCGTTGTCCAGTCCATCGCTGCACAACGCGTCCGTGTTCTCTGTGGCCCCTACGCAAGCGGGATCCGCGGCGCAATCGAAGTCGCTGCAATCGATGAACGTGTCGCCATCGTCGTCCGTATCGTTGTCGCAAATCTCGGCGGAAACGCTGTCCGAACAGGCGGAGGCCACCATCATACCGAACAACGCAACCCACAGAACAGATGGTCTTCTCGCGCTCATGGTCGAACTCCCTTGCGGCCACCTTATCTAGGACGCGCGGTTCCGCCAAGGTCGCCCCGACAGAAATCGAGATCGGATCAACGAGGAGGCGTACGTCGCGTAGTACACCACGTATTGATGAGGCCTCAGTTGCGCATTACACGTCTGTGCGTGTTCGACTGGGCAAGACCTGAACCGCTCAATCGACGTTGGGTCATTCTTGGCCGTGCACCTGGCCCGGATCTACGGGAAGCCCGTCGGCGATACGGTGCGGGTGAAGAATCGTCTGACGTTTCTGTATCGCGCGAGCGATGGAACTCCTCGCTGATGCGTTCCCCTGTCCCCGGCTCGATGCTGCGCTCGAGCCTCTGCTGGAGGTCCGCGCCGACGACGGGGGCGCGCCCACGGCGCTTGGCGAGCGAGTGTTGCCGCTCCTCCAGGCCGCGAGTGGTGAGGCGCGGCGCTACCTCGGTCGCATGCTCGCGCGTGGAGCTTTTCGGCTGGAGCTGAGGCCCGCCCCCGTGTCTGGCACCGCCAGCCCGTTGGCCCAGTCGGGCTCGTGTCGGCGAACGTCACGAACGTGACGGATGGGTTCTTCGTGCGCGAGGACCAACGCCGCTCGTGACGACAGTGTGCCCCGCGCGTCCCGCCCAATGACGAAGCTCGCGACGATGCTCTCTCCCCCGGTGGCGACCCCGAGATACTCCGCGAGAGGGCCTTCGGGGACACGCGCCGCGAGTCGATAGAGGTAGAATCGTCCCGTCCCGTCGGCAGACTGAGCCGGGTCTTCGAGACGCGTTTGTTGCGGGACAGCAACGATCCGCGAGGGAGGAAGACCTTGTGCCCAACCAGGTCCACCCGTGCAAGGTCCACGCCGGAGTGCCGCTTGGCCCAGGCGCTCGGGGCGTGCTACGCCCTCAAGCATGTCTTTGGAGCTACCGCACTCGCTGCTTCTTTTGCGCGCGTGGCTCGAACCGCGACGGGCGCTGCTCGCCGCGAATGCCCGCGTTGCGTTTGCCACCCTCGAAGGCGAACGATTCACACTCGATCCTTCGCATCCAGAGCTCGTGCACCGGGACTGGGATGCGGAGGGGGCCGACGTCGTGGTCCTCACCAACCATCAGACATTCGCCGATCTGCTCAGCGGCGACTTTGATCCCCGACGTCCGAGGAGCGAGCACCTGTTCATGTGGGCCGGCGACGAAAGCGCCTGGCAGTCCCTGGAAAAGGCCACGCGAGAATCGAAGAGCGCGTTCGAAGCGCAGCTCGGTCACCTGAGGAGATAGAGACCGTGTCACAGATAAATCCCAAGAGCTTGCTCGAGAACAAGGCATTCCTCCTGGAGCAGGCCCAAAAGGCCGCCGACACGCCAATCACCCCGGCCAAGGAAGCCGCGCTGCTGAGCGCGATCGAGAGCCTCGGCCAGGACGTGGCGCTCCTCAACGAGCGCGCTCTCACTCGCGTCACCGGTCTGGACGAAGGGCTCAAAGCGCGCGCGGTGATCGCCGCGTTCGCGATGGCCTATGGACCGGAGCTCAAGGCCGAACTCTACCGAAGCTCGAACATCGGTGAGTTTGCCAAAAACATCATGAAGGAGCGCGGCGTTTGGGATCTCCATGGCGTCGACCGTGCGATCAACCGCTTCGTCACCATGTGGCGGTCGGATGTGCCTCTGACCGCGCGCGACGGTCAGGAACTCGATCTCGCCAGTATCGCATCCCTCGAAGTCCGCGACGGCCCCATGAAAGACAAGCTGCTGAAGAACGTGGGCCCGGGCGACTGGACGCCAGTCTCCGTCGATCCACACGCGAAGTGGGCCGCATTCGAGGGCGAGTCCTTTGGCGTGCTCCGCCTCGACAATGGGGAGTGGGCGCCCTGGTTCCAAAACGACTGGAACAAGGATCAGTTTACCTTTCAGGAGTTGAGCTCGGCGTCGTTGCGCGCCATTCGCGAGCGCCTCTCGGATGAAAGTGGGTTTCGAGGTCTGGGAAAACAGATCGACAGGATTCTCGCCAAGCGCAGCCCCATGGCCGAAGGCAGCCAGAGCTCGGTCCTCGCACGTATGCAGAAGCTGGACCTCAACGAGGTCTCATCGACGGATGCGCTGCACCCCATCGACATCATGGGCCTGCCCGCGCAGGCGCGAGTCAGCAGACTACCGAGCAAGGACAGCCTCCTCGGTCTGCTCGATCGTTTGGTCCAGCCTGCGGTCGGAGAAGAGCGGGGAACACTTCAGCTCTATCAGTGGTCCGAGCGGGAGATCCGAGTCGGGGACGAGTTCGCCGACATCTTGCATGCGGGGCAGCCCATCATCAAGAACGGGGCGCACCTGACTTTTACCGCCCCGAACCAGACCAAGCGCACCTATCAAGGCGGATTGGTCGAACTGTCCAATCGCAAGTTTCGACTTTGGACCTTCCATCCGGTGGAGCGGCAGGGTTCTTTCCCCGCGAAGAACTACTTCGATCTCGACGCGCTCGACACGGCCTCTCTGCAAGGGCTGAGGCAGGCGGTGTTTGCGATGACGCCCGAAGGCGCCAAAGACGCGGTGATGGGCATGGCCCGCAAGTTCGATGGCTACGGCGTCTCCTTCAGCCGTCTGGTCCACCAGATCGACGCCGTCCTGGTCGAGCGCCAGGCCTCCTAGTGTCCCGTCCGAGAAGTTCGATCATGTTCCCGCGAAGTATCTTTCGTCGCTGGTCGGCGCGCTACGAAGGGAGTTGGGTCGCCCCCACTGACCGAGGAGCCCGAAAGGGCGGCCGCAGGCCGCGCGTCGGCCAGGGGGACTAGAGCCGACACGTCAGCGATCGTGGGTCAGGAGCAAGGCTCCTGCTCCACGTCATCCCCGGTACGACCGGGTCTACTGAGCGGAGCTCGAGATGAGCTACAATGGCCCGCGATGGAGCTCAAAGAAGCCGACCGACTCCTCGAAGGTGCGGAACTCATCCCCGCGATCAAGACCACCCTCCCTCACGCCAAGGAGCTCCTCGAGCAATGCCTCGCGGCCGAGATCCCGGCGATCCTGGGCCGAGACGAGGGCTGTGCCTCGGGCAGTTGCGGCCCGCAGGTTCAGATCCTGATCAAGGCCGAAGACGTTCGCCGGCTCTCGAGTCTTCTCGAACGTCAGTGGACCGAGCTGGCGGAGCGCGAGGGAATGGGGGCGCCGCTTCAGCAGGGTCCGCTCGCGGAGGGCGAGGAGCCGCCGTGCCCGGCCTGCGGCACCGCGGCCGCGCTCGTAAACGGGGCCTGCAGCGACTGTGGTCTTCAACTCGAGTGATCCCAGGCAGATTGCCTCGATTCACCTTTAAGGCATCGCTGCGTCGGGGCCGCCTGGAATGTGATACGATGTGTGCGCGGGGTCGCCGCCCGCAGGTGCGTCCATCATGAAGTCCTCCGAGCTTGGTCGAAAGTCCGGCCTCCCCGTCACCGCCGCCGATCTCTCCGCGCAGGAGGCCGGGGCCACCCTCGACCAGCAGTCCGTTCTGGCGGCGCCCCATTCTCGGAAGCCACCGAAGGGGCTCATCGACGCCCCAAGTGCCCCAAGCTCGGCGGCCGTGCCCACCGCGCTCGTCACCGGGGGTCACAAGAACGAACCCCACTTCGCGGCGTTCATGCGCGTGGAGAACCTCAGCCTCGAGATCACCCGCTCGGGTGAGGTGAGCACCGTGCAGCAGCCGGCGCTCTGCGGAAAAGGCCACAACTGCACCATGGTCACCGCGGTCTTGCTCGACGCGCAGGGTCAACCCAACTTGCTCATCAAAGGCGGCAACACACGGGCCGCTCACACCATGCGCGGTCGTGCTTACGTCAGCGGAGGCATGATCGGCGGCCGATGGGACGTGAACATTGGCGCCGACCCTGCGGGCATCGCCAAGAAGGTCGGTATCGCTGAAGTCGCGGAAGAGGTCGGTGCGCAAGTGCTGAAGGGTGGCGCATTCTCCCTGGGCGAGAAGCTCGTGCCGACCATGCCTTCTGCGTCCACCGAGGCTGACCTACCCGTCGGCGTCATCGCGAAGCTCGATGCTGGCACGTCCATCACCGGCGACGGCAGCGGGATGGAGCTCGTGGGACTCATGAAGCAGCTCGTGCTGCCCGCGGACCAAGCGCTCGCCGCTTCGCGCAAGGGTGAGATCAGCGAAGGCGGACGATTCGAGGCCTACACTCGCCGCTTTCTCGACAAGCTCGGCTACGTGCCGGAGCTCGGCGCGTACGTCTTTGATCTTCCGCCATCGCTTCGCGCGGCCTTCAAGCAGAACGGGACCTTGGGTCTCGGAGCGCCGGTCGATCCTCGTAAGCTCAGCGTCGAGGGCGGGCACGAGAGCGCGGCCGACATCTCGCATGCGCCGTCTGGCGCCCCGGCGCCGGTCGCAAATGCCGCCGCCGTCAACGGCGTGAAGTTCCTCGAGACCCAAGCGGTGCAGGTCCCAGACTTCGGGGTCATGTTCGACGCCAAGACCGACCACGCAGTCCTCGATTCAAGTGGTCAGACCACGCTCATCGGCAAGGTGCATCCCAACCAGATCCTGCACCTCGATCACGACCTCGCGAAGCTCGCCATCTACTACCAAGACCCCATGCAGGGTCCGATGGTGCGTTTCGAGGACGTGGAGCGACCGATCATGGCGGCCAAGGGCACGGTGCTCGCGGACGAGATCGCCTACAAGAACGAGAACTACGCGCTCGTTCGAAAGGACCTGGCCGAGGTGAAGGTGGCGCTTCCTTTGCCGACTACGCTCTCGCCCGATGAGCTTCAGGCAAAGGCCAAGGATCTCGACACCTCTCTGCTCGCCGCGAAGCAGGCGAAGCTCGCGCTAAAGGAGCGCGGGATCGACGCCGAGCTCACGAAGCTGGGAAGCCCAGTCTTCGCCTCACCCGGTCAGAGCGATCTGCAGTTTCACTTCTTGGCCGCCGAGCTCCAGGCGCCGCCGGCGGACAAGCGCGGTTTCATTCCGCTCTCGGAGGCGCTGCGCTTGGTGCGCACGGAGGGGCAGGGGGATGCGGGCACTGAAGCGGCGCTCTTGCGCCTCGCGGACGCACTCGGTTGGGTGCCTTCGCTCGGGATGAGTGCGCAGCGCGCCAAGAAGCTCGCCGGGCTCGACTGAGTTACTCTACGAGATCGAGCGAAAAGGACGCGTCCGACAATCCGAAGCGATCGGCCACGAGCAGCAAGCTGCCGGGCGCGATCCCCAGCACTTCGAGTTCCACTGGACCTTCGGCCGATCCTTTCAGCGTGCCGCCGAGCTCCGTCTGAACGGAGAGCGGCCGCAGCGGGACACGTCGGCCTTCGCGATCGAGCAGCGCCCAGGTCACCGAGAGCTGCGCTTCGCCGGTGAAGCGGGCGAGCGTTGCGTCCTCCGACATCGCAGTCTCGAGGGCGACCAGGTCCAAGCGCGCACGAACGTCGACGAGGTGCAGGCCGCTTGGTGGGAAGATCTCCGCCGCGACGACGATGTCGGCGAGCGCGATCTCGAGTCCGCTCAGCGAGAGCGTGCCCTCCGAAGTCAGCGAGAGATGAGCGTGGCCGGCTTCGATCTCGAGGGGCTTTGTCTCGGTGGGGGCCTGACCGTCATCACTCACCGAGAGCGTGAAGCCCGAGCCTTCGGTGCGGAGCGAGAGTTCGACCCCCGCCTCGAGGCGCTCTTTCATGGTCTTGGGCGCCTCGGGCTCCGGCACGGACACAACCGGGGGGACCGATCCCGGGGCGGACTCCGCGATGGTGGGGACCGGCGCGTCCGGGCCCCCACAGGCGACCAAGAGGGCGAGACCAGGGATGCTGAGTTGCAGGATTCGCACATTTCCTCCGGTGAAGGGAGATGTGGTGATAGGAGGGATGACCCGGTGCGTCAAGCCCGATTTAAGCCGGGCATTCAGCCGGTCTGGGCTGAGATGAAGGCGGAGAGCCCGGCCAGCGCGGGCCTGGGGATCTCGTGCTGCCCATTGAAGGGCACCCACTCCACCTTCAGGCCGGCTTTGTCGAAGCGTGTCTTTAGGTCCTCGGCCAACTCGAAGGGGAGGATGGGGTCGTAGCGGCCGTGGCTCATGAAGACCGGGAGTCCGACCCGCGAAGGCATGAGCGGGGTCCACTCGTGTTCTGCGAGCAGAGTGCCGGACATGATCACGAGCCCAGCGATCCTTCGCTGACCTCGCAGGATCAGATTCGTGCTGACCATCGCGCCCTGAGAGAAGCCGCCGAGCACCAACTTGTCACTGCTGACCCCCAGCCGGGCTTCGATCTCGGTGAGGAAGCCATCGAGCTTCTCCGTGGCGGACGCGAGGCCCTCCGGGACTTCATGAGAGAGATCGCGAATGGCGCCGCTGGCGAGCGCCGTTTGCAGCTTCAGCATGTCGATGGGCCACCAAGCGCGACCATCGAAGTACTCCGGCGGGAGTCCGAGGGGCGCCTCCGGAAAGACGAAACGAACCGCGCGGGGCACCGACAGCGCGCCGCTGAGCGGGACCAGATCGTCGCTCGGCGCGCCGAAGCCGTGACACAGCACGACCACCGGGCCGTTGCCGCCGCCGCGTCCATCCGTGCCACCGGTGACTCGCGCACGGAGGGGTCCGAAGTCGATGAGGTTCATCCGTTCCTCTTGAGGCCAAATTTGAGCGGGACACCGAGCCGCTTGAGTCGGTCATGAAACGTGCTCTTGGAGAGACCGAGAATGCGTGCGGCCTCAGCGCGGTTGTTGCCGGTCTCCTCGAGCACCTCGATGATGCGATTTCGCTCGGCTTCATCAGCCATTCTCAGCTTGGCCGCGACGTCGGTGCCGCTCTCGAACGCGCTCCCGCTGAAGGCGAGATCGTCCTCTCCGATCTCCTCTCCGTCGAGGAGGAGGACCGCGCGCAAGATGACGTTCTTCAACTCCCTCACGTTGCCGGGCC
The DNA here is from genome assembly GCA_011526105.1 of Deltaproteobacteria bacterium. Classification (GTDB taxonomy): domain Bacteria; phylum Myxococcota; class Kuafuiibacteriia; order Kuafuiibacteriales; family Kuafuiibacteriaceae; genus WYAZ01. The sequence continues at coordinate 27,012 of WYAZ01000138.1, read as the reverse complement.
ATGAGTATGACTCCAGCTTTCGCTTTGCCTCAGATGAGAGTCGAAGGCTCCGGTCACCTTGGTCTTTCAGGAAGTGCTCGGCGAGCGGGACCACGTCCTCGGTGCGCTCTCGAAGCGGCGGCACCTGAATGGTGAGTACGAACAGGCGGTGAAAGAGGTCCTCGCGAAATGAGCCTTCTTCCACGAGATCCTTTAGGTTTCGGTGAGTTGCGGCCACGACCCGCGTGTTCACGGGGATCTCTTTGGTGCCCCCGACACGCCGGACCGATGAGGTCTCGAGAACACGCAAGAGCTTGGGCTGTAGCTCGAGCGGAAGCTCGCCGATCTCGTCGAGGAAGATGGTGCCGTTGTGCGCGGCCTCGAAGGCGCCCTTCTTGTCGCTCACCGCTCCGGTGAAAGCGCCTTTGACGTGACCGAACAGCTCGCCTTCGATCACGGTGGCCGCGAGCGCGCCGCAGTTGAGGGCGAGGAAGGGGCCCGAAGCGCGAGGTGAGCCGTCATGTAGCGCTCGTGCGACGAGTTCTTTGCCCGAACCCGAGGCCCCGATGATGAGCGCCGGTGCGTCGGCCTTTGCGATCTTCTTCGCCATGTCGAAGACGCGCCGCATGGCCGAGCTGTCCCCGATCATGCCGGTGAGCGGGGGCGCCGACTCCTCCGACCGATCGCTCAGCTCGAAGACCAGCTTCGCTCGCCCGAGCTCGATCGTGGCATGCCGGGGGAGTTCGGCTTCGCCGACCTTGAGTCCGTTGACCTGAGTTCCGTTGGTCGATGCGAGATCCGAGAGAATCCAGCGTCCCGACTGGTGGGAGATTCGACAGTGGAAGCTCGAGATGAAGTCGTCTTCGATCACGAGGTCATTGTCCGAATCCGTGCCGACGTTGAACGGCCGCTCCGTCGAAAGTTCAATGACCTGCCCGGCCATCGTGAGCGTTGCGGGCTGCTCCGCCGGCGAGGCCTCGGCCCCGAGGATGCGGGTGCGACGATGAGCGGGGCTGGCCTGTTCTCGAACGCGAAAGTGCAGCTCATAGCTGCCGAGCTGCAGCTTCATGCCGTCCTCGAGGTCGACCTCCTCGCCGGCCGGGGTCTCGCCGTTGATTTGGATGAGTCCACCCGTGAGATCCAAGAGCTTGTAGCGCATCGCTCCGCGATCGATGACCACGGCGGCCACGTCCGGGACCTGGGGGTCGGGCACAACGACGTCGCTGGTCGGATCCCTTCCGATGCAGGTCTCCGCGCGGTCGAGCCTGACGTGCAAGAGGTCTTGACCATCGCGATGAAAGACCAACTCCGCGCGATCCACGTGCGCTGGATAACAGCACTTTCCCGAGGTCTGCAAGCGTCAGCGCAAGGGATCGGGGGGAGCGCGATCGGCACCGGATCCAGCGTCCTTGGGGGCGACCCAACCGGGCACACGGTCCGCCTCCAGGAGCCGGAACCGGTAGACGGCGGTCTTGCCGGCCTCCACGTCGATTTCGACGATTCGCCGGTATTGTCCGTCCAAGGACTCGAGCAGCAGCTCATGGGTTCCGGCGGCGATTCCGAGGTCTACGAGCGGTGAGTCGCCAAGTTTCGCCTCGGTGTTGGCGTCGAAGACGCGACCGTCGGGCTTCAGACCCAAGGTGAGCAGCCCGGTGGGTGGCGGCTTGGATAGCGGGGCTTCAGGCCCCGCGTCGGGCAACTCGGCCGAGATCACGTCGGTGAAGAAGAGTTCGATCACCTTCTTCTCTCCGATGAGGAGCTCGGACTGGATGGAGCGAGCCCTGTGGGTCACCGGATCCGTCAGGGTGATGTCGAGGGGGCCGGGCTTGGTCGTCGCCTCGAGCAGCGGAGTGTAGCCGCGGGTGTAGCCATTCACTCGAACCTTCGCGCCCTCGACGTCCGACAGTACCGTGAGGGTCGATGGTGCTGGGGTGGGAACCTTGACCTCGAGCTCCGTCACGTCGCCGGCGGAGACCTCGATCACCTTGGTCATCGGCTCCGCGCCCTCGAGCTGGAGCTTCAGCTCATACTTACCGGGCTTCAAGATCAAGGTGGCCGGCGTGGACTCGACCTTCAACTCACCGTCGATCCAGGCGCGCGCGCCGGTGGGAAAGGTGCGAAGGCGAACTCGCGCCACTTCGATCGGATTGCCCTCGGCGTCGACCTTTGCGCGACATCCGAAGGCGGAGATCAGAGCGAGCGTGATGAGAAGCGCTCTCACGGTTCTTGGAATCGTACCCCAATCCGCAGCTGCCCGCCGAACCCGAGCTCAGCTGGCTCGTTCACCCCGACCGCGTTTGAGACGCTCGCGCTTCCCCCGAGCGAGAGGTCGAGTGCGAGCGTGGGTTCAAACGGATAGACGATCCCGACGCGAAGCCCGGCGTAGGGATCGAAGCCGGGGAGACGGAGATCCCCGCCGACGAAGGGCTCGAGATACGCGCCCAGCGCCGCGGGTGAGCGCATGGCCCACCCACGGATCGCGAGCTCGGGTCCAAACACGACCGGTCCGCCGGAGACCAGAGCAGCGGGTGGCTCGAACGCCGGCCCCACCGACAGGAGCACGCCCAGCTCCGTCCCAGCCGAGAGCGCAAAACTCACCCCGAGCGTGGCGCGGACTCGGGCTCGGCTGTTCATGCGTCCGTCCACCGCCACGAGCGCAGAGACCCCGGTCTTCTCGGCCTCGCCTGCGTCCACGTGGGTTTCAGGGCGAAAAACGCGGTCCTCTTCACGCGCTTCCGGGCTGCTTCGCACTCGCACGCGCACCGGCTCGTCGTGAGCGATCTCGAAGAGGAGGCCACCTCGTTTTCCGAAGAGCTCGGCCCGGAGCTCGATCTCCGTGCCCGCGGCCGGGATCTCCTTCGCAGGGATCGTGACCACGAAGCTCGACCCCGCGCGTTCGGCGTCGTAGCGGTGCCACTCGGAAGCGCCCGCGTGCCGGATCTCGAGGCTCGCGGCGGTGACGACCTTCGCCTCATCGTCGAGGCGAATCGTCACCAGAAGATCCCGCCTGGCCTCGGGTCGAGGCTCGAGGAGCTGCGCAGACAGGGCACCGGCGGAGGCGGCGTTACCGGGCCAAGCTGTGGATGCGAGCACGAACAGGAGGAGCGCTCGACGCACGCTCCTTCCTGTCACATTTCCAGTGGACCTTGGAAGTGGTGAGCGCCAGGATCTGCGCGTGCGGTCCGCGCCTCTTTGGACGATCCTTGCCGCGGTCGGCTGTGCCTCGGGCGCGCCCGAGCGCCCGAGCGAGACGGCGAGGCCCGTGATGTACGAGGACCTCGTGGGACTCGCGCTCGAAGCGAGCGGCTACCCGCCCGAGGCTCGAGCCGCGGCGCGCGATCGATTCGAAGCCTTCGCCTTTCCCTGGATTCGCGATCTCGCGGGCATTCGATTCCCCGAGAAGAAGGCGAAAGCCCTGCTCGCGCGGCTCCACGGTCCCGGTGGCCCGCTGAAGACCTACGACGCTCGCGCCACCTCGCTGCGCGACGTGCTCGAACACGGCCGCTACAACTGCGTCTCGGCCTCCGTGTTGTACAACCTCGCGGCCGAGAAGATCGGCGTGGACGCCCTGGGCGAGCTCCTCCCCACACACGCTCGCACGCTGGTGAGGATCCCAGGGGTCTCCGCGCCGCTCGTCGTCGAGACCACTTCGCCGGTGGGCTTTGATCCCTCGGCCGAGCTGAGTCAGCGTATCTTGGCCCAGGTCGCAGCGGGCTTCTCCCCCGCGGACGCCCGCGTGCTCGTGCCGGAGGGCGGGGTTCGGGTCGACACGCGGGTTCTCGTCGCCGCGATGCTCGTGAATCGGGCATCGCTCGAGCAGGAGAAGGGTGATCTCACCATGGCCGCCTCGCTCTTTCAGCAAGGTGAAGCCCTCGCTCCCGACGCCCAGATGCGTGCGGTGCTGCGTGACCAACGTGCCGCGCTGGTCTCCCAACTCGCGGCTGCGGATGCGCTCTCGGAGGATCCCTCACGCCTCGAGCGCAGCTTTCGAACGCTGCTCGGCATGGCGGAGATTGAGCCCGAGGACGAAGAGATCCGGAGGATCGTCGCGCGAAACCTCCGCGTCGTGGTGGAGAGGTCGGTGTCGGCGCTCGCCGCCGCGGGACGAGAGGACGAGGCCCTCGAGCGGCTGCGCGAGCTTGCCCAGATTCGTGCGCTAAAGAGCGAGCGTCCGGCGCTCGGCGCGTTCACTTTCGGCGAGGTCGCGCGGGCGCGTAGCGCGCGCGGACAGGCCGAGAGCGCGCTCTCTGCGATGGATGCCGCGCTCGCGGAGAGGCTCGGGGAACGCGAGACGGCGCTCCGGGCCACGCTCGAACACAACCACTGGCTTCTCCTTCGCCGCGCGCTGTCGAACGCGGCGAAAGCGGGTGACGAGGCTGCGGTCGAGAAGCTGATTCGTCGCGCGGAGAGCGCGGCCGGACGCGGCGAGGGCCGTCGCGCAGAGCTCGAACAAGATCGCCGCGTCGTCCTGTCGCTGCTCGGTCAGAAGAAGCTCGAGGCGAAGGATGCACGTGGGGCGGTCGAGATCCTGAGAGAAGGCGTGCGCCGCTTCACCGGGGACCCGACCCTCCGCCACAACCTCCTGGTGGCGCTGCAGCGGCTGTGGGTTCCACTCGTGGACGCAGGTCGATGTGAAGAGGCGGAGCCGCTATGGGACGAGGCCAGCCGCGCCGAGCCGGGCTCATCGCTTCCGAGCGAGGGCCGAGCGCGCTGTTATCTCATCCGCGCCAATCAGCGGCTCGACGCCCGCGACTTCGCGGAGGCTGCGTCCTGGCTCGGCTTGGCGGCGAAGGAGAGGCCCACAATGAAGACTGTCGATGAGAGCTTGGGCGCGCTCCTCCTGCGTTGGGCTCGGGGCACTGACGCCGCGTGCCCGAAGATCGTGGAGACCGCGCGCGAGCTCTTGGGGCGCGCGCCGACGCCCGCTGCGAGGGCCAGCGCCGAGGCCGCGCTCGCAGAGTGCCGAGGCTGAGTGCTTCAGGCCTCGATACCCGCACGCACGAGCGGCACGAAGGCCACCGCGAGCTTGTGCAGTTCGGTGAGACCGGTCTCCCCCTTTTCGAGGACGCGCAGGGTCTGAGCGCCCGTGGGTCCCACCGGGATGACCAATCTTCGGCCCAGGCCGAGTTGCTCGATGAGCGCCGGCGGAATGCTCGTGGGCGCCGCAGTGCAGATGACGCCGTCGTAGGGGGCCCCGGCCGGCCAGCCGTGCCAGCCGTCACCGACCTTGAAGTGAACGCGCGTAGCGAGGCCCAGATCATCGACGAGGCGCCGCGCCCTCTCCGCCAGCGCGGGGAGCAGTTCGACGGTGTAGACCTCGACGCCCATGGTCGCCAGCACCGCCGCCTGGTAGCCGGAGCCGGTACCGATCTCGAGGACACGATGGCCGGGACTCACCCGGAGCGCCGCTGTCATGTAGGCGACCACGTAGGGCTGTGAGATCGTCTGTCCGAAGCCGATCGGCAGCGCGACGTCCGCCTCTGCCTCCTCCCCGAGGTCCTCGGACACGAAGCGCGCGCGCGGTACCTTGGCCATGGCCTCGAGCACGCGCGGGTCCCGGAGGGCGACGGGAAGCCTCTCTACGGGAAACGGCAAACCCACCGCGGGCAGCATGGAACACCACAGTGCCGCCCGCAAGCCTTCGTGTGAGGGGTCCTTGGGCGGCACCCCAACCCCGGGTACGATGCCGCCATGCCGGTTCGGACGCCGGTCTTGGAGCAGGGGGCATCGGTCTTGCCTCGGGCGTCCTGGACGCGGGTAGGTGAACACGAGGGGCACCTCCGCCATCTGCTCGATGATGACCCCGCACATCTCACGGTGGGCGAGTGGCACGATCGCAATCTCGAGTTGTACGCGGAGCTCGTCGATCGAAAGCTGTGCGATCCACGGACGGTCTCGCTGGCCGCCCATCGCTTCCTCACCGATACGCTCATCTCGCCCGAGAACCCTGCGGCCACCGACCCGCTCAACGCGGGCCATGTGCGCGCCCAGAACGCCAACGTGCTTCACTTCGGGCTGGCGGTGGGGCTCGCGCCGAGTCGGCTCGCGGTGGCCATCGAGGCCGCCTTCATCCACGATCTGAACAAGTCGGTCGGCGATCTCTTGAGGCAAGACCGCTATGCGGTTCGGCGCCGCGATGGGAGGCAGGTGGAGCGCCTCGAGACCGTCGCGACCTGCGTGGGATTGAACCATCTGGGCGAGCGAACCCGCGCCGCACTCCACGCCGCGACCGAGCTGCCCACGGGACGTCTACGCGACGACGTCGCCCGCGCCATCGACCGATGCATCGTGCACCACGGTCTGGGCTCGAGCCGGTTCATCCAGCGGCTGGTCGACGGTGACAACGAATGGTGGGGCTCCGAGTTTGTCGATTCGTCCAGCGGCGCCCGACTGCTGATTCATCCGCCCATGCCGGTGCTGACGCTCGAGTCTCTGGTTCACGACCTCGCCGACTCCACTCAGCAGATGCAGGGTGGCGTGGCTTGGCTGCTCAAGTACCCCGAGGGCTTCTGGCGGGATGCCGGGCTCTCGTACTGGCAGATGTTCTCCGATCCGGGCGCGGAAGCCGGTCGGGGCGTCGCCGCCAGTTTGGCTCGGCAGATCGTGCTCGAGACCTCGACCTCGAAGAGCCTCCTCGTGGCGGCTCAGTCGGAGCTCGAGCTTTCGCCCGGCGAGACCAAAGCCCTGCACCTCGCCCTCGAACGCGCCGTTCGACCCACACGTCAGTGGATCGACGATCGACCGGAGCGGCTCTCCCGGCCCCGCGGCACCTCGATCTACCACGACGTAGCGCGGGCCTTGGGGGGCACCCCCAAGCAGGCGAAGGCACGGCTCGTGAAGGAAGGACCTGGTCGCCCGGAGCTCGACGCGGTCATCTGGCGCTCCGCGCGCGCCCTGGACCTCCGTCGGCAGCGTGAGTTGGCTCGCGCCATCGAGGCCGCGGAGCGCATCTGAACGAGTTCCGAACGGTTCCGATTGCCTGAACACGCTCGACCGGACGAGCCTAGCGGCGTGCGCTTTCGTGTCGTCGTCGTCGGGAAGGACAAGAGCGATCCCTTGCTTCAGGCGGGCGACGACTACCTCGCGCGGCTGCAGTACTACTTCCCCACCGAACTCGTCTCGGTGAAAGAAGAACCGGCACGGAGCAAGGCGGATCTCGTTCGCGTGAAATCACTCGAGGCGGAGCGACTCGAGAAGGCTGCTGGCAAGGCCGCGATGCTCGTCGTCCTCGACGAAGGTGGCCAGTCACTGAGCTCCGAGCAGCTCGCCTCCCGCGTGGGACGCTGGGCGGACGAAGGTCGCGCCGAAGTCGCCTTCTTCATCGGCGGCCCAAACGGCATCGCTCCCGAGCTGCGCGCGGCCGCCACGCTCGTGCTCTCCCTGTCGAAGATGACGCTTCCCCATCGTCTCGCTCGGGTTGTGCTGCTCGAGCAGCTGTATCGCGCCGCTACGATTCTGCGCGGCGAGCCCTACCACAAGTGAGTTCGAGTTGTGCTCCAGCTCGCTCGCGCCGTCGTCGACTTTCTCTTCCCTCCGAGCTGTGTTGCGTGCGCGGAGCTCGGCCGCGAGCCGTTCTGTGCGCTCTGCGAAGACGCGCTGCTCCCGGCCGGCGCCTTTGCGCTCACTGGCTTGGAGGAGGCGAGGGCGGTGCTCCAGTACGGAGGCCCCGCCGCTTTGGCCCTGTTTCGCTTCAAGTACGGCCGCGAGGTCGCGCTGGCCAGGCCCCTGGGGAGGATGCTCGCGGAGGTGGCGCCGCTGCTTCCCCGGGTCGATGTCGTGCTTCCCATCCCGCTCGCCCGTTCTCGGCTGGTCGAGCGCGGCTTTAATCAGGCCCGCGAGCTTGTTCGAGGCTTTCCTGCGCGGGTCGAGCCCCATCGTCTGCGTCGGGCGCGCCCAACACGCTCCCAAGCCGGCCTTCGCGGCGCGGAGCGCAGGGCCAACGTGGCGGGGGCGTTTTCGGTCCAGGGTAGGCTCGCCGGTCAGCGTGTGCTCTTGGTAGACGATGTGGTCACGACCGGCGCCACGATGTCCGCCGCCGCCGCCGCGGTGCGGGCGGCCGGTGCCCGCGAGGTCCACGGGCTCGCGCTCCTGCATGCCGACTCGGTCCTTTAGGCGGATCGGCTCTCGAGGGGTGTGGTCTCGAGGCCGCAGCGCGGGAAAGCGTGAACAGACAGTTGACGGAGCCGAAACTCGCGGGTGATGGGTCACCCGGCGCTCGCGCGCCCGGTCGGACGTCGGTCGGATGCAAAACGCGAGCGTTCAGAGCCAAGGTCCCCAAAACCCATGCATTTCTCAGAAGCCGCCCGCATTCGCCTTCTCTCGTCGCTCACGCTGTTCGCGCTGCTGTCGGCCACCGCCTGCCGAGAACCCACTCAGGCCGGCAGAGATACGGGCAGCACCGAGGACGCGAGCTCGCTGGTCACCTGCCAGAGCTTGGCGGACTGCGGAGGCACCGGGATCTGCGTGGGTGGCTTCTGCGAAGCGGTCACGCCCTGCACGGCGGACACGGACTGCACCGAGGGGGTCTGCCACACCACGCGCGGCTACTGCGTCGAGTGCGACGGACAGCACGCCAACGAGTGTGCTGTGGGTTCCACCTGCCAGTTCGACTTCACCTGCGTCGCGCTCAGTACGCCCGACGCGGGCGTGGGTGATGGTGGCCTCTGCTCTGGCACTTGCACTACGAGGGACGACTGCGCACCGGACAATGTGTGCTCTTCGCAAGGGACCTGTTGCCCGCCGCCGCCCCGATGCTTCGGCTTGAACGACTGCCCCGTCGGGCGGCCAGAGTGCAACGGCGCCACCGGCGTGTGCTTCGGCGGTGAGTCTTGCCTCGGCGACAACGATTGCAACTCCAAGCCAGGCTGCGAGGCGGGCGCTTGTTTCTGCGATGCGCAGGCGGTCTGCCGAGTTCGAGAGAACGAGTGCCAAACCGACGAGGAATGCTTCGCAGCCGGCGTCTACGATGGCAAGGTCTGCATCAAGAACGCGAGCCCCACGCGCTGTGTCGAGGCCGCAGCCTGCACGGGCGATTCGCAGTGCTCGAACCTCGGCTTGGTCTGCGATCTCCGAAGTCCTTCGAATCCCAGCTACCAGCGTTGCATCAACGGACCATCCTGCAACACTCCCTCCGACTGTCAGTCCGGCCAGGCCTGCGTGAACATGGTGTGCGCGGTCGAGGACTGCACCAACAACCCCTCGCTGTGTCAGTCCGGTCAGATCTGCGAGCCTACGAGTCGGCAGTGCGTGAACACGCCGCTCGGACCATGCCCCGCCGGGGATGGTGACTGCCAGGCCGGCTATTACTGCGACGTCACCGTGAGCCCCGCCGCGGCCTGCCGGCTCGGCTGCCGCAACAACGCGGACTGCCCGGGCGGTGTCTGCAATGCCACTCACCAGTGTGAAGGCGGAATGGGCAATCAAGGGGTGCTCTGCGGCGCCTGCGCCAGCGACGCCGACTGCCCCACCGGCACAACCTGCTTCGACAACCCGTTCCTGGGGCCGCTCTGTTACGAGCAGTGCTCCCTCCTCGGGGGTGGCACTTGCACGCTGAACCCCGCCGCCGCCTGCAACCTGGGCTATTGCGCCTGCCTCTTCTAGAAACCCCCTAGGCCAACCGCCTGATCTCAGCGGAACAACTTTCGTTAAGTCCGACCGATACCCACCTGTAGGAGAGTGTACCACCTGTAGGTGGTTCTCTCCGGCGGGCGGAGCCATGTCAGCGGCACAACTCGAAATACAGCTCCAGGACGAGCCCACTCGAGTGGATGTTCAGGCCGTTGGACGAAGAGTGAGGGGCCGGCTCGTGAGCCGGACGGAAACGCGCGAGGACGACGCTTCCGATGGCGAACCGGCCGTCGACCCTCCGATAAACCCCGAGGCGCCTCCATCCAGCCTTCCTGCGGCCGGACGCCTCAGCAGCCTCTATCTTCATTCGATCCGGGAGCGCCACCCTCCGTCGAACACCAGGCGGGGTTCGCTCTCCCAACCCAGTGGGCCTCTCCTTCTGTTCGCGCGGGTCGACGACCCCGGGCTCCGGCTGAGGCGTCACCTGGGCGGATTCGAGCTTTCGGGCCAGGCGAGCCCAGAACGAGGGCGCCACGAACGCCGACTTGCGGTCGCGTTCGAGGGAGAGCTCTTCGCGGTCGTTATCCAACCCTCTGAATCTCCGAGAGAAATCCTGGACCGTCTGCGGGAACGGCTCTCGTTGCGCTACGACCTCTGCGTCGAAGAAACCTCGCCCTCGACCTTGGTTGCCAGCTTCGTCGACCGACTCTTGCCCACCGGCTGAGTCCGTCTCTGTTCTCCCATTCTTTAAATAGTTGAAAACTTCTTGTTCGGCTGTCTTCGACCGACGCCCAAGTCCGCTGAATAACTACTGACTTCCAAGTCACACGCCGCATTCAGAGCGTGTGGCTGGAGTCCTCACGAGTGGTCTAACAGCTCGAGATGAAAAGGAGGCTCGCGTTTCCGACGAGCGAAGATCTCGTTCCGATCCGCAACGCTGCTCGGTCGCCCTCCGAAAACCGCCTCAGACCCACCCTCGAGAGGGCGAGACCCATGGGCGCTCGGGCTTCGAAGTGCTCGTGTCCAAGCTGACGCGGGCCCAGCTCGTTCTCTCCGAGGTGCCCTCACCGATCGGAAGCTCGACGGGCCAGCGCACCCTGACGGTGTGGTGTCGATTGTTGGTGCTTCTGCGCGAGGGAGCTCGGGCTCCAGCCCGGCCTCGAAGTGCTCGGTCTCGCGGCGGCGCTCCGGTGCGTCGTCGCTTCGAAGATGTCCGAGCCCCCGAAGAGGCTCGTCTCTCGGGAGGCGACGAGCACTTCGAGGCCGGCGCGAGAGCTCGGCCGCTCTCGGGCGGCCTTCGACCTCGCTCATGCTTCCGAGCGTCGAGCCTGCGGAAAGCGAGTCGCGGAGTCGAAGGCCTCGGCCTTTCTGTTCGCCGAAGCCGCGATCGAGATTGAGGCGATGCGAGCGATGGTTCATCGAGTCGCCTATGCGATCGACCACAGAGGCTAGACGCGCCGAAGCTGTGCGCCATGGCCATCGCGGCGTACCAAGAATGCGCGATGCGCATCGCCGATGGAGCGCAGCAGGTGCTCGGGGGCGCGGGATACGTCGAGGACCATCCAGCGTAGAAGTGGATGCGCGACGCCCAGACCCACATGTCCTACGCCATGCATCGCTCGACCGCCGATCTGCTCGTCGGTCGAGCGGCGATCTCTGGAACCCCAGCGCCGAGCCTCCGAGAGGGCGGGCCGACGACCGAGGTTGAGACCTCCATCCTCCAAGGGGGGACGACCCATGGAATCCGTGCTCACGGGCCGTCAACGAGACATCCAACAGATGCTCCGGTGGCCGGTCGATACAGAGCTCCGCGAGGCATCCCTCGAGGCGGATCGCGCCGGTGGCTTTCCGGGCGAGCTGCTCCCGAAGCTGCAGGCGATGGGGGTCTCGCTCGCGCGGAGCTGGCCTTCGAGGACTGTCGGGCGCCGGCAGAGCATCGGCTCGGCGGGGAGGGAGGGTACGAGGACAAGCAGGGCTTTCTCACCGCAATGAAGGCCTTCGACAACACGCGGCCTCTGGTCGCGGTCATGGCCTTGGGCATCGGTCGCGACCATCGACGCCGTCGAGATCATGGGTGCGGCCGGCCATCATCGGGATGCACTCGTGGAGAAGAGGTCCCGAGACGCGAAGGTGTGCGACATCTTCGAAGGCAGCGGTCAGATCCAGTGTTCGTCATCGCGAAGCGCTTGTTTGATTTCATGGAGGCTTTTTGAACACTTCCGGAGCTTTCGCGAGGTCTCGATCGAGCGCTCCGAGCGCGCGCGATCGACTGCTCGGCGACTGAGTTCATCGCGCATCATCCATCGCGCGCGCTCGAGTCGGCTCGAGCGTCGAATCGAGCGTCGACTCGAGCGCGCGCGACAATGTGCGATCAATGCGTCCACTTGTTGACAACGCTCCAGTGCGTTCGTACAGTGCATTCACTTTCCGCCTCACGGAGAGGCGATGAGAATTTAGAGGTTCAGGATGGCAACGAAAAAGAAAGCAACCAAGAAGAAGAAGGCCGGCAAGAAGAAGGCTGCCAAGAAGAAGGGCACCAAGAAGAAGGCCACCAGGAAGAAGAAGGCTGGCAAGAAGAAGGCCGCCAAGAAGAAGGGCACTAAGAAGAAGGCCACCAAGAAGAAGGCCACCAAGAAGAAGGCCAAGAAGCGTCGCGCGAAGAAGAAGAAGCCGGCGACTGTTAAGCCCGCGGCCTAGTGCTAGAAGGGCTCTGCCAGTAGGTTTTGAGCCCGTTTACGGCCCGCCCAGGTTTCCTGAGGCGGGCCGTTCCTTTTTAACGTGAGTATCTCGTCCGAGCGCACTGAAGGGATCGTCTCCGAGCTCTTGCCGATCCTCGGCGCTCGGATCCAGAGGATCGACGTCGTCGACGTTCGCGAGATCGTCCTCGAGCTCCGGTGTCCGGGTCGCACCCTTCGACTTCTCTTGTCCGCGCGTCCGGGCTTCGGTCGGATCCACTTGGTCGACCAGAGGCCGAGCCGACTCGTGCCGGGTGGCTCTCTTCAGGAACTCCTGAGGAAGCGGCTCTCGGGTCGGCCGCTCCTCCACCTCGAAGCCGTCGGCGCGGGGGTTGATGTGCTCGTTCCTGGCACTCGGCTCGCCGTTCGCTTCCATCCTCGGAAGGACGCACTCCAGATCGACGCCATCGAGGTGGATGAGGGGCTCGAGTTGCCCTCTCGGAGTACGGAGATCCCCGCGCATTTTCCCGACAACGCGCGCCTCGCGGCCGAGTACGGTGCGCGAGATCGGGGTGAGCGTCACGAGCGGTTGCGGTTGGCTCTGCTCCAACCGCTCCGAGCGCAGGAGAAGAAGCTTCGCCGGCTCCTGAGCCGAATCGAGGATGACCGCAGCAAGCTCGAAGGGCTCCTCCCCCTGCGTCATCGAGCCGAACTTCTGAAGTCGACCCTGGGCCGTGTTCGGCGAGGGGCCCACCAAGTGGAGGTCCACGACTGGCTGACCGGGGCGCCGGCCCTGCTCTCGCTCGACCCCAGTCTGGAGCCCAAGCGACAGATGGAGCGCTGGTTTCAGAAGGCCAAGAAGGCCGAGCGAGGGCTCCCGCAGGTGTCGGCTCGAATGACCGAGGTCGAAGCTCAGCTGCTCGAGTTGCGCGGCCGCATCGAGCGCATCGAGCGCGCCGATCCGGAGGCCCTCGACGCGGGCGCATCGGCGTTGGGGCAGGGCCCCGAGGACTCGAGCAGGCGCGCGCGCCGCAAGGAGAAGGCACCGGCCCCCATCGACCGCTGGTCCCGGCGATTCGTCTCCGCGGGTGGGGCCGAGATCCGAGTCGGGAAAGGGGCGGCGGAGAATGATCGCCTGACCTTTGCTTCGGCCAAGGGGAGCGATCTCTGGCTCCACGCGCGCGGGGTGCCCGGGTCACACGTGCTCCTTCGACGCAACAAGGACGAGCCCATCCTCCAAGAGGCGCTCCTCGACGCCGCACACCTCGCCGTTCACTTCTCCGACGCTCGCCACGAAGCCAAGGCGGAGGTGATCTACACCGAGGCTCGCTACGTCAAGAAGCTCAAGGGGACCGCCCCGGGTCTCGTCTCTCTGTCGAAGGAGAAGACCCTCTGGCTTCAGGTCGAGCCGCCGCGACTCCAGCGTCTCCTGAACCCCGAAAAGAAGTAGAAGAGATCCGTGGAGACCGCGCTCGAGCTGATTCGGGGGAACCCAGGCGGCTGGACACTCGTGATCCTCGTCGTGGCCTCGGCGCTCGAGTACCTCGTGCCTCCGTTTCCCGCGGATCTGCTCATCGTGGCCGGCGCGCTGCTGGTCATCGCCGGTCAGTGGTCGTTCCCGGCCGTGCTCGCCGCGGTGGTGGGGGGTGGCTTTCTCGGGTCGGCCATCAGCTATTGGATCGGTCACCTGCTCGTGGATGCGCGAGGGAGCCTCCGGGGTGGTCGGCTGCTCGAACGACTCACCGGCCGGGGATCCATCGACCGCTTCTTCGAGGCGTTCCGGAAGTACGGGCTCTGGGTGATCGCCATCAACCGCGCCTTGCCGGGCATCCGTGCCGCGACCTTTCTCGCCGCGGGGGCGGCAAGACTGCCCATCATGAAGACGCTCCTATTGGGACTGGTCTCCAGTGTGCTGTGGTCTTCGGCGCTGCTCACGCTCGGGGTGCTGCTCGGGGACAACTGGGAGAAGATCGAGCAGGTCCTGGGCGTCTACCAGACTGTGGGTTTCGGGCTGCTCGCTGCGATCGGGCTCCTTGCGTGGAGACTTCGGCGTCGACGGCCCCAAACCCCGTGATAGGCTGCTTCCCGTGAGACCTGCCCACCATCACCTCATCCCGGCACTTCTTGCCGCGCTGCTCTTCGCCGCGGCCGAGACGGCCACCGCCAAACCCGAGGCGAGCGACAGCTGGTACGACTTCCGCTTTCACGGCAGCAAAGTGGGCTTTCTGCACGCTGTGGACACCGTCGTCGAGCTCGACGGGAAGCCCGCGCTGTATGCTGCGCGCACCTCCCTCATCACCGTCAAACGGCAAGACCACGTCATCCGCATGGAGTCGCACACCGAGGCATGGTGTACACCCGAGGGCGCGCCGCTGAAGTTCCGGCACGTACGCACCGAGGGTGGGGCCGAACGAGTGGTGGAGGGCCGTCGCGAGGGCGACGTGCTGCTCATCACGATGAACGTCGGCGGTTCGATGACTCAGCACCGCATCCCGCTCGAGCCCGGACTTGCGCTCGCCACCAATCTCGACGCTCTTCACAAGAACGCGCTTGCGAAGGGGTACTCGGTCAAGGGTCGAACGATCGTAGAGGAGGAGGCCGCCATTCAGGAGTACTCGATCGCGGTCAAGTCGATCGACACAACCTCGAAGCCGCCCATCTTCGTGCTCGAGAGCAAGATGGGACAGCTGACGAGCAGTGAGCGCGTGCAGGGCGGTCGCACGATCTCGACCAAGGTCGAGCGTTTGGGCGCCGAGTTTGTCCTCACGACGCGCGAAAAGGCCGTCGCGGGCGTAGACCCGACCGACATCTTCACCGCCTCTCGCCTCTCGAGCCATGCTCAGCTTCCGCGCGGAGAGACGCTGAGGTCTGTGGTCGTCGATCTCATCTCGCGCTCGGGACGAACCCCCGCACCCATCCTCGACTCGCGACAAAAGAAGGTTCATGTGAAGCGCGGTCGGGTGCGGCTCGAGATCGGCACGCCAGTGGCTCCCCCGGCGGGTGTGGCCTGGCCCAAGAAGACCGCGGAGCTCGCGCGTTATCTCGGCGGTACGCCGTATGAGCCCATCGAGGATCCCCGTCTGGTCGAGGCCTCGAAGAAAGCGGTGGCGGGCGCCAAAGATCCCTTCGCCGCCGCGCGAGCGATCAACACCTTCGTGTATGGGCACATCACGAGAAAGAGTCTCGGAAAGGCCTTCTCGAGCGCCATCGAAGCCCTCACTCAGAAGGAGGGCGACTGCACGGAACACGCGGTCCTGTTCAGCGCGCTCGCGAAGATCGCCGGTCTACCGACCCGTCTCGTGACCGGGCTGGTCTACGTGGGCGGTGAGGACGGCGGCTTCGGCTATCACGAGTGGGTTGAAGTCTGGCTCGGCAGCGCGGGCTGGGTCGCCATGGACCCCACCTTCGGTCAGGACTTGGCTGATCCCACGCACGTCAAATTCACCGAGGGCCTCTCGGACGCAGAAGGTCTGCGCGAGGCCGGGGTCGCGGCCGCCGAACTCTTCGGCGATCTACAGCTCGAGGTCGTTTCCCACACGACGCTCACGGGCAAGAAGGTCGTGCATTGAGCCAGGCCCTCGAGGTCTTCGCGCTCGTGGGTCGCGCGCCCGAGGATCTCGGGCGCATGCTTCGAGCGACCGTCACGCACTCATGGGTGGCGAGTTATCAAGTGGGTTTTGGCCCGCCGCTGCTTCGCGCCACACCCAAGCTCACCGAACGAACCAAGGCCACAAACAGCGCGCTGGAGAAGCTGGATGTGTACCTCGAGTTCCTGCTTGGAGACGAACGCGAGCGCAAGCGACTCGCAGACCGGCTGCGACTGATCGCACTCAACAAGAGCGGTCGCCTCGAACCGGAGCTCCTCGACCACGCCAACAACGAGGCTTTGGACCTGTCCTTTCGCCTCCACCACCCGGCGGCGAGCCCTCCGGCGGTCAAGCGCGAGATGCTCGAAGCCGGCGTCTCCTCCGCCCCCGAGCTCACAGGAGACGGGCCCGAGGCGCTGACCGCGCGGTTCTGCCTGCGCCTCTCGGACCCGCAGAACCGGGGGCTGCTCGCTTGGGTGGGGTCGAGCCCCGATTTGTGGGCGCTCGAGATCTGGGTGCCGACCGGTCCAAGCGCCTTGTTCGGCGCTCATCTGGCGGATGTGGCCACGAAAGGTGGGTTCGAGTGCCAGCGAGCGGGCAGTGCTAGGGAGCGCTGGGCTCGTCTCGGCGTTTGAGGCGTCGCTCGAGACTCTCTAGAGCTTGATCTCGACCGCGGCTTGCGCTCGCAGCTCGTCCACCCAGACGCGCATCTGCCGGTCGACTTCTTGCTGGTAGAGGCGCTGGTAGATCTTCGTCTTCTTCGTCTCGTAGCTCTCGGGCTCTTGTTGCCTTCGGCCTTCGAGCAGGACGATGTGGATGCCGTTGGGGGTAACGATGGGCTGCGAGAGCTGGCCTTCCTTCATGCCCTTCAAAGCTTTGGCCAGCTCGGGAAGGAGGCTTCCTTCCTGCATCTCCCCGAGGTCGCCGCCGCTCGCCGCGGTCGGGCCCTCGCTGACCTGCTTTGCGACCTCGGCAAAGCTCTCTCCGCTGACGACCCGGCTTCGAGACGCCTTGGCTCGCTCCATGACGCGTGCGGTCTCGGCCTCGGAGGCCCCTTCCCCGTAGCGGAAGAACAGGTGACGGAGCTGGATGAGCTCCTGTCTGGTCTCGAGCGCGTTCTCCGCGTCGTACTCCTGGCGGATGTCTGCCTCGGGGACCACCACTCGGCTTCGGACTTTGATATCCACGAGCTTGAGCCGCACCAGTTGCCGCTTCAGGTCTTCTTGGTATTGGCCCATGGAGACGCCGCGGGACTCGACCGCCTGCGCGAGCTGCTCGCGGGTGATGTTGTTCTGGCGACAGATGTCGTCCATCGCGCGCTCGAGCTCATCGTCTTCGACGCTGATCTTCGCCTCGGCCACCTGCTGATTCAGGAGCCGGTCCGAGATCAGCTGATCGAGGGCGTCTTTCTGAAGCTGTTCGCGCTTCGCCTCGTGGCCTTGAGCTTCGAGGTACGGACCGATGGCGAGCTGCAGCTCCGACCAGGTGACCACGTCGTCGTTAACGATCGCGACGACGCGATCGACGAGTTCCCGTTCCTCGGCGCCGACCGAGAGGGCCAGGAGGAGGACCAGCGAATTCATGGGGACTTTCTACTCGATCAGGCCCAGGATCTGCTCCTGCTTTTCGACGCGGACCCGTCCCCTGAGCGCCTCGAGATACTGGTTTTCCGCCTCGATGGTCTTCTCGGCCTGGAGGCGCTGGACGAGCTCTGCTCGGGCCTCCTCGAGCGTGGACGCGCGTTCGGGCTCCTTCGCGTGGATTCGGAAGATGTGAAAGCCGTACTCCGAGGGGTTGAGATGCGAGGTCTGGCCGGGCTCCAGAGCGAAGCAGACCTCGTCGAAGATCGTCGGCATGGTCCCGCGCGCGAACCAGCCCAGGTCTCCGCCCCGGGCGGCCTCCGGGCCAATGCTCGACGCACGTGCGATGCTCTCAAAGGGCTCGCCCTTCGTGAGTCGCTTGACGATGTCGTTCCCCTCTTCTTCGGTGGTGACGACGATCTGGCTGGCGTGGACGCGAGCGGGCCTCTGCTTCTCCTCGGGGCTCATCTGGGTCCAAGCGCTCTGGATCTCCGCCTCGCTGACCTTCACCCGGCTGCGCACGCGATTCATCAGCGTGGCTACTCGTATGCGGCGGGCGATGGCGGCCTCGAGGTCGGCCAGGGTCTGATAGGTGTCGATGAGACGTGTCTTCAGCTCCGTTGTGGTCATCTCGGCCTCGAGCCGCTGGACCTCACGCGCCACCGCGACCGTGGAAGCACGCACTCCGAGTCGGTCGGCCTCGAGCAGGAGCACTCGCTCATCGATCATCATGTCGAGGAGCTTGTCGCGGAGGGCGTCCGGCAGCGGCGCTGCCATTAGGCTCTCTTCCCGCTCCAAACGAGCACGAGCGAGTTCGTGCCGATACTCCGCGAGCGAGATTTCGACCTTCGACGGACTCACGGTGGTGGAGCGCGTGTGAATCACCACCACCGGCATCTCTGTGGTCTTGGCGGCAGAGGAAGACCGGTCTTGGCACGTACAAGCGAAGGCCGAAGAGAGCCAGAGAAGGCTCACTGCCCACAAGTGTCCTCGGGTGGTCACGGTGAGGCCGGGAGCCCCTTTGTTGGCTCCGTGGGCGCGGACAGGTCGATCTCGACCGCGTCGAGCGCTGACTCGTCGAAGGTCACCGCTTTGGCCTTCATGAGCTCGTCGATGAAGGCCTTCATGGCTTCGTTGCGCCGCTCGCGCTGAACCCGCGCCATGAGCTGCGGTTTGACCTGCTCGAAGGAGCGCTCGACCGCACGACGCCGCCCCGACTTGCGAAAGAGGACAACAGCGTCCGGTGTGTCTACGAGGAAGATGTCGCCGACCTTGGTCTCGTCGAACACCACCTGAGTCACCTCGGGGCCGTACTTGGCCTCGAGCTCGGTGCGGGCGAGGAAGTCGAGGTCGCCGCCCTTGTCGCGGGTGGTGTCGTCCTCGGTGTACTTCTTGGCCAGGAGGTCGAAGGCGCCGCTGTTGCCCTTCTTTTCCTCGGCGAGGATCTCCGCCTTGGCCTTCTCGAGGATGGCGCGCGCGTTCTTTCGGCCTTTGTCGTCCTCCACGAAGCGGACGATGCGTGCGAGACGAATGCGCTCGGGTTTTTGGTGTTCGTCGATGGAGGCGGTGTAGGCGGCCCGAAGTTCGGCTTCACCGATGGACTCCGCGAGCCGCTTCTCGATCTCGGTCTCGACCAGGCGGGCGACCATGAGCTTCTTGAGCTCCTTCACCATGCGTGGGTCTTCGTACATCCGGCGCTGCCACGCCTCTTGAGCGAGCACTTCGAAGTGAACCTCCTGCTCCGCAAACTCCTTCTTGCGAGCGGGGTCGGTGAAGCGGCTCCGCAGGAACGGGGACTGCCGGTTGATCCGATCCGCGACCTCGTTGCTCGTGATCTCCACCGGGCCGACCTTGGCGATGACCTTGCCGCCCGGCACCATCGTCGTAGGCGGGTAGGGCATCGTGCCTGCCGCTTGGGACGAAGACCGGTCGCAGGCCAGGGAGCCCGTCAGGAGGAGGAACAGCCCAATCAGGCCATGCGGGTAGGGTCTAGGCATCGGTTCTCGCTGGGCTAGCATGTGGAGCTTACCCCGGCAACGGTGTATCCTGCCGGCCCATGTCCGCCCCCTCGCTCGACCAGATCCTGCGAGCGCTCAGCCTCGGGGGCGAGGTCCGTCTGAGCGCCAAGAGCGTCCCGCTCGACGAGTTGCTCATGACGTTGAACGAGACCCGCTTCGGCGGCTACGTCGAGATCGGCGAGGGCTCCGACCTCGACACCATCGTCTTTCGCGAGGGTCGGGTGGTGGACGTTCAGGCCATCCCGCATCTGTCCGTGCAGCTCATCTCTCGCCTGATCATGGAGCACGACCTCTGTGAGCGCGAGGTGCTCCGTGACGCCGTCGCACAGGATCCGTTTCAGACAGTGGTGCAGCTCGGCGAGCGACTCCTCGACCGTGACGCCATGAACCAAGAGGCGCTCGCGAAGGTGTGGACCGAACAGGCTCGTCGCCGTCTCTTCTATCTGTACGAAAGATCGGATCAGCCCATTCGCTTGCACCGCGTCGAGGTGCCCCCGGATCCCAATGGCCTCGAGCTCAGCTCCATCGACATCCTCCCGGCGGTGGCCTACGGCCTGGTGATGCGCTCGGACGACGCGCGTCGACGGGCGGTGCTCGCTTATGTGGCGCATCGCCACGTTCAGATCGTCAGCCCCTACGACGAACAACGGAATCGCTGCGGACTGCCGCCACCTCTGCTCGCTGGTGCGCGGGTGCTCGCGGAGGGACACGTGTTTGGCGCGGAGCCTTGTTTGCCGGAGCTCGCGCCGGACACCACCGGCGGCTTGCTGCTCCTGTTTCAGCGCATGTCGATCCTGAGGGTGTCGGATCCGGCGCAGCTGGGACGGATCGCACCCAGTTCGGCGCGGCCACATCCGAGCTAGGGCCCATCGCCGGGACTGAGTGACAAGACCTCCATCGGCGTGTCGTTGTGCACGTCTCGTAGCCGTCCGCCGTGGGGCAGCAGGATCGACAAGTCGTTCTGACCTTCTCCGAGTTCTTCCGGATTCGTCCGGATTCGTTCGCCGTTTGTTGAGGTCATGGCCGAGAAGTCCAGCCCCTAGCGCAGACGCCGCCTGGCCCGTGTCTTGAAAAGCGACCTGGCGTGCTCTCTCTCAAGCGCTCTCTCCCGCTCATCGCCGCTGGCATCCTTGTGTCCTTAGGGGGCGCTTGTGGCGAGACCCCGGACGCCGCAGATCCCGGACCGCGTTTCATCTCCTCGCCGCCCACCCGAGCCTTCGTGGGTGCGCTGTACGCCTACGACGTGATCGCGGACGGTCGCAGGCTCGAGCTCGAGCTGATGGAAGGCCCCGCTGCTGCGCGCACCCCTTCCGGTCGGCTCCGGCTCGAGTGGGCGCCGACCTCCGAGGACTTGGGGGAGCATCGGTTCCTCATCCGCCTTCGCGACGCGTCTGGTCTCACCGCCGAACAAGACTTCGCGGTCACCGTCGAAGCCGAGCCCACGTTCTCGGACGGCACCCCACCCGCACTCGACCCGACGCGTCCCTTCGACTTCGAGGCGGCCTACGGCTTTCTCTATCAAGGGGACAACGCTCGTCAGCAAGGGGTGCGGCCGGGCGCAATCTCGGGCGAACGCCTCTCGGTGCTTCACGGCGTCGTTCGAGATCGCGACGGCGAAGCTCTGCCCATGGTCCGAATCAGCGCCAAGGCGCGACCCGAACTCGGACACACTCATACGGATACCGACGGCCGCTTCGCGTTCGCCATCAACGGCGGCGGCAGCACGATGCTTCGCTTCGAAAAGCCGGGCTTCTTGCTCTCGGAGCGTAGCGCAGTGACCGGCTGGCATCAGCATGGGTCTCTGCTTCAGGTGGCGCTCGTGCCTCTCTCGTTCGTCGTCACCCAAGTCTCACTCGGGGCGAGTGCGCTGCAGGTGGCCCGAGGCCCGGTCGAAGAAGACGAGGACGGTCCGCGGCAAGCGACCTTGCTTCTCCCCCCGAATACACGCGCGACGCTCGTCACCGCCGACGGCAAGCGGACCGCGGCGACTTCGCTGAGTCTGCGGGCCACCGAGTACACCGTCGGGACGCACGGCGCGAAGGCGATGCCTTCGCCGCTCCCCGCCACGAGCGGCTACACCTACGCGGTCGAGATCTCCGCCGACGAGGCCATGGACCTCGGCGCCACGAGCGTCGAGTTCGATCGCCCTGTCCCGTTTTATGTCGAAAACTTCCTCGGCTTTCCGGTGGGCGAAAAGGTCCCCGCTGGCTACTACGACTTCGAGGACTCGAAGTGGAAGGCCGAGCGTGACGGCCTCGTCATCGCGGTGCTCTCTCACGAAGGTGGCCGCGCCCGCATCGACCTCGACGGCGACGGCGAGGCCGAGCCCGAGTCCGCGCTCCTCGAGTACGGCTTTGGCGCCGAGGAGCTCTCGCGGCTGGCTTCTCTTTACACCGCCGGCACGACCCTCTGGCGAGTCGAGCTACCTCACCTCACCGCTTGGGATTGCAATTGGCCCTTTGGTCCGCCGCCCGAGGCCGTGCAGCCGCCGCCCAACTTGCCACGCCCCGGCCCGCCCGAGCGCGAGGAATCGGAAGACGACCCCTGCGAGAAAGAGGGTTCGATCATCGAGTGCGACGACGGCGGCCTCGGCCAGTCGATGCCGCTGCCCGGGACTGGCTATTCGCTCCACTATCGCTCGCGCCGCATGCCGGGCTGGAGGGTCGGGCGTCAGGTGCACATCCCGATCCTTGGGCCCGAGGTGCCGGCCGGCGTCGAGAAGGTGGTGGTGGAGCTCGAGATCGCCGGCCGTACCTTCCGCGAGGAACTCACGCCCGCACCCAACCTGAGTCACGACTTCGAGTGGGACGGGCTCGATGTCTTTGGGCGCGAGGTCTACGGCGAGCTGGAGCTGAAGGGTCGGGTCGGAAACGCCTATCGGCCGATCTTCTACCGAGGCATGAGCCTGTCTCCGCGGTCTTTCGGCCTCACGTCCCAGGACATCTCCATCGAGGGGGCTTCGCGGGTCTCGGTCAACCTCACCGATGCGCGTGCGATCATGTGGCGGGCCCTGCCCAAGACGATCCTGAAGGCGCGACGACCGGTGAGCGGCGAGATCGGCGGCTTCACGATCGACGTGAGTCACCGCCTGACCGAAAAGGGCATCGAACTCGGGGATGGTCGGGCGCGGCGCCCCTGGCTCCACGGGCAGGTGGAGGTGGCGGCGGGCTCCGTGGACGCAGAATCGCCGATCTCTTTCGAGCATGGCGTGAGGCGAGCGAGCGCGATCTCGAACGGCGATATCTACGCCTTCGTCTGCGATCGAGAGCTCGGACGACCCTACGTGCTTCGATTGTTCCGGGTCTTTGCCGATCGCCCGCATGAGCTCGTGCTCGAGCCGGGTTCGCTCACGCTCGCGACCGGCGAGGTCATCGACGTTCAGCATACGCTGTGCTCCGAGAGCTCTGCGCCCGCGGAAGATCGCGAAGGCCGCTTGGTCTTCGCCTACGGGGGGCGGCTCTTGCGTTACGACCCTACTTCTCGCGGGTTCGAGTGGCTGGCCGGCAACGGGGAGGAGCAGACTTATCGCAACGTAGACTTCGCGACGCTCACCGCCACTTCGGCCGCGCTGCCCGACCAGCCCCAGGTCGCGGTGGGTCCAGCGGGCGAGATTCTCATCTCGGGTAGCCGAGTCATCTACGAGCTGCGCGACCGCAGCCTTCAACCTCACGCGGGCTTCTTCGTCCCGTGCACTGTGCTCACCGGCGAAGAACGGACGCGCTGCACGGCCGACGCCCGAACCGGCTTCGACCAACGTCTCGCGCTTCGCGCCGACTTTCGCGGGATCCGCGGCATGGCGTTTGGACCCGACGGCACCCTCTACGTCGCCGACCATGGGAATCAGAACGGTCAGGTGCGAGCGATCGGTCCCGACGGGATCGTCCGCCGAATCGCTGGCCGGTCCTGGGACGGTGCGCCCCGGTCACGCTTCTGGAGCGCGGACTACGAGCCGACCCCCGCCACCGAACTGGATCTGGTTTCACTCGAAGGCATCGCGGTGGGCCAAGACGGCCGCATCTTCCTCACCCACACGCCGTCGCATCCGGACGGCGGCTGGGGCACCTCACTCCTCACGAGCTTCTTCCCGGGAGCCGTGCTCGACTGGGTGGGCGGGGCCTACGTTTGGGATCCGGGCTTGCGTCTCACCGAGGCCGAACACTTTGGGGTCGACCTCGATCCACGAAGTGTCATTCGCGCGTCAAATCACGGCGAGGTGATGAGTATCGATCCTCGTGGCCAACTGATCTTCAGCGCCGGCCGTGGCAACCGGGCGCTTCTGCGCATGCGTCCTGCGGCGCCGCTGCGCGGAGGCCTCCGTGAGATCGCTGATCCCAACGGCACCGCCATTTTGGTCTTCGATCCGTACTCGAGGCTCGTCGAGGTTCGAAGCCGGTTTGATGGACGCGTGGTGCGTCGATTCGAGCACGACGACGCGGGACGTCTGGTGGGCATCATCGAAGCCGACGGACCCGAACACACGAGGATCGAGCGCGACGAACACGGACACCCGGTGGCGGTCATCGGCCCCTATGGCCACCGAAGCGAGCTCACCGTGGACGCAAACGGTCTCCTCACCGAGCTTCGTGACCCGCTCGGGCGAAGCTTCCGGGCCGAGTATCAGGGCGCGAGTGGTCTTCTGACCGCCTTCATCGACCCCAAAGGACACCGCTCCGAGTACGAGTACCAAGCCGACGGCCGTCTTCGCGTCGCCCGCGCCGCAGACGGAAAGACTCAGCACCTCACCTTCGAGCAGACCGCGGAAGGCTTCGCGGTCACGCACAGAAGCGGCGCCGGCCGCATCACCCGATACGACACCCTCCTTTCGCGCCACGGAAGCACCGGACGTCGGGTGACCACCGGCACCGGACGGAGCCGCTCGGCGGATCGCGGAACCAGCGGCAGCCGAAGTCTCATCGCCTCCGACGGGACCCGCGTCTCGGTGCGGCTCAGCCCAGCCGCGCCCCGAGACCAAGCCGGTCCTACGGTCGAGCAGCTCCACATGACGTTGCCCTCGGGCGCGCAGACCCAGCTCTCCCATACGCGCGAGCTGTCTCGCGCCGAAGGCGAAGACCCGAGTGCTCCGCCGAGCACGTTCGTACACCGGATCACGACCGCCGCCGGGACCGCGCAGATTCGCTACGATGCCGCGACCCGTAGCCTCGGGACCGAGAGCCCGGCTGGGCGTCGCTCGACCTCGCGTTACGACGCCGAGGGCCGCTTGGTCGAGACCGAGCAAGCGGGCTTGCTTTCGCTTCGCTACACCCACGATGGCCGCGGTCGACTCGTCTCGACCACCCAGGGCGATCGCATCACGCGCTACGAGTACGATGCCTCGGGCAACGTTAGCGCGGTCATCGATCCGGCCGGCCGTCGCCACGTCTATACCTACGACGAGGCCGAGCGCATCATCACGGATACGCGACCGGGCGGAGAGGTGACCCGCTACGCCTACGACCTCAACGACAACCTTGCCGAGCTGGTTCCGCCGAGCCGCCCCGCGCATCGCTTCGAGCGCGATGAACGCGCGCGCACTCTCAGCCATCGGACCCCCGAGTTGCCGGACGCCCCGGGCCTCACCCGGACCGAGCTCGACGGTGAAAACCGCGCGCAGCGAACGGTGCTGGCCTCGGGAGAGACGGTGGACATCACACGCGACGAGGCCGGCCGACCGGTGCGCGTGGACTCCCCGGAAGGCGCCTTCACCTACGCCTACGATCCGGACAGCGGCCGCCTGGTCTCGAGCACCGCGCCGAACGGGCTCGGCACGCATCGTATCTACGACGGCCCCTTGCCCTTGGCGGAGACCACCACCGGAGAGGTCTCGAGCGTCGTGCGCTTCACCCATGAAGCGGACTCCTTCCGCCTGAGCTCCGAGACCGTCGAAGGAACGGCGCCGATCGAGCTCGGCTTCGACGGCGACGGCATGCCTACGGTGGTGGGTCCGCTCTCGCTCAGCTACGACCTCGATGGCCGGCCGGACGGCGAGACCCTGGGCAACGTGACGAGCAGCCAGAGCCACGACGGCTACGGCGGCCTGGTGCGAAGCGAGACCTACGCCGGATCGAGCTTGGTGCTCGAGACGGTGCTTGCCTATGACGTGCTCGGCCGAATCGTCGAGGAATCCAATACCGGCGCGCTCGGCCGGCGCGAGCGGCGCGTCTTCTACAACACCAACGGACAAATCGATCGGGTGCTCGACGACGGCGCCGAGATCGAACGCTACACCTACGACGACAACGGAAACCGCCTCTCCGCCGCGGTGCGCGGCGAGTTTCACGCCGCCCAGTACGACGTACGCGACCGAGTCTCGAGCTACGGCCCTTGGACTTACCAATATGATGCACTCGGTCGGCTCGCGTCGCGTGTGCGCTCCGAGGATGGGACGGCCGAGGGCTACGACTACGACTCGCGCGGAAACTTACTGTCGGTCCACCTGCCCGATGGCCGAGAGGTCTCCTACGCCGCCGATGCGGCCGGCCGGCGCGTGCTTCGGCGCATGAACGGCGCGCTCACCCACGGTTATGTCTACTCGGGCTCTCGCCTCGTCGCGGAGCTCGGGCCAGGCGGCTCGGTGCGAAGCCACTTCATCTACGGTCACACCCGCCACGTGCCGGCCGGGATGTGGCGCGCCGGCGTCTGGTACGCGTTCGTGACCGACGCGCGCGGCTCGGTGCGCGCGGTGGTGGACAGCACCACCGCGGTGGTGGCGCAGGCGCTCGACTACGATGCCTTCGGGGTGGTCCTCACCGACTCGAACCCCGGCTTTCAGCCCTTTGGCTTCGCGGGTGGCCTCTATGACTCGGAGACCGGGCTCGTGCGGTTTGGGGCGCGCGACTACGACCCGACGCTGGGGCGCTGGACCGCCCCCGATCCGCTCGGCTTTGCGGCCGGCGACACCTCGCTCTACGTCTACGCCTTCTCCGACCCGGTCAATCTGATCGATCCCTCCGGGGAGATCGCGTTCTGCCCGCTCTTCATGGGTGCGCTCTGGGGCTACAAGATTGCGAGCGCCCTCATGACGCTGATGGAGTTGCTCGAGATGAGTCAGGAGTTCATGGACCCCTGCACCTCGGACGAACGGCGCATGGAGATGCTCGCGGAGGCGCTCGCTGGTATGCTCGCGGACCTAGCGCTCGGGAAGCTGGGCGAAAAGTTTGGGAAGCACCTTTTGGGTTGGCTCGCGCAAAAGTTTGGGATCAAGGCCTGCTTCATCGCCGGCACACTCGTGGCTACGCCGGGGGGCGCACAGGCCATCGACGCACTCGCGTCGGGCGACGTGGTGCTTGCGGTCGACGAACACACCGGCGTGGTGAGCGAACGGCCGGTGCTCTCGGTGTCCTCGCGCGAGGTGGAGCGGTACTTGGATCTGCGGCTCGAGTCGCCCGAGGCGGATCTCGCGTCGCACCTCGGGGTGACGGCGGAGCATCCGTTTTGGACGAGCACCGGATGGACCAAGGCGGGCGAGCTGGTGCCCGGGGACAGGGCGATCGCATCTAAACCCGCGTGAAATCGATCGCCTACGTAGCTGAGTTGACGGCGATGCCGTCACATGATCGAAGGGTGCGCCAGAGCGCGCCCCATGAACGCCAAACCACCGACCTCCCTC
>WYAZ01000137.1 GCA_011526105.1 Deltaproteobacteria bacterium | reverse complement strand
TCTTGGGCCGCACCAAAGAGGACGTCGGTGAGCTCCCCGCCTTCGCGAGACTCGAACCGGACATGGGCACCGAAACGGCCGAGGCCGCCGGGGCTGCCCCTGGGGATCTGCAGCACCAGCGCGAAGGTCCTCGAGATGGGCGCAGCGATGGCGAAGTGGGTGGTCCGACTGGGGTCGGCGGAGGGATCGAAGACCGCGCTCGTGTAGACCGCGCGCAGGCCGCTCTCGGCGCCGCTGCTCGTGTTGATCTCGAGCAGCGCGAACTGGAGCCCCACGGTATCGCGGGGCGCGAGCACCCCGTCCTTTGGGGCGACCAGCTCTCCGGAGAGGACACGCAACCCGCTCGGACGGTCGCTGGGGCCGTCGAAGCTCCCGATGCCGGTGCACGCGGTGAAGGCGAGGGCTTGCAGGCCACCGAGCACCACTCGAACGCGACGGAAGGTCATCGGAGAACGACCTTCCTCAGGCGGCGGCGCTGGGTCAACCCGAAGAGCAAGAGCGCCCAGGCGGGCGTGCTCGCATCGTCTCGAGTGTCCGCGCTCACCCGGCAGCCGCAGCCTTCGGTCTGCCGGTTCGGGTCGTCGTCATCGAACGCGGTTCGAGGCGGACGACCGGTCTCGGCCGCACAACCTCGCTCGCCGACGACGGTCCCTGCCGCGGTGAGCGGGCAGTCGTCGCACGCATCCCCCACGCCGTCGGCGTCCGCGTCTTCCTGGCCGCGATTGATGTCCGCCGGGCAGTTGTCCGTGGCGTCGGGCGCGCCGTCCCCATCGCGGTCGCCGGGGAGTATGCTGCCGGAGTCCATCGCTTGGACACCTCCGTCGGGCATGGGTGGCCGGTTCTCCGCCGGTCTGATCTCCGGCCGGACCAGATCAAAAACCAGCAGTTCGTCGGGGGTGAGCTCGTCGTTCGAGGTCACTGCGGCCGGCACTTGCGCGAGCCACGCACCATCCGCGCTCGAGGTGCCGAGCGTCGCCAACTTCACCGACGCGGGCAGGTCCTGACCGAAGCGTTCGACGAGGTTGATCGTGGTCTCGATGATGCCGGCTTCGACGGGGTTCTGAGCGCGAATCTGAGTCCCCACCCAGGGACCAAACCACTCTGCGTGATCGCTTCGGCCCTCATCATAGAGGAACCAGGAAGCGGCGGCGCGACCAGGGCGCGCGTTCGGCCAAGCGCGGAGCGGGAGGTCCTCGCCGGTCTCGGCGAGGGCGAGCCAGTGGTCCCGGCCGACGTTCGCGCCGGTCATCGCGAGATAGAGCTCACGCCCGTTGAAGGATGCATAGAGCGAGAGCCCGTCGTTCTCGGCCAAGAGGAACGCAGCGTCATCGAGCACACCGTCCATCCGATACTTGGGCTTCGGTGCGCCGGCGCTTCGTGCGCAACCGTCCATGCCCACGTCCGAGCGCGGCGCGCTGTCCGGACAGTGATCGCAGGCATCCGGCACCTCATCGAAGTCGGAGTCCTGCGCATCGCCGCTCGGCACCCCCACGCAGCCGTCGTAGCTGTCGAGGATGGTGTCGCCGTCCTCGTCCGGGATGATCGTGGTCGCGAGCTGATAGACCTTCGTCTCGAAGGCGCCCACCCGCGCGGTGAAGCCGCCCTGAAGCTGAGCCTTCGTGACCTCGAAGCCTTCATCCGGCGAGGCGTGATTGGTGAGGTAGAGCGGACCGTCCGGGAGGGCCGCGAGGATGCTCGGCGCCACGTAGAGCGTCGCCGGAGTGCCGATGACCGGGGCGGTGCTCCGGTTTGCGAGGACGAGGAACACTTGGTTGTTTCCGTGGCGAAGGAAGCTGTAGATCTGGCCGGCGTTCTGATCGCCGTCCGAAGAGATGCGGAAGTAGCGGTTGCCGGGTGCGCCCTCGGCGTCGGTGGACTGACCGCGCAGCCCCGGGTTGTTCATTCGGATCCGCGCGTATTTCTTGTAGTGCAGGAGCATCGGCGAGTTCGCGTCGAAGATCATGCGGCCCCGGCCTTGGGTGAGCCCGACCTCGTCGCCGTAGGCGATGAGCGGCATGCCGGGCCAAAGCAGCGCCACCGCGGCCGCGACCCGCTGACGCTCGAGCTGTTCGCCCCCGAGCAACAGGAAGCGGTCCTCGTCTTGGTTGTCGAGGTAGCGCATCCAGATACGCTCCTTCGGATCGACCTTGTCGCGGACGTGGGCCGCGCCCGCGTTCTGCACGTAGCGCTCTGCGCCTTCGAGCGCTCGGTCCAGATCGGAGAAGGGTTTGATGCCGAACGCGAAGGCGTCCCGTGTCTCCCAGTAGGTCCAGGAGTCGTAGAACGCGTCGAACTGCTGATCGAGGAAGTGTTCGCTCGGTGGGATGATCTCCGCCACCATGAAGCCCTTGGGGTCGTGGGCCATCACCTCGCGCCGGACCTCGCGCCAGACGCTCATGGGTGTGAACGCGGCGATGTCACAGCGAAAGCCGGCCAGACCCAGGTCCATCCAGAACCGGGCGCGTTCGATCGCCGCCCTTCGCACCGCGGGCTGGTTGTAGTTGAGGTCCGGGAGCGCGATGAAGTCGTAGGAGTATTGAAACGCGCCGTTCGGTCGCCAGATGAAGCGGTCGCGTGTGCTCGCCTGCGGGTTGTTCTGTGCCATCTCGAACCAGAGGTGCGTGTTGGCGGTGTGATTCAGGACCTTGTCGAGGATGACCCGAATGCCGAGCGCGTTGGCCCTCGCGATGAAGGCCTCGAGATCCGCGACCGTGCCGTAGTCTTCTTCCACCGAGAAGAAGGCATCCATCGCGTAGCCGTGAGTGGTCTGGCTGGGCTCCACCGGCATGAGCCAGATCGCGTTGACACCGAGTGCTGCGAGCCAAGGCAGACGCTGTGTGGCGCCGATGAGATCACCTTCGCCGTCACCGTTCGAGTCTTCGAACTCGCGCACGAAGAGCATGTAGAGCAGCGTGTGATCTCGCCAGTCCGGGTCAGCGCGGTTCGTGTCGCGCGCGGAGACCGCTCCGTCCGGGGCGATCTTCACCACGATCTGCGCCGGGTAGCTCGAGGCTGAGCCCAAAGCGCCGGCCTGTGCGTGCACGAAGTAGGTGCCCGGCGTGTTCGGTAGCTCCGCTTCGCGGTCCGCCGCGCCCGCGACCGGGGTGAGGGCCACCGGCGTTCGAGGGTCGGCGTGGAACCGCACAGGCACGTTCACGGGCAGTTGGCCCGCGTGGGCGGAGACCACGACCTTGCCGTCGGGGCGTCGGCCGGCGTCGAGCACCATCTTCCACGACGGCTCGTAGCTCGCGCTCACGTACACGGTGGTGGTGCTCTCACTGCTCGCGAGCCCCTCCCGGTCGGTGGCGATGAGTCCGAAGACGTACTCGCCCGGGGCGCTGAGGCGAACTTGCGGGATGGCCCCGTTTTGAGCCTGCAGGTCACCGACGATGTTCCCATCTTCATCGACGACCGGCTTTCCGTCGCCTCGCCGTTGCTCGCCGTTCCAGTTGTCGGGCTCCTGGCTCACGGTCCGGATCTCGAAGCCTCCAGGACCCGAGACGAGCCGCCAATCAAAGCGCGAGAAACCCACGCCGTCCGGATCGTTCGACAAGCCGCCATCGAGTTCGAGCCATCGGCCGGCGAGTCCGAAGACCGCGGGGCCCGCGTCCGCCACCGGCGCCTGATTCTCGCGATTGGTGAACACCACGTGCTGGGCGGTGAAGGCCTCGAAGCCATCGACGTCGCGCGCATCGAAGAACACCCGGCGCAGGCCCTCGGGCGGGTTTGTGAACGTTGCGCGAATGAAGCCGCCGGTCGCGTCGGCCTCGAAGCTCAGGCTGTCCGGCGTGGCGAAGGCCAGAGGCGGCGGGGTCTTGGGCCCCGGCGCGAGGCCGTAGGGCTCGCTGCTCTCCATTCGGGCCGAGACCGTGCTCGGATCGATGCTGGCGTTTTCGCTGCCCAGGTCGACGCGAACGCGCAGGGTCAAGGGACCCGCGGTGTGGAGGGTGCCCACCGGTGGGGTGGAGCGGCTGAGGTCGAGCTTCGGTCGACGCGGATTACGAACGAGATAGACGTTGTCCTTGCCGAACTGACCCCCGAAGCCGGTGAAGCGCGGGTTTGGATCATTAAAGAAGTTCGAGTTCGGGATGTGGTCGGGGTTGAGGTTTGGGTCCTGCAGATCCACGTACTGCGTGGGATTCGCCACGAACACATAGATGTAGTCGCCTTCGACGAGGTCGATGTCGGTGCGCCAGAGGTCCCCGCCGGCGTGCTGAAGCGGTCTCGCGTCTTGCAGGTTGTTCCGGCCCCCGGCGCGGTCGAGCAAGACGTAGATGTTCTCGACGGGGCCGCTGTAGCTCGTGGCGCCGATCGCTACGCTGAAGGTGACGCGCTCCGAGTAGGGGGCGCCGGCCTGGCTCTCGGCCTGGGGCCGGTGAACGAGCGAGGCGGCGAGGGCGAGCGCGGTCCCCGCGAGCAGAAGAGAGGGCCTTCCTCGCACGGCTCCGATGTAGGACTTCCGCGCGGACCCAGGCAACCGAAGCTTTGTGGTTGGGAGATACCCGCCGGGCCTGGGCGCGGGGCCTGGCTTGACTCAGAGAACCCTCCGCCCCACGAAAACGCCTAGATGCGCGCGGTGGTGTTTCACGAGCACGGCTCTCGGGATGTTCTTCGGCTCGAAGAGGTCCCCGACCCCGCGGTGGGCGCTCGCGAGGTTCGGGTCCGGGTGCGGGCCTGCGCCCTGAACCGCCTCGACCTGTTCGTGCGCCAGGGCTGGAAGGGCTTGAACCTGCCCCTTCCGCACATCCTCGGGGCGGACGTCGCGGGCGAGGTGGACGCCGTGGGGTCCGAGGTCGTCGGGATCTCGAAGGGAGACCCGGTCATCCTGGGGCCCGGGCTCGCGGATGAACGTGAGCTCGCCACCCTAGAGGGCGAGGACAACCGCGCCCCGAGTTACAGGCTCCTCGGGGAGCATGTGCCGGGCGGCTACGCAGAGCTGCTGACCGTACCCGCCAAGAACGTGTTTCGAAAGCCGATGAACCTGTCCTTCGAAGAGGCGGCTTGTCTGCCGCTGGTCTTCACCACCGCGTGGGGCATGCTGGTGGAGCGCGCGCAGCTTCGCGCTGGTGAGTGGGTGCTCGTGCAGGCAGCCGGCTCCGGAGTGGGTTCGGCCGCAATCCAAGTTGCGAAACACCTCGGCGCCAAGGTCATCACCACCGCCAGCACGAAGGCCAAGCTCGAGCGCGCCGCGTCGCTGGGCGCGGATCACCTCATCAACTACCGAGAAGAAGACTTCGTCGCGAAGGTCAAAGAACTCACGAAGCGTCAGGGGGTCGGCGTGGTCGTCGAGCACGTGGGCGGCGAGACCTTCGAGAAGAGCTTGCTCACGCTCGAGATCGGCGGACGCCTCGTGACCTGCGGGGCCAGCGCACAGCCGATGGTCACCGTGGACATCCGGCGTCTCTTCGTTCGGCACCTCAGCATCATCGGCAACACGATGGGCTCGCTCGCCGCGATGATCCCCATCGTCGAGAACGCGGAGCGCGGGGCCTTCCGTCCGGTGCTCGACCGCGCGCTGCCCCTCGCCGACGCCAAGCTAGCGCACGAGCTGCTCGAGTCACGCGGGCAAATCGGAAAGGTCGTCCTGGTCCCCTGACCGGCTCATGAGCTCGACCCATGCGGTACTCGCGTTGCTCTCGCTCATGGCGGGACCTCGTGGCCTCGAACGGTGGCGTCCGCCCGAGCTCGAGGTGAAGCCTCCGCCTCCGATCGTGAACTCGGAGGCGCTCCTGGCGATTGCGTCGCGCTACATCGGAAGGCCGTATCGGATGGGCGGGGTGGGCAGTCCTTCTCTGGACTGCTCCGGGTTCACCTGCCGTGTGTACGCCGAGGCGGGCTACCCCATCCCACGGGTCTCTCGCGACCAGGCGAGGAACGGAAGAGCGGTGCCCCTGTCGGAGTTGGCGCCGGGTGACCTGCTCTTCTTCGTGGGGTCGCCGGGGAGCAAGCGCATCAACCACGTGGGGATCTATCTGGGCGAAGGCCAGATGATTCACGCCTCGAGCGGCAGCGGCGAGGTCGTCGTGAGCGAGCTGTCTCAGCGTTACTACAAGACCCGCCTCGTCGGGGCACGGCGGCATCTGCCCGACCCGGGCACAAAGACCTCTTCCGCCGCGTGGGCGGCCAAGCTCCCCGCGAAAGAAGCCCCCACCTTCGAACTCGAGGAGCACGCCGGCGACGACGCGCTCTTCTTGACGCTGCGGGTGCCGGCGCGGCTGCCTCCACCTCAGCTCGGAGCCCGGATCTTTCATTCCGACGCGAGTTACCTTGGCCTGCGCGCTCTGGTCGCATCCGAGGAGGGCGACTTCGCGCTGCTGCTCTCGCCGGAGCTGCGCCTCGCTTTTCCATCGATCGCGCTGTCGTTCGTTCTGGCGGCACCGATACGCTTCCCGTTCGATGCTCCCCCCACCGTGGGTCCGCTCGAACGCGCGGGCGACTGGCTTCGGTTCCTGCGTCAGCTCGAGCTCGGTCTTCCGGGCGCCGATCTCGAGGCGCGCCTCTCTCGCGAGGGGGACCGCACGCTCGGGTCCGGCTTTGTGCTCGAACGCTTCGTGCCCTCTTTGGCCGCGAGCGGGCTGCCAGGCTTCTCGGTGCAGAGCACCCCGCTGTCGCTCTTCGCTGGCCTGCGCACAGATATCTTCGGGGTGGAGGCGCTGATCGATGACGTCGTGACGCCTGGGGTCATCGGCCTCGGCGGCTTCGTGCCGGTCTTTTGGCCGGGATGGAAGGTCGGCTTGGAGCTCGTCACCGACGACGAGGGCCAAGACCGAAGGCTCGCGCGGCGCACGGTCTGGGCGGGCGCGCTGTCGCTCGATGCGACCTTCGTCGAAAACCGTCGCTGGTCGTTTTCGAGTCGAGTGGGTGGCGCTGGCATCCGGACCCTCGGGGCGGAGGGCCTTGGGGCCGAGCTCGGGCTTTCGGTGCAGCACCGATTTGGTCGCGGCGACACCTATGCCATCACGCTGTCCGCCGCTTCGGCCTGGCTGGGTCGCAGGTACGTCGCGCGACTCTTTGGGCCCACGTACCTGGCCTCGAGGGCGCTGCATCTCGAGACCCTGCCCGAGGTCGGGGCGCGTCTCGGACTCGGCGGCGAGTTCCTCTTGAGAGCGGGGCGCTTTCAACTCGCGCTGGGTTACGACGACGCAGTGGGTGAGGGCCGACACCCGCTCGATCAGCGGCTCTTCGCCTCACTCGATCTTCGCGACGTGTCGCTCGGGCACGGGCGATGGCTCGATCTGCGCGCGGGTTGGGCCGCCCGCGGCTTGTTCGAGGCGCCCGAGGGCGCGGGCTCCGCCGATGTGCTCTTCGCCGGCGCGAGCCTACGGCTTTGGTCGTGGCTCGCGGTCGAGGCTTATCTGCAAGAGAGCGACGCCTTCGAGGCGGGCCTAGGGCTGTCGCTCGCGTTTGTGCCTTGAGGCCTAACGCCGCTCGTAGGTCCAGTCCGCGGTCTTGTTCTCCGGCCCCTCTGCCCGCGCGTGCAGCTTCTTTCCGTCTCTTCGGTAGGTGATGCGGCGAGGGAAGCCGTGCGTGGGATTCTCGAACACCGCGAAGCCTTCGCCGCTGGCCACGAGACGAAAGCGGGTGGTCGGCTGGCGCGAGGGGCTCGCTACCAACTCGATGTCGTCGCCCGTGAGCTCGATGCGCATGTGTTCGAAGTGAACGGTGCGATCACCCACGATGGTGCGCGCGTTTCCCATCATGGTCCCCGCGCGGGCATGGGACCAGGTCTCTTCCGTGGTGCGTCCATCCTCCTTGGCCGCCCACGCGCCGGCCAGAAAGGCCACGCGCTCCAGGCGCGGATCCGAGGAGGCCGGCAGTCCGAACGCCGTGGTGACTGCGATCTCCCAGCGACCGTCGCGCTCGGTGAACATGCGCTCAGAGATGCCTTCGAAGACGTCGCCTGCGTAGGAAACGAGGTAACGATAGGAGCCATACACGAGTCCGGGGCCGATCCAGTGGAGCTCGAGGTTCTTCGCTTCGAGCGAGGTCGGCCAACTCGCGGGCACGGTCGAGGTCCCGGCGGCGAGACCGTCGAAGCCCATCGTCGGACCTTCGGGTCCGTTTCGGACCAGTGATGCGTCCTGGCGGTAGCAGGACAGATACGCGGCCTGGTCCTTGTGCTGGATGGCCTCGATGTTGCGCGTGAACAGAGCACGTGCGGCTTCGATATCGGACTCGGGCGATGCGCGGTGCGCGCAGCCGGCGACGAGCGGAGCAGAGAGCAGTAGAAGGATCACGAGGAGCCGCACCCGTTCCCTCTACCACGGGTTCTCGAACGTTGCCTTCGGGCCGAGTCATTGGGCGAGAACCACGACGCGTCGGTTCGAGACCTCGCTCCGAGGCACGCCATGGTGCAGTGGTGCTGCCGCCGAACTGAGGACCGCGCGTTCGCCCTGCAAGAGGGCCCCTATCCTCCCGCCGCCGACCGGTGGCAGACTGCGCGGGTCATGCGTGTACTGCTTCACGGGGCGTTTCTCGTGGCCCTGATGCCTTCGCTCGTCGCCTGCGAGCAGAAGCTGGACGCGGAGCACTTCCAGCGCAAGGCGGAACGTCTCTACGTCGAAGCCAACCCGGGTTTCTCGATTCGAAAGAGACGCGCGCTCGTCACCTACTTCGTGCGCGGCGATCAAGTGGTCGAGTGGGACACGGCGCCGCTCTTTGCGGCCTATCAGGCGGAGGGGTCACGCTCGGCGTACTTCGATGCGCTCTCGGAGCGCCTCGTCAAAGAGACCGAGGCTCGGCGCCGCACGCTGAGCCAGGCCCGGTCCGAGTTCATCCCCATCCTGAAGAGTGGGACCTGGGTGCGGGTGCAAGACCTCGGTGCCATCGGGCCGCGGAGCAAGCAAGACCAGTTGCGCCCCTGGCGCCGAGCGATCTCGGACGATGTCTTCGTGCTGCTCGGCGTTCCAGAGGAGCTGCTCGGCTATCGCTACGTCTCGGTGGCCGAAGTTGGGGAGGCCCAAGACTCCGAAGACGAACTCCTGAAGCTTGGTCACGAGAACCTTCGCCGTCGCGTGAAGACAGCCACCGGCGCGGTGGAGCTGCGAAACGATGCCGGCCAGCTGCGCGTCCTCGACATGCCCAACGTCGACGGCATCTCGGCGCGAATCCTGGACCCCGAGTTTCGCGCGGAGATGCTCGCCAAGTTCGGTCTGGGGCAGGTGGGGGCCGCGATCCCGAACCGCGATGTCTTGATCCTCTTTGAGCCAGACGACTTCACCACCAAGAAGCCGGTGAGGGCGCGAACCCACGAGCTCTATGACGCTCGAAATCATCCAGGCTTTCGCGGGCTGCTCATCTTCGACCGCGAGAAGGTTTGGGAACTCGAACCTGCAAATCCCGAGAAGCCCAAGCCGGCGCCCTCGGAGTGATTCACGACCGACTGAGTCGAGGCCTCCGCCTCAGCCGGCGAGCAGAAATCCGTCGCCTTCCAGCTTGCCCGGAACACGCACACGGTACGCGCCGGGAACGAGCAGCACCACGTCCCGCAGGTTCGCTTCTTTGCCGTCCCGTGCGAGGACGCTGCCCTCGGTGCGGGTCTCTATCTCGGGGGCCGCGGCGGGCTGTCCGCGATCGTCGAAGCCAGCCAGCTGCACCGGACGGCCGATCTCGACTCGGAGGCGCTGGCCCTTCCTCAGGACCTGGCCATCCGCTCGAATCTCACCTTTTCCGCCCGCCATGAGCGCGTGCACGGAGAGGTTCTTCTTCGGGCTGTACGGGGCAAAACCATCTCGCTCGAGCGCCGACCCGCCGTCTCGGGCAGAGACCGCGCGTTCGAGCACCTCGAGCCCCAGGGACAGCGCCTGCTTGAGGTCGTCCGGCAGCCGCTCGACGAGCCCGGTGCGTGCCGAGTCCAGATCCGAGCTCGAGAGCCGACCCTCGACGTTCTCGCCGAAGCGCAGCGCGATGCCGACCCCGAGCTCTCTTAGAGGCGAAGGCGTCTTGGTGAGCAGCGGTTCGAAGGTGCCCACGTCGAAGGACAGCCAGTACTCCGCGTTCGCGAGCAGCTCCAGCAACGGGGTGAGCGTCTCTTTGTCCGCGCGGCCTCGAAGGGACTCCGAAGAGAGGTCGAGTCCGCCGACGAGCTCCGGCAAAGCTGGGTGCACGTCGCGTCGGCCTTGGTTGCGATAGCTATCTGTGGTGACCATTTAGATTCCGCCCAGGTTGACGTCGACCAACAGCGTGAAGGTGACTTTCACTGTGGTGGGGAAGGCACGAGGTTCTTTGAGGCCGAGGTCGGTGTGGATGCTCATCGACGGTGCCGTCCCGTAGGGCTTCAGGTCGAACATCGGATCAAAGTCCAGCTCCACGCTCGGGCCGTCGGGCATCGGATCCTTGCTCGCGAGGAGGCGGCGTTCGAGCCCCGGTGATTCGACATCGAAGCTCGCGCGAGAGAGGATGGCGCCGAGGTTGTCCTTTTGGGGCTCCGTGCCCTCGAGCCTGGCGCCGAGCACAAAGATGGCGTCGATGTCCTCCGGCTTCACGTCGTTGTTCTGTAGCTCCTGACGGGACGCAAAGGCCAAGCCCTGAAGCTGCGGGTAGGTGGGCTGAAAGGGCGACCCGATCGTCGTGGCGGGGATGGAGACCTGGTCGTCGAGCAGCACCTCGACCTGGTCGAGTCCACAGGAAGCGAGGCCGAGCGCGAGGGCTGCGGCCGCCTGGGCCACGCCCGGACGTCTCGCGGACTTCCCTGGCCCCCCCAGCATGGGCGTATCTTACACGACCTTCGGAATCACCGGCGCCCCCCGTTCCATTTCCGCCCGGTGGGGCTAGGATTCGGGCGAGGATTTTCCCTTTTGAGACGAATCAGCAGCATGAGGCCGAGCGAGACCTTCTCCGGCACCTTCTCGGCTTATCCGGCCGAGGCGCTGCTCATCGACCTGCTCCGTTCGAACCTCACGGGGGTCCTGAAGGTCGAAGCCCAGCCCGGGGACGATGGGTTCTACTTTCGCGAAGGGATCCCGATCTCGGTCGGGGCCGCGTCGGAGGAGGTCGAGGAGGCGTTGGTGTCCCTGGTCGCGGAGGGGCGCGGAGAATTCTCCTTCGTGGAAGGACAGTCGCCGCCCCCGGGCTCGACGCGTGCTGCGCTCAGGACCCTGCCCGTCCTGTTCGCCGCTCTTTCGCGCCCTCGCGCGCACGAGCGCGTCGAACGATTCCTCCGGACGCACGAAGATCGACGGATTCGTCTGAACGATACGTATCCGCGCACGGCCGATCCGTTCGGCTTCCCGCCGCCACTCGAGAAAGCGCTCAGGGGACTCGAGGCGTCGGTGCCGGTCTTGTCGCTGTGCTCGGGGGATCTCTCACGGGAAGTCCTTGGCGCGGCGCTCCTATCGCTGTCTCTCGCTGACATGCTGAGCTTCGAAGGACAAGACGCTGCGCGTCGTGTCGTGCCCCACTCCAGCGATCACCGGGTCGGGCTTTCTGAAGAGCCGGACCTCGTGTTACACGAGGAGGCCGCCGCGGTTGCGGCCGGGCCCGCCATGCCGAATCGCGAAGCCACGGTCACGCCCTCGTCGAGCCCACAGAGTTCGCTCAAGGCTCGGCGCGCCGAAATCGCGCAGGCGGTGGATCCGCTTCGAGGCAAAGACTACCTCGAGATCTTGCGCGTCACCCCCGAGACCAAGCCCGACCAGATCGATCGCTCCCGGCAGTACCTCGCCAAGCAGCTCGCGAAGGGCGAGGGCCCCGGGCCGGACGCGGTGCGCGAGCTCCTGAATGAGGCCTTCGAGGTGCTCACCGACCCCGTGCGGGGTGTGGAGTATCGAAAGCTCGTCAAGAACGCCACCACGCAGAAGACGCTTCGCAAACGACAGGCGTTCGAGGCACGCCCCAAACTCGCGCGGGTGGCCGCCAAGGTGGCCCAGGGCGAGTTTGCGCAGGCGGCGTTCCTCATCGACTGGGCGGCCGCGCTCGATCCGGAGCTGCCGGAGATCGCGGGCCATCGGTCCTTCCTCGAGTTCTGTCTCCGGCCCGGCCCCGAGAAGCCCGAGTTTGCCATCGGCCTGAGGCTCGCGATGGAGCAGCTCGTCGCCGCGGCGCCCAAGAGCCTCTCGCTCCGGCTCTATCTCGTGATTCTCTACGTGGCCATGGGCGAGCGCGAGGCGGCTCCAGCCTTGTTCTCCTCGCTCAAAGACGCCGAAGAACACCCTCTCTATCCCTTGGCCCAGGTCGCGGTCGCGGCGCTGGGCTGAAGGAGCTTTCCGAGCGTGTTGTTCGCCTGCCCGCACTGTCAGCACGAAAACGAGGTGCCCGACGCAGAGCTCACCGGCGAACCGATGGTCCTCGAATGCGGCCGCTGCCATCAGTCGTTTCGAGTCGTGCCCGAAGAAACCGCCGAGGAGGTGCAGGCACTTCCGATGGACGAGCAGACCGCGGTGGGGGTGACCTACCCCTCGAGCATGGCGGAGGGCGGAGCGATTCCGTCGAGTGCGGACTTCGAGGAGTCCGATGGCCGCACGCTCGGCGAGGCCGACATCGAGCCTCACACCATGCCCATCAGCACTTCGGCCGCCGACTTTCGCGGCCGCACCGATGCGGAAGGCCGCACGATGAACGCGGGGCGCCCGCCCTCATCGATCGAAGCCTCGAAGTTCGAGCGGGAGCCGGAGCCCGAGGTGGTCGAGACGCTGCTCAACGCTCCAGCCGGCGAGCGCGAAACCTCGGACCGAACGCTGCGACGATCCGCGGCGCCTCGCCCCGCTCGCAGCGAAGCGGGCCCCCAGGTGACCGTGACCCCGGCGCGGAGCAGCGGGGACGTCTACGCTCGGATCTCTCAAGGCGAAGGTGTCTCGGTCGTGCCGGTGCCGGTGTCCAAGGGCCGAGAGCGGCCCCCCACGAAGGCGTGGAACGAAGCCTCGGTCGTGCACGTCTCCGAGAGCAAGCGTCCCAGTCTGTCCGCCTTCGTCACTCGACTCGTCGCCCAGCTCGAGAGAGCGCCCTTGTTCCTTCGCGTCTGGCTCGCCGTGTTTCCGCTCGCGCTCGGCCTCATCCTGATCTTCGCCAAGCGCTCCCCGGAGGAAGCGGTGCCGATCGCCATCCCTGCGCAGGCGCCTCTCCCGCTGAAGCCTGTCCGCGCGGTTCAGCTCGCGCCGGTCGAGGGCGCGGAGGCTGTCCTCGCGCCGCCAACCGAAGAGCCGGAGCCGGAGCCGGAGCCGGAGACCACCCGGATCGAGGCGCCGACGGAAAGCCGGGCCGCGCTCGCGCCATCACTCGGGTTCGACGACCCGGAGAGCCCTCCGGGGACCGCCTTCGTGAAGCAAGAGGGCGTTCGTCTCCGCACGCACCCCGGTTCGAAGGGCAAGCTCGTGGCGCCGCTTCCTGTCGGTGCTCAAGTGCGGACCTATGAAGACTTCGACGAATGGATCCTGGTGATGGCGCTTCCGCGGGGTCCAGCGGGGTTCATCAAGAAAGAGGCCTTGGACAGTCGCAAGCCTCTCGCCGTGATCGCGCGAGAACTCGCGTTCCTCGGATGCACCGCGGCCGGGAGCTCGATGTCGGCGTGCATCGATGACGCAGAACGCCAACTCGAAGGCTGCCTTGCGGGCTGCACCGACCGCGAGCGGTGTGAACAAGCGTGTCGGCTGGCGCATGCGAGCTGCCTGGAAGGCTGCAAGAAGCGCTGATTAGAGCAGGTGCGCTTCGAGGACGAAGGCGCCGGACTCGGTCCAAGCCTCGGCGATGCGGCGACTCGCTTCCCGATCGCCGGCCAGCGCGAACAAGGCTCCGCCCGCCCCTCCGGCTCCCGTCATCTTGGCGCCGAGCGCGCCGGAGGCCTTGGCGCGCTCGATGAGTGTCGTGACCCCCGAGCTGACGAGGCCGAGCCCGGCGAGGACACCATGGGCGAGATCCATCTCGAGGCCGAGCCGCGGCATGTCTCCGAGACTCAAGCTCTCCCTCGCGGAGGTGGTGAGCGCACCCAGATAACTCATGGTCGTGGCGTGAAGCGCCGGGCAAGTCGACGCGAGCGCAGCGATGCGACCCACCGCATGCGAGGTACCTGCGTGCGGCCGACTCATCGCGACCACGAAGTGCACCGCGGAGGCGAGGGGGACGATCTCGATCCTGGTCTCTCCGCCCTCCAGCAGGAACCACACCGGCCCTGCGCCGCCGTGTAAAACGAGGGCCGGATCGAGGCCCGAGGATCGACCATGTGTCAGGTGCTCCACACGCATGGCCTCCTCATGGAGGGCGGAAGTGGCCTCGGGTGGCGCGGATTTCGTCCAGAGGTTTCGCGCGCGGATGAGTGCGATGGCGAGCGCGGCCGAGGTGCCGAGACCAGCCTGCGGTGGGACCTGAAAGTCGATCGTCACGTCCAGCTCGGTACATAGGTCGCCGAGCACCGCGCCGACGAGGGTCTCAACGGACGGCCCGGTGCTGAGTGGGCGCGCTCCAGCCTCGGGCAGGGTGACACTCAGGCCACCCGTTCCCGCCTGGAGCTCGACCGCCACCCCGCGCGAGAGGGCGATACCCAGCGCGGGGGCGCCGTAGCCGACGGCATGTTCGCCAAACAGGATGAGCTTCGCAGGTGCGAAGCCTCTCGTGGCGCTCATCGAACTTCACCGAGCACTCGGCTGGGCTACGGGCTTCGCGCCGCGCCGTCAACCGCGCTTTTCGTTTCGCCGGTCTCGCTGTATGACGGAGCATGCCTGCCGCGGCGGAGAGAACGAGTCGCGAGCCGCCACCGGAGCTGAGCTCGCTCGGCTTCACGAATCGCGAACTCTCGTTCCTCGAGTTCAATCAGCTCATCGTCGAGGAAGCCCAGGACCCCAGCGTGCCTCTGCTCGAGCGCGTGAAGTTCCTCTCGATCGTCTCGTCCAACCTCGACGAGTTCTTCATGATCCGCGTGGCGGGGCTCAAGCAGCAGCAGAAGAGCGGCGTGCTCGAAACCGGGCCGGACGGCATGCTCCCG
Source organism: Deltaproteobacteria bacterium (assembly GCA_011526105.1). GTDB lineage: Bacteria > Myxococcota > Kuafuiibacteriia > Kuafuiibacteriales > Kuafuiibacteriaceae > WYAZ01. Next base: position 95,940 of record WYAZ01000137.1, on the reverse strand, counting down.
CAGGAGCAGCTCAACGCGATCTGCGAGCGGGTCGCGCGGCAGGTCGAGGACCAGGAGCGGATCTTCCTCGAAGACGTACTTCCGAGCCTCGCGCGCGAAGGCCTCCACCTGCTCCGTGAGGTCGAGCTTCCGGTCGAGGACGCCGCCTTCGTGGAGGCGCACTTCGATCGAAAGGTCTTCCCCATGCTGACCCCGATGGCGGTCGACCCGGGGCACCCCTTTCCCATCCTCCGAAACCGCTCTCAGAACCTCGCGGTCTTCCTCGTGCCGGAGCGGGCGCCGGACGAGCGTTTCCCGCTGCTTGCCGTGGTTCAGGTTCCGCTCAGCCTGCCTCGCTTCGTGGAACTCTCTCGTTCCGAAGGCCGTGCGCTCGTGTTCCTCGAGGACGTCATTTACCGCTTCATCGGCAAGCTCTTTCCCGGCATGCGAATCCTCGAGTGTGTGCCTTTTCGGGTGATTCGAAACTGGGACCTGAAGGTCGACGAGGACGAGCAGGAGGATCTGATCGAGGCGGTGGAGAAAGAGCTCCAGCGGCGCGGTCGCCTCGACGCAGTGCGGCTCGAGATCCGAAATACCGCCTCGGAGAGCTTGGTGGAGGAACTGCGCAAGTCTCTGAGCCTCGTTCCGCAGGACGTGCAGCGGCATCGAGGCCCGCTGGCCTTGGTCGATCTCGACCAGTTCGTGTCTCAGACCGGTCGCTCGGACCTTCGCGACGAGTCCTTTCAGCCGGTGCTCTCCCAGCGCCTCCGGGACGCCGAGGATCTCTTCGGAGAAATCGCGCGCGGCGACATCCTGCTCCACCACCCCTACGAATCCTATGAGCCGGTGATCGAGCTCCTCACCGCGGCCGCGCTCGATCCGAACGTGCTCGCCATCAAGCAGACGCTGTATCGAGTCACTCGTAACTCCCCGATCTTGAGCGCGCTGGTGGGGGCGGCCGAAAACGGCAAGCAGGTCACCGCGCTCGTCGAGATCAAGGCGCGCTTCGACGAGGAGGCGAACGTCGAGTGGGCGAGGGCGCTCGAAGACGCCGGGGTCCATGTCGTGTACGGCATGATCGGCCTCAAGACGCACTGCAAGGTCACGCTCGTGGTGCGTCGAGAGAGCGCGGGGGTCCGGAGCTACGTGCACATCGGCACGGGCAACTACAACGAGAAGTCCGCCCGCATCTACTCCGACCTCTCCTTGTTCACGGCCGAGGAAGCGGTGTCGAGCGACATCACCGCCCTCTTTAATCTACTCACCGGCTATTCGAGCCCGCCGAGCTGGAAGAAGCTGGTCGTGGCGCCGCTCGATCTGCGCCGACGTTTGCTCGAGCTGATCGGACGTACCCAGGAAGGCGCGAAACGGGGTGAGAAGTCGCGCATCGTGATGAAGAGCAACGCGCTCATCGACCCCCAGGTCATTCGCGCCTTGGTCGACGCAGCTCGCGCTGGAGTGGATGTTCAGCTCCTCGTTCGCGGTCCGTGTTCGCTCAAGGTCGGGATCCCTGGTCTGACCGACGAGCGGATTCAGGTCCGAACCCTCGTCGACCGCTTCCTCGAACACTCGCGCGTCTTCTACTTCCGGTCCGGAGATCAGGAGGAGGTCTTCATCACCAGCACGGACGTGATGCCGCGGAATTTCGACCGCCGGGTCGAGGTGATGATCCCCATCGAGAACGAAACCCTCAAACGACGGGTGATCGACGAGATCCTCGGGGCCGAGCTCAGGGACAATCAGAAGGCCTCGGAACTGGCTCCGGACGGCCGTTATGTGCGTGTTCCGAAGTCCGGGACCCCGTTTCGAGCCCAGGCCCACTTCATGGAGCTCGCCCGCCAGAGGGCCCAGACTGACCAGGAACAGGCCGAGAAGCGCCGTAAACGCAAGAAGAAGCGAAGACGAGCCCCCGCCTCCGGTCCGGATTGACTCGGGAGGACCCGGCTGACTAAAAGCCCGGTTCATGATCGTGGACTTGGAGGTTCGCCTCCCCGATGAAACCGCCTCTGCCGACGCCCTCGCGGCGCTCGTGGGCCGAGCCAAGGCCGCGGGCCTCGACGGCATGGTCGTTACCCGGGAGGGCCAGTTCCCCGGCGTCGACGAGCTTCGCCGTCTCGCCGAAGGGCAAGGGCTGAAGGTCTTCTCCGGCGCGAAGCTCGCGACCAACCACGGCCTGCTGCTCTGCCTGTTGCCCGAGCCCACGCCGAACATGCCCGCTGACTGGGTGGCTCCGGACGACAAGGGCCTCATCGACGCGCTCGCGGTCATCGATGAGGTCGGCGACCGCGGCGGTCTCACCGTCGCGCTCCGACCTTATGACCGGAACGTTGCGAACCCGATGGGTGACAACATCTTCACGCTCCCGGGTCTGGGCGCGGCCGAAGTGCAAAACGGCGGCCTAGCGGCCTCCGTCAACGAACTCGCTCTGGAGGCGGCCACGAACCTCGAGCTGCCCTGCGTCGGTTCCAGCTCCACCGCGGGCGACCAGCTCCTCGGGACTGCAGCCACGCTGTTTCGTGGCGTGCTCGCGAACGAGGCGGAGCTGATCGAAGCCATTCGCACCGGTGACTGCTGGCCGGTCGTGTTCTCGGACCGTGTCCCTGCGCGCGAGGCGGCGGGGAGCCGCGGCGGCGAGGCGCGCGGCGGCGGAGGCGGAGGCCGAGGTCGATCCCGCCGTGGTGGTGGCGGCGGCGGCGGCCGTGGAGACGGTCGCGGCGCCCCGCGTGGTGATGGTCGCGGCGAGGGCCGTGGCGAATCTCGTGGCGACGGTCGTGGCGACGGTCGTGGCGACGGTCGTGGCGGACGCCGCGGAGGTCGTCGTCGTGGCGGTGGTGGCGGTGGCCCGGGTCGAGAAGACGCGGGCAATCGCAGACCCGGGCCCGGCCCGAACCGCACCGGGGACGAAGACTTCGGAAACCGCATCAACCCCCGAGATCAGGAGCGGAGCGTCGCCGAAGATCTGGGCAACCGCCTGCGTCCGGGCGAAGTCTCGCTCTACGCGGCCGCGGTGAAACCGGTTGTGGTCGATGACGGCAATCGTCGGGTTCAAGCGCCGGTCTATGACGACGATGACGATGACGGCGTTGGCAACCGCTGATTAGACGGTCTCGGAGTAACGCTCCCGCAAGAGGTGGGCCACGCATTCCGCGGTGCACTCTCGCGGATACTTGTAGCGCCGCTCCATCGCTTCCACCGTGGCGCGGCTCACCTCGAGATCAGACTCCTCGAGTTCGGTCTGTCCGTCACCCAGATACTTCAAGATGGAGACTAGGTTCTTTCGGATGACCTTTGCCCGCTCGCGGTAGAAGTCGGACTCGAGCTTCTCGACGTACGCGGGAAACAGGCGGCGATACTCGGGCGTCTTGCCCGCGTGCTCCAAGCCCCAGGCTCCGATCTGGCCGATGATCGCGCGACGGAAGTCATCCCGCTTCTCGCCGTCCGGGAGGATCGCGATCTCGATCTCCCGCATGAAGTCCTCGTCCGGAGTCTGGTAGGCGCCCGTCATCTTGTCGTGAATGCGTTCTCGCTTCAGGTACGCGGAGACGTTGATGACGTATTTGGTGAAGAGGTCGTCGTACCGAGTCTCTTCCACGAGTCCCATCGAACTTCGGACCTCGGTATCGAGCGTATCCAGCCACCAGCCGTGAACGGTGTCGATGAAACCTTCGTGATCGTGGAAGCCGTCCTGGCTCTGGATCTGAAGGAAGTCGTAGACGCTGGGATGCTCCACTAGAGTGCGCAGCTCTTCGAAGACCGCCAGCGGCGTCAGCGTGCGGTAGCTGGTGTGATGCGCGGCGTTGAGGAGCAAGGTGCGGAGCTCGCGAGCGGAGGCGCCCTTGTGCCCTTCGTACTCGGTGGAGTTCTTGTAGTCGTCGAGCAAGCTGCCGATGCCTCGGCGCAGCTCCTTGGCTTCCTGCGTGGTGCACCAGGAGGGAACCTCCGCCCGATCATAGAGCTTCAGCTTCTCGAGCGGGGTGAGGCGGTCGACCAGGCTGCGCAGGTTCCCGGAGTACCGGCTCTTGTCTGGTTTCTTCAGGCGCGACAGCACCGCCCACATGGCGGCGACCTGGACGACGTGCGGCGCCATCGGTTTCTCCACGCGCCTCGGGTGCACCTGCGTCTCGTAGATCCGCACTTCGTCCGTGAACCGCCTCAAGTACGGCACCGGAACCAGCTCGATGCGTCCCTTGAAGCTGTTCCAGTCCGGGGATTTCTTGAAGGCCTCGAGGTAGACCTCGTTCGTGGACGCGATGAGCAGCTCGTCCAAGTGGATCTTGAACTGCGGAAGCGAGGCCGTCGCTTCTTCGGAGGTCGTCAGCAGGTACTTCAGCCACTCGATGGGGCGCTTCAGGATGTCGGCGTACTCCAGGTTCCCGCGATTCGCAGAGATGAGCGGGCCCCAAAGGTGATGCATCGGGACGTTCTGTACAGATCGGGGCAGGTTCAAGATCGATCGGTCGGCGGTGAGCTGTTCGGCGTGGGCATCGACCGCGTCTTGGGGGTCGACGGTGGCTACGCCGCGCCCGTACTTGCCCGAGATGTAGAAGCGATGGACCTCGACGTGCCGCATGACCTGATCATGCTTGCCGTCGTGGGCCACGAGCAGGGCGTCGTAGATGGCTCGATCGCGGGGGGAGAGGTCCCCTTCGAGGATGTAGCGCGAGACCACGAAGTCTTCCGGGAGTCGCTTGGCGGCGCGAAGCTCCTCGATGAGCGCAAGGCGCTGTTCTCTGGGGATGAAGAAGATCGGGTGGTCGCGGAGTTCGCAGGGGAGACGCGCGTCGATGTCCTCCGCGCCGAGCCGGGCGTAGCTGTCCTGGGGGCCGGCTTTCTTGCTGCGCTCGCTGCCAAAACCAAGGCCCCCCTTGGCCAGCTTCTCGGTCGGAAACACCCAAGAGTAGCTGTAGAGCGCGCCTTCGGCCTTCGTGGAGTAGTGCTCCATCGCGCTCTGAATGCAGCGGATGAGGGTGCTCTTGGCGGAGCCATTGGGGCCGTGCAGGAGGATGAGTCGGGAGATCCGAGCGTCGCGTACGAAGTTGGAGATGAGCCTGTAGATCTCCTGCTGAACCTGCTCTTGGCCGGCCACGCGTCCGTCACCATCGGACCACGGAGCGTCGAAGAGCCGAAAGCGCTTCACGGGTCCCTGTGGAAGGTCGCGGGTCTCGACGCCGAAGTGATCGAAGACGTCTCGGATGTACTGAGCTGCGCTCCTCAGATTTCGAACGGGTTCGCTCAGGACGAGCTCGAGCCACTCGCCGTAGGTCAGAACGGTGAGATCATCCGAGAAGGTCTTTTCGACCTCCGCCGACAAGGCCGAGAGGATGGCCTTCGCGTCCAAGCTGCTCACAGGTTTGTCTCTAGCAGTTTGGCCCGCCTCGGGACAGCCCAGGGCCGGAGGTGAGGGGCGCGCTCAGCCCGGCTGCGTGAGCGCGGTGGCGGTGATGACGATGATGACGAGCGCGAGGGAGGCGAGCCCCACGTAGAGCGCTCCCCGCTCGACCCGCGTGGCCGCGTGCAGCGCTTGGGCCTGGCTCTTGGCGCCCTCGGACAGCTCGGGATCGTGGCTCGCGCGCTCGAGCATCGGCGCGGCTCGCGCGTAGTCCCCTCGCGCAAAGACCGAAATCGCTTCTTCGAGCGGGTCCTTGCCCTTGGGCTTTGGCTTCTTCTCGCTTCTCTCTCCGCGGGCCATCGCCCATCAACCTACCGGTACAGATGTGCATGAGCAAGCGTGTCGTACCCCTAAGCACGCGGACTCGCGTGGGATTTTCCAGGCGTTGTCTTGACAGGCTTTCAGCTCGGCCCTAGCGTCCTTTCGGTGGGGAGAAGTGGATCATCGTGGTGATTAAGACCAAAACGATCCAAAGTCTCCCAGCTTAGGCCATGTTCCGCGGACGGTACGAACACTCGGTGGATGCGAAGGGGCGGATCGCTCTTCCGTCTCGATTTCGCGAAGTGCTTCAGAAGCGCTACGCCGACGACCGCCTCGTCATCACCAGGCACCTCACCGATCCGTGTCTCGTCATCTATCCACTCGAAGAGTGGGAAGCCTTCGAAGAGCGTTTGGCCAAGCTGTCGCAGGTCGATCCAAAGGTGACCGCGCTGCGCCGCCTCTACGTGGGCACCGCGCACGAACTCTCGCTCGACAAGCAAGGGCGTCTCTTGTGCCCTCCGGATCTCCGGCGAGACGCGGCGATTGAACGCGAGTGCATCTGGTCGGGCCATGCCCGCTTTCTCGAGCTGTGGTCCGAGAGCCGCTACGAGCAACACGTCGAGGCAGCGCGTGAGCGCTTCGCGACCGGCGACTTCAAGGACGTCCTCGAGAAGCTCGCGGAGTTGGGGATCTGAAGATGCAGCCGATCGAGCCTCGAGATCTGCACGCGACCGTCCTGCTTCAGGAGAGCACGGCATCGCTCCTCCCGGCGCCGGGGGGTACGTACATCGACGCAACGCTCGGTCTCGGCGGACACGCGGAGAGCCTCCTCGAGGCCTCCAAGCCGGATGGGCGACTGCTGGGCATCGACCGAGACCCGGAGGCGCTCGCTCGCGCCAAGACGAGGCTCGAACGTTTTGGTCCTCGCTTCACCGCGGTCGAGGGATCGTTCTCGGAGCTCGAGCGCATCGCCGAACAGACACGGCATCGACCCGCGAACGGCGTGATCGCGGATCTCGGGATCTCCTCCATGCAGCTCGATCGCGGGGAGCGCGGCTTCTCGTTTCAGAGCGACGGCCCCCTCGACATGCGCATGGGCCCTTCGGTGGGCGCTCCGCTCTCCGAGCTTCTCGCCGAGATCGATGAGTTCGAGCTGGCGCGGGTGCTGCGCGACTATGGCGAAGTGTCCGAGCCCAAGCGTATGGCGCGGGCCATCCTCGCCGCCCGCGAGGAGGGCAAGCTCGTGACGACCTTCGATCTGAAGCGAGTCGTCGAACGATCCGCCGCGCGGCGCGACCGAAACCGCGCGCACCACCCAGCGACCAAGGTCTTTCAAGCGCTCCGCATCGCCACGAACCGAGAGATGGAAGAACTCGAAGCGTTGCTCGAACAAATGAGCGCGGTGCTCCTGGTCGGCGGTCGCGCCGCGGTGATCACGTTTCACAGCCTCGAGGATCGGTTGGTGAAGCACGCGTTTCGCGACGAAGCGGGTCCGTCGCTGCCTCGCGGTCTTCCCGTAGAGCCTGCGATTCGACGTACGCCTCTCGCGGCGGTGAATCGAAAGCCGATCCTGCCGAGTGAGGCCGAGCTGGCGCGGAACCCACGTTCGCGAAGTGCGAAGCTGCGAGTTGCGACCAGGGTCCTGGTGGAGGCTCACGCATGAACGCCACACGCAGAGGCCGGCCGGCAGCGCAGCGCGCCAAGAAGGTCGTCCACGAGGCGGCCAGCGATCTCGCGCCCGTCCTCACCGCGGTGATGCTCGCCATCCCGATCGTGTTGGCTGGGCTGTTCTTCGTCTGGACGCGCGTGGTGACCGTTCGGCTGGGCTACGAGATCTCCCGCGCGAGCGATGACCATCACCGACTGCTCGAAGAGAACCGCGGACTCCGGATTGAGTCCGCTGCGCTCAAGGCGCCGGCACGGCTCCAGGAGATCGCGGTGCAGGGTCGTCGGCTCGTGCCCCCACGTCCGGAGCAGATCATCCGCCTCGATTCGATCGTTCAACGCGAAGCGTCGCCGGGCGACGTATCAGCCTCGGCCCCCCTGGCCCGCGGAGTCGAGAGCCCATGAAGCAGGTGCGGCATCCTCGCGCTCGAAAGGCGGCCCGTGGTTCTCGGCTCTCGGGCGAGTACGGCGAGTCGGGGGTCGGTCGGAAGCGGAACAGCCGCGCCCTCGATACCCCTTCCAGCACACGCCTCCGCGTGCATCCTTCTCGGCCGCCGCGCCGCCCCGAGAACGGACCGCTCGATTTCAACGATGTACGGCGGCGGGCGCGACGGCGCGGGTTCGTCGTTGCGGCGGCGTTCTCGCTCGGGACTCTGCTCGTTCTCTGGCGCGCGTTTGAACTTCAGGTGACGAACGTAGACGAGTACCGTGAGCACGCCGAACGGCAAGCGCTCACGAAGAAGCAGGTCGTGGCGAAGCGCGGCATCATCAAGGACCGTCACGGCGCCGAGCTCGCGATCTCGGTGGACGTAGACTCCATCTACGCCGAGCCGAATCGCATCACCGACCCCGAAGGGACCGCGCGTGCGCTTGCGCCCATCCTCGGACGTAGCCCCGCGGCGCTCAAAAAGAAGCTCGAGGGCCAGCGCTACTTCACGTTTCTGAAACGTCGAGTGGATCCCAGCGTCGCGCAACGAGTGGAGGCGCTCGGGTTGCCCGGCATCGGGATCCAGCCCGAGCCGCGTCGGTTCTACGCGAACCGCGAGCTCGCCGCACACGTGCTCGGCTTCACGTCGCTGGACGGGGAGGGCCGCTCTGGCATCGAGCGAGCCTTCGAAGAGACGCTCCGAGGTCAGACCTATGAGGTGCCGGGTCTGCGAGACGCTCTAGGAAAGCGCGTGTACCGCGAGGGCTTCGTCCCTCAAGCCGCGCTCGAAGGACACGACGTGCTGCTCACGATCGACCGACAGATTCAGCACGCGACAGAGCTCGAGCTGGCGAAGGCGGTCGAGGAGGCGAACGGTCAGGCCGGCGTCGCGATCGTCGTCCAGCCGCGGTCGGGTGAGGTCTTGGCCCTCGCCAGCTACCCCAGCTTCAATCCCAACAGCTTGGGGGAGGGCGCGGTCTCCGATCGGCTCAACCGAGCGGTCAATGCGGTGTACGAGCCGGGGTCCACGCTCAAGATGGTGACCATCGCGGCGGCGATCGAAGAAGGCCTGGTCACTCCGACGACCAGGGTCGACTGCGAGGATGGCAGCTTCAGAGTCGGTGGCCGGACCATTCGAGACTCGGACCACAAGTTCGGCGTCCTGACCGTCGCCGATGTTTTGAAGGTCTCTTCGAACATCTGCTCGGCGAAGATCGGGATGCAGCTTGGCCGAGAGCGGCTCTATTCGTGGTTGCTCGCTTTTGGGTTTGGCGGCCGAACGGGCATCGAGCTGCCCGGCGAGCTCAACGGGCTCCTGCGACCCGCCTCCGAGTGGAAGGACATCACACTCGCCAACGTTGCCTTTGGACAGGGCTTGTCAGTGACTCCAATTCAGATCGCGCAGGCGGCGAGCATCATCGCCAACCGCGGGGAACTCACGCCACTTCGCCTCGTCTCGGGGACCGTCGACAAAGCGGGTGTCACGACGCCCACGCCGCGCACCGCGCCGCGCCGCGTGCTCTCGGAGAAGACCGCAATGACGCTCGGCCGAATGCTGACCGAAGTGACCAAGGACGGCGGTACTGCCAAGTCGGCCGCGATTTTGGGCTTCGAGGTCGCAGGCAAGACGGGGACGGCCCAGAAGGTTGATCCGGTGACGCGCGCGTACAGCCGCAGCCTCTACGTCGCCTCATTCGTCGGCTTCGTGCCAGCCGAGAAGCCGGAGCTGCTCGTGCTCGTGCTGATCGATGAGCCGAGGAAGTCGATCTACGGCGGCTCGGTGGCCGCGCCCGCCTTTCAGCGGATCGCCAGCCAGGCGCTCGCCGCGCTCGAGATCCACCCCGAGGACGAGGCCAGTCGGGCCGCCTTCCTGGCGAGCGCTCGACTTCCGCCTCTGCCGAGTCCCGAGGGGGCGGCACCTTCGAGCCCCGTTCAGGGTTTACTAGCCGTGGGCACGCTCTCACCGCGCGCCCGGGCGCTGCTCGGAGAGCCGCGAGAGGAACCGACCGCGCCGACCGCCTGGGCGACTGGGGTCCTGGATGCGGACGCGGATCCCGAGCCTCAGCCCGCGAGCTCCGGGCGTTCGGCCCCCACAATGCCTAACTTCGCGGGTCTTCCGCTCCACGAAGTGATAAATCGTTCCGCCGACGTTGGCTGCGACCTCGTGCTCGCGGGGAGTGGTCGCGTCGTCCGGCAGAAACCCGCAGCGGGCCGCGCCGTCGAGCGCGGTAGCCGTTGCGAGGTCGTTCTGTCGCCAGAGGGCTAAGGAACGGGATGACCATGAAGCTCAACGAACTCATCAACGGGATTGCCATCGCGGATCGTCGGGGACGCCTGGACGCGGACATACGCCAGATCGTCTTCGACTCGAGACGGGTGGAGGCCGGTGACCTGTTCGTCGCCGTCCGGGGGGCGAACTCCGACGGCCACTCATACATCCCGGACGCGGTGTCGAAGGGTGCGCTCGCGGTGCTGGCCGAGGAGTGGCCCGAGGTCGCCGATCAACAGGGGCGTCCCGATGTGGTCCTCGTCCCCAACACCCGCCGCGCCCTCGCGGTCATGGCCTCCAATCTGTATCAGCAACCTTCGCGCAAGCTGCTTCTCGCCGGAGTCACCGGCACCAACGGGAAGACCACGGTCACTCACTTCCTCGAGTCGATCATCAAAGCGGCGTCTCGATCCGTCGGGCTCATCGGGAGCGTGGAATGTCGTTACGGGCAGGTTCACATCCCCGCGCGCCACACCACCCCGGACCCCGTCTTTCTCGGGAGCGTGCTCGCACGGATGGCAAAGGATGGCGTGAGCCATGTGGTGATGGAGGTGTCGAGCCACGCGCTTGCTCAAGAGCGAGTGCTCGGCCTGCACTTCAAGGTCGTCGCCTTCACGAACCTCACTCAGGACCACCTCGACTACCACGCCTCGATGGACGAGTACTTCGAAGCCAAGAAGAAGCTGTTCACCGAGGTGCTGCCGCGGAGCCGCGCTCGAGGACGCATGGCCGTCGTCAACATCGACGATGCTCGCGGCGAGGAACTCGCACGCGGATGGAACGGCAAGACGCTCCGCGTCTCGACCCAGGCGAAGGCGGAGGCCGACGTCGCCGCGCTCGAGGTCGAGTACGGCCTCTCGGGCACCAAGGCTCGCATCCGTACCCCGAAGGGTACGTTTGACATCCGCACCCAGCTCGTCGGCGAGCACAACCTCTCGAACGCGCTGGTCGCGGTGGGTATGGCGCTCGCGATGGGCTTCTCGCGTTCACGCATCATCCGCGGCCTCTCAGCGCTCGAGCGGGTCCCCGGTCGCCTCGATCACATCCCGGACGCTCAAGGGCGACGTGTGTTCGTCGACTACGCGCACACGCCCGACGCGCTCCAGCGCACGCTCTCCTCGCTCAGGCCGATGACCGAAGGGCGGCTCATCGTCGTCTTTGGCTGCGGCGGAAACCGCGACGTCGGCAAGCGTCCGCTCATGGGCAAGGTCGTCGCCGAGCACGCGGACCTCGCGATCGTCACGAACGACAACCCCAGAAATGAAGACGAGAAGGCGATCGCGGCCGCCATCGAGAAGGGCCTGGGCGAGGGCGGCTTCAGCCGACTCGAGGGAGCTCCACGCCCGAGGACCTATGTGGTCGAGCTCGATCGACGTGCAGCCATCCGCACCGCCATCGGGTTCCTCGGAGACAAGGATGTCCTCGTCATCGCGGGGAAGGGCCACGAGGCCTATCAGATCGTGGGAGAGGAACGCCGAAAGTTCGATGACCGCGAAGAAGCGCGCCGAATTCTCGCCGGGGAGCCGCCTCCGCCGCCCGAGGTGCTCGCGCTCGATACCGACGCGGAGATGGTCGACGACGGAGATCTCGAGGCGGTCTCCGCGGATGATCTCGAAGACATCAGTGACGCCGAGGAAGTCGGCGTCTCTCAAGTCGTGGACGCGGTCGAGGTCGTGGGTACGACGGAGATTCTCGCCGAGGACCCGGCTGACCTCGCGGAGTCTCGTGCTGCTAGCCGTGTGTCGGACGATGGCCCGCCCACGGACGGTGAGGCCGACAAACCATGATCATGAGGCGGGCGTCCTTCTCGGTCGGCGATGTCGAGCGAAGAGTGGCGGGTCGCCTCATTGGCCAGACCGACGTGTATGTCTACGGGGTGTGTACCGACACCCGCGATCCTCTCGAGGGCCTGCTCTTCGTTGCGCTCCGAGGTGAGCACTTCGACGCTCACGACTTCCTCGAACGGGCGATAGAGTTCGGGGCCGCGGCGCTGCTCGTACAGACCGGGCTCGCGCCCGATCGTTTGGCTCGCCTCGCGGCAAGGGTGCCGGTGGTGGAGGTGCCGGACACCTTGCGAGGTCTCGGCGCGCTCGCCGCCGCACACCGGGCACGCTTTCGAGTGCCGGTCATCGCGCTCACCGGCTCCAACGGCAAGACCACGACGAAGCAGCTTCTCTACGCGCTGCTCTCTGCTACCCGAACGGTCCTCGCGACGGAGGGCAACCTCAACAACCTCATCGGTCTCCCCATGACCCTGCTTGGACTCGAGGACGAGCATCGAGCCGCGGTGGTGGAGATGGGGATGAACGCTCCGGGGGAGATCGCGCGGATGACGGAGATCGCCCGTCCAGATGCGGCCCTCATCACGAACGTGGGGCCGGCTCACATCGGCATGCTTGGATCGATCGAAGCTGTCGCGAAGGCAAAGGGTGAGATCTTCTCTGGGCTCGACCCCGAACGCGGTTACATGGTCGTCAATCTGGACGACGAACGTGTGGTCGCCGAGGCGGAGCGGTCGCCCGCCAGACACCGCAGGACTTTCGGCTGGCACGAGGCCGCTGACGTGCGCGTGGTGTCCTCGGAGACGCAGGCGGGCGGAGAAGCGATTGTCCTCTCCGTCGACGGTCAGCTCCTCGCCGCGCGAATCCCCGTGCTCGGACCCCACAACGCGGTGAACGCCGCGGCGGCCGTGGCCGCGGCGACCTTGCCCTGCTTTGGCGCTTGGTCCCCGGGTGTGTTGGAGCACGCGCTGGAGCACGCCGAGATCGCTCACGGCCGCCTCGAGGTGCGTTCGGTCGGTGCGTTCACGGTGATCGACGACAGCTACAACGCCAACGCGGCCTCGACCATCGCGGCCATCGAGACCGTCGCGCGAAGGGCGGCGAGCGAGGGCGGACGTTTCGTCGTCGTGCTCGGAGAGATGCGTGAGCTCGGCTCATTCTCGGGCGAAGAGCACGCGAGGGTGGGCCTTGTCGCCGTTCGTAGAGGCGCGGCGCTCGTGGCGGCGCTAGGCCCGGAGGCGGCCCCCATCGCGCGCGAGGCGCTCGCGGCGGGGCTCGAGGCGCGGCACGAGGCCGAAGACCTCGAACAACTCTATCTGTGGACGCGGGCCAGGCTGCAGCCCGGCGACACCATCCTGGTGAAAGGATCCCGTGGAATGCGCATGGAGCGGTTCATCGAGCGACTCGAGAGCGAGGCCCACTGATGCTGTACTGGCTTCTTTACGAGCAGCTCGGGATCAACCTGTTTCGCTACCCTTCCTCTCGAGTGCTGCTCGCAGCGGTCTTCTCTCTGCTGCTGTCGGTGGTGAGCGGGCCCGCCTTCATTCGCTGGCTGAGGCGCATGGCGGTGGGGCAGGAGGTACGCGACGACGGGCCCGAGACCCACAAGGAGAAGAAGGGCACCCCCACCATGGGCGGGACCTTCATCATCTTCGCGACGCTGCTGCCCACGCTGCTGTGGGCCGACCTTCGGAATGCGCACCTGTGGGCGGTGCTCGTGGTCTTCATCGGCTACGGGGCGGTGGGCTTCATCGATGACTACCTGAAGGTGTCGAAGAAGAACACGAAGGGCTGGCCGGGCCGTTACAAGCTGATCGGTGAGACCTTGGTCGGGCTCGTCGCGCTCGCCATCCTCTTTGGTTTCACTGACTACGACACCCGGCTCGCGCTTCCACTCGTGAAGCCCAGCACCTTCAGCCCTGACATCGGCATGGGTGCCTACGTGGTGCTGGCGCTCTTGGTGCTGCTCGGCACCGCGAACGCGCTCAACCTCACCGATGGCCTCGACGGGCTGGCGATTGTCCCTTCGGTCATCTCCGCCGGTGTATTCCTCGTTCTCGCCTATGCCGCGGGCGTGACGCTCTCTGGCTTCAACTTGGCCGCGTATCTGGGCATCCCGCATCTGCCGGCGGCGACGGAACTCGCGGTGTTCTGCGCCTCCCTCGGAGGGGCAGGACTCGGCTTCCTTTGGTACAACGCGCATCCGGCGGAGGTCTTCATGGGCGATGTGGGGTCGCTCTCCATCGGAGGGGCGCTGGGCGCCCTGGCGGTCGTCACGAAGAACGAGTTCGTCAGCGCGATCATTCACGGTGTGTTCTTGGCCGAGGCGCTCTCCGTGATCCTGCAAGTCGGTTCCTTCAAGCTCCGCAAGAAGAGGATCTTCAAGATGGCGCCGCTTCACCACCACTTCGAGCTCTCGGGGTGGCCGGAGCCAAAAGTGATCGTGCGTTTCTGGATCGTGGCCATTCTCATGGCGATCCTCGGGCTCGCGACCCTGAAGGTGCGGTGAAGCGAATGATGAGCTCGCTCCCCATCGAAGCCTTCCGACCGAGCCCAGAAGCGCTGACCGCGGTCTCCACGCTGCGCGCACGGCGATCGCTCTCCGGCTTGGAGGCGGTGGTCGTGGGCGCGGGTCGCAGCGGGCTCTCGGCGGCTCGGCTGCTGGTCGGAAGAGGGGCCTCGGTTCGGCTGATGGACGAGCGCGCGTACGAAGCGCTCGACCCCGCTCTCCGGAAGGACTTCTCGCCCGAGTGTGTAGGTCCCATCGATTCGGCGCTCTGTGGCGCCGCAGATCTCGTGGTGCTCTCGCCCGGGGTCCCGCGCACGCGTCCTGAACTCCATGGTGCGCTTCGTCGCGGAGTCCTGGTGGGTGAGGTCGAGCTCGCCGCTTGGTTCATCGAGCGTCCGGTGGTCGCCATCACCGGAACGAACGGCAAGTCGACCACCACCGCGCTCGTCGGCCATCTGCTCGAGACCGGGGGGCATCGCACCTTCGTGGGCGGCAACCTCGGACGACCCGCCACCGAGATGGCGGAGGGCTCCTTCGACGTCGGAGTGCTCGAGCTATCGAGCTACCAGCTCGAGTCGATGGTCTCGGCCAGGTTTGAGGTGGGCGTATGGCTGAACCTCACGCCCGACCACCTCGATCGTTATCCGGACGTGGCGCACTATGCCGCCGCGAAGGCGCGGCTGCTGGAACTCGTGCCTCCAGACGGCAGCCTCGTACTCAACGCCGAGGATGAACTCCTCGCCGATCTCGGCCGAGCCTACGAGAACGTCCGTTGGTTCTCCGCGGAAGACGTGTCGGCGGAGTTCTCCTCGCCTGCCCTGCCGGGTCGGCACAACCTCTCGAACACCGCCGCGGCCCTCCGCGCGGTCGAGCCATTCGCTCTCTCCCCCGAGGTGCTTCGTCGCGGTCTTCGGAGCTTCCCCGGACTCCCTCATCGCTTGGAGCGAGTCCGAGAGCTCGACGGGGTCGACTACTACAACGACTCGAAGGCCACCAACGTCGACTCCGCGTGCACCGCGGTGAGAGCGTTCTCACGGCCGAAGATCCTGATCGCGGGCGGAAAAGACAAAGGCGCGAGCTGGCAACCCCTGGTCGAAGCCTCGCGCCCCTCGGTCAAAGCGGTGATGGCGATCGGCCAAGCCGAGGGCATCGCGGCGGCTGCCTTCGACGGTGCGGTGCCGGTCCTCGAGCGCGTCGGAGATCTCGCCTCCGCGGTGATGCGGGCGCAGGCGCTTTCGGTGCCCGGCGACGTGGTGCTCCTGTCCCCGGCCTGCGCCTCGTTTGATCAATTTCGCAGCTTTGAACACCGGGGCGACGAGTTTCGGCGTCTCGTGCAGTCCCTAGCCCCCATGAGGAGAACCGATGGCTGAAGCGCTCACCAATGCGCCCACGACGTTTAGCTTGCCCTCCGAGGTCTCGCGAAGCCGCGTGACCAAGAGCGTGGACCCGTGGCTCGTCGTGGCCACGGTGGCGCTAGTGTCCATTGGCACCGTGCTCGTCTTCTCTGCGAGCGCGGTCAGGGCGTATGGAGAGAACGGCAGCTTCGGGGGCTACCTGTCGCGGCACGTCGTCTCGATCTTCGTGGGCTTCATCGGCTTGTCCATCGCGGTCCGGACGCCGGTCGAGAAGTGGAGCCGCTTCGCCTACCCGCTGCTAGGTCTCACGATCGTGCTCTTGTGCCTGGTGTACGTGCCCGGGGTGGGGCGCCGCGTAAACGGCGCGATGCGTTGGATCGCGATCGGACCCGCTCGATTTCAACCGGCCGAGCTCGCGAAGCTCGCGGTGGTCGTCTACCTGGCTCATTCCCTGGCGAAGAAGCGGGAGAAGGTCCGGTCTTTCTCGGTCGGCTTTCTGCCGCACGTGGGGGTTGCGAGTTTCATCGTTCTCCTCGTCATCGCGCAGCCCGACTTTGGGACGAGCGCGATCATCTTCGCGGTGCTGGGGAGCATGATGTTCCTCGCCGGCACCAAGATAGGATACCTGTTGGCGTCCATCTTGGCGGTCGCGCCGCTCGCGATGCTGTACGTGACGAGTCGCCCTCATGCGTTGGCGCGGCTCACGGTGTTTCTGAACCCGGAGGCCCACAAGACCGACATCGGCTATCAGATTTGGGAGTCGCTCGTCTCGTTTGGCTCCGGTGGATTCACGGGTATGGGGCTGGGCGCTGGCCGGCAGAAGCTCTACTTCCTGCCGGAGGCGCACACCGACTTCATCTTCGCGGTGGTCGGCGAGGAGCTGGGCTTTGTCGGCGCGGTCGTCGTCGTCGGGCTCTTTGTGGTCTTGATCGGACGCGGTCTGAAGCTCGCGTTCGATGCGCGTTATCGGTTCCAGATGTTCTTGGCGTTTGGCATCAGCGCATGGCTCGGCGTTCAGGCGCTCACCAACATGGCGGTCGTCGTGGCGCTGGTTCCCACCAAGGGTCTCACGCTGCCTCTGTTGTCCTACGGTGGCTCGTCACAGGTCGTCACCCTGACCGCGATCGGCATCCTGCTTCGGATCAGCGCAGAGCAGGTCTGGCAGAAGCGGGGGGAGCGCGCTTGAAGATGCTGATCGCCGGCGGGGGTACGGGGGGGCATCTCTACCCGGGCGTCGCGCTCGCCGAGGAGGTGACCACGCGCCAGGTCGGCAATCAGGTCCTCTTCGTCGGCACCGAACGCGGCATCGAGGCGCGGGTCATTCCGGAGCTCGGCTATCAGATCGAGTTCATCGACGTGGCGGGCCTCAAAGGTCGTGGGGTTTTTGGAGCGCTGCGTGCGCTCTTCAGCGTCCCGCGTTCGATGTTTCAGTCCTTTCGTGTCGTTCGGCGATTCTCCCCGGACGTCGCGGTGGGGGTGGGCGGCTATGCGTCCGGGCCTGTCATTCTGGCCGCGCGCCTGCTCGGTATTCCCACCGCGATCTTGGAGCAGAACACGGTGCCGGGTCTGACGAACCGCATTCTCGGCCGAGTCGTGGAGCGTATCTTCGTCACCTTCGAAGAGTCCGAGTCGTACTTCAAGAAGAAGCGTGTGATGATGCTGGGCAATCCCATCCGGCGCCAGTTGCTCGACAACTTCCTACAGTCGAAGCAGCCGACGACCCGGTTCACCGTGCTCGTGCTCGGCGGCTCTCAGGGAGCGCACGCGCTCAACCTGCGCATGGTGGAGGCGGCAGGACACCTGGGAGATCTCGACGAGAAGATTCACATCATCCACCAGACCGGCACCGCCGACGAAGAGCTGGTTCGGCGCGGCTACGCCGAGATTGGGTTTGAGGCCGAGGTGCTGCCGTTCATCGACGACATGAGCGCGGCCTACAGGCGCACGGATCTCGTTGTGTGTCGGGCTGGGGCCACCACCATCGCCGAGCTCCTCGTGTCCAAGAAACCGGCCATTCTCGTGCCGTATCCGTTTGCCACCGACAACCACCAGGAACTCAACGCACGCTCGGTCGTGAGGGCAGGCGCGGCGGTGATGATGGTCGAACGCCAGCTCGACGGAATGATGCTGGCGGAGAAGATCCGAGAGTTGCGCGCAGCCCCAGACCGCCTGCTCCGTATGGAACAAGCCGCGAGTCGCGCCGGCCGTCCGGAGGCGGCGCGCGAGATCGTCGATGTCTGCGCTGAGCTCGTCGCTCGACGAGGGGGAGAGAAATGAGAGAGGCACTCAGTCCCGGAATGGCTCGC
Source organism: Deltaproteobacteria bacterium (assembly GCA_011526105.1). Lineage (GTDB taxonomy): Bacteria > Myxococcota > Kuafuiibacteriia > Kuafuiibacteriales > Kuafuiibacteriaceae > WYAZ01. Next base: position 77,999 of record WYAZ01000137.1, on the reverse strand, counting down.
CGAACCCGGATCATCCATTTCGTCGGTATTGGCGGAATCGGCATGAGTGGCATCGCGGAGCTGCTCCTCAACTTGGGCTATCAGGTTCGTGGGTCGGATCTCAAAGCCTCCGACACCACGCGCAGGCTGGCCGAGCTCGGCGGTGACGTCCGCATCGGCCACGCCGCAGAGAACGTAGAAGGCGCGGACGTCGTCGTGATCTCGAGCGCGGTCCGCGGCGACAACCCAGAAGTGCTCGCCGCTCGGGCCGAGCGAACCCCGGTGATTCGACGGGCGGAGATGCTCGCCGAGCTGATGCGCCTCAAGTTCGGGATCGCCGTGGGCGGCAGTCACGGCAAGACCACCACCACCTCTTTGGTGGCGAGCATTCTCACCCACGCCGGCCTCGATCCCACCGTCGTCGTGGGCGGCAAGGTCAACAAGCTCGGCAGCAACGCCAAGCTCGGACATGGCTCCTACCTGGTGGCCGAGGCGGACGAATCCGACGGCTCCTTCTTGCACCTGACGCCGAGCATCGCCGTCGTCACCAACATCGATCCCGAGCACCTCGACTTCTATCAGGGGGGGATCGACGAGATTCGCGAGGCCTTCATCTCCTTCGTGAATCGCATCCCCTTCTACGGCCTCGCCGTGCTCTGCGGAGACCACCCCGTGGTGCAGGCCATTCTGCCTCGCGTGGAGAAGCGATACGTGACGTATGGCCTCTCGCCGCAGGCTCAGATCTCCGCCCGACAGGTCGAGTTCTCGGGTCCGGACACCCGGTTTCAGGTGTGGGCCCTCGACAGGTTGCTCGGGGAGATCAGTCTCCAGATGCTCGGCGAGCACAACGTCCGAAACGCCCTGGCGGCGATCGCCGTCGCCGAGGAACTCGGGGTCCCCTTCGAGGCCACCGCGGCTGCATTGGCTGCCTTCGACGGGGTCGAACGGCGCTTCACCATCCGAGGAGAGGTCGGCGGCGTCACGGTCGTGGACGACTACGGCCATCACCCCGAGGAGATTCGGGTCACGCTCGAAGGTGCACGCCGCGCGTATCCCGACCGACGCCTCGTGGTGGGCTTTCAGCCCCACCGCTACTCCCGGACCCACGACCTGATGGACGAGTTTGCGGTGGCCTTCCACCAGGCGGAGGTCGTTGTGCTCGCGCCGATCTACGCGGCGGGTGAGGACCCGCGCGCGGGGGTGAGCAGCGACGTGTTGCTCGAACGCATGAGGGCGACCGGGCATCGCCACGTCGAGTTGGCGGAGAGCGTCGATCGGGTCGCGGAGCAGATCCTGTCCACCGTGCGACCGGGCGACCTGGTCATCACCTTTGGCGCCGGCGATATCTATCGAGCCGGCCGGCTGGTCCTCTCTGCCCTGGAGGCCTCTTTGGGATGAGCGGCTGGAAGGACAGGTTGCGCTTGGAGGTCGGCGCTCGCGTGGCTTTTGATGAGCCGCTCGCGCCCAAAGTGTCCTTTCGCATCGGGGGGCCGGCCGAAGCCTACGTGCGGCCCGAGAACGCGGCCGAACTCGTCTCTGCCCTCCGAATTGCCCGCGAGCACGAGGTGCCGGTGACGGTCCTCGGCAGCGGATCGAACGTGCTCATCTCCGATGCGGGCATCGCGGGTTTGGTCGTGCGCTTGTCGGGCGAGCTCGCCCAGGTGACGACGCCTTCGCCCCCAGAACCGGAACGGATCTACGTCGGGGCGGGTGCGCTCAACTCGCGCGCGGTGTCTCAGATGCTGCAGGACGGCCTCGCCGGGGCCGAGTTCCTGGCCACGATTCCAGGGACCTTCGGCGGTGCCTTGATCATGAACGCCGGGGCCCACGGGGGAGAGATCGGCCCGTTCGTGGAGACGGTCGAGCTGCTCAACGGAGATCTCGAGCTGGAGCGTCGGCCCGGCCCTTCGTGTGGCTTCGTGTATCGCGGCAGCGGCTTTCTAAGAGACGAGTTCATCCTCGGAGCTTGGCTCCGGGTGCCTCGCGGTGACGTCGAGAGTGCTCGCAAGCACCTGCGCGAGATGCGTCTCGCGCGACGCCGAACCCAACCGATCGGGCAGCCCAACGCGGGCTCCATCTTCAAGAACCCGCCGGGCGAATACGCCGGCCGGCTCATCGAGGCTTGTGGTTTGAAGGGCCGGAGGGTGGGAGACGCCGAGATCTCGAGTTTGCACGCGAACTTCATTGTCAACCTCGGACACGCGACGGCGGCAGAGGTCTCGGAGCTGGCCGCGATGGTGCAGTCGGAGGTCTCCGGGCGTTTCGGGCTCGAGCTTCAGTGGGAGGTCAAGCGGATCGGTCGGGGGTTCGCAAGATAGACGATCGGATCGGTCGTTCGTCACAGTCGTGCTCACGGGTGCGACCAGAAGAGAAAGCAGTCGGAGCCCCTGTTTCACGGGCTCTGGCTGAGGTGTCCTATTTCGATCGCTCTGGGCGATCTTGCGCCCACCGTGTGCACTCGTCGTTCCACAACCGCGTCGCGCCATAAAAAATCGATGGCCAGCCATCTAGGACTACGTTACACACGACGGCGGCCTCGATCCCACTCCATACGACATATTGAAGTTCAGTCCGTCCATGAATAGGATGCCGTATCTTTTCGAGATCAGACCGCATCTAAGAAAAGCAGAGGCCCAACTTGACGAGACAAATCGGATTCAAACGCGTGACGATTCGACGATCAGAACGGCCCATACGACGACCCATGCTCCTTGAAAGATCCGAAAATACAAACGGCACGATCCCTCTCAACAGCGATCGATGTAGCGAGCGATCCTCAATCAGCGCGGTGCCGGCGCCCGCGCGCGTCGCTCCGGAATCGCCGCTGCAGCCGCTCGATCAAAGGACGCTCCTCGAGCTGCAACTTCTCTTTCAGCGCTGACCACCACAGAGACCCGCGAGATGAATCGACGACGAAACGAGAACGGTGATCGAAAGCGCGACAAGGCACGCGCCGAGTCTCGCCCGGCAAACCTCGTTCGATCTCGAAGCGCCGGGTCTCGCTCTTCTTCGACCTCGGTTCAGCCCCGCGCGCGCAAGAGCAATCGCCGCCGAATCCCGGCCGAAGAAACGAAGGCGACTCGAGTTCACGGCGGACTGGGTGGAGGGCTCGGGAAGATCGGGCGCGTTCTGCGCGCGCGCAAGGGGTTGCCGGCCTTTGCTCTGGTGGGCCTCGGACTCGCTGCCATCATCGTCGTGGCCGTCCGTGGCACCCGCGCTCAGCTCGAGGAGAGCGAGATGTTCATGCTCGATGCCATCGAGGTTCGAGGCGCGTCTCGATCTTCGGCGGGCGAGATCGAAGGGCTGCTCGGCGTCCAGAAGGGCGACAACCTGATCGCACTCGACACCCAGGACCTCGAGAACTTCGTTCGGCAACATCCATGGGTGCGAGAGGTTCGAGTTCGACGCGAGCTTCCCAAGAAGCTCCTGGTAGAGGTGAAGGAACACGAGCCGGTCGCGCTCGTGGCTCTGGGGCATCTCTACTATGCGGACGCCGACGGTTCGCTCGTGAAGCGCCGGTCGGCGGAAGACAGAGAAGTGTTCCCGGTCATCACGGGCTTCTCTCGGGCCGACGTCGAGTCGGCAGACCAAGCGACCATCGAGAACCTGCGTCGCGCGGTGGGGTTCCCACGTCTCCTCCGGGAGACGTTAGGGCCCGCGGCGCCGGAGATCGATGAGGTTCATTTTGACGGGGTGATGGGGCTTTCGTTCGTGCCGAAAGGCGAGAAAGTTTGGGTCCACATGGGGCCGGCTCCTTGGGAGTCACAAATCAGAAGGCTCGGCGTCGTTCGTATGGCTCTTCGCGAGAAGGGGCTCGAGGCGACGGAGGTTACGCTCGGCGGTGATCGGCGTCCGGAGCGAGTGGCGGTGAAGCTTGCTCGCGCTCGGGGCTAGTCATCGGCGGAAGGCGCCGGCGGAAGGGAATGCGGGATAGGGGTCGATGAAGAAGAGAGAGAACATCGTCGCCGGGTTAGATATCGGCACAACCAAAGTCTGCGCCATCGTAGGTGAGATCACCAGCGCCGGCATTGATGTCATTGGATTTGGATCCGCACCATCGCGTGGTCTGCGCAAGGGAGTGGTGATCAACATCTCCGCCACCGTCGAATCGATCCGTCAGGCGATCGAGGAGGCGGAGCTCATGGCGGGCTGCGAGATCTCCACGGTCTACGCAGGCATCGCAGGCGGGCACATTCGCGGCTTCAACAGCCACGGGATCGTCGCGGTCAAGGACGGGGAGATCAGCCAAGCCGACATCTCGCGGGTCATCGATGCGGCCAAGGCGGTCGCGATACCGCTGGACCGGGAGATCATCCATGTCTTGCCGCAGCAGTACATCATCGATGATCAAGATGGCATCAGCGAACCGCTTGGTATGAGCGGCGTTCGCCTCGAGGCGCGCGTTCACATCGTGACCGCGGCCGTGACCAGCGCTCAGAACATCATCAAGTGCTGCAATCGGACCGGACTGCACGTCTCGGCCATCGTGCTCGAGCAGCTGGCGAGCGGCGCCGCAGTGCTCACCCAAGACGAGATGGATCTGGGGGTCTGTCTCATCGACATCGGTGGAGGCACGACGGACATCGCGCTCTTCAACGAGGGGGCGGTGGTGCACACGGCGGTGCTTCCGCTGGGCGGCAATCACCTCACCAACGACATCGCGGTGGGCATCCGGACCCCTCAGGACGAGGCCGAGAAGATCAAGAAGAAGTACGGCGCGGCCCTGGCGACCGACGTCGATCGCGACGAGATGCTCGAGGTTCCCTCGGTGGGTGGCCGCAAGCCACGCGTGTTGTCGCGCCAGATCCTATGCGAGATCATCGAGCCCCGCGTGGAAGAGATCTTCCAGCTCGTACACGAAGAGATTCAAAACACTGGCTACGGAGATCTGCTGGCAAGCGGCGTCGTTCTGACCGGAGGCGCCTCGCTCCTTTCCAATATTACCTCCACCGCCGAAGAAGTCCTGGGCCTGCCCGTGCGGCTGGGCGCCCCTCGAGGCATCGGGGGCCTGGTGGATGTGGTCAGGAGCCCGATGTTCGCCACAGGCGTGGGACTAGTGGTTCACGGCGCACGACAGCAGGTGGCGACCACCGCCGCGCAACGGAACACGTCGATGCCCATTCGGGACGGGACTGTGGTCAATCGGGTCGGCCAGACAATTAAACACTGGTTCGGCGAAATCTTTTAATTCGGGGTCGAAAAAACGGGAGGTCAGATGTTTGATTTTGGAGAGTTGGAGCGACAGGGTGCAGTACTCAAGGTCATTGGCGTGGGCGGAGGTGGCGGCAACGCTCTCCGCACCATGATCGCCTCGGGTCTGAATGGCGTGGACTTCTTGGCCGCCAACACGGACTTGCAGGCGCTGCGCGACAACCCCGCGCCCAACAAGATTCAGCTTGGCGGCAATCTCACCAAGGGACTCGGCGCGGGGGCCAATCCCGAGGTGGGCCGCAGCGCGGCTCTGGAGGACAGAGATCGCATCGCGGAGGCCATCACCGGCGCCGACATGGTCTTCGTGACGGCGGGCATGGGGGGTGGCACGGGCACGGGCGCGGCGCCGGTCATTGCCGAGGTCGCCAAGGCCTCCGGAGCGTTGACGGTGGGCGTGGTCACCAGGCCCTTCACCTTCGAGGGCAAGCGCCGGCAGCGCCAGGCCGAAGAGGGCATTCGAGAGTTGGGGGCGGTCGTCGACACGCTCATCACCATCCCGAACGACCGTCTCCTGCAGGTTGTGGGTGAGCACACCGCGATCCGGGACGCGTTCCGCTGCGCGGACGATGTTCTGCTCCACGCGGTCCAGGGCATCTCGGATGTCATCAATGTACACGGGCTCATCAACGTGGACTTCGCGGACGTGCAGACCATCATGTCGAACCAGGGGCACGCGCTCATGGGGACTGGTATCGCCAGCGGCCCGCATCGTGCGGTCGAGGCCGCGCAGGCGGCGATCAAGAGCCCGCTCCTCGACAACATGGACATCGCGGGCGCGATGGGAATCCTCATCAACATCACGGGTGGTCCCGAGTTGACACTGCACGAGGTCAACGCGGCCTCGAGCGCGGTGGCGGAGGCGGCCCACGAGGACGCCAACATCATCTTCGGATCGGTCATCGATGAGAGCTACGGCGACCAGGTGAAGATCACCGTGATCGCGACCGGCTTCGAGTCCGGCCGGTCCGCCCAGACGCGCCGAAGCTCCTCACCGCCGGTGCGGGCGCGCGGCGATTCTCTCGGGGTCTCGTGGTCGGCGGCGGCTTCTTCGCCGCCGTTTAGGCCCGACGACCGCGACATCCCGACGCACATCCGGCAGCGCTGGGAAAGCCAGCGGGCGACGAGCGCTCAGGAGGTTCAAAGCCTGCCCGATCTGGACGGCGGAATGCTCGACATCCCGACCTTCCTGCGTCGCCAGGCCGACTGAGAGGAGCCGATTTGATCCCCCACGTGTTCGAGACGAGGGTCGTCCACTGCAGCAGCTCGGTGCTGGGGTGGTGGGACCACAACGACCTCCGTGACCCCCCGCGGTCCCCCCTCGTCTCGGGCACGTCCTTTCCCTCGGGGGCGTGGGTGGGTGCATCCAAGGCCGCGGCTGCGGTATGGAAGATCCCATGCTGAAGGTCGACCCTGCACTGAGGCAACTTCTGGTTCGACCCAACGAGGTCTTGGTCCTCCTCGAGTCGATGAATCAGCCGCTGGTGAACATCCCGAGCATCGGCACGTCTCCGACCCGGGCTTACATCCTCGGTCGGCGCATCGCCGAGGGCGACCATCGCATCTACGTCTTCTTGCTTCAGGACGAGACCGCAGCGTTTCTGGTCTACGTCTCCGAGCCGGAACAGCTCTCCGTCGCGGCCTATCGGCAGGAGGAGGAGGAAGCCCTTCGCTTCGTCGGTTCGATGGGCTTCGAGATGAGTGACTACGGCTTTGCTCGCCTCAGCCGGGAAGGGCAGGCTGCGGTCATGTCGCAGGCGCCGATCTTCTCTCCCGAGAGCACCGCGGACATGCCCACGGTCGAGCTGCTGGAGGTGGCGGAGGAACCCGTGGTGCGGACCGTGACGGGCACGCCTGCGCCGGCGGCCACGCTCTTTGGGGGTTTCGATCCGAGCCAGCAGGAGGCCTTCCGGCAGGCTGGGTTGCGCAGCGGGCACAGCGGCGCCGGGGATTTCAGCGAGATTTCTGGAATTCCGGGTGAGCCGGGCCTGGTGGCCATGGGCACACCCAGGTCTCCGCCCCCTCAGTCCTCTCCGACTGCATCCCGTGCGCCGGAGCTCACGGCGGATGGCCTCGCCCGGATCGGGCGATTCCTCTCGAGCTTCGTCTTTCTCGCGATTCTCGCCGTGGCTTGCGCACACGGCGTCAATCGAGGGGAGCCTCTGCCCTCCCATCTCGAGACCAAGCGCGACTTGGCGCTCGGCGAACTGGGTGAAGGGCGGCTCGCCGATGCCATCAAACGCTTCCTCGAGATCGTCGAGGAGGCCCCCTACGACCCCATGTCGCTGCATTCGCTGGGTGTGGCGCACCTCCAGCTCGGGCGCACCGCGGAGGCGGAGACCTATCTCAAGCGCACGCTGGACGCCGATCCCAAGCACTCCATCGCGAAGAACACGTACGCGAGCCTGCTCATCCAGCAGGGTCGATGCGCCGAAGCCCGGCCCCTGCTCGAGGAGGCCTTGAAGGACCTCTATTACCAGACGCCGGAGTTCGCGGAGCACAACCTGGCGCTGGCCGAGGTGTGCCTAGGTGAGTCGACGCAGGCCATCAGCCGACTCGAGAAGCTGCTCGTTCGTCGCCCGCAGTTCTGTCTTGGCTATCTCACCCTTGCAGACCTGAGCTGGCAGGCGAAGAAACCGGAGGCCACCATCGACGCCTGCGAGCACTTCCGGGCGAACTGCGAGCTCCATGAAAAAGTCAAAGAGTTCGTGTCTCCTGAACACGCTTGTTTATGTTACCTTCGCAAGGGTCTGGCGTACGCGGAGCTAGGAGATTCGGAGTCGGCGCGTGAGTCGTTCATGAGCTGTCGTTCGGAGGGGGAGTTCGGTCGTCAGTGTCAGAAGTCGTTGGATCTCTTGCCGGAGTAATGAGGAGAGCAGGGATGAAGCCGGACACACCGCTCGCGAAGAGACTCGCGGAAGCCATCGCAGAGAAACACCTGACGGTGGAACAACTCGCGGATCGCACGAAAGTGCATCGCTCGACGCTCTTGGCCTTGCTCGAAGAACCGATCAATGCCGTGATCCCACCTCGCATTTACTTAAGAGGCCACACGCTGGTGGTGGCGCGTGAACTCGGGATTCCGGTCGACGAGGCGGCATCACTTTTCGATGAGAGCTACCCCGAAGGCGGAGACGATTCGATCGATCTCACAGGACCACGATTCCCGCGCGCGCATGTCGCGCTCGCGGCGGGTCTCGGCAGCATCGCCATCCTCGCCTTGGTTCTCGCCATCGTCCGTTGAGTCCTTCCGGACGCCAAGTCCTGGTGGTCGGAAGCATCGACCACGGGGAAGCCGATCGCATCATCCAAGTTCTCTCTCGCCGGGGCCGAGCTGCGCTCTTCGCGCCGTCGGCTCGAAAGAGCCAGAGGCGCTTTGCCGGCGCGCTCGAGCCTTTCAGCACGATCGATGTCGAAGTGGCGCCGGGTCGTCGGACGGGGCTGCCCACCCTGACCTCGGCCTCGGTCTCGCGCTCGCGGGTGTCGATTCGCTCGGAGCTCGAGCGGATTGCGCTCGCGTCCTATGTCGTCGAGCTGTCCGCCGCGGTGGCGCCGGAAGAAGATGCCGCGGACGAGCTTTACGAGCTCACGGCGATGGCTTTGGATCGGATCGACAATCTGCTCGCGCCGGTGAGCGTCGCCACCAGACGGGCGTTCGAGGTTCGGCTGCTCGGCGTTCTCGGCTATGAGCCGAGGCTCGACGCCTGCATCGAGGGTGACTGCGTGCTCGATGACACCAGCTACCTCGACCTGAGCCGGGGCGGCGTCCTCTGCGAACGGCATCGAGGGCAGGGCCGGCCGATGGGCCCCGTCACCTTGGCGTGGCTGCGCGCGGTCAAGCAGGGCAGGGGCGAGACCCTGGACGAGCTGGCCGACCAGACCGCCGAATCCGCCACCCGGGCCGCCTCGAAGCTCGGACTCCCCATGGAGCGGTTCCTTTCCCAGCTCCTCGGGCGCCCGCTGCGTTCCTCGTCCTTGCTCGCGACGCTCTCGCTCTGATAAGCCCGGCCGGTCATGGGTCATCGCGTCAAAGCTCCCCCGGCGGAGACTTTCCAGGAGCTGATTCTTCGCCTCGAGCGCTATTGGGCGGACTACGGCTGCGTCATCGGCCAGCCGTTCGACGGCGAGAAGGGCGCGGGCACCTATAACCCGCACACCTTCCTGCGCGCGCTCGGACCCGAGCCTTGGCGGGTGGCCTACGTGGAGCCTTCGAGGCGCCCCACCGATGGTCGCTACGGAGAGAATCCCAACCGGCTCTATCGTCACCACCAGTATCAGGTGCTGCTCAAGCCCTCACCGAAGGACGTTCAGAACCTCTATCTCGACTCGATGGCGGCCATCGGCATTCACGCCAGCGACCACGACATCCGATTCGTCGAGGACAACTGGGAGTCCCCCACGCTCGGCGCTTGGGGGCTCGGCTGGGAGGTCTGGGTGGACGGCATGGAGCTCACCCAGTTTACCTACTTTCAGCAGTGTGGCGGCTTCGAGTGTCGTCCGGTGGCGGTCGAGCTCACCTACGGACTCGAACGCATCGCGATGTACCTGCAGAACGTCGATAACGTCTTCGACCTCGCGTATGCACCGGGCGTGACCTACGGCGAGGTCTTTCAGCGCGACGAGTACGAGTACTCGAAGTTCAGCTTCGAGCTCCTCGACGTCGCGCTCTATCAGCGCCTGTTCGAGCAGTACGAGGGCGAAGTGAAACGCCTCTGTGAAGCGGCGCTCGTCGTGCCCGCCTACGATCACCTGCTCAAGGCGGCGCATGCGTTCAACGCCCTGGACGCGCGGGGCGCCATCAGCGTCACCGAGCGCCAGGGCTACATCCTGAGAATCCGCGACCTGGCCAAGGTCTGCGCGGAGAACTACATCGCTCAGCGCGAGAGCCTCGGCTACCCGCTCCTGAAGAGCGCGCCGGCTCGAGGAGAGGCCCGATGAACGACACGTCCGAGCTCTTCTTCGAAGTGGGCGTGGAGGAGATCCCGGCCCGCGAGGTCGACGTTGCGATCCGCGCTCTCCAGGAGAACGTGACCACACGCCTGGCCGAGCTGCGTCTGTCGCACGGGACGGTGCGCTGCGCCGCGACGCCGCGTCGTCTCGTCTTGGTGGTGCCCGAACTCCAGCTCCGCCAAGAAGATCTCGAGAAGGAACTCGCCGGTCCGCCGGCGCAGGCGGCGTATCGAGACGGCGCGCCGACCAAAGCCGCGATGGGTTTCGCCAAGAGCGCGGGGGTCGAAGTGGATCAGCTCTTCACGAAGGACACCCCCAAGGGACCGTATGTCTTCGCCTCCGTGCACGAGAAGGGGCAGGAGAGTCGGGCGCTCTTGCCCGAGCTCCTGCGTCAAGCGCTGCTCGGCATCCCCTTCACCCGCACCATGCGCTGGGGCAACGAGACCGAGGCCTTCATTCGGCCGATGCAGTGGATGGTGGCGCTTCTGGGCGCGGAGCTCCTGCCGGTTCGGTTCGCGGACGTGGAGGCGGGGCGCCAGAGTCGCGGGCACCGTTTCATGGCGCCGGAGCCCTTCGTGGTCACCAGCGCCGAGCAACATGCGGCCGAGCTCGAGAAGCGTTTTGTCGTGCTCGACCCAAAGCAGCGTCGAGAGCGGATCCTGAGTTCGGCGCGCGCCCTGGCGCGATCGGTAGGCGGGCAGCTTCGCGAGGATGATGAGCTGATCGAAGAAGTGGTGCAGCTCGTCGAGAACCCGATGGCCTGGGTGACGCACTTCGATCGCAAGTTCCTCGAGATCCCGGATCAAGTCCTCATCTCGGAGATGAAGAACCATCAGCGCTATCTTTCGGTGGTCGACGAGGCGGGTCGGCTCATGCCGCACTTCGTCGTGGTCGGGAACAGTCGAGTGGAGGACGAAGCCCGCGTGCTCGATGGGTACCGGCGGGTGCTCTCGGCGCGCTTCGCGGACGGCGCGTTCTTCTTCCAGGAAGATCAGAAGCGACCGCTGTTCTCACGCGTCGACGACCTGAAGAAGGTACAGTTTCACCGCTCGCTGGGTTCGAGCTACGCGAAGGTGCAGCGTATCGCTCGCCTCAGCTTCTGGCTCGCGTCCGAACTCGGCCTCGAGACCGGACCCGAACGCAGCTCGGACGAGATCAGGGCCCTGGCAGAGAAGCTTTCCCCTGGTGGCGCCGTGAGCTTCGCTTCCAAGCTGGCGCGGACGGCCTTCTTGGCGAAGGCCGATCTCACGACCCGAATGGTGTTCGAGTTTCCCGAGCTTCAAGGGGTGATGGGCGCGGCCTACGCGAGGCAGGCGGGCGAGTCCGAAGACGTCGTCTTGGGTATCGAGGAGCACTACCTGCCTCGGAACGCGAGTGACAGGCTTCCCACGGGCCACCTGGGGGCCGTCGTGGGTCTCGCCGATCGCCTCGATACGATCTCCGGCATCTTCTCCGTGGGCAAAGGACCGACCGGCGCGGCCGACCCGTTTGGGCTCCGGCGCGCGGCCCTCGGCGTCATCAACGTGCTGCGCGCGCAGGGCTGGCACCTCTCGCTCGACAAGGCGGTGCGTGCGGGTCTCGAAGGTATCGACGCGGCGAAGAAACGCGACGCCACCGAGGTCGAGCCCGAGGTCCTCGAGTTCTTCCGGGCTCGCTTGCGTGGTGTACTGGTGAGCGAGGATGCTCTAGAGACCGACGAGGCCGAGGCGGTTCTGTCGGCCGGAGCGGACGATGTGGTCGACGCGGGGCTGCGTGGACGCGCATTGGCGGAGCTCCGCGGCCGACCGGAGTTCGAGCCGGTGAAGGTGGCGTTCAAGCGAGTCTCCAACATCCTGAGGAACCAAGCCAAAGGCGAGTTCGACGTCGCCGTTCTGGTGGAGCCGGCGGAGAAGCACCTGCTCCTCGAACTCGAGCAGGTCGAAGCTCGAGTGTCCAAGGCTCGAAGCGGCCGCGAGTTCGGTCGAGCGTTCTCGCACATCGCCAGCCTGCGCCCCGCGGTCGATCGTCTCTTCGAAGAGGTCATGGTCATGGCGGAGGACCAGAAGCTGCGAAACGCGCGCTTGGCGTTGCTTGCGCGGGTGGAGGCGCTCTTCGCGCCCCTCGCCGACTTTGGAAAGCTGAGCTGAACGCGCGGAGGGCAGCGGGTCTGCCGCCTCAGCGCGAACGCAGAGCCGCGAGCGCGCGTTCGAGTGCGGCTCGAACCTCCATGCTCGCCTTCTCTCCGTCGGCGGCATGCCGGTCGAAGAGCAAGTTGTAGGAACGAAGCATCGTCTCGAGTTGATCGGCGGCGGTGGTGAGATCCGTGACGACGGCGTCCGTTCCGGACTCGTGCAGCCGACACCGGGCGACGATGCGCAGCCGCTCGGTCTCGAGTTGCTCTGATTCCTCTTGCCAGTCGGGCGTCTCGGGGGCGCGGGGATCTCGGGCGAAGCTCCGCCCGGCGGTGGTCCGGATTCGGGCCTCGAGGCGATCCAGGTCTTCGGCGCAGGCCCTCAGCGCTCGGTCGTCGACGCGGTCGGGCGGGGTGAAGCTCTCCACCGACGGCAGCCGATCGAGGCGCTGGATGACGCCACGTAGAACGCCGAACGCCACCACGAGGAGCAGGGCGGCGAAGAGCAGGCCCACGAAACGACGATAGGGCCGGTTGGCGCGGCGTTCGGCCGCCGCCTCGGGTCGATCGTCCTCGCCTTCCACCCGTGCACTGCTACCGCGCCGGGGTCGGATGGTCGAGGGTCATCTAGGTCCGAGCTCCGCGCCCGAGATCACGAGGCTATACCGCCCATCGCTCTCTGTGATGCTCCGGCCCAGCGACACGGACCGGCCGTCGATCTCGAGGAAGAACTCGACGTCGACCCCTGCGGTCGGGGTCCGCTTTTCGAGGGCCGAGACGAGGCCGCGCACGGGGCGGCCCGAGGGCAGAGAGTGCAGGAAGTTGACGGTCCCTGCGTTTGAACTCACATCCAGACGGGCGAAGGCGACGGGGTGCACATCGGCCGTCGCGGGTGTCTGTCCGCCCTCGATGCGTACGAGATAGCGGCCGGGGTCGAGATGAACGCGAAACTGACCCGACTCGTCGGTGGTGACTTGGACGGGACGGATGACGCGATCGAGATCGTCGATGGAGACCGAAGCATGCACGAGGTTCTGCCCGAGGCTGGAGGTGAGCTGTCCGAGCACCTGCGTTCGGGCGCTGAGTGCGATCTGTCGATCGGTCTGAATCGAAGGGCCGGTGCGGCTGAGGTCGACTACGGTGGTGGTGCGTGCGTACGGCGCGTTCGGCGGAGGCTCTACGTCGACCTGATAACGAGAGGCCAGGATGAGGAGAGCGTCCCCGGCGTTCTCGGGGACCACGCGGCCCTTTTGGTTCGTGACGCCTCGGACCGAGAAGCTCCGAGTCGGCAGTGAGGTCGTGGCGGTGAGCGTGACCTCGGCCCCTGCGATGGGCTCCGGCGCCCCTCCGCCCTCGGGCACCCCGAGGATGGAGAGACTGAGTGCGCCCACGAGAGAAGCGCCGGTCTCCTCGAGCCCGATGTCGAGTTCACGCGCTTCGTCGCGCGGCACGTTCACGATCTGGCGGAACGACCAAGTGGGGCCGGTCGGCTCGGCCGGCATCGCGGTGAGTCGGAACGCGGTGTCTTGGGTGTCGGGTAGTTCGATCTCGTAGCGACCTTCGCTGTCGCTCGTGGCTTCGGTGGAGGCGAGCCCGCCGGGGACGGAGGTCGCCCGGATGCGAATCCCTGGCAGCTTTTCGTTCTCTAGGGTGCGGTACGAGACCTCTCCGTAGAGGCGGCGCAAAGGGCGGCCGAGGACGAACTCTTTGACCGGAGAGTTTCCCGCGCGGCGGATGATCCAGTTCTGTACTTCGAGGCCGGGGCGCTCGCCGTCGAGCGGCAGGACCCGTGCGGTGTAGGTGCCGGGCAGGAGGTGAATCGGACCCGCCTGTTCGGCTGAGACCGACAGCCGCGCCTCGACGTCTCGGCCGACGATGCGGTCCGTGCCCGAGATGGTGATGGAGGCCGCGATGGGCTCCCCCCGGGCCTCGTCGATGACGACGGTGCGTTCGAAGATCGCGGCCTCGGGCAGTTCGAAGTCGAGGACGTCCTCGCCGTCGGGGAGAGCGAGGCGCCGGACCTGGGTGCGGGCGAGACCCTGAGCGGTCGGAGGTGGCGTCAGCTCCGCCGAGAGCGCGGCGACGTATTTGCGGTCGAGGTCGATGCACACCATGTCCCGGCACGAACGACCGGCGCCGCAGTCTGCGGTCGATTCGCACCGCTCGATCTGGAACTGCTGCGCCTCGTCGAGGCCACAGCCCGCGCCCGCGAGACCGATGAGGGAGGCGAGGGCGTATCGCGGGCTCATGGGCACTCCTGGCCGCCTGGGTTTCGAGTGACCGCCCACGAAGTGGTGGTGACCCCGTGATCGCTCGAGCCGTCTCTGTCGGGGTCGTCGTCGATGGCGGCGTAGTCGAGCGCGGGCGGGCTGGTGACCGTGCTCGAGAAGACAAAGCTCGGCGCGTCGGTGATCGCCAGGGTGACGATCTGCGCCTCGGCGGGACGCGAGAAGTCGAAGTCGGTGTTCAGGACTCGGCAGAGGACACTCACCAGCCCGGAGGCGCCGCTGCGTTCGCTCTCCGAGAAGGGCACGACCTTCGCCCCCGCGCTGCTGTTGTCGAGGATGCAGCGAAAGCGCATCGTGTCGCCGTCGAGATCGCGAACTCGCGCCTCGAAGACCGGGTTGCAGGGCACGCCGTTCTGCGGAAGCGCGCCGACCACGATACGCTGGGCCCGAGGGCGGATGCTGTCGGGGTCGAGCTCCGGCGGGTAGTTGGGGAACTCCGGCGGAAGACGGCCCCCGGGGGGGGCGAGACAGGCGCCGGTCTGACTGAGGACGAGGCCCATGACGACGAGCGCGCCCACGGGCGGCGCGCGCCATGGGAGAGGGAGCAATCGATGTGCCGGGCTGGGGCTCACGTCGGAACTACCTCGGCATTGTTGCCTTTTCGGCCTCGAGGGTTCTCGGGCCGGGCGCGCGTCGAGGCAGCGCTGTCATACGACGTCCCCACGAGCTCAGGGCCTCGGCGGGTGATGATCCTCGGGACCCACCTCGGTGCCCACCTCGCCATCTTCTTCGGGGATGGCCGATTCTTCACCCGACTGCCGGGCGAGGTGACGGAAGATCGTCCGCGGATCCACCCCCAGGTCCTTTGCGGTCTTGGTTCGATTACCTGCGTTTCGCTCGAGCACTTCCTGGATGTATCGGCGCTCGAAGCGGGTGCGCGCCTCCGCGAGCGGAACGACCTCCTCCAGATCCTCGGTACGGAGATCCATGTCCAGGGCGGTGAGCATGGCACCCTCCGCGAGCACCACCGCCTTGCGGATGCGGTTCTCGAGCTGACGGATGTTGCCCGGCCAGCGGTACTTCCGCATGGCCGCGAGGCACGACTTGCTGAAACCTTTGACGGGCACGCCGTGCTCGGAGATGGCCTTGGCGAGCAGGTACCGCGCGATGATGAGGAGATCGTCACCTCGCTCCCGAAGCGGCGGCAGGTGGATGCTGACCACGTTGAGCCGGTAGTAGAGGTCCTCGCGAAAGCGGCCCTCCCTCAGCTCGTCTTCGAGTACCCGATTCGTGGCGGCGAGCACGCGGATGTCCACGGGCTCGGGCTTGGCCTCACCCACGCGATTCACGACGTGTTCTTGGAGCGCGCGCAAGAGCTTGACCTGAAGCTGCAGCGGAAGCTCGCCGATCTCGTCGAGGAAGAGCGTGCCGCCGTTGGCGGCCTGAAAGCGCCCCGGCTTGTCGCGGTCTGCTCCCGTGAAGGCGCCTCGCACGTGTCCAAAGAGCTCGGACTCGAGCAGGTTCTCTGGAATGGCGGCGCAGTTGACGGTGATGAACGGGCCGCGGCTGCGGCGCGAGGTTCGATGCACTTCGCGGGCGATCAGCTCTTTGCCTGTGCCGGTCTCCCCGGTGATGAGGACCGAGATGTCGGTGGTGGCGACCTTCCGAACTCGGCGGAAGACCTCCTTCATCGAGTCGCAGGAGCCCACTACGCTGCCAAAACGCATGCCCTCCATCGCGTCCATGAGCGCGCTCTTGGCCTCTTCGAGCTCTTCGATGCGACGGGTCTGAGACAGGAGCAAGCTAGCTTGCGCAGCGAACACCGTCATGACATCCAGCGCGGCCTGATCGAACTGGTTCGTGACGCGGTTGTTTCCCACGTACAGCAAGCCCAGCAGCTCATCGGCGTTCTTCAGCGGGCAGCACATGACCGAGAGCAGCTTGAGGTTGACCACCGACTCCGATGCGTTGAACTCGTCGTCCTCGAAGGCGTTCGAGACCACGAGCGGTTTCTTTGTCTCGATCACCTTCCGGAGAATGCTGTCCGAGAGATCGCTCAACCCACGGGCCACGCTCTCACTCGCCACGTTGCGCGCCGCCCGGACGTGCGGCGTCCCATCCGGATCGAGCAGGACCAGAAAACCTTTGTCCGCCCCTGTCTCCGCCACGATCGCGTCGAGCAGGGTCTCGACCAGCGCCTCCGTCGACGCGTTCTCCATGAGCTTGAGTGAGAACTCGTGGATGCGGCGGTACGCGGAAGCGAGCTCCACGGTGGCGGCGGCCGGCACCCCGGGCTTGGAGGCGGAAGGCAGCGGTGGGGGCGTCGGGGCGTCTTCGTCGCGTTCGTAGTAGGTGAGCGTGAGATTCCCGAGACGGATCACGTCCCGGTCGACGAGTTTCTTTCTGCGCTCGCGCCGCCCATTGACGGTCATGTCGCGGGTGGCGCCCACCACTACGAAGCCTCCGGCCTCCCTCACGAGTTGGGCGTGCGTGGGCTCGAGACCCGCCTTCTTGACCTCGATGTCGTTGTCGCTCGAATCACCGAGGGTGGTGATCGGCTTCCAAAGCTTCACGACTCGGGGCGGGTTGCCCTCGGTGAGCAAGTGAAGGCTCGCCATTCGGTTTCTTCATACCGGGGCTCGCTCGGCTCAGAAAGAGACGTGCATGGTTGGCGGAGAAAACCCTGAGCCCGACGCTGCACGATCTTCGAGGCCGTTCCGTTCGGCGGGGAGGGCTTCGAGCTCGGCGTCGAGCAATAGCTGGCCTTGGATCGAGCTGCTCAGCCAGGACGCGAGGAAGAGGCCGAGCCCCACGTATTGGAAGGTGGTGGCCGTGAGGTATCCGGGCTCGTCCTCCGGCAGGACGACCCCATCCGCGTCCATGATGGAGCGAGCCCCCCAGTATCCGCCGATGTTCGCGCCGAGTCCGAGGAGCTGAGAGATGAGCCACAGAGATCCCCAGGCGGGACGGTCGAGCACCAGAAAGTGCGATAACCCGAGCGGGGCGAGCACCGAAAGGGGGTGGGCGCGCCGGAGATCCTTTCGCGCCAGGTTCTCGGCCTCCACTTCGAGCGCGCGTCGTCGCTGCTCGAGCAGCGGACGCATCGCCTCCCTCGTCTCCTCGAAGGTCGCGATGACTGCCGGGGGAACGACAAATGCGTCGAGGGTGCGATCAGGATCGTAGAGCAGGACCTGTTCGAACTCTTCCTTGGCCTTGTCCTTGTGGCCCAGGAGGTGGTGGCTGATCCCGAGGAGCTCGCGGGCCTTCCCGAGCTTCTCCGCGTCCACGATCTGCGGAGGATGCACCCAGGGGTCGAGAAACTCGATGACCTTCGCGAAGTCGCGATACTCGAAGGCGCTCTCGGCGAGGGTCAGCGCCAGCTCGGGGCTCTTCACCCGCCGCGCTTCCACCGCTTGCGTCGCGGTGCGTGTCGGGGTCGGGGTCGGCGCAGCGTGCGCGAGGCTCGAGATCAGCTCGAGCGCGAGGGCCGCTCGGAGGAGCATGCGCGCACCATACAGCGGTCCCCGTCCCGTCCAAAGACCTCGCACTTCGGTCGGTCAGCCGGTCTCCGGAATCCAGTCCGGGTACTCCTCGTTCGGTTCCCCGGGCCCGGGGATACGAAGCCGAAGTGGGGAGGGGATCTGACGCCTCGTGCCGTCAGGTCGCGGCTCGCTGATCTGGCCTTCCGCGCTCACCTCGAAGCGGCGGGTCCTAAAACGGCCGTACCCGGGTTTCTGTACGTCGAGTTCATAGCTGCCCGGCGGCAAGGAGAGCGTCCGTTTGACCACTCCGGTGTAGGTCTCTCGAGTTTGGCGCTCCAGGTGTCGAAGGCTGATGTCGGCGTAGGAGCCGCCGATGATGAGCTGAAGGCGCGCGGTCTGCGAGTTCGGGCCGGGCAGGCCGGCGTCCGGCCCGGCGGTGCCCCCGCCGCCGTCCGCCGTTCGCTCGCCGGCATCGGGTTCGGCGGGCGGGCGGACCGGCTCGACCACGCGTCTCAGGGTCTTGGTCGCGCGCGGCATCGTTCGCCTCGCGATCGGAAGGCCGACGACCTCCTGGGGCTCGGGGGGAACGAACGCCACCGTCGCGGTCGTGACGCCCGCGGGTGAAGGGCCGGCTCTGAGGACTGCGACGCCGGGCGTCGGCTCGGACTCGCGCACGGGCGAGAGCGGCCCCTGAAGAAGCGCGTAGGTCGCGGCGACCGCTACCCCGATCGTGCCGAGCACCACCGCGCCTTGGCGCGCTCGCTTCGACAGGTCTCTCTGCCGCGCGAGACGAAGGGCGGCTCGCTTCACCTCAGGGTGATCCGGCCGTCGGGCGAGGACTCGATTGTAGAAGTCGGTCGCGCGACCGATCTGCCCTTCCTTCTGCGCCGCGTGGCCGAGCGTGATCAGCCGTTCCAAGAGCCGGGCGCCCAGATCGATGGAGTAGGTGTCGGGGTTGGCCAAGAAGGCGTGAAGCTCCGCGTCGATGGTATCGAGTCCGAGGGGCGCGAGGTCCTCCTCGATGGCCTCGATGAGCTCGCGGGCCGAGCCCCAGCGCTCGTTCGGGTCGGTCGCGAGCAGCTTCTTCAGGATTCGAAGCAGGCCGTTGCCGACGCTGGGCGATCGCATCTGCGGGTCAGGGTAGCTTCCGCCCAGGATCTGTTTGAACAACGCGGAGGGATTGGGTGCCGCGAAGGGGAGGTCACCGGTGATCATCCAATAGAGCACGGTGCCGAGGGAGTAGAGATCGGAACGCTCGTCGGGGCGCTGACCATCGATGAGCTCTGGGGCCATGTGCGCCGGAGAGCCGAGCAGGGCTCCGGTGGCGGTGAGTCGATGCGAGCCGTCGAGCTGTGCGATGCCAAAGTCGACGAGCTTCAGCTCGCCTTTCTTCGTGAACATGACGTTCTCTGGCTTGATGTCTCGGTGGATGACGCCCGATTCGTGTGCGTGCGACAGCGCCTTTGCGATGGTGTACGTGATGAGGAGCGCCAGCTCTGGCTCGCGCAGCTTTCCGCCCCGCGCATCGACGAAGTCGCGGAGGGTGCCGGCCTCGATGAGCTCGGTGACGATGAACGCGGGTTCCGCTTCCGGGCCGGAGTAGTCGAAGATCTCGACGATGTTGGGGTCGCGCAGCTTGGCGACCGCCTGTGCCTCGCGATGAAAGCGGCGCCTCGCCTCCGGCTGCCGAGCCAGATGCGGCAGCAGGACCTTGACCGCCACGACCCGCCCGAGCTGTCGATCGCGGGCGCGGTAGACGACACTCATGCCGCCCTGACCGAGCTCCTCGAGGATCTCGTAGCGCAGGAGCTCCGGCGGTTGCACGGCCTCCCTTCAGCCTCCGAACTCGATGCCGAGCCCGCGCGCAGCCTGGACGGTCTGCCCGTTCGGGTCGACGTACTTGAGTTTGCCGACGACCTCCGAAAGCGGCACCCCGACGATCTCGGTGCCCTTGAGCGCTGCGAGGTGGCCCCACTTGCCTTGCATGATGAGATCGACCGCGCCGATGCCGAAGCGGGTGGCGAGGATGCGATCGAATCCGCTCGGGGTCCCGCCACGCTGCAGGTGGCCGAGCACCGTCACTCGGGTTTCGATCTCGGTCACTTCTTGGATACGTTGGGCCACGTACGCGCCTGCGCCCCCGAGCCGAGGTTTCTTGCCACCCGGGCCGCCGTCTTCGACCGTCATCTGATCGCGACCCGCCTCTCTGGCGCCTTCAGCCACCACCACGATGGAGAAGAAGCGGCCGGCCGCCTGGCGCCTCCGCACTTTGTCGCAGACGAGCTGGATGTCGTACGGGATCTCGGGGAGCAAGATGACGTCGGCGCCGCCCGCGATGCCCGCGTGAAGGGCGATCCAGCCGCAGTCCCGTCCCATGAGCTCCACGACCATGACTCGGTCGTGGGACTCGGCCGTCGAGTGCAGCCGATCAATCGCCTCGGTGGCGATCTCGCAGGCGGTGTGAAACCCAAAAGTGAGGTCGGTCGCGAGGATGTCGTTGTCGATGGTCTTTGGCACGCCGATCACCTTCACCCCCAGCTCTTGGAAGTGATGCGCGATCTCCATCGTGCCGTCGCCTCCGACCACCACCAGGCCTTCGATCTCGAGGATGCGCATGGCCTCGAGCAGGACGTGTGAGCGGTCGACTTCGACGCGAGAGCCATCCGCCTGCATCATGGGGAACTTGAACGGGTCACCCTTGTTGGTGGTCCCGAGGATGGTGCCGCCCTTGGTCAGGATCCCGCGCACCGAATCGCGATCGAGCTCCATGACGTCGTAAGGCGCGGAGAGGAGTCCGTTGAAGGAGTCTCGTATCCCGATGATTTCCCAGCCGAGCTGAGTCACCCCGCGCTTGACCACCGCGCGGATGACCGGGTTCAAGCCCGGGCAGTCCCCGCCTCCGGTCAGAATGCCAATTCGCCGTTTTCCCGCCATCTTCAGACGGACGTATCAATCTCGGCCGCTCAGGTCGAGCCGCTTCGCGCTATGCCCCCCGGCCGAGGCCAAAGGAGGACCGCGGCCAAGAGCAAGGGGCCCGCGCCCAGCAGCGCCCAGGGCGTGGGCTCTTCGAGGGCTCGAGCGGTCTCGGGGGCGAACCGGGCGAGGCCCACGATCAGGGTGTTGTGGGTGGCGTGGGCCAGAAGACCCGGCACGATCCATCGAGTGCGGACCGCGAGGAGCCCGAGGACGAGTCCCAGGGCGGTCGTCGGGAGCATGCGCACGAGGCTGGCGTGCAGCAGGCCGAAGAACACGGCGTGCAGCAGAACGGCCGACAGGGGGGAGAGTCGGGCCTGCAGCGAGCTCAGGACCACGCCGCGAAACGCGAGTTCCTCCGCCACCGCGGGCAACAGCGCGAGCGCGAAAAAGAGCGCCGGCCATGCACTTTGGCCGAGGTCGAGCTGCTGGGCGAGACCCGAGACTTCGGGGGGCACCGCGAGCCAAGTGCTCTGAAGCCATGTGAGGGGCAGGGCGAGTCCCAGTCCGGCCCCGATGCCGACGAGCGCCCCCGCGGTGAGCCCTCGGCCGCGTGTCACGGCCGCCTCGGTCGGGGGCGCGAGCCGAAGGACCGAGGCGAAGCTCGGGCGGGCGCGTGCCGGGTCTCGTGCGCGGCCCGACGAGAGCCAACGCGCGACCAGCAGGGCGGGGATGAGCTGCACCGTGATCTGCACGACGGCCACACCGAGCAGGGCCGAACCCGGACGGATGAACACCCCGACGAAGTAGTTGCCCGCGAAGAGCCAGGCGACGAAGGCGAGGGCGGCGCCCGGACCCAGGGGCGGGGGCTCGAAGAGTAGGCTCTTCCAGTTTGCGCGTGCGCCATCCTCGGAGAAGAGGGCGCGTTCGTCGGCGAACAAGCGCGTGGTCAACGCGATGCACACCGCGGAGAAGAGGGCGTGCGACAGGGTGGCCACGATCAACGCGCTCACGCCCAAAGTGCCTTCGAGCGCCTCCGTCAGAAGAGTCACCGCGCCCAGCACCGGCACGGCGGCGAGGCTGCCCGGCGTCGCCGCACCGGGCAGTGAGGACAGCAGGGTGGGTGGCACCAGCAAGAGGAGCAGGACCGGGGTCATGAGTGTGTTGGCGTCCCGAAACGAACGAGCGAGGGACGCGACGAGCAGCATGACGGACGAGACGGAGGCGGCGAGCAGAAAGCCGCCATAGAGCAGGCCCGCCAGAGCCGCGAGGCTCACCTGCGGCAGGTCGAGGCCGAGCGGATCCTGAGCAGAGGCCAAGACGCGAAGGAGCGTGGAGCCGATCACCACGACGTTGAGCGCCGCCGCGATGGAGCCGATACACAAGACCGCGAGGTACTTTCCCAGCACGACGTCGAGCGGACGCACTGGGGTCACGAGCAGGGTGGCGAGGGTGCCTCGCTCTTTTTCGCCCGCGGTGAGATCGACCGCGGGATAGAAGAGAGAGAGAGCGACGAAGAAGAGCACCAACAGGGGCAGGATCTGAGCCAGGACCTTCGTCCCCATCTCGGCCCGCGAGCTGACGCTGTTCACGGTGAAGCGGAGCGGCGCGAGGCTCTGTTCCGCGAGGCCCAAAGCGTCGAGGCGCGCCTTTCTCAATTGGTGCTCGAGCGGCTCGAGGGCCTTCGTGAGGCGGGCCTCCGCGAGATCCGAGCGGTCTCGGGTACGGTCGAGGTGGAGTCCCAGGTGAAGTGTTTGAAGGTCCGATCGGCCGAGGACCGTCGTCGTGGAGGCGGTGAGGACGGCGTCGATCTCGGCGTCGCTCAAAAGCTCCTTGGGCGTCCGATGACTCGCGCCGGCGGTGGAGCTCCGGACCAGCAGGATGTGCTCCGCCGACTCGAGCGCTCGCTCGGTCGCCATCGTCAGGTCGCCGTCGACCATGACCACGGTCGGCTTCGCCTCGAGACGGCTCTGGTTCATCGAAGCGGTCTCGCTCCCGAGGATGACGAGGAACGGATAGACCACCAGCGGCAGGAGGAACATCAGCGCCAAGGTGCGTCGGTCGCGCAGGGTCTCGACCAGCTCCTTCTTGAAGATGGTCCCAACGACTCGATGGCCGGGGCCCTTCGTGTTGCCCTCAGGCACCGCGGTTCTGCTCCTCGTGCAGCGAGACGATGAGGGCCCGAAGCGAACTGACCTGGTGCCGCTCGATGAGCTCGGTGGGCGTCCCCACGTCGGCGATGCATCCACCCACGAGCAGCGCGATGCGATCGCAGAGGGCCTCGACCTCGCTCATCACGTGCGTCGAGAAGAGCACCGCCTTGCCGGCGAGCCTCGCGCGGTCGATGGCCTTCTCCACGAACTGCCCGGAGACCACGTCGAGGGCGACCGTGGGCTCATCGAGGATGAGCACCGCGGGATCGGTGAGGAACGCACGCGCCAGGTTGAGGCGCTGCCTCTGGCCCGAAGAGAGCGCGCCGGCCCGCAGCTCCAGCAAGGACTCGAGTCCGAACTCGTGAATGGTCGCGTCGAGCCGTCGGGCCCGAGTCGCGTCATCGAGGCCATACAGACGCGCGAAGTACTCGAGGGTCTCCAACGCGGATAGGCGCGCGTACAGCGCGGTGTCGCCCGACAAGAAGCCGAGCTCGCGCTTGGCTCGTGCCGGCGCCTTTGCGACGTCGATGCCGAGGATCTCCGCGTGGCCCTCGGTGGGCCGGATCACGCCGGCGAGCATGCGGAGGATCGTGGTCTTGCCCGCGCCATTGGGACCGAGCAGCCCGAAGACTTCACCGCTCGCGATCTCGAAGCTGACCCCGCGTACGGCGCGGGTTTGGCCATAGTGATAGCCGAGATCGAAGGCCCCGATGGTCATTGACACCTCGCCAAAGCGAACCTAGCTTACGCCCTCCCGCGAGGAGGGGTCGACATGGCGGACACCGTATTAGCTGCATTCCTGAACACCGTCGAGAAGCGCAAGGACGCACCAGCGGCGCGCTTCAAGAACGCCAAAGGAGAATGGGAGTCCGTCTCCTGGGGCAAGATGGGCCAGGACCGACTCGAGGTCGCGGCCGCGCTCGTAGAGCTCGGCGTCAAGCCCAAGGACCGCATCAACGTCCTCGCGAACACGAGCTACAAGTGGATGCTCGCGGATGTGGGCATCCAGTCGGCCGGCGCCACCGTCGTCGCCATCTATCAGTCCAATCTGCCGCACGAGGTCGAGTACATCGTCAACGACTCCGGTGGCCAGATGGTCATCGCGGAGAATCGCGAGCAGCTCGACAAGCTCCTCAAGGAGAAGGCCAAGCTCTCCAAGGTGAAGAAGGTCATCGTCATGAGCGACGAGACCGACGGCACCGACTGGACCATGAGCTGGTCGGACTTCGTTGCCCTGGGGCGGGCCAAACTGCAGGACCACCAGGCAGAGCTCGACGCGCGTCAGAAAGCGCTCACCGGCGATGACGTGCTCTGTCTCATCTACACCTCCGGCACCACCGGCATGCCCAAGGGTGTGGTGCTCACGCAGCGCAACCTCGGCTACGAGGTCGAAGCCTGCGCCAAGATCGACCTCATCCGCGCGGATGATCTCGAGCTCCTCTTTTTGCCGATGGCCCACTCTTTCGCGCGGGTGCTTCAGTGCATCTGGCTCGGTCTCGGTCACGAGATGGCGATCGACGCCGACCTTCAGGCCATCACCGCCAACATGGGCGCCGTGAAGCCCACCATCATGGCCTCGGTTCCGCGGATCTTCGAGAAGGTCTACGCCAAGGTCACCGCGGGCGGCCTCGAAG
The DNA here is from genome assembly GCA_011526105.1 of Deltaproteobacteria bacterium. Lineage (GTDB taxonomy): Bacteria > Myxococcota > Kuafuiibacteriia > Kuafuiibacteriales > Kuafuiibacteriaceae > WYAZ01. The sequence continues at coordinate 53,342 of WYAZ01000137.1, read as the reverse complement.
CCCCTGGCATCAAGGGCAAGCTCTTCAAGTGGGCGCTGGACGTGAACGATCAGTACACGCAGCACATGGTCGATGGGCGGCCGGTGCCTTTTGGCCTCGATCTGCAGCTCGGTCTGGCGCGCAAGCTCGTCTTCTCAAAGGTGGGGGAGCGGCTCGGCGGCATCTTCGGTGGCCGCATTCGCTACTTCGTCTCCGGCGGCGCGCCGCTGTCTCGGAAGATCGCCTATTTCTTCGCCAACGCGGGGGTGACCATCCTCGAGGGCTACGGTCTCACCGAGACCTCGGCGGCGACCTGCGTCAATCGCCCGGACCGGGTGAAGATTGGGACGGTGGGGCCCACCGTGCCGGGCACGGAGATCAAGATCGCAGCGGATGGCGAGATCCTCATCAAGGGACCCGGCGTCATGCGCGAGTACTGGGGCAAGCCGGAGGCGACCAAAGAGGTCATCTCGGCCGATGGTTGGTTCTCCACCGGCGACATCGGGGTCGTGGATCAAGACGGCTACGTGAAGATCACCGACCGCAAGAAGGACATCATCGTCACCGCCGGCGGAAAGAACGTCGCCCCGCAGAACATCGAGAACCTGCTCAAGGCTTCGAGCCCGCTCATCTCTCAGGTCATGATCTACGGCGACAAGCGGAAGTACCTCGTCGCGATCATCACGGCCGAGCCGGACAACGTGGCGAACTGGGCCAAAGAGAACGGCGTGAGCGGTGACTACAAGGTCATCTGCAAGTCCGAGAAGCTCCGTCAGACCATCCAGGGCATCGTCGACACCGGCAACGCGCAGCTCGCTCAGTACGAGAGCATCAAGAAGTTCCACATCCTCGACAAGGACTTCGAGATCGGCGACGAGCTCACGCCCACCATGAAGGTGAAGCGCAAGCACGCCTCCCAGAAGTACATCGACATCCTCGAGAGCATGTACGACGAGAAGCTCGTCGACTGAGGGTTTCGAGCAGGACCCCAACCCAGGCGTGGGGCCGTGGGGTGCCTCGTTCTGGCAACCCCGAAGCCTCGCGCACTAGATGTTGCCTTCATGCCCAGCTTGGCGAAGAAGTAGCCCGGCATGCGGGTGGTTCCTGTTCTTTTTCCGTCCGACCTCGGGGTGACGGAGGCGGGCAAGTATCGCCCCTCGGGCGACCGCTCGGCGCCCGACATCTTGCTCGATCTCCTGCAGGGTGAAGGCGCTCGCCTCGCCCGTCCGATTCCCGTCGCCGTGCCGGCGCCGGAGCCGGAGGCGGAGGCGCTCGGCTACCTGCGCTTCGAGGCCGAACTCGAGGGCGCGGTGCGCGAGCTCGGGCGGGTGGTCGAAAGCGTCAACACCGAAGGCGACTTCCCGCTCGTGCTCGGCGGCGATCACAGCGCGCTCTATGGGCACGTCCTTGGGCATGCGAAGCGGCACCCGGAGGGGATTGGTCTCGCGATCCTGGCCGACGCTCGCTTTGACTTCGACACCAGCCCAGAAGGGCCCCATGACGCCGCGGCGGTGGCGCTTTCGGCCGCGTTGTCGCTCCTGCCGAAGCAAGGTCCGCTCGCGACGCTCATGGCCGAGAGCAGCGTTCGGGCCGCCTCGACCACCGTGGTGGGCACACGCACGCCGCTGTCGGCTTCCGCCAAGGCGTACATGCGCACGTCTCCGCTCGCGTTATGGACGATGGAGCGCCTCGAGCTGGACGGAGAGAGCGCGTATCGATCCGAGCTCAACCGCCACCTCTCCGCTGGGCCCATCGCGCTTTCCATCGACGTCCGCGGCCTGGACCCCGACCTGATGACCGCGGTCCGTGACCCGGTGCCGGACGGCCTCGACTGGAGCTTTCTCAAGCGCAGTCTCGAGCAGTGTCTGCCCCACCGAGGAAGGATCCTCGGCTTAGACATCTCCCACGTGGATCCCACGCGGGATCACGCCGGCCAGACCTCGCTCTCCCGGCTCTCCGAGGTGCTCGGGCCATTCCTCCGTCAGCTGCAAAAGAGCTGAGAAGCCTCTCTCCACCGATCCAACCCTTGACCCTCCGCTGCCCTCCGGCTTTTCTCCGGGGCTCGCATGAAGAGCGCCGCCCTGACCGAGCTCGACACCCTGAAGGCTGAGTTCGCGATCTCTCTCACGGCGGCGGAGGCCGCTTCCGACGACGCGGAGCTCCAACGCTTGCGGTCTTCTTTTTTTGGTCCGAAGGGCAAGGTCACCTTGCTCCTCCGCTCCGTAGGGCAGCTTCCGGCCGAGGAGCGCCCGGTCGCGGGCAAGGTGATCAATCAGGTCCGGCAAGAGCTGGAGGGCCAGCTCGTGCTCGTGCTCTCGCGGCACGAAGAGCTCGCGCGGAAGGCGGCGCTTTCGAGCCACCGGCTGGACACCACCCTGCCGGGCCGCCAGCCGGTGCCGATGGGGGCGGTCCATCCGGTGCACCGAGTCGTGGCACGCATGACCGAGCTCTTCGTGCGCATGGGCTTCGAGGTCGCGACCGGCCCCGAGGTCGAGCTCGATGAGCTGAACTTCGGCGCGCTGAACTTCCCGGACGATCACCCCGCGCGCGACATGCAGGACACCTTCTTTGTGCGTGCGCCCGACGAGCGCAGCTTCGGTCGCCTGCTCCTGCGCACACACACATCTCCGGTGCAGGTGCGTCAGATGCGAGCGGAGGGCGCGCCCATCCGCATCATCGCACCCGGGCGTGTCTACCGCTGCGACTCCGATGCTTCGCACTCACCCATGTTCCATCAGATCGAAGGGCTCTGGGTGGAGGAGGGAGTCTCGTTCGCGCACCTAAAGGGTGTGCTCACGAGCTTCATCCACTCCTTCTTCGGTGAGCGTGGGGTTCGGTTTCGGCCCTCGTTCTTCCCCTTCGTGGAGCCGGGGGCAGAGGTCGACATCGGCTGCGTCTTCTGTGGCGGCAAAGGGTGCCGCGTCTGCAAACACACCGGCTGGATGGAGATCCTGGGCGCGGGGATGGTGCATCCCAATGTGCTCGAAGCCTGCGGCATCGACGCCGAGAAGAACACCGGCTTCGCGTTTGGGGTCGGGGTCGACCGCATCGCGATGCAGCTCTACGGCATCGACGACTTGAAGCACCTCTTCACCAGCGACGTTCGTTTCCTCGAATCGCTCTGAGGCTCTCCCGTGAAAGTATCCTACGACTGGCTGAAAGAACTGCTGCCGGAGCTCAAGAAGAGCCCCGAGCTCATCATGCGCCGCCTGACCGATGCCGGCATCGAGGTCGAGGAGGTCCACTCGCAGGCTCAGGCCCTCGAGGGCGTGATCGTGGGGGAGGTTCGCGACCTCATCGCTCATCCCCAGTCGGACCGCCTGCGCATCGCGCGGGTCTACGACGGCGCCCACGAGCGGCAGGTCGTGTGCGGGGCGCCCAACGTGGCAGCGGGGCAGAAGGTCGCCTTCGCCCCGGTCGGTACGCGGCTTCCGAACGGCCTCGTCCTCGAGCGTCGCGCCATTCGCGGCACGGAGAGCGAAGGCATGATCTGCTCCGAGGCGGAGCTTGGCCTCGGCGTCGATCAAAGCGGGATCCTCGTGCTGCCGGGTCGCGCGCGCGCGGGCAAGAGCATCGCGCCGCACGTCGGTCGCACCGACTTCATCCTGGAAGTGAGCCCCACCCCCAACCGCTCCGACGTCCTGTCTCACCACGGACTCGTGCGCGAACTCGCGGCGCTTTTTGGTCTGCCGCCGCCCAAGACCGGGCTGCGCGTCAAAGAGCGAGGTGATCCGGCCTCGATGCACGCCAAGATCGACATTCGCGCCGGCCAGCGTTGCCCAAGGTACGTGGCACGCGTGATTCGCGGGGTGAAGGTGGGGCCTTCGCCCGAGCCGGTCCGTCGTCGCCTCGAATCATTGGGGGTGCGCCCGATCTCCAACGTCGTGGATGCCACGAACCTCGTGCTTCACGAGCTGGGTCATCCGCTGCACGCCTTCGATCTCGAGAAGCTCGCGGGGGCGAAGGTGATCGTCCGTCTCGCCAAGGCGGGCGAGACGATCACCACCCTCGATGAGGTGGAGCGAAAGCTCACCGAAGATGATCTAGTGATCGCGGACGCAGAGCATCCCATCGCGCTCGCGGGTGTCATGGGCGGCCGAGACAGCGAGGTGGATGGATCTACGGTGGACATCCTGCTCGAGTCGGCGATGTTTGATCCGAGGAGCATTCGGCGGACCGCGAAACGTCTTGGACTGCATACGGAGGCCTCGCATCGCTTCGAACGTGGCGCTGACCCCAAAATCCTCGAGCTTGCGGTCGACCGGGCGGCGATGCTCATCACCGAGCTCGCGGGCGGTGATGTGCTGCCGGGCCGCATCGAGGTGATTCGGCGCGAGCACAATTGCCCGATCGTCAGCGTCCGTCCCAGCCGAGCGACGCTCCTGCTCGGGCGCCCCGTGACCAAGAAGGAGATCGTGAAGACGCTCGCCGCCCTCGGGCTGCGAAGCACCAAGGCGCCCACGGACGAGGAACGCCGCCCGCGCGGCGAACGACCGAAGAAGAAGCCGGAGCTCCCCAAAGAGACCCTCCATTTCTCCGTGCCGAGCTGGCGACACGACATCGAGCGCGAGGTCGATCTCATCGAGGAGGTCGCTCGGGTCGCTGGCTTTGGTCTGATCCCCACGCTCATGCCGCCCATGCCGGCTCGCGTTCGGGCGGTGGGTATCGGTCTGACGCCCATCGAGTCGACCCGTCGGGCCCTGGTGGGGGCCGGCTTCTACGAGGCGGTGTCTCTGGCGTTCTCCTCCCGGACTCAGATCGAGGCGATGGGGGGCGATCCGGCCGCCGCGGTCGAGGTCGAGAACCCGCTGGGCGAAGAGAGCGGCTATCTGCGGACCTCGATGCTCCCGAGCCTGCTCAAGGCGGCTGTCTACAACCAGGAGCAGGCGCGGCGCACGGATCTACGCATCTTCGAGATTGGCCGCAGCTTCGAGTGGCGCGATTCGAGGAGCGAGCTCCCCTTCGAAGCGGAGCGCGTGGGGATCCTTCTGCGCGGCCGCCGGTTCCCCGCCGGTTGGGCGAGCGGCTCCGAGATCACCGATGTCTTCGATCTGAAAGGTGCGCTCGAGCGTCTCCTTCATGCCTTCTCGGTCGACGAGGTGACGGTCGAGCTCGACGACGCCCCGTGGCTGCATCCGGCCTCCGCGAGCGGTTTGTGGGCCGTGGGCGGCGGGCGTCGTTTGTGCCTCGCACGTTTTGGTGAGCTTCACCCGGATGTCGCGGAGCGCTTTGGGCTCGAGGGGCCGAGCTGTTTCGTGGCGGAGGTCGAGCTCGAGATGCTCGCCCTCGCGCGCGGACCGGAGCGGAGGTTCCGTCCCGAGAGCGATCGTCCGCCGGTGTTGCGGGATCTCGCGTTCTTCGTCGACCGGAGCGTGCCCTCGGATCGCGTGCTGCGCGAGACGCGGCAGTCGGCCGGGCCGTTGCTCGAGTCATGCGAGTTGTTCGACGTCTACGAAGGTCGAGGCGTGCCCGAAGGCCAGCGAAGCCTCGCGCTCCGTCTCTCTTTCCGCGCCGAAGACCGCACGCTCACCGCGGCCGAGATCGAGGCGGTCGAGGCGCGGATCAAGGCCCACCTGGCCAAAGATGTGGGTGCCCGCCTTCGAGACGGCTGAGGCGGCCGAGTCCGTCGCGCAAGGGCCGACGTGCCCGTTCTCGACGGTTTCCTGAAGATTCACGCGAGCTTGTTTGGGGGGCCGGGCTTGACCTGGCCTCGGTTCGAGGGGCACACTCCGATGCCACCGGATGAGCGAGCCAGAGCGACCCAGCCGCAAACCCATGCTCGTGGATGAGCAGGGTGACAAGGAAGCTCGAGACCTGCGCGCGCGCGGCGAATCCCCCGCCCGCGGGCCCGGCTTCTTCGAGCCCGAGCTCTTCGAGCCCGATCGGGCGCTCGAGGACGCGCGGGCTCAGCTCGCCGGACTGCTCGGCGGCGAACCCAGCGAGGCTCCGGTGCTCGAGCCCTCCATCGTCGAATCCAGCCACCCTGCGTTCGAGCTGCATCGTGCGGACACGCGCCGCGAGACCAAGAGCCAACCTCCAGAGGCCTCGGACACGGTACGGCCCGAGCCTCTGTCCGAGAGCGGGCTCGCCGACGCAGATGACCTCGATACCTCCTTCGACGATCTCGCGGTCGACCCTTCCGATCCACGCTTCGAGACCGTGGATGACCCGCGCATCCCGGAGGGCCGGAGCTTCTTCAAGATCGGGGAAGCGGCCAAGATTACCGGTGTGAAGCCGTATGTGCTTCGCTACTGGGAGACCGAGTTCTCCTGGATCCGCCCCACCAAGACCAGCGCCCGGCAGCGGCTCTATCGCCGTCAGGACCTGGCGCTCATCCTTCAGATCCGGCGGCTGCGCTACAAAGAGCAGCAGACCATCGCTTTGGTGCGAGAGGCGCTCAAGGCCGACCGCGGGGAACGATCGGATCGAGGCAAGAAGCGAAAGAAGAGCCACACACCCGCTCTTCGGGCTCCCGCCGGCGGAATGCCCAGCGGAGAGCTCGTCCTGGCGCTCGCAGACATGCGTCGCTCGGTGATGGAGCTACTTTCCGTGGTGGATGATTGAGGCACGATGAGAGGGGAAACAAATGGCAGACGGCAGTCCAACTAACTTCAGCTCTGATGCGGTCGGACGCACCCTGACGAAGGCCGAGTTCGTCGAGGCGGTCTACAGCAAGATAGGACTCTCTCGCCGCGATTCGGCGGAGGTCATCGAGTTGCTCTTCGAGTCGGTCAAAGAGACCCTGGCTCGCGGGGAGGCGGTCAAGATCTCCGGCTTTGGCAACTTCATCGTGCGCGAGAAGAAGGCGCGAACCGGTCGTAATCCGCAGACCGGCAACGCCATTCAGATCACCGCGCGCCGCGTGCTCACCTTCAAACCTTCACAGGTCTTGAAGGACATGCTCAACAAGTAGCGCGCTCCGTGGCCAAGGCTGGGCCCGATCCCTACCTCATCCTTGGTGTCTCCCCCGGGGCGAGCGCGGAGGAGATCCGCGCCGCCTACCGCGCGGGGGTCCGGCGCCTCCACCCCGACGCACGCCCCGAAGATCCGGATGCGGCGCGGCGCTTCCGAGAGTTTCAGGAAGCCTACGACGTCCTTCGACAAGGCCGCCCCCCGCGCGAGCGCGGAAGCTCCGCCGAGGCGTTCTCGAGGGTCTTTGAACAGAAGCGTCACTCGGCGCGATTCGGGCGGAACCCATACGGGCAGAAGGGCGATCAGGGTGAGGTGCTCGTGCCCTTCGCGGCCGCGATCACGGGTGGTGTGCACCGTCTTTCGGTGTCCTTCAAACACGATCCCACGCCTCATACTTTGCGGCTCGAGCTCCCCGCGGGGATCGAGAGCGACGAGCGCTTGCGGGTCGAGGGCAAGGTCTTGCGCGTGCGGGTCGAGCCGCACGCGCATCTCGAGCGCGAGGGAAAAGACGTACGCCTCTACGTGCCGTTGTCTCTTTCCGAAGCCTACTTGGGGACCGAGCTCTGGGTGCCCTCCGTGCGTGGTTTCGTGCCGCTCACGGTGCCGCCTGGCGTTCGCCCGGGCCAGACACTCGAGCTGCTGGGGCAAGGCGTCGGGCCCGATGGAGTGCAGCGCTGTGTGATCGAGGTGGAGCTACCGAGCGGGACTGACCCTCGCGTGCGGGACTGCATCGAGGCGTTGGCCGCGCTCGCGCCACCGCCTCGGCGCCCGTGGGACGACGAGTAGGGGGGAACAAGTCGGACCGAGGCTCAGCTCTCGTCGCCGCTCTTGGCCACCGGTTTGGGCTCGGGCTTCGGCTCGGGCTTGGCCTCGGTCTTGGTCTCCATGGTCGTGGAAGGCTCCGCCTTCTTCTCCGGCTTGTTGGCTTTGGCCGACGCATCCGCCTTGTCCGCCTTGGCGCCGTAGCCGTCGGCGTACCAGCCGCTGCCGCGGAGGGCGAAGGAGGAGTGCGAAACGAGGCGCTGAAACGTCTCCTTTCCGCAGTTGGGGCAGGTGGTCAGGGGCTCATCCGAGATCTTCTGGGCGATCTCGGACTCGGTCTCGCAGCTCGAGCAGTAGTAGTCGTAAAGCGGCATGGGCGACCGAAACGTGTAGCGCAAGACCCGGATATCGTCCACGGTCTTCGCCGCCTCTGGCCCTCGTCTTGACGTTGTCTCCGGTCGTGGATAACTCCTAGGTCGTGGCCGACCCGAAGCAGCTCTACGTCTACCAGATCACGAACTTCGACTCGGAGGAGATGATCTTCGGAACCTCGGAACTCCCGATCGAGAAGGAGGTGGAGCGGATCGCCAAGGATCCGAACGGACCGGCCAAGGCCTGGAAACAGGGCCAGGTCGTGCAGTGGCGGCCGCTGACGGACCTGATGCCGGCGTCGCGTGCGCACTCGCTTCACTTGGAGCTCGAGAGCAAGACCCCGCCCAACAAGTACCGGGTGCTCAAGACGCACCCGAAACACACTTGACCCGGCCTCTCGTCTTCCCTAGAACCCCAGCACTCGGTGCCGTCGCCAAGTTGGTAAGGCATAGCTCTGCAAAAGCTACATTCACCGGTTCGAATCCGGTCGGCACCTTCCCCCAAAAAACAGCTCTAGACCCCTGGTCGGGAAAAAGCCCTGGAGACTCCAGCGCCTGGACCTGGGAGCGCACTCCCCATCCCCTGGCATCCGGGCTACCATTCCCCCTGCATGTGGGAGAAGGCACGAAGTTTGCGTAGGATCACGGAGGTGTCGACCTGGCTCCTTCTGACTCGTCCGCTCGCCGTGGGCCTGCTCCTCGCTCCTGGCCTGGTCGGCTGCGGCAGCATCGTTTTCGGCGACCCGCTCGAGCCTTTGGACGCCGGCCCGGACCCCGCGGATCTGGGGCCGCGCGACCTCGCGCCGGACGCCCCTGACCTGGGCCCGCCGGAGGTCGGCCCGCTTCCCGATCTGGGCTGCATCGAGGTCGAGGCCGGCCCGTTCCCGAGCGAGTGGCCTTTCCCCGCGACCCAGGCCGCCTACGAGACCCACTTCTACGGCATCGCCGCCGCCGCCCGGCAGCACTGCGGCACCGCCGCCTGTCATGCGCCGGAGAAGAACCAAGAGCCCTTGGTTCCCAGCGGCAACAGCTCCATCCCCACCTATCTCGGCCAGGCGATCGACCAGCTCTGGGCGGCCGTGCCCTATCAAGAGCGCACCTGGAACGCGCAGCCGGGCGGGATGCGGACCGAGCAGGTGCGACCCATCCTGTGGGCCCACGCCTCGCCGCCCAACGGAAAGGGCGCCGTACCGCGTCTCGACATGATCGACGTGCCGACCTACCGAGCGCTCGAGGACTTCGTGGCGCTGGTGGAGAGCTGCAGCTGGGCTCCGGTTTTGGCGAATCCGCCGGTCCAACCGCTCGAGTGCCGCCCCGACGCCGGTGGTTCGCCACCGGACGCGGGCACGCCCGATCTCGGTGACGGCGGGCCGGACCCGGACGCGGGGCCCGAGGACGCGAGTGATGGTGGAGATGCCGGCGCTCCGCCCGACGCCGGTCCGCCGGACACCGGCGCGGCGGCACCGCTTTGCTACTGTCCGCTTCCCGAGATCGACGTGTCTCACTGCGCGGGGCAATAGCCATGATGCGTTCATCCCTCCGTAGCTCTGCGGCGGTGTTCGCGTGTGCCCTCGGTTTGGGCCTCGGGGTCTCGGTCCAGGCGGCGCCCAAGTGCAAGTCGGCTGAGGTCTACGTCGAGAGCAAGACGCCGGTCCGGCGCGGACCGGGCCTCAACTATCCCGTCGCCAGTTTTCTCGAGAAGGCGCGGTGTCTCCGGCTGGGCGAGGCCTCACTCGACAAGACCTGGGTGCTGGTGAAGCTGGATGAGGTCTTTGGCTGGGTGCCGGTCGACCGTCTCTCCTCAGACTCCCAGGAGAAGGTCGCCGCGATGGGGGACACCACGGCGGCGCCGGTGGGCTCCGGCCAGAGCCGAGGGGTAGTGGTCACGAAGCAAGCGACGCCGCTGCTCGGTGAGCCCGGCGCGGACGGGGCGGCGATGAAGACGCTGCCGCTGGGATCGAAGCTCGTAGCGCTCTCGGTCACCTTGGACGAGACCTTCGTGGAGGCTCGCGACGAGCGCAGCCAGGTGGGCTGGGTGCGGGTGGAGCACCTCGAGTCGCCGGGCGCGGTGCTCGAGCTCTTGCCGCGGACGGACAGCGGGGTGGACCGGGTCATGGGTGATCAGCGAGCGGATCCCGAAGTCCCGGTGCGGGACAACATCGACGCGAGTCCCGACCAGCAGGCCCTCCAGAGCCGCATGAGCACCCGGGTCGATGGGCTCCGCCTGACCATCGCCGGCTTCGCGGGCGCGGCGGTGCCGTCTCACTCCCTTAGCAGCAACGGGGCCGACGCCATCCGGCGCTACGACATCACCGCGATGGGCGGGGCGGCTCGAGTCGAGGCGCGCCTCGAGGGTGTGCTGCCGATCTCGGGGCGGGTGGGCTACGGGCTCGGCTTCTTGACCGGGCTCGAGGCCGAGGGCCAAGCCGGCAGCATCGGCGGCATGTCGCACGAGATCAGCGCTGCTCTGGAGCTCCCGCTCTCGGTCGGGGCGCGAACACGCATCGCCCCCGAACTCGGCTACATGTTCCTGGACTACGGGCTCGACACAGCGCTGCCGGGGGCCGAAGTCGGCCAGTTCTTCTCCACCCAGAGCCATCTCGTCACCGCTGGTTTGGGGCTCTTTCATCGCTTCGCTGACGACATCGGGCTCGAAGCTCGGGCGGCGTTCCTGGGCGGCGCCTCGGACAGCTATCCGTTCCACCTGGGCGCGCCCGGTTTCAGCGTCGGAGCGCTGGCCACCCTCGCGGGCTACCTGCCCCTGAGCGAGAGCTTCGAGCTCGTCTTGCGATACGATCTTCGTTTTCGCTCCGGCGGCTTCACCGGAGCGAGCGCGCTCGATGAGACCATCACCGAAGCGACGCTCTCGGACTTCGTCAACGGTCTGTCGGCCGGAGTGAGCTGGTCTTTGAACTGAACTCGAGGCGCGGCATCGAGTCGCGGGCTCGCGTCTGGGGCAGGGGTGATCGCGGGTTAGAAGATTCGAACTTCTGACCTTCGGCTTCGGAGACCGACGCTCTATCCAGCTGAGCTAAACCCGCTCGAACGCCTCGGTGGTTAACAGCCCCGCAAAGGAGAATGCAAGCGCCTTCTGGTGGCGGCCGAGTTGCTTGCCGGCGGCCCCGGTGTTCTCATGCGGCCCATGTCGATTGTTCGTGCCGCCCTCTGCCTCGTGGCCAGTCTTTCGCTTTGGGCCTGTCCCGCAACGGAAAAGACGGGCGGGGGGGCGAAGGCGCCCCCGGATTCACCGTCCAGCGGGCCCGCGAGTCAGCCCGGCTCGGTGCCGGGGGACCACACAACTTCTACCACCCCCGTCTCGCTCGATGATCTCTTCAAGATGCCCAAGACACCTCCGGTGGTGCTGAAGGTGGGCGAGGTGGAGGTCGGGCGCGAGGTGCTCGAGAACAAACTTCGGCAGATGCAGCTTCAGTTGAGCGCGACGGGCATCCCAGAAGGGACCACGCGGTCCGAGGTGCTCAAGGGGGCGATCGATCAGCTCATCGAGTACGAGTTCACGATGTTGATGGCGAAGAACCTCGGCGTGAAAGAAGACAAGAAGGCCATCGATGTGTGGGTGAAAGATCTCGAGGAGCGCATGGAGGCCGAGCCCGCGTTCAAGGCCCTCTTGCTACGCGCCGGGAACTCCCGGGAGCAGCGTCTGAAGGACGCGAAGTTCATGGTGACGGCGGAAGGGGTCACCACCAAGCTGCTCGAGCGGCTTCGCACGAAGACCGCCACCGCCCTCCGTGGCTACTACGACAGCCACCAGGCGGACTACATGGAGCACGCCGGCGTCGAGGCCTGGAGGATTCACTTGAAGGCCCCGGCGGGGATGACGCAGCAGGATCGAGACTCCGCTCGGCTTCGGGCCATGGACGTCGAGAAGAAGGCCCGCAAGAAGCCGGGTGACTTCGAGAGCCTCGCGAAGCACTACTCCGAAGGCGGCAACGCGACCACCGGCGGGTATCTCGGTTTTGTCGGGCGCGGCACCTTTGCCCCCGCGCTCGAGGAGCAGATCTTCGCCGCCAAGCCCAACACCATCCTTCCCTTGTACGAGGATCCGGGCGGCTTCTACATCTACAAGGTCGGAAAACGGCGCGAGGCGCGGGTCAAGAAGTACGAAGACGTGGAAGAGCAGATCTTCCAGACCTTCGTTCGAGGCTTCCTCCACAAGGAGGTCGAAAAAGAGCGGGTGAAGCTCCGCGAGGCGACTGCGATCGAGGTCTTCGTGCCGGAGCTCGCAAGCAAGCCCACGCCCTGAGCGAGTCGGGACAGACTCAGCGCACGGCCCGGCTTCCGCTGGTCCTCGCCCTCGCCCCATCCACCCCCGACGGCCGAAGCATCCGCCCGTCTCGAGCTCGACCGTGGCGCGGCAACGCATCGTTGCTGGAGCCCTCCCGATCAGGCATAGGGGCCGAGTGCGGAGTTCCGTTTCTCGCAGCTCGATGATCCTGCTCCTCGCCGGCTGCGCCAGCGGTGGGGCGACCAAGGACGAGCCGAGTTCCGCCTCGACCCCGGTCGCGCTCGGTGCGAAGCATGCGTCGCGCGCCCCGGCGGCGCTGACGAAGTTGCCGGCGCCTCCGGACGCGAAGGTGGCGATTGTCGGGGCCACGCTGCTCCTCGGGAACGGCAAACGCATCGAGGCGGGTACCTTGGTCTTCGGCGCGGGGCGGATCCTCGAGGTGGGTCCCACAAAGGACGTCCAGGTCCCCACGGACGCCGAGCGAATCGACGGGACCGGTAAGTTCGTGACCCCGGGGCTCATCGACACCCACTCGCACATGGGGGTCTATGCCGCGCCCTACGTTGACGCCGCCGCGGACGGCAACGAGATGACCGACCCCCTGACGCCTTGGGCGTTTTCGGAGGACGGGGTCTGGACCCAGGACCCGGCATTCCACCGGGCCGCGGCGGGCGGGGTGACGACCGCTCAGATCTTGCCAGGCAGCGGGAACCTCATCGGAGGAAAGGCGGTCACACTGAAGCTTCGGCCCAGCTTGGAGGCTCGAGCGATGCGCTTCCCCGGGGCGCCCTTCGGGCTCAAGATGGCCTGCGGCGAGAACCCGAAGCGCTATCACGGCGAAAAGGGCCGCACGCCGATGTCGCGTATGGGCAACCTCGCCCTGCAGAAGAAGGCTTTCCTCGAGGCCGAGGCCTTCGCGCACGCGCGCAAGGTCGCGAGCGCGGAGCGTGACGCCTGGTTGAAGGCGCCGGAGGGCAAGGAGCCGTCGGGTCCCGACCGAGATCTGGGGCTCGAGACGCTGGCCGGGGTGCTCGCCGGCCAGATCCTCGTGCACATCCACTGCTACCGCGCCGACGAGATGCTGCTCATGATGGGGCTCGCCGAGGAGCTGGGGTTCTCTGTTCGTTCCTTCCACCACGCGGTCGAGGCCTACAAGATCGCGGACGTGCTCGCGGCCAGAGAGGTCTCGGCCTCGATGTGGGCCGATTGGTGGGGCTTCAAGATGGAGGCCTATGACGGCATCGAGGAGAACATCCCGATGGTCGCCAAGGCCGGAGGTCGCGCCATCGTGCACTCCGACAGCAGCATCGGCGTGCAGCGCTTGAACCAGGAGGCCGCCAAGGCGCTCCATGCGGGCCGTCGCGCTGGGCTCGATCTCGGCGAGGACGAAGCGCTGCGCTGGATCACGGAGAACCCGGCCTGGGCCCTCGGGGTCCACGAGCAGACCGGCACCCTCGAAGCCGGAAAGATGGCGGACCTGGTTCTCTGGGACCAGACGCCGTTTTCGATCTACGCGAGCGCGGAACGAACCTACGTGGACGGCACTCTGGTCTACGACCGCGCGCACCCGGGGCCTGGGTCCGACTTCGAGGTGGGGACCGCGCTCGAGGGAGTGAGCCCGTGAACCGCTTCATCCGCGCGCTCGCGCTGCCCGCGTGTCTGGTCGTCGGGGCGCCGACGGCGCTCGCGGCGCCACTGACCGCCATCGTCGGCGGGCATGTTCACCCAGTGTCCTCGCCGCCTATCCCAAACGGCCTCGTGATCGTCGAGGGCGAACAGATCCGGTACGTGGGCCCCGCCAAGCCGCTGCCGCCCGGCGCGACCATCATCGATGCCAGCGGGAAGGTGGTGACTCCGGGCCTCATCGACGCGATCACCCAGCTCGGGGCGATCGAGATCGAGCTCGAGGCCTCCACGGTCGACTCCGAGCTCGAGACCCAGGCGCCGGTACGCGCGGCCCTGTATCTGGGCGAGGTCCTGGATCTCCGCTCCACCCTGATCGGCGTGGCCCGAAGACAAGGTGTGACCGGCGCGCTCTCGGTGCCCACCGGGGGCCTCGTCGCCGGCCGCTCCGCGTTCATCGAGCTCGCCGAGCCCACCTCGGGGGTTGACGAGCGCTCGTTCGTGACCGGGCCGATCGCGGTCCACGCGAACCTCGGAAGCTCGGGCGCGAAGTCCGTGGGGGGCTCGAGGGCCGCGGCCCTCGGCCGCCTCACCGAGCTTCTCGATGACACCCGTCAGTTCGCGAAGAACAGGGCCGCCTTCGAGCGCAACAACCTTCGGCGGCTGAGCGTGCATCGCCTCGAGCTCGAAGCCATGGTCCCGGTCACGGAGCGCAAGCTGCCGCTGTTCGTGTCGGTCTCCCGCGCGGCGGACATCCTCGCGGTCCTGGCGCTCGCCGAGCGGGAGCGGATCGAGGTGGTTGTGGTCGGGGGCGAGGAGGCTTGGCTCGTGGCACCCCAGCTCGCCAAGGCCAAGGTTTCCGTGATCCTCCATCCGCTCGACAACCTGCCCGCCAAGTTCGAGGGCCGGCTGGCCCGCCAGGACGCCGCGGCGAGGCTGGCCGGTGCGGGGGTGACGGTGCTGATCTCCACCTTCTCCAGCCACAACGCGGGCGGTCTGCGCTTCGTGCTCGGAAACGCGGTGCGGGCCGGCCTCAACCATGAGGCCGCCCTGGCCGCCGCCACCTTGGCGCCCGCTCGGGTCTTGGGCCTGAGCCGCACTTTGGGCGCCCTCCAGGGGGGGCTTCGGGCCGATCTCGTGGTCTGGACCGGGGACCCCTTCGAGCCCCAGAGCCACGCCGAACGGGTCATGATTCGGGGGGTCTTCCAGCCTACGGAGAACCGCCAGACCCGGCTCAGAGCCCGTCACCAGGCCCGGCTTGGCTTGGGCGGTGAGACGACCCGCTAGCGGGCGGGCGCGGCGCTCTCGACGGCAACCCCGATCCCAGGTTAGGTGAGGCGCGGAGCGCGGGCCTTTGGGTCCTCTCCCGGCTGCGATGTCTTCCACTTATCACGAGGCTCTGCCGGGCTCACCGCCGGGTCCCAGAGCGCAGCTCTCCGAACTTCTCCCTCGCATCGCGATGCTCGAGGAGTCCGTGCGAGGTCGCCGAGTTCTCGAGGTCGATGCGGTCGAGATCGGTGGTCTGCTCCGCCTCTCCGACGCCGGGGCCGCCCGGGTCGCCGCGACCACCACGAGACCCGAGCGTTTCTCCGTCGCGAGCTTGCGAGGCCGACGCATCGAGCTGGTCTCGATGGAGACCGGTCGCGTCGACTTCGAGGACGGCTCCTTCGATCTTGCCATCGTCTCGGATCTCGGCCGGGCACGCACCGCCAATCCTCGCTTCCTCGATGACCTGCGTCGGATCTTGGGCGATGACGGCGCGGCGCTGTTCGCGCTGCCCGCTGGACACCCCGGGATTGAACAACTCGCGCATGAGTTGAGGAGTCGATTCGAGGAGCTGCGGTTCTTTCGTCAGGTTCCTTTCTTTGGGGTCACGCTCGTCGATGACGGCGCGGACCCGGACACCGCGAGCGTCAGCCTGGACGCCTCGCTCGCCGGACCGCCGAGTGAGGCCAGCCACCTGGTGCTTCTCGCGGGGAGCCTCGATCCACCCCCGGACGAGCGGACCTTGGTCGAGCTTCCGCTCGCCGAGTTTGTGGCGCTGACGGGCGGGCAGGAGACCGATCGGCGGCGCGAGGTGGAGTTCTTGCGTGTGGAGCTTCGCCAGCTCAAAGGGGAGCTCGAACGAAAGGACCGCTCGCTCAAGGACATCAGCCTGCGCCTGAAGCCTCTCCGAGCCGCGATCGAGACGCGCGTGCACGAGCTGGACGAAGAGCGCGAGAAGCTTCGGCAGGTGAGGAGCAGCTTCCCCCCCGCGGTGGCCGAGACCATCATCGAGAAGGCTCCGCCGCCGGCGGTCGAGGTCGAGGCGGCCCGGGCCGCGCTCGAGGCGACCGAGGAGGAGCTCCAGAAAAAGCTCGCTGAAATCGAGGTTTTGGCCGACAAACTGCAGGTTCGAGATGCGGACGTGGCGAGCCTCGAGACCGAGGTCTCACGGCTTCGCACCCGGCTCGCGACACCGAGCGGGGGTCAGGACCTGGCCGCGGCTCGGCGCGTGATCCAGCGCCTCGAGCAGACTGCGGGGGAGCAAGAGCAGCGCATCCACGAGCTCGAGCGTACGCTCGAGGACCAAGCCCGCCTGCAGCACCACGTCGGCTCGGACTATCGCGATGCCGAGGCTCGCATCAGCTACCTGAAGTCCCGGCTCGAAGGCGCCGCCCTCGAGCGCGCCGCCGAGCTCATGGACCTGACCGCACGCCTGGGCGCGCTGACTCAGGCTCTGGGACAGAGCGACGAAGACCGCGAGCTCCTCAAGGAGCGCGTCTCGGCGCTCGAGGTGGACCTGCACGAGGCCCGCGCGAGAGCAGATCGCGCCGAGGGTGAGGTCGAGCGGTTCTCTCGACGGGCGAAGGGTGAGCTCGAGAGTGCCCGCCAGCAGGCGCGTGAAACCGACGGCTTGCGCGACGAGGCCCGGCGGCTCGCGCAGGAAAACGCCCTGCTCGAGCGTCAGCTGACGGATCAGGCCCGCTTCATCGAGGAGCTGAGAGAGCAGACCGCGTCGCTGTCGGCTCAGAAGACCATGGTCGAGCTCGCCGCCGCACAGGCGAGCCAGGACGTGGACGCGCTCCGGCGCCGAGTCCAGGAGCTTCGAAACGATCGCGACACCCTCGCGGCCACCTCGGAGCTGTTGCTCGATGAGCGCGACGAGGCTCGAAAGGTGGCTCGGCGCTCCCTCGGGGTGGAGCAGGAGGCCATCGAGCTCGGCCGGGCGCGCGACACCCTCACCGAGGCCCTCCGGCGGGCCATCGCGGAGCGGGATGAGAGCCTGGAGTCGCACGCCCTGCTCCGCGCCGAACTCGCGGATTCAAAAGAGGAGCGGGGCCAGCTCCTGGCTCAGCTCGAAGAGGCCAAGGCGCGGGCGATCGCGGCCGAAGACCGGGCGGAACAAGCGAAGCAGCGCGTTCAGGGGCTCGATCAGCGCCTCGCGGAGGTGCAGACCGCGGCTCGGACCGAGGCCGACAAGACGGCTTCCAACGGCCGAGAGCGCGAGGCCTTGCACGAGGCCCTCCGCGAAGCGGCCATGGAGTCTCGTCAGGTCAAGCTCGAGATCGAGGGCCATCGGGCGCGTATGGAGAGCCTCGCCGAGGCCGCGCACGCCGCAGAGCAGGCCCTGGGCGAGGCGCTGGCCCAGAAGGCGAGGGCGGAAGCCGAGCTCATCACCTTGTCCGCGCGTCTGTCGGAGACGGATGCCCAGCGAGTCCGCTCGGTGGCGCAGGCCGCGGTGCTCAAAGATCGCCTCGCGAAGCTCGCCGTCGAATCCGACCGGCGGGTGGCCGCGGCGGAGCAATCCAAACGCGGGCTGCACGAGGCGGCCGAGCTGACGACGCGCATCGCGGCGCTCGAAGAGGAGCTGCAGGCGAAGACGCGCGAGGAGGAGGCGCTGCGCGCCGGGCTCGAGGCGGCTCGGGCGGAGGCCCAATCGGGGTCGGTGGCGCTCTCGAAGAAGCTCGCCGAGATGGAGCAAGAACGTCGATCGGCCGGCGAGGTCATCCGCTTCGTCGAAGAGAGCGTCGGGCGCCTCGCCAAGAAAGAAGAGGCCATCGAGGTCTTCAGGGCGTGGGCCGAGCTCGCGGCGCGGCACATCCGTGCCCTCGAAGGTGCGCTGCAGAAGGCGAAGCTCGCCGCAGCCGCGCCATCGGACTTTGAGGCCGAGGCACGTTCCTTGGCGCTGTCGGACGAGAACGAACGACTCGAACTGGCTCTGAACCAGGCCGAGGAGGGTCGGCGCCGGCTCGCGCTCGAGCGTCGGGCGCGCGACGATGAGATGCTCGTCTCGGAGGTGGTGCTGGCTTCGCTTCGGGAGCGAGAGGCCGAGGTGTCGGGCCGGGCGAGGCAGCTCGAGGCGGCGCTCGTCGAGGCGCGTGAGCAGCGCGCGCTCGACGCGGAGCACATTCGCACCCTGGAAGCGCAGCTCGCGAAGTCGGGTCTACAGATCGAACGCCTTCAGCTCGGGCGCGCGTCCGCGCACGACGCGGCCTACGTGGCGGCAAAGCTGCGCGAGAGCCTCGAGGCTTCGCTCTTTTCGCGGGTCTCGGAGCTCGAGCTGCGTCTAGCTAGTCGCGGCGCCGACTTCGAACGCCGGCTCGCGGTCGTGTCCCAAGGGGCGTTCGAGCTCGAGTCGGAGCTCGGGCGGGTCCGCAGCACGCTCGAGGCCGAGCGACAGCGCGCAGACGCCAGCCTCGCCGCCGCCGAGACCGAGCACGCCGCGCTCAGGGCGCAGCTCGAGGCGCGGGGGCCGAGCTCCGAGGACGCGATGGCGCAGCTCGCCCTGGCCGAAGGGCAGCGTCGCCTCGCGGAAGACCGAGCGGGCGAGGCCGAGGCCAAGCTCGAACGTCTCGAGAGCCGAGCGGTGAGCGCTGAATCCAAGGTCACGGAGCTCGAAGCCAAAGCCATTCGGGCGGAGGAGCGTGCCGACCGGGCCGAGAAGGCCAGCAGTGGGCTCGAGGCTGCGGCCCGTCAGGCGGAAGAGGCGGCTCGCGGATCCAAGGTCGAGGCCGAGGGGTTCCGCGCCGAGCTCGACAAGCGAGTTCAGGAGGTCCGGGACACCAAGACGCGGCTCTCCGAGATCGAAGTCCGCGCGCGTGAGCTCGAGCTGAAGGTCAAAGGCCTCGAAGAGGATTTGTCGCGGGCCGACGCTCGAGCCAAGAAGGCCGAGCACCGAGCCACGGATACGAGTCAGTCCGTGGTGGAGTCGGTGCGCCGAATCGCCGAGCTGGAGACGGCGCTGAGCGAAGCACAGCGCCGCCCGCGTTCCGAGCCGGCCGCTGCGCCGGTGGCCGCAGCGCCCACGGACGCGGGCGGGGATACGGGCGGGCGGTCCGTCGAGGCGCTCGAGCAAGCGCTCATGCAGCGCCAGGCCGAAGCAGAGCGTCTGCGATCGGCCGCGATTCGAACCGCGTCTGAGCTCGACCAGGCTCGAGCGGAGACCGGCCGACGCCTCGTGGACCTGTCCGCCAAAGAGAGCGCGCTCGAGCAGAAGGAGCGCGAGAACGCCGCGCTCAGCGAACACCTCGAGGTCCTCAAAGCGAAGCTGGCCCGACAAGGTGACGCTGACGTCCTGAGCGCCCAACTGCGGGAGCGCGAACAAGAGATCGCCCGCTACGTCGCCCAGAAGGCCGCGCAACATGCAGAGATCGAACGCCTCCGAGGCATGCTTCAGCGGGCTGAGGAGAGCCAGGTCCAGCTCGAGCTGAAGGCGGCGGAGATGGAGACCCAGGTCGCGGAGAACCAGCGCAAGCTCGAGCTCCTCCAGCGGGACGTCGCCGAGAAGGCCGAACGACTCCGCCGCATCAACGATCTCGGGGAGTGAGCCTCTTGTTCGACTTCGGGGTGGGGGCGGGGACCCCGTGCATTCGACGCCCGGCTCGCGCCGACCGGCCGGCGCTCTCCATCAAGCTCGAGCACCTCTTGCCCAGCGGCTCTGTCTACGATCGGATCGCGGGGCCGCTCATCGAGCAGGCGAGCGGCCCCGAGCCCTTCCTCGTGGCGGGGTGTGGGAGCGCTTGTCTCTCGTTCGCCGCGGCTTCACGCCGTGCCGGCCGCCCCGTCGAGCTCTTCTACCCCGCAGGAACCCTGGAGGAGCATCGCCTGCTTCTGAAACAGCATCGGGTCAAAGCGATGGAGGTCTCGAGCCCGAGCCTGCTCGATGCCACGGCGCACGCGGAGGCCCTCGCGGCTGCGGGTTCGGGTCATCTCCTCCACGCCGCCGGGCGACCCCGTCTGGCGCGTTTGGTCTGGACGGCGACCTTGGTCGCGGAGCTCGAGGCTGAGCACGCCGGTCGACCCGGCCGACGCCCGACGGTCTTTCTGCCCTCGGGTCTGTCGGACTTGGCGGTGGCGCTCGGCCCCGGTTTTTCGACTCGACTCGTCTCCTCGGCCATCCACGGGGCCCAAGATGGCGCCTTTGCGGCGGCGGAGCACACCCACGACGCGATCGTGACCGATGCGGAGGCGTTGGCCGTTCGCCGGCGACTCGCGACGCAGGACGGTTTGCTGCTCGGATACGCCACTTGTGCGGCGATTCATGCGGCAGAGCAGGCGCTCCGGACCGGGGAGGTCCCCGACGCTTTGGTGGTGGCGCTGGACGCGGGGGACCGGTATTTCTCGTACGACGGCCGCTTCCCGGTCTCCTCCGAGGTTGAGACATGAGTATTCACATCCGCATCCCGACCCCCCTGCGACGTTTCACCGCCGAGCAGGATCGAGTCTCGGTGGAGGCCCGCAACGTGCGCGAGGCCATCGATGCGCTCGAAGCTGCCCATCCCGGCATCAAGGCGCGCCTCTGTGACGAGAGCGGAGCGCTGCGCCGCTTCGTCAACCTCTACTACAAGGACGAGGACATCCGCTTCTTGCAGGAGCTCGAGACTGAACTCGACGAGGGGGCCGAACTCTCGATTGTCCCGGCCATCGCTGGCGGCTGAGCGCTGCTTCCATGCTTTCACGCCTGCTCCCCGCCTCCGCTTCGATCTCCGATGCCGTGGGAAAGACGCCGCTCGTGCGTCTGCGTTCGGTGGAGCCGGCGGACGCCCAGGTCGAGATCTGGGCCAAGCTCGAACTCGCGAACCCGGGGGGCAGCGTCAAAGATCGACCGGCGCTTCAGATGATCTTGGACGCGGAGTCCAGCGGCCGACTGCGTCCCGGGATGAGCCTCATCGACTCCACGAGCGGCAACACCGGCGTGGCGCTCTCGCTCTTTGGGGCGGCACGAGGTTATCACGTCACCCTCGTGATGCCACAGAACGTGTCGGAGGCGAGGAAGCGAATCGTGAACGCCTACGGGGCGGAGGTCATCTACAGCGACCCGCTCGAGCAGTCCGATGGCGCCATCCGCATGGTGCGGGAGATCGTGCGGTGCGAGCCCACGCGGTACTTCTACACCGATCAATACTCGAACCCGTCGAACCCGCGCGCGCACTACCTGACCACCGCGCCCGAGATCTTTGCGGAGCTGGGTCATCGCCTGACGCACTTCGTCGCGGGCATCGGCACGAGCGGTACCGTGATCGGGGCCGGGCGCCGCTTCAAGGAGATCTCACCCGCGATCCACGTTGTGGGCCTCGAGCCCGATGATGCCTTTCATGGGCTCGAAGGTTTGAAGCATCTCGCCTCCTCCATCGTGCCCGCGATCTACGACCCCGGCGTGCTCGACGAGACGCTCTTCATCGACACCGAATCGGGCTGGGTGATGGCGGAGCGGCTCGCGCTCGAGGAGGGCTATCTCGTCGGCTACTCGGCGGGCGCGAACGTCGAGGGCGCGCGTCGCCTCGCGGAGCGCCTCAAAGCCGCGAACCAGACCGGGGTCATCGCGACCGTGCTCTGTGATCACGCATCGCGTTACATCGAGGCCCGTGCGCCTTGAACGCCGCCGCGCGCGACTGACCGTTGCTGGTCTGGCTCGGGGCTGCTAGACGCAATCGGTCGTGCGTGTCTTCGATCTCGAACTCGAGCCCCAACACCTCGAGGCCATGGTCCTGCACGCGGAGCGTGACTACCCGCGTGAGGCCTGCGGGATTGGCTACGCGAGCGCGAGCGGGCGCATCGAAGACGTGCTGGCCATCGCGAATCTCCAGGATAAGTATCACGAGAAGGATCCGGCGCTGTTCCCCCGAGACGCCAAGAGCGCCTTTCGCCTCGACGAGCTCGCGCGCATGCGAGCGCTGACCGCAGCGGAGGACAAGGGGCTCCACGAGCGGGTCATCTATCATTCTCATCCCGACGCCGGCGCCTACTTCTCCGCCGAAGACCGCGCGATGGCGGTGATGGAGGGCGAGGAGCTCGTACCCGGAGCCGTGCACATCGTCATCTCCGTCCGAGACGGCCAGAGAGCGGACGCGGCTGCGTTTGCCTACGATGCCGCGCGCCAGACCTTCCTCGAGACCCGACTGCCGCTCGTGGCCTGTGGGGCCAGCCCGCTGCCAGACCTCGAACTGCGTCTCATGGAGGGTGGTGAGGCGACGCGACCGATTCCTCCGGTCGGCGGCCGGCTCTCGCCGCGCGTGGTGACCCAAGCGGAGCGCGCTCGGCTCGAAGGCCTCGGGCTTCGACGGCTCGTCGTGAGTGAACAGGTCGAGCGCGAGCTCGCGCTGTTTGGGGCCGGACTCTACTCTCCGCTGGGAGGTTACCTCCGGCGGGCCGAGCGGGAGTCGGTGGACGCCAGAGGTCGGCTGCTTTCGGGGGCGCCGTGGCGCGCTGCCCTCGTGCTGCGCGCCGCGAGCTCGGGACCACCCCCCGAACCATCGGCGCTCGTCGAACTCGTCTCGGAGGATGATCGTCCGCTCGGGGTCCTCGCGGTCGAAGAGCTCGAGGTGCACACCAAGCTGCTCGAGCTTGCGGGGCCGGTCTATGTCTACGGCGCCGAGTTGCCGTCGGCGGTGGACGCGCGCGCCTGGCTCCTTCGCATGGGCGCTCGTCGTGTCCTCGCGATCCCTCACGGCGCGGCCTCCCCGAGCTCGGGCGCGCTGCTCGGCTTCGACGCGATCATCGCACCGGCCGATCTCACCCTCGCGGCGGCGCGCCCTCGCTGGGCAGCCCCTCCGGGGGTCGACGGTTCCTGGCTGGGCGCCGCGCTCGCTCAGAACCTGGGGGCCACCGACTTCCACACCGGCGACGCCAGCCTGGCTCGCACGCTGCGAGACACGCTCCTCATTCGGCCTTTCCCTGATGAATCCCCGTCTGCCTAGGGGCTGACCCGCCGAACGCCCCCCTCTCGGTCTCCCGAAAAGGCCGCTTCAGCCTGGTATCATCGGTCCGTGCGGCTCGAGGTGGGCGAGAAGGACGGGGAGATCCACCATCTTCCGGGCGCCGACGTGGTCGTGGGCAGCGGGCCCGAGGCCGACCTCACCGTGCTCGAGGATGCGGGCGTCGCCCGCCGGCACGCTCGGATCCTCGCCCGTCGCGGGCTCCTCGTCGTGGTCGACCTCGGTTCGCGTCAGGGCACCGTCGTTCGCAACGAGAGCATCCGGGCGCCGGTGGTCGTGACGCCAGGGCGCACGTTCTTCCTTGGACAGCTCGGGATTCGGGCGTGGCCCGACTGTGAGACGGAGCCCCAGCCTCGGGACCCATTCGAGTCCCAGTCCCGTTCGATGACGCTCGGTGACGAGCGCCCGAGCATCTTCTCGGACCTGCGCTGCTTCTGGCAGCGCGAGGGGGAGTCCATCCTGCACTGGATGGTGCCTTCGCGCGTTTGCGAAGCGGCGCGCCTCGACGCGTGGACCGAGCGCGTGCGCCGCTCAGCCGAACCGGCTTCGGCCTATCTGCCGAGCCTCGTCGACGTAGGGACCGTGCGAGGACGTCCCTGTGTGGCCGAGCGCATTCCCATACACGTCACCCTCGAATCGGTGGACCTCGCGATTCTGCACGGACACCTCGAGCCGAGTCTCTCGTTCGTCTACAGCCTCGCCGCGCAGCTGCTCGAGTCCGTGGGGGTCTTTCATGCGCTCTACGGTCCGCATGGCGCCATCTGTCCGGAGGCGTTCTTGCTCGGTCTCGATGGTCGCTTGATCCTGCGCCGGCCGGGGCCGGCGCCCGGGGATCTCGATCACGAGGGACGTCGCGTGTACCTGAGCCCGGCCCGACGCTGCGGGGGTCCGCCGAGCTTCCTCGACGATCGCTTCTCACTTGCTGCGCTCGGCTGGCTCGGACGTCTGATCCCCGCCGGCGCGCTCGTGGACGCGCCGCTCACCGAAGTCGCGCAAGGACTCCTGGACGGGGCGATGGAGGCCGGTCTCGACCCTTCCGCGGGACAGCTTGCCCAGATCGCGCGACTGCTCTATCGGGAATCATCCCCGCGCGCGCGCAACAACCGCGTGGCGGCCTGATAGATGCTCGACTTTCACGCACACAGCACCGTCTCGGACGGGCTCCTCTCGCCGGCCCAGGTGGTGCGGCGAGCCCACGAACGCGGCGTGACGCGTTTTGCACTCACCGATCACGACACGGTGGGTGGCTACGCGGAGGCACGGGCGGCGGGGCTCGAGCTCGGTGTCGAGCTGGTCCCGGGCATTGAGATCTCCGCCACCTGGCAGGGTCGCTCGGTGCACGTGCTCGGCTACTTCTTCGAGCTCGAACACCCGAGCTTGCTCTCGCTCCTCGATGCATTGGTTCACGGTCGAGCGCGGCGCAACCTAATGATCGCCGAACGACTCCTCGGGCTCGGCATCGAACTCCCGAAGGACACCTTGACCTCGAAAGATGGCGGCACTGTCGGCCGCCCGCACATCGCTCGTGCGCTCGTGGACAGAGGCGTCGTGAAGACCGAGCGCGAGGCCTTCGATCGCTATCTGGCAGACGGTCGCCCAGCCCACGTGGAGCGCGAGGTCGTGAGCCCGAGCCGAGCGGCCGAGGTGCTGCACGAAGCGGGCGGGGTCGCGGTGCTCGCACATCCCTTGGTGCTCGGCGCGGATCCGAGCCAGGTCGATGGCCTGTTCGCGCGCGCGGCCCAGTGGGGCATCGACGGGGCGGAGGTCTACTACTCGGGGCACTCGCCGGGGCAGGTCGATCAGGTCGGCTACTTCGCCAAAAAGCACCGCCTGCTCCCCTCGGGCGGCAGCGACTTCCACGCGGAGCCGTGGCCGATTCACCCGCCCATTTCGCTCGACCTCGGGCTCGCGCTCGAGGCGAAGGCCGAGGCCCACCGAGCGAGGCGAACCGCGTGATGCGCCCCGGGACGCCACGCATCGAGACCTCCGAGGCTGCGCGCGAGAAGCTCGCCGCGCTCCGCGCGCGTTTGTCGGAGATGGGTCGTGTGCTCGTCGCGTATTCGGGCGGGGTGGACTCCGCGTTTCTGCTCAAAGTGGCGCACGACACCTTGGGCTCGGGCGCCAGGGCCTTCACCGCACGCTCCCCATCGCTTCCAGAGAGCGAACTCGAGGCCGCGGTCGCGCTCGCGCGCGAGATCGGGATCTCGCATGTGGTCGTCGACACCCACGAGCTCGATCGTCCTGGCTACGTGGAGAACTCGCCCACCCGTTGTTACCACTGCAAAGCCGAGCTCTTCTCCGTCTCGGCCGCTCACGCGGAGGCGTTTCCCGGGAGCGTGATCGTCGACGGTTTCAACCACGACGACCTCTCGGACTTTAGGCCCGGTCACCGCGCGGCGGCGGAGCACGGCGTCATTCATCCACTCTCGGAGGTGGGGCTCACCAAAGCCGAGATCCGATCGCTCTCCTTTGACCTCGGCCTCTCCACCTGGAACAAAGCCCAGCTCGCTTGCCTCTCGAGCCGGATCCCACACGGCACGAAGGTGACCAAGGAGCGCCTCGGCCGCATCGAGCGGCTCGAAGACGCGCTGCATTCGCTGGGCTTCTTCGACGTGCGCGCGCGCCTGCTCCCGGAGCAGGACGAGTTCGTGCGCATCGAGCTTGGGCCCACCGAGCTGGTCCGGGCGGTGCAACCCGAGCTGCGGTCTCAGATCGTCGCCGCGGGCCATGAGGCCGGATTTCGCTACGTGACCCTCGATCTCGAGGGATTCCGGACCGGTCGGATGACCGAAGGCCTCGACCCCGACCTCGTCCAGCTTGGCCGTCCGGGCCATACAAAGACCGATTGACCGGACCCCTGGAATTCCCCGAGACTCCGCGCGATGTTCGGAGTCCCAGCTCATCGCGTGTTCATCCTCTCACTGTTCGCGCTCTCGGCCTGTTCAGGGAACTTTTCCTGCACCGCCTGTGACCTCGCGCCCATCCCGGGAGGCTTCGACGAGTCGATCCTCATCCGGCGCAGCGCCCAGGTTCGTATCGCCGGGCCCGGCCTCGACTTCATCGAGCAGGACTTCGCGGGCCTGATCTCCGCCTACTCGCCGGCTGAGTGTGGTGGTCCCCAAGACGTGCCGTGTCCGCCCCGATTCGACGGCGACATCACCTGTCACCCGACCCTGGATGTGTGCGTCGACGTCCAGACCCAGGCGCCAGTGCCGGTGCTCGGCTTCGAGATCGAACGCTCCACCTCCAGCGGAGCCACCGTGTGCCGCGACGATGACGACGACCCGAACAAGCGCACCTGTTACATGTGGCTGCAGCTCGAGAACTTGGACCTCGATCCGGAGGCCCCCAACAAGATCCTCGCGACGGTCGGCGCTCAGCTCCTCTCGAACGTCATCCCCATCCGCTACG
Source organism: Deltaproteobacteria bacterium (assembly GCA_011526105.1). GTDB lineage: Bacteria > Myxococcota > Kuafuiibacteriia > Kuafuiibacteriales > Kuafuiibacteriaceae > WYAZ01. The sequence continues at coordinate 26,844 of WYAZ01000137.1, read as the reverse complement.
ACGCGCTCGGCGCGGACTGCATCATCGAGATCAACAGCCGAACCGGAAGCGGCGCGCTGCCCGAGTTCCTGCTCACCATCGAAGGCCGCCCTTGGACTTCACCGACGGGCACCGGGGGCCGACAGCTCGAGCTCTTCGTCTCGGACGTGGCGCTCGCGGTGGATGACGAAGACGTCACCATCAGCCGAGACCCGAACTCGCGCTACAGCAACGCGCTCGACGCCGTGACCTGTGGCCTCGGCAACTTGAGCGCCATCAAGAACGCGCTCATTCCCGCGTTCGCGAGCTCCTTCACCGGGACCATCGACAAGCAGGTGCGCGGCATGCTCGCCGCGCGCTGCGGTTTTGGTCTGCCCGCCTGCCCGGGCGGCACATCGTGCAACGTCGATGGCAAGTGTCAGGATGCGACCGGCACCTTCGTGCCGATGCGTGCGGCCATCCAAGGCCGCCTCTCGCTCGACGAGCTGGTCGGGGACCTCGCGCTGGCGCCGGTCCAACCCAGCGACCTCGGCTTCCTCCTCGGTGGTGATGCGGACGCTGACCCCACGGGGTACCAAGTGGGCATGATGGCTGGATTCGAAGCGGTGTCACGCTCGGTCGAGTGCGCCCTCGACCGGCCCAACCCCCGCACCTCGCCGAGCTTCCAGTCCCCGCCACCCTTGCCCTCCAGTGACCTCGTCGACCTCGACTTCGACGGCACCCCCGAGACCCCGTACATGGTGGCCATCGGCCTCTCGCGTGTGTTCATCGACCAGGCGCTTTGGTCGGCGTACACCACGGGCGCGATCTGCCTCGGGGTCTCGACCTACAACACGGACCAGCTCACGACCGGTACGCTCTCTCTGCTCGTGCCTTCGCTCTCGCTGCTCACCCATTCAGACCGAGATCCCAGCTCGGTCTGGCCGGTGCAGATCCTGCTCCGCGCGGCAGAACTGCCCAGCGCCACTCTCGGCTCCGGTCAGACCACGAGCACAGGCCGAGTCGTGGATCCGCTCCTCACGGTCAACATGCCGGAGGTCGCCCTCGACTTCATGGCCATCGTGGAAGAGCGATGGGTCCACATCATGACCGTCACCGGCGATCTCGCGCTCCCCTTCGGGGCCGCGGTGAACGCGAACAACGAGGTCGAGCTCCTGACCGGCGACTTGACGAACGCGTTTTCGAACGTGCGGGTCTCCAACAATCGTTTGCTCGGCGAGTCGGCGGAGCAGATCGAGACCTCGCTGCCCGGTCTGCTCTCGGTGTTCTTGCCGCAGATCAGCGGCTCGTTTCTCGACCCCATCGCGCTCCCGGACGCCAGCTCGCTCGGCGGCTTCGGGCTCGACATCATGGCCGTGCAGGGGGCCGCGGGCCCCAGCGGCGGGTACGCGCACGCCGCGGTCTACGCCAATCTCGACTTCGACCCCGGGCTCGCGCTCTCGGTGCGCGCCAAGACCGAGGTCGAGCTCTTGCATGTGCGCGGGCCGAGGTCGCTCGAGCACGCCGAGGTTCACCTGCGTCTGCCGGCGTCGTCCGCCGACGGCCGTCTTCTCGAGCACCAAATCCGCATCGGCAACGGGCTCTGGCAGCCGTTCTTCCAAGGGGCGGAGAAGATCGTCGCCGACCCCGTCTTGTCGGTGCAAGGACACCACCGCCTCTCGGTGCGCTCGCGCTTCGTGGGCAACTATCGAAGCCTCGATCCCGAGCCGGTCGAGTTCGATCTCATCATGGACGGCGAGCCTCCCCGTCTCGAGACGCGCCTCGATGCCCGCGCCGGCGGCGTGTACCTGAGCGCCTGGGACGTCGTCAGCGGCACCCACCTTCGCTTTGAGCTCGGCGTGGACGGCGACTTCCGCGAGGTCCGTCCGGACGCGCGTGGTTTTGTGGTCATCCCGGAGCTCGAAGAAGCCTCGGCGGAGCTTCGCATCGCCGCCATCGACGAGCAGGGTCTGCGCAATGAAGTCACGCTTCGGCGCGGCTACGCGCTCGCGTCTGATGCGCCGGGTGCACCTCGGGCTGAGTCGGGTGGGTGTTCATCGGTGCCCGCCGACAGCGGCGCTGCGTGGCTCGCGGTGTTTGCGCTTGGGCTGCTTCTGGTTCGGCGCCGCCGCGCGTAGGCGAGGCGGGAACGCATCCCGACCTCGGCGCCCTGAGACCCGCTCCCTGGCCGGGTCCGAGCCGCCGCATTCGTCCGTCCGAAGACCGGACGTTGTCCGAGATTCGGACGTTCGCCGCTCGTGCAAGGGACGTGATGCTGGGCGACGTGTTTGGTCCAGCTCTTGCCTAGTGCGCCTTCGTGCTCTCGCCGGTGCTCCTCTTTGTCCTTCTCTCGGGGCAGCCTGATCTTTCGCTCGACACCTCGGCGGTGTTCCAGAACCCGCCGGCGAGTCCGCTGTTTGAAGATCTCCGCCTCCATGCTCCCCAATCTGCCCGCCCCGTCTCGGTTTGGATCTCTTTCGAGCGGCGCTTCGCGACGGACCTTGGGACGCGAGCCTCCTTCACATTCCTCCTCGGACTCGAACTCGGCTTGCCCGAGTGGCTCGGCCGACCGGCGCCGCGAAGGCACGCGCTCGGCCAGGAGGAGCGTCGTCGCCGCCGCGGCTGTGCGCGTCTCCGAGTCCACGAAGCCGGCGATGCGGTCGAGCACTGGGCCCTCGAGGCCCGGCTTCGCGCCCTCGGCTGCACGATGGAGTCGTCGTGAGCAGCACCGCGGTGATCATGGCCTTGGCGCTCACCTCCACCGGCACCGAGGTTCTGCTCGCCCGCATCGTGAGCGGACGCGAGTGCATGCCCAGCCTCGAACAGGTTCAGTCCTGGGCGTCCGAGAATATGGGGCTTGCGTCCGTGGACGAAGCGGAGGGTTGGTCCACACGCGCGCGCTTGAGAGGTCTGGTTCCTCGCGTTGCGGCCCGGCTCGGTTCGGATGCGAACGTCTACGTGAAAGACATCGTCGGCGACTGGGCGCCCACCACATCGGACCGCCGGGCGCTCGCCCTTCGGGTGGAGGCTCGCTTCGACTTCGGCGATCTGGTGTTTGCGGATCCCGAGCTTCGCGCCAATCGAGAGGCCATCGCACGTTCTGCGGCGGAACGTCTGCTGCTCGAGGAAGTGACACGCCTCTACTTCGAGCGTGTCGCGCTCTGGCTCTCGCATCTCCTCTCGTCCGCGCCGGAGAAGGTCGTCCAGCTCGCGGCCCTCGACGGACTGCTGAGGGCGCATACCGGCGGACGGTATGCGCTACAAACCCAAGCCAAGGATCTTCGATGAGCCCAAGACCTCACTTCAGCCTCCTCCTCGTCTGCGTCGCGTGCCTACCCGAGGTCATGGCGCCGCCCGAACCTCCGCGGCTACTGGGCCTGGAACCTCTGCGACCGCTCGCGGTGGACGAGCCGCTCTACCTTGTGTTCTCGCGGTCCCTGCGCCCGGCGGACCCGGTCTCCGCGCTGCGTGTCCTCCGAAATGATGGACGCGTCGTGCCCATCGAGCCCCTCGACGTCGAGCCCAGTGACCGCTGGTCCATCCGTCCTCGCGAGGCCTGGCCCGAGGCGGAGTGGCTCACCATCGAGTTTGGAGAGGGCCTGACGGACGAGGTCGGTCAGCCCTTTCCTCCGCCCGACGTCGTACTTCGGTTCGAGACCCGCGGCGCGTCACCCGCCGCGCGCGTGGACCTGCGCATGCCACGTGCGAGTGAGCCCTGGCCGCTCAATCTCCGGTATGCCGCGCTCTCGGTCGTGCCGTCTGAACTCGACGAGGTTCGGGCTTGGCTCCTTGGGCCGGGCGAAGCTCGCTGGCCGCTCGATACGATCGCACGCGACGAAGGGCGTCTGCTTGTGCGCCTGCCCGATCACGAAGGTGATTGCCGTCCTTTGTGTCCGGCGGCGCTTCATCGACTCGTACTCGAGAGCGGTGGTCTCGAGATCGAGGGGCCCGAGATCTCGACCACCACCGTGGCCGATCGGCTCGCGCCCATCCTCATGCCTCGCGAGCCCGTCCGGCGAGGGGCCAACTTCTACGTGGACGTCGAGAGCAGCGAGCCGGTGGTGTTCGATGCCTGGGCCGCGAGCACGACCGGCCATGTCGTCCGGCTCCGTCCTCCGATTGTGCCCGCGCTCTCCTCTCGCCTTCAGACCGAACTACCTCTGGCCCCCGAGAGCACGTACCGCATCGAGGTGCGGGCGGAGGATCTCGCCGGAAATCGAGCGGAGGATTTGAGCTTCGAGGTCGAGACGCCCTCAGCGCCCGAGATCGAGATCTCCGAGCTGGTGCTCGCGCCACTTCACGACTGGGGCGACAGTGAGGCTGCGGGGGCGCCGTTTGATGCTCAGCCGGGGACCGGTACGGTGAGCGACATCGATCAGTGGGTCGAGCTCGTGAACCGTTCGCGCCACCCCATCGATCTCCATGGCTCCGGGCTCATCCTGCGCGCGCTCGATCAGACCCCGACCGAGACCTGGCTCGAGAATGCGCTGGTGCTCTACTTCGGCAGCGGCGGGGACCCCTCTTGGTGGTGGCCGGGAGAGGCCTTGGTCCTCCGGCTGCGTGGGCAGATGTCGAAGACGGAACTCGTGCTCGAACTCCTACACGGCTCGGTGCCGCTCGACCGTCTAGAGATAGGCCGCACGGAGAGCGCCGATCACGTGGGCGGAAGGGCGCCCGACCTCGAACACGAGGCGGTCGCCAAAGATGCCTTGGGTCGATTCCGCTTCTGCGTGCCCACGCCGGGCGACCCCGCGCCGGCGGAGCGCTGTCTAGCGTGGTGATTTGGGCTTGGGCCCGAACTGGCCGTCGCCGTCGACGTCGAAGTAGATCGGGTTCGTCAGCGCAACGGGGGTGGAGACTCGGCCGTCCTCTCCCGGCAGGACAATCGATAGCGGTTCGTCGCCCTCCACGAGCACGGTGATGAAGCAGTCTGCGGAGCAGCTCGCCTCGAAGCTGCGTTCGAGGCGCAACACGGGCTCGCGCGGGAGCGCGACCGTCTCTTTGGGGTGACCGTCCACAAACAACGTGAGGCGCGTCGTGTCGATCCAGCTCGGCGCCAGGACCCGCACTTCGATCTTGGCCTTGCCCTTTGGGGCCTCCGCCAGGCTCCCCATGCGTGTCTCGCCGCTCCTCAGGGTGACGAAGGGCCCGCCGCTGATGGTGGCGCAGCCGCTCCGAAGCGCGCTCACGAAGTCTTGCACGTCCAATCGAGGCGGGGTGTCATCCTCGACGCACACATAAGTCCGCGGCCACCCGGTCTCGCGACCGTAGATGACGTGGCTGTCGCTGTTGCCGGTCGCAGTGATTCTTCGGCCGGCGCGCAAGAGCGCGAACCAGTCTTCGAGGACCTCTTTGGTCTCGTCTCGGAATCCGAAGGCGACGACTTCGAGGCCATCGATGTCGGCCGAGAATCTGGGGTCTTTGGCGGTGCCGGAGGCCGGGTTGAAGCCCATGAGATCGAAGTATCCGATGCGACCGGCCCGCGGGTGGTTCGACTGCACAAATGGCACCGTCCCTTTGGGGGCCAGGCCGCGAACGAAGGCGAAGATCTGCTCCGGGCTCCACCCCTCCGGATCCTGCATGCCGCCGCGGCTCTTGGTGTGGTCCATTTCGAGCGGGAACGCATTGAAGTGTCCGACCGAGTGCGTCGTGGCCTCCGTCCCGATGATCGTGAAAACGTCCCGTCCTAAGCCGGAGGCCGCGAGGGCGGGGCGATAGTCGGTGAGCACGTTGTGGTCGGTGGCGACGAGCACTTCGACGCCCTCGGCGCCGTTGGAGAGGACCCGGTCCTCCAGAGAGACGCCAGAGTCGAAGCTCGGGGCCGCGTGCTGGTGCATGTCGGCGGCGATGAAGCCTCGGGTGTCCACCGACCTCGCCAAGACGCCGGTGATCTCCGCTGACTGTCCGGCGCCGACTTCCACCCGTTGCTCGATGAGTTCGTACTCGGGTCCGCGACTGACCACCACCTGGTAGCGACCGGCCCCCACCGGCACCGACCCGACGCCGCGCGGAGAGAGTACGACGTTGCGCGCGCCGCTGGCTCTAAAGACCGGGCCGAACAAAGGCTCCTTCGTGCCTTCGACGCCGCTCACCGTGATCTTCACCGGCGGCGCTTTGCCGTCGTGCCCTTGGACGCGCCAACGGATCACCGCCTCGGGTCCGAGGTTGAAGTTCTGCGAATGAGTGCCCGCTTCTTTGACGTGCACCGTGCCGGTCTGCCCCGTGGCGGCGACACGCTCTCGGCCGGGCGCCAGCGCGAAGGCGCGGTACACTCCGGGACGAAGCTCGAGCGAGTACCAGCCCTCGGCGTCGGTGCGCGCGATACCCACGAGCGCGGTCTCGGAGTCCGCGAGCACGTGGACCTCGGAGCCAAGGAGAGGCTTGCCGTCGTGGGTGACGCGCCCCTCGATGCGGCCGGTGGCTTCCTGGCGCAGTCGATGAACGGGGCCGGCCAATGAGGCGGTGTCTCCGTTGCCCACCACGATGTAGCGGCGGTAGCTCGCGGTCTTCTTCGGCAAAAGATCGATCTTTGGACCCATGGGGTCGCTCCAGGTGGAGCCGGAGATCGTCTGGAACGGCACCGGACCATCCGGGACCAGGGCGTACGAGGCGTTGGCGCCCAGCCCCGCGAGCCAGTCGACCGCGCGCCGACTGCCGGCCAGTCGAAAGCCGACGCCGGGGGCCATGTGTTCGGCGCGTCCCCACTGGACCGCATCACCGGGGATGAAGCCCGCAATGGTCGTGGTCGCGTTCGAGGTGAAGCGGGTCTCGAGCGTCAGCCAGTTGGCGTCGGGTTCCAGGATGTAGTCGGTCTCGATGGCGATCCGAGGGTCGTGGCTATCTTTTCCGCGGGCGCGAACGACCACCCGCCTCTTGCCTCCGCCGCGCTCGAGGATCTCGAGCTTCTCGTAGCGCGCCTGACGAGGGAACTGGTCGTTCAAGTACAGAATCACCTGATTGATGTGGTCCTCACCGTCCGGGAGCGGCGCGATGTCGACGAGATTGCCGCCGCTCACCGCGAACCCGAGGGGACGGTCGATCTCCGCGATGACCGCCATCAGGCGTCCGTTCTCGAGCCGCAGATCCCCGAGCTGTCCGAAGGCCGAGGGACCCCAGAGCAGCTCGGAGGGCTCTCGGATCACCCGAACCGTCGCGGGGACGGGCGGTGGCAGGGATTCTCGGGTGCAAGCGGGGAGGGCTAGGAAGAGCCCGAGGAGCAGGGGGACACGCGGCATGGCTTCGTTCGAAGAGCCGGCCTAGTACCATATCTCACCCGTCTTTCGCGACCTCCGCCCTCATGTTAGACGAGCCCCAGTCAGGAAAACGCGCGATGTCCGGACATAACAAGTGGAGCACCATCAAGCGCCAGAAGGCGGTGGTTGATGCGAAGCGGGGGAAGAAGTTCACCAAGCTCGTCAAAGAGCTCACGGTGGCGGCGAGACTCGGCGGAGGTGATCCGGCCGGCAACCCGCGTTTGCGGCTCGCCATCCAGAACGCGCGCGCCGCATCGATGCCCGCGGACAACGTCGACCGCGCCATCAAGAAGGGCACCGGAGCGCTCGAGGGCGGAGAGATCCAAGAGCTGGTCTACGAGGGTTATGGCCCCGGCGGCGTCGCCTTCATGATCGAGGTCTCCACCGACAACACCAACCGGAGCCTCTCCGAGATCAGAAACATGCTCGAGAAGGCGGGCGGCAGCTTCGCCAAGAACGGCGCGGTGGCCTTCCTCTTCAATCGCCGCGGCATGATCCGCTTCGACGCCGAGAAGTACTCCGAGGATCAGATCATGGAATCGGCGCTCGAGGCCGGGGCGGAAGACGTGGTCACCGAAGACCAGCAGATCGTCGTGTACACGAAGCCAGAGGACTTCATCACCGTGAAGGAGGCCATGGACGCTGCCGGTCTCGAGAGCCTCGTGGCCCAGGTGGCGCTCATCCCGTCCACCTCCGTGGTCTGCGACGCCGAGCTCGCCAAGAAGATCCTCGCGCTCGAGGAGCGGCTCGAAGACAACGAGGATGTGGCGAATGTCTTCGCCAACTACGAGATCTCCGAGGACATCATGTCCTCTTTGAGCTGAAGGGTCGGCGTGCTGGCCTTCGGAATCGATCCCGGCTCGCAGAACACGGGCTTTGGCGTCATCCGCACGCGCGGAAGCAAGCTCGAGTACATCGACGCCGGGGTCATCCGAACCCCAAACGGCGCCGCCCTCGAAGACCGCCTGCTGACCATCTATCTCGGACTGGAGGCCAAGCTCCTCGAGCACCGCCCCGACCTCGTGGTCCTCGAAGCCATCTTTCACCACGAGAACTCGAGGAGCGCCCTGGTCCTTGGACACGCACGGGGGGTGGCGCTCCTCGCCGCGCGACGAAGCGAGGCGTCCATCGACGAGCTCTCTCCGGCGGAGGTGAAGAAGGCGGTGAGCGGGAGCGGTCGAGCCGACAAACATCAGATGAAGGAGATGGTGCGGATGCTCCTCGGTCTGGCCAAGGCGCCGGCCTCGGACGCCGCGGACGCCCTCGCCGTGGCCATTGCGGGGAGCGCCCGCGCCAGGTCTCCCCTCTTGGCCGCGCGATCCGCGAGGCAGGCGCCGCGATGATCCGGAGACTTCGTGGTGAGATCATCGACCGTCGGCCTTCGTCGGTGGTGCTCGATGTGGGGGGCGTCGGTTATCTCGTCACCGTCTCCGAGAGCGCGGGCCTCACCGTCGGTATGAAGACCGAGCTTTACACGTACACACACGTGCGCGAGGACAGCCTCGCGCTGTTTGGGTTCGCGCGTGACGTCGATCTTTCGCTGTTCGAGCTCTTGATCACCGTGCCCGGCGTAGGTCCGGTTAAGGCCATGGGCATCATGGAGACGGACGCTGCGGACATCGCCTCGCACATCCGCGCTCGAGACGTGAAGCGGCTCTCGGGGTTGCCGGGGGTGGGCAAGAAGACCGCGGAGCGCCTGATCGTCGACCTCGGAGACAAGGTCCTCGCGCTGGGTATTCCGGAGCGCCTTTCGGCCTCGGGTCGACCCACCAAAGCCTGCCCGAGTGCGAACTCTGACCTCCTCTCTGCGCTCGCCAATCTCGGCTACCGGCCGGCCCAGGCTGAGGCTTTGGCGGAGCGTGCGCTCGAGAGCCTCGGCGAGGCCGCTTCGCTCGAGGACCTCATCCGCGAAGCCTTGGCCCGAGCCGGACGCCGGTAACACTCCTGGCGGTTGATTTGGTATACAGGCCGAGTGACCGCCGAGGATGATGCAGCGCCCACCCGAGAGGTGTCGGGAGAGCGCCGGCCGGCGGATCTGCTCGACGAAGCGAGGCTTCGGCCGCGACGCTTCGACGAGTACGTCGGACAGCGCCGCTTGAAAGAGAACCTGCGCGTCATGGTGCAGGCGGCGCGTGGTCGGAACGAAGCGGTCGATCACATGCTCTTCTGCGGTCCCCCGGGGCTCGGCAAGACCTCGCTCGCTCACATCATTGGCGAGGAGATGGGCGTGGCCATTCATGTCACCAGCGGGCCGGCCATCGAAAAGAAGGGTGACCTCGCCGGCATCCTCACGAACTTGCAGGCGCACGAGATCCTCTTCATCGACGAGATCCACCGCCTGACGCCGGCGGTGGAAGAGAACCTCTATCCGGCGATGGAAGACTTCCGCTTCGACGTCGTCATTGGCGATGGCCCGCATGCGCGCACGATGACGCTCCCGCTCCCTCCGTTTACCTTGATTGGCGCCACGACGCGTACGGGCCTCTTGTCTTCGCCGCTTCGGGACCGCTTTGGCTTCGTGGGGCGTCTCGACTTCTATGAGACCGCGGAGCTGGTGGAGATCGTTCGCCGCTCGGCGCGACTCCTCGGGGTCACGCTCGAGGAGCGGGCCGCGCACGAGGTCGCGACTCGGGCGCGCGGCACCCCGCGGATTGCCAATCGCCTGCTTCGGCGCCTTCGCGACTTCGCGGAGGTGCTCGGCGATGGCCGCGTGACCGAGGAGATCGCGAAGGTCGGTCTCGATCGGCTGGACGTGGACGCGGCGGGTTTCGACGAGCTCGACCGGCGCCTGCTCGTGGCCCTCGTCGATCGCTTCGGCGGGGGGCCGGTCGGCCTCGATACTCTGGCCGCCTCCATCGGAGAGGATGCGAGCACCATCGAGTTTGTGGTCGAGCCGTTCCTCCTGAAGGAGGGCTTTCTGGCTCGAACCCCACGCGGTCGGGTGGCCACCCCACGCGCCTATCAGCACCTGGGCCGTCCGCTCATCCACTGATCCTCGGGGCATTTCAGGGGCTTGGGTGTCGCGAAATTGCGACAACCACCTTGGCCGACCTGTGTATAACTTGCGACAGTGTAAACGCCGGGTTGGGCCCAATACCCGTGGCGCGCCGCGACATGATGCCAGTGGAATGAATCTAGCTTAGGTGGGTCAGCGGGAACCGAAGGTGTGACGAAGTCGTCACGCCTCTGACCTGTGCGGAGGTTTCCGCGAGGCCAGGGCTGGTGGGGAGAAGGGCAGAACGCGTGTTTTTTCAACGCACTGTGAGTCGGCGAGTCTGGGCGGAGGGGGTGGGCATTCACTCCGGAAACCCATCCCGCGTGACCGTCCTCCCCGCTTCCCCTGGAACTGGTCTGGTCTTCGTTCGGAGCGACCTCGAGTCGAAGGTCGAGGTCCCCGCGGATGTCCACCACGTCGTAGACAGCCGTCTCGCCACGACCCTCGGGCGCGACGGAGTCACCATCGGCACCGTCGAGCACTTGCTGGCCGCGCTTTACGGCCTCGGGATCGACAACGCCCGCATCGAGGTCGACGGACCCGAGGTCCCCATCCTGGACGGCTCGGCCGAGCCTTTCGTGCGCATGATCCTCTCTGGTGGCGGCACCGTCGCCCAGCGCAGCCGCCCCAAGCGCTTCTTTGTCGTCAAGAAGACGGTCCGCATCACGGACGGCGATCGCAGCGTCGCGCTTCGGCCGCACGACTGTTTCGCCATCGACTTCTCCATCGATTTTCCGCACCCCGTTGTCGGCAAGCAGCGCTGCGAGTTCGTGCTGTCGGACCGCAGCTTCTTGCATGAAGTGAGTCGCGCACGGACCTTCGGCTTCGCGCGCGAGGTCGCGGCCTTGAAGGCGGCAGGCTTCGCTCGCGGCGGCAGCTTGGACAACGCAGTGGTCATCGACGACTTCTGCGTGCAGAACCCCGACGGTCTTCGATACCCAGACGAATTCGTCCGCCACAAGGTGCTCGACGCGCTCGGTGATCTCTCGCTGCTCGGCGCGCCTATCATCGGCCGCTTCGAGGCGGTGCGTGCGGGTCATGCACTGACCGCAGCTCTGCTGCACAAGCTCCTGGCTACGCCCAGAGCCTACGAGATTCGCGAGTTCCGCCAGCGGGCCGAGCTCGACGTCGCGAAGATCCGCCTCCCAGAACTGGCGGCCTTGCGGGTCCCCGCTCGCGCCTGAGAGCTGCACTGGCCTACGGCTGGAGCTGGACGTCCATCTCGACGGTCTCGTATCCACAGCCAAAGCAACCTTCTTCTTCGACCTCGGGCACGTCGACCGTGATGCTCTGCGCGACATAGCCTGGCGCGGACACGGAGAGTTCGTAGCGGCCCGCTCCGCTCCCGCGTCCTTGCACCTCGCAGCGACCGTCGATGCACGAGCCGGGGGCACCCGAGACTGCGGCCTCGCGAATCACGACGCCCGTATTCGCATCTCGCACAACGAGACGAATCGGTGCGTCGCAGGGCCCCGAGACCAAGCCGCTGCAGGGGTCGCAGCCCTCTAGCGGCCACGAGAGCGCGAAGAGGAGGCTCATCGCCGCGGTCCGCATCGACCAGGCGTATCACGTCGAGATCGGCGGGCGCCAGTCGGGTGCGTGCAAGCGCGAACATCATGGAGAAGGTGGAGGGTCGACCACGTTAAGCAGGACGCCCACCGCACGGCCTCCCTCGGCCTCGGTCCCCGCACCTCTCACTCGAGCGTCACGTCCGTTCCCGACGACGAAGCGAATCCGTCCCGCGGGCGTCCGCGCGAGTGGGGGGACCCGCCGAGCGTGAGCGAAGGTGGGGGGTCGACCACGTTAAGCAGGACGCCCACCGCACGGCCTCACTCGGCCTCGGTCCCCGCACCTCCGGATCTAATCGAGCGCGTCGAAGCGCGAGAAGTGCATCGAGAAAGTGCCGCGGCCTTCGCTCATGGAACGCAGCGCGGTGGAATAGCCGAACATCTTGGTCAGCGGCGCGATGGCGCGGACCACACTCCGGTCGCCTTCGGGCGAGACGCCTTCGATGCGCGCGCCGCGTGAAGAGAGATCGCCGACGACCGAACCAACGACCGGCTCCGGCACGACGACCTCGAGCTTCATCAGCGGCGACAGCGTGGTCGGGTTGGCTTCCTTCATGGCGCGGCGCACCGCGTTTGCGGCGGCCACGCGCAGTGCGATCTCGGTGGTCTCTTGCGGGCGCTTCTCGACCGCGAGCAACGTGATGCCGACGTCCTGCACCGGGTAGGAGTCGATGGGGCCCGCCTCGAGGGCCTCGAGCGAGCCGAGTCGAACCGCTTCGAGCTCCTTGTCGGACAGGACGTGTAGGGTGCGGTTGTCCTCCGGGCGAGCGTCGTCGAAGCTTTGGCCCGCGCCACGTTCGAGCGGCCGAATTCGAACCTTCACCGCGGCAAAGATTCGCTGCTCCCCGTCTTCGCTGAGCGCGCGCTCGAAACGCTCCTCGAGCTCCTTCTCCGCACGGATGGTCTCCCTGAAGACCACGCTCGGCTTGCCCGTGTTGACTTCGACGCCGAAGTCGGTGCGAAGGCGCTCGACCAAGATCTCGAGGTGGAGCTCACCCATTGCCGCCAACAAGGTCTGGCCGGTGTCTTCGTCGCGGCGCAGCTCCACCGTGGGGTCTTCGTCGGCGAGCTTCTTCAGAGACTCTTCGAGCTTCTCGAGGTCCTTGTTCTGCTTGGGCTCGAGCGCGAGCGAGATGACCGGCTTCAGAAAATCCATGCGCTCGAAGACGATGGGGTGCTTCTCGTCGCACAAGGTCTCGCCGGTTCGCGCAAAGCGCAGGCCCGCCGCGAGCACCAGGTCTCCCGGCAACGCTTCATCGAGGCGCTCTTTCTTGTTGGCGTGCACCTTGAACAGACGCGCGATCTTCTCCTTGTGACCGGTGGAGGCGTTCAAGAACTCTTTTCCCGGTTCGATGCGGCCTGAGTAGACGCGCAGGTAGACGTGGCGGCGGCCCTCGTCCATGGCGACCTTGAAGGCGAGGGCGGAGAACGGCGCCGCAATCTCGGGTGGTCGGGACTCCGCAACGCCGGTGGTCGGATGGGTTCCGAGCATGGGCGGGACGTCCACCGGCGAGGGAAGGTAGTCGACGATCGCGTCGAGCAGAGCGAGCACGCCCTTGTTGCGCAACGCTGATCCGCAAAGGACGGGCTGAAGTCGATTCTCGCAAGTGGCCTTGCGGAGCACCTCGATGATGCGTTCGGGTGCAATGGTCTCGCCGCCCAAGAAGGCCTCCGCGATGCCGTCGTCGACGTCGGCGAGCGCCTCGATGAGCTGCTCTTTGGCCTCCTCGGCCTCGCCTCGCAGCGCTTCCGGGATGGGGCTGCGAACCAGCTCCTCGCCTTGCTTGCCTTCGAAGGTGAGCTTCTCCATCCGCACCAGGTCGATGACACCCTCGAAGCGGTCCTCGGCCCCGATGGGGATCTGGATGGGGGCCGGGTGGGCACCGAGCTTCTCGCGCATCTCCGTGACCACCCGCTCGAAGCTGGCACCGATGCGGTCCATCTTGTTGACGAAAGCCAACCGCGGGACCTTCCAACGCGTCGCCTGCCGCCAGACCGTCTCGGACTGAGGCTCGACCCCGCCGACGGCACAAAACACCGAAATGGCCCCGTCGAGGACCCGGAGCGATCGCTCGACCTCGACCGTGAAGTCGACGTGGCCCGGGGTGTCGATCAGGTGGATCTCGTGCTCTTTCCAGGCGCAGGTGGTCGCCGCAGCGGTGATCGTGATGCCTCGCTCGCGCTCCTGCTCCATCCAGTCCATGGTGGCCGCACCATCATGCACCTCGCCGGTCTTGTGGATCCGGCCGGTGTAGAACAGAATCCGCTCCGAAACCGTGGTCTTGCCTGCATCTATGTGTGCCGCGATGCCGATGTTGCGGATCCGACGAATGCGAGACGGCTTGCTGGCCATGGCGGCCGGACTCTATACCGGATCTGCGGCCGAGGTCGCTCTTTCGTGATCATAGGACCGTTCCATCTCGAGGTCTGGCACCTCGTTCTGCTCATCCTTTTTGCTCTGTTTCTGGGCTGGATGCTCTGGGGATTCCTCACCCCCGTGACCGGTACTTGGGAGCGCGTCGACGAGGATGTGGCGCCGGGGCGAGTCGAGCGCATCACCTTGGTGCAGTTCGGACCTTTCGTCCGAGGCCGGCGGATGATGAAGGGGGGATTTCAGGAGTACAACGGGTTGCTCCGAGGCCGGAGTCTCGCCATGACGCGCGCCGATCACGGGCACCAGATGATCACGAATCAGGGGTTTCCTCCGGAGGTCGCAAAAGAGATCGACGGCTCCGTGACCGCGCGACTGACGCTCACCCTATCGGCGGACCGCACGGTGATCCACGGGACCTTTGCGCCCCAGAAGATCGAGTTCACGTACACCCCGCCCAAGGTGACCCGCCGGCTCTTCCTCGAGCCTTCCTTTCGGCGTTACAAGCTCATCTCCAGAAAGCCCCTCGAGACCGAAGTGGTCGAAGACAACCCTGCAGACGACAAAGGGCCGCTTCGGCGCACGGTCTGAGCGCCCGAGGACGAACGCGACGTGAATCCGATGACTCCCTTCGACGGCGTGAAGGTCTTCACCGCGACCAAGGCCCGTGACCGCGAACGCCTCGGCGAAGCGGTGACGGAGTGGCTCAAAGAGAACCCGGGGATCGAGATCGTGGACAAGGAGGTCCTTCAGTCCAGCGACAGCGAGTTCCACTGCCTGACCATCACGCTCTTCTATCGATCGAAGGCTTCGCGGGACTCCGGATCGTAAGGCGCTAAGCTACTGAATCCTACAGCGTCTCCCCTCGCTTCGGACGATTGACAGCACCCGCCTGCGAGCGAGAAATGCCCTTTATGATCCGCGGTCTCCTGACCAGTTTAGCCATTGCCGGTACCTTCATCGCCTGCGGGGACGAACCGCCGCCCATCGACGACACCCCCCAGAAAGTGGAGCGGGTGGAGACCAACGAGTTTGGTCTCATCACGTGTTCGCCGGCCGACGCTGACAAGACCTGCTTCACCCACCGCGCCATCATGGGCGTCTCCATGGGCGCGCACGGCGCCGGAGCCCTCGGCTTCTCGCGTCCCGAGCTCTTCGACTCGGTGGGCATGCTCGGCGTCCCGCTCGTCGATTGGGCTTATATGCTGCGGCTCATCTCGCGCTCGCACCTCGGTGGCTTCTGCCCTTACGAGACGCTGGTCGCGAACATCGACAACCTCATCGACCCGGCGCTCGCGCCGTTCTGCGGACCGGTCGAAGGGGTGGAGAAGCTCGAGCCCAGCGGTCGTTTGCTGGAGGCTTCGCAGGACTTCAATCACTGGTTCCGAGGGGTCGAGGCTGGCCGGGGCGGGAGCTTTGGGCGCAACACGCTGCGCGAGTCGTTTCAAGACCTCACCTTGGCCTTTGGCAATGCGTTCACCTACAACCCGGACTCCCCGTACCTTCCGCCGGGTGTTCCTCGCGAATATCTCGAGCGCAGCGACGCCGACCGGTGTGCGAACCCGCCCATTCTGAAGGGCGTACTCCACAAGGAGTACAACCCCGAGGGCCTCTACGACGTGGTCGTGGTCTGTGACACGCGCACCAGCGAAGGCGAGTTCGACACCACACGCCCCACCGAGGTCTCGTTCGAGATGATGCTCGCCGTCGACTTCAACGGCAACGGTCGGCGCGACTACGCCGAGCCCATCCTGCAGACCGTCTCCGAGCGTTTCTCTGACACCGGCTTGGACCCGACGGACGACTTCGACTGGCAGACGAACCCCACGGGAAAGAAGGGCAACTGGCTGTATGACGAAGGCGAGGCTTACGACGACTTCGGCCTCGACGGACTTCCAGATACCGGCGACTTCGGCGAGGGCAACGGGAAGTTCGACTACAACCCGAACGTCTTGAACTACTTCGTGCAGAACCCGCGCTTCCTCATCGAGAACATGGACGCCGGCCAGCTGGAGCGCCTGAGCATCTGGGCCGACGCAGGCATCCGCGACTTCCTCATGAGCGCGGCGGGCGCGAACTGGCTCTTCGGTGCGCTTCAGGGCCGCGTGGGCCACACCGTCGCCCGGGACTACACCTCGTTCAACTCCATGAGCGGCGGGGCCAACTTCGACTTCCTGCAGCTCGACTACTCCAAAGAGGCGATGGGGCAGCACGCCTACGTGCGCTACGGCAACCCGGATGCGCGGGAACAAGACATCAACCGCGGCGACGGGAACCACGTGGGCCCCCCCGACCAGCTCCTGCACCGGTTTCTCACGAGCATTCACTTCGTGCAGTCTCGCTTCTACGAGCCCGACATGAGCGAGCAGATCGATGAGGAACTCACCGACCTCATCCAGGAGAAGCAGTACCGTTCCGAGGCGCTCGGCGAAGACCGACCCTACGGCATCGTCTTCCCGCCGGGCTATCACCTCCCGGAGAACGCGGAGAAGCGTTATCCGGTGCTGTACTTTCTGCACGGACAGGGCATGGAGTCCTCGAGCCTGCTGGCCTCCGCGTATCTCTTCTTCGCGTACATGGGACAATCGGCGGTGGATAACACGCGGCGCAGGCAGCAGAGCGACTGGGCCAAGTTCATCCTCGTGTTCCCCGATTCGAAGTGCCGCGAACACGAGTGCAACACAGGGAACTTCAACACCAACCACCAGGGCATCGACGGGAATGGCTTCCGCTTCCAGGATGCGCTCTGGGAGTTGATGGCGCACGTCGAGACGAACTTCCGCACGAAGCGCCCGGTCGAAGTCCCGCGCGCGCTGCTCGAGTGAGCGCGCCGCGATGACGAGGACCTCTTGGCTCCGCGGGGCGTGGCTCGTCGCCCGCGCGGAGCTCCTGGCGATGGTGCTGGGCTTTCGGGTGATCTTTTTGGCGGTGCTCTACGGGGGGACCATGGCGGCGACCTTCGCGCTCGTCCTCTCGATCTTCCGGGCGGCCAAGGAGCAGATCACCAAAGAGCTGGGGGCGACCTCGGGCCTGATGGACCCCAAGACCCTGCTCGACGCTTTTATCCAGTCGGACAAGTTCCAGACGTGGATAGACACCGAGGTCATGACCATGGCGAGGGCGGCGGGCGGCGAGGCCGAGACCCTCGTGCTCGCCATGCGCGCGGGTGACCTCCCTTGGCCCGCCGCGCTCGGCCTGCTCGTCACCGCCACCACTCTCCCGCCGCTGTTGCTTCTGATCTCCTACGACCGAATCTCGACCGACCTGGGTACGGGCTACGTGCGCTACCTCTTTCAGCGGGTTCATCGCAGCGCCTACCTCGCCGGGAAACTCGCCGGTCAGTGGCTGATCGCGGTGCTGGTGATGCTGCTCGCCAGCTTCGTCTTGCTCGCGATCGGGTTCGGGGTGAACGAACTGGACGTGGCGGCTCTGCTCCCGCACCTGCCCGCGGTGTGGCTCGGCATGTCGCTGGTGCTGCTCGCCTACCTCTCGTTTTTCACCATCTTCGCCACCGCCTTCACGCGACCGTTCGTCGTGCTGCTCGTGGCGGGCTTCGCGCACTTCTTGGTGGGCACCTTTGGTCTCTTCTCCCGTTTCGGGGAGGTCTGGATGGGCCGCTTCGACGTTCGGATCTCGTTGCTCCAGGGCAGCGCGGTCTTGCTGGTCTTCGCCCACGTGCTCGTCTTCACCGGCATCTCGTTTTACATCCTCCGGAGCCGAGACGTATGAGCATCCCCGCACTCGAGATCCGTGGCCTCGTGAAGCGATATGGCTCGGTCCTCGCGGTCGATGGCCTGTCGTTCTCGGTGCCCGAGGGCGCGACTTTTGGGTTCATCGGACCCAACGGCGCGGGCAAGACCACGACGTTCAGCGTCATCGGTGGCTTTCTCCAGCCGGACGCCGGTGAGGTGCTCGTTCGTGGGGTGTCGCTGTCTTTCGGCGCGCCGCGCGTCGGGCATCTGGTGCTGCTTCCTCAAGACGCGGACTTGCCGAAGCGAGCCCGGGTGCGGGACGAGCTACGCTTCCTCGGCGAGTTGGGTGGGTTGTCGGCGGCCGAGGCCCGAGTTCGCACGGACCAGGCGATCGCGTCCCTCGGCCTCGACAAGCTCGCCTCGCGTCGGATCGAGGCGCTGTCGCACGGCGAGCGCCGCAAAGTGGGCATCGCTCAGACCTTGCTTCAAGACCGGGAGCTGTTGCTGCTCGACGAGCCGACCGCGGGGCTCGACCCCAAGGCGGCGGCCGAGCTCCGAAGTCTTCTCCAGGAGATCTCGGCCAAACGCACCGTCATTATCTCGAGCCACAACCTCGCCGAGCTCGAGGCCCTGTGTACCCACGCCGCGATGATCCAAAAGGGCAAGCTGGTGGTCAGCGACGTCATGTCGGCGCTGAAGCAAGAGGGTCAGCTCGCGACCGTAGAGCTCACTCGTCCGGTCAGCGGCGCGATCGAGTTCGCCCGCGACCTCCCCGCGATGATCATCGGGGTGGAGCGGGCGACCTTCGCGGCCGACGGCCTCGGGCTCGAACTCGTGTTTCGCGCCACCGACGACGCGGAGGCTGACCGCATCCTCTCGGAGGTGCTCGCCAAGCTGCTCGCGTCCGGGGCCATGGTGCGTTCGGTGAATCGAGGCAAGAGCCTGGAGGCTCGCTTCATGGAGGAGGTCCGTTCCTCGTCTTCTGCGCCGGCCGGCGGTTCGGCTCTCTAGGGGTCGCGCCGCTCCAACTTCGCCTTGAACTCGAGCGTCTCTTCGCCCCGACGCACCGCCACCACGACCTCGTCGCCGGGCGCCTTCGATCTCAGGACCTCCGTGAAGTCGGTCAGGTTCGTGATGCCGAGGCCATCGAATCGCACGATGACGTCGCCGCCGCGGACGCCGGCTTTCTCGGCCGGGCTGCCTGGGCGTACGCCCGAAAGATGCACGCCGTCGGTGTGATCGCCGAACTCGGGGATGGAGCCAAACGAAGGTCCGTAGCCTCTTCCCGCCGAAGCCGACTTGGGCTCTTCGACGCGAACATACCGTGGCCTCTCGGTCATCGAGGCCAACGCTCGAGTGAGGTCGGCGGTCAGGCTGGCCATCTCGGCGAGCCCTCGGTAGTCGATCGTCTCCACGTCGTCGCTCGGCCGGTGGTAGTGCTCGTGCGCGCCGGTGAACAGGAACGCCACCGGCACCCCCTTTGTATAGAACGCGGTGTGATCGCTCGGCCCCACCGCGCCCCCGCCGAAGCGCGGCGTGAGCCCGCGCCGCGCTGAGAGTTCGCTGATGACGTGCCTCAGCCCCTCGGCGCTGTCGGCACCCATGATGTCGAAGGTGCGTTTTCTCAGATGGCCCACCATGTCCAGGTTCACCATCATCACGATCTTCTCGAGCGGCACCGGGCTGTTCGCGACGAAGTGCTGACTCCCGAGCAGGCCGCTCTCCTCGCCCGCGAAGAGCACGAAGAGGATCTTGCGCTCGAGGCCGGTGGGGTCGGCCGCGAGGCTTCGAGCGGCCTCGAGCACCGCGGCGCAGCCGGAGGCGTTGTCGTCCGCGCCGTTGTGCACTTCGGCCTTGTCGTGTCCAGACAGCGAGCTGGCCCCGCCGAAGCCGAGGTGATCGTAGTGGGCGCCGACGACGACGACTTCGTCGCTCGTGGCGCCCGGGGGGACGAGCAGACCGGCCAGGTTCTGGTTCTGCAAACGCTCGCGCCTGACGTCCGCTTCAATCGAGACGATGCGATCCGCGAAGGCGTGGGCGCGCGGTTTGAAGTCGCGATCGATGTCTCGCTTCGCGGCGATCACGTCGAAGCCGAGGAGTTTCTGCGCCACCTTTGGCGTCACCGCGAGTGTGACGAGGCCGGCGTCGCTCTCGGGCGAGCTCTTGCCGGCTCGTGGGAGTTTCTCGCGCACGACGATGGCCGCCTTGGCGCCGGCCTCACGCGCGCGCAGGATCTTTCCGCGCAGCGAGGCGTGACGGGTGGATCGCTTGCCGTCGAAGGGGCTGTCCTCGCTCAGCTCGCCCGGTTCGCCATCGAAGAAGACCAGGACGCGCCCCTTTGCATCCACACGCTCGAAGTCGTCGTAGGAGAGCTCGGGGGCCCGGATCCCGTAACCCACGAAGGCAAGCGGGCCCGAGGTGGTGCCGGTGCCAGAGAAGGCGAGCGGCACGAAGTCTTTTCCCATGCGAAACCGCGTCTTGCCGAGTTCGAGCCGACTCTTGGGGCCGAGCATCACTCCGACCTCGAGCTCGAAGCCCTGCCGGTGGGATCCGTCGAAGACGGGCTGAAGGCGAAGCTCTCGGAGCACGCGCTCGATGTAGGCAGCGGCGAGGCCGATGCCTTTGGTGGCGGCGCCGCGTCCCTCGAGCCGGTCTGAGGCCAGGATCTCGACGTGAGGGCGCACGAGCGCGGCGCTCACGGAGGCGGTGGCCATCTCGGGCACGCTCAGGGCGGTCGAGGGCCTCGAGCTGGGCTGAGTCGTCGCGATGCTGGCGGCGGCATCGCGATGCGAAGGTGGCTCGCTCTTGCTCGGACATGCAATTACCAGCAGTCCGAAGGCCGCGAGGAGGGAGCTCTGAAGGACGCCGACGCGCATGGGCGCGCACCTTAGGGCCCGGGAACGGCCAAGTCGATCGCTCTCGGCGCCGATCCGTCCCCGCTGGCTTCGTTGCTCGTCGGTCTCGTACGGAGAGTACGGGCCCTCCTCGCGCCTTGCCACCGGGGCGGCTCGACACCGATCATCGGTCGACTTGGCCGTTCCCGGGCCCTTAGCGGAGGGGGCGGGGTCGGAGCCTGGTTTCGGTGTCGGAGGGTGTGTGCTCCGCTGCCTCGACCTGACTTCCGGGCCCGTGATACACCACACCCCGCATGGCTTCAGGAGAGCGAATCGACCCCCGTTCCGAGCGGGCGCCGAAGGAGAATTGGATCGCAGAGGGCGGGGCGGACATCCCGATCGTCGAACCCGAGAACTCTGGCCAGAAAGCGCCGCGCAGCAAGCCGCGTATCGATCCTGCCACGCTCCCCAAGCTCCCCGCTCTCCGCACCGGACCCATCGAAGATGGGGCGTTGTCGCCCGAGGAGACCGAACGCTGCCAGCGCCTGATTCAGGAGTACGAGCGCGAGGCGAAGGCGCTCGGTGACGCCCCAGAGGCGGCGCTGCTCTATCTCGAGATCGGGCGCATCTGGGAAGAGATGCTTGGCAAGCACAAGAACGCGGCCTCGTTCTATCAGAAGGCGTTCAACCTCAGCAGCAACGACCCCGGAGTGCTCCACGCCTCTCGCCGTCTCTTCACCGAGGTTCGAAACTGGAACTGGGCGGTTCACATCCTGCGCTCCGAGATCTCGGCCGCCCGCGACCCGCGGTGGAAGGGCGCCCTCCTCGCCGAGATGGGCGGGGTGCTCGAGAGCAAGCTCGACAACCCTCAAGAGGCCGAGAAGTCCTACCGCGAAGCCCTCGAGGTCTCCCCGGGGGAGCCACTCGCGGTGCATTCGCTCGAGCAGCTCTTGCTCGCTCGTCGCGACTTCAAGAGCCTGTACGAGCTCTACACCCAAGAGATCACTGAGACCGAAGAGCTCGATCGCTTGCTCCCGCTCCTGGTGGGCGCGGCGCAGGTGGCCGAAGACCGCCTCGAAGATGCGGCGAGCGCCATCGAGCACTATCGCACCATCCTGTCTCACGAGCCCAACAACGTGCTGGCGCTCGGAGCGCTGCGTCGCCTGTACGTCATCGGTGAGTGCTGGGACGAACTGGTGGACGTGCTCGTGCGTTCGGCCGAGGTGATCGCGAACGATGCTCCCAATCATGCCGTGGCATTCCTCATGGCGGCGGCCAAGGTTCAACACGAGCGCCTCGGTGCCCCGGACCGGGCGCTCATGTCGCTGCTCCAGGCGCTCGAGCACGCACCGCGCGATCTCGTGCTCCTTCGAGAGATCGAGTGGCTCTATGAGCAGAACGAGAAGTTCGACGAGGTCGTGAAGGTCCTTCGCGCGGAGCTCGAGATCGTGTCCGAGCCCCGGGAGCGTGTGCCGGTCTTGTACCGGCTCGGGACGATCTACGACGAGCAGCTCAACCGCGCCGAGGAGGCCATCCCGGTGCTGGAGGAGGCGGTCGAACTGCTCCCCACGTATGTGCCCGCGATGCAGGCGCTGGGTCGCAACTATGGTCGCACCTCACGTTGGCCCCAGCTCGCGAAGCTCTTCGAGCGCGAGCTCGAGGTCGAGGAAGATCCGAACCACCGCGTCTCCAAGCTCTTCAAGCTCTCCGAGCTCTACGAGACGCGCCTCGATCGCGCCGACGACGCCATCCAGGCGCTCCATGAACTCCTGACCATCCAGCCCGGGTACGCGCCCGCTCTGAAGTCCCTCGAGCGTCTGCTCAAGAACAGGCAGCGTTGGGCAGAGCTCGTCGCTCTGTACGAACGCGAGCTCGAGCTCACCGACGACCAGGACCAGCGGGTCTTTCTTTTGGCTCGAATCGGTCACATCGCAGAAGAGAAGGTCGACAACACCGAGCAGGCGCTCCGCGCCTACGAGCGCATCCTCGAGATCAAACCCGAGCACCTCGAGGCCATCCGGCAGCTCGCGCGCCTGTCCGAGCGTCTCGGCAAGTGGCAGGACGTGCTGCGCGCCTACGATCGCGAGGTCATCGCGACCACCGATCAAAACGAGGTCGTCGCGATCCTCCACCGAATGGGCCTGGTGCAAGAGGAGCACCTGCACGACGTGGCCGCGGCCATCGCCTCCTACGAGAAGGTGCTGACCCTCTCGCCGAGCTACCTGCCCGCCCTGCGCAGTCTGGGGACCCTCTATCATCGGGAGAGCCGTTGGGAGGACCTCAAGAGCATGTACGAGGCCGAGCTCGAGGTCGTGAAGTCGGCCGAGCACAAGGTAAGCCTGCTCTTTAGAATCGCGAAGCTGCACGTCGAGAAGCTCGCGGACGACGAGGGTGCAGTGAGAGTCTACGAGGAGATCCTTCAGAGGTCCCCGGACTCCCTGCCGGCGCTCAAGGCGCTCGGCCAGGTATACGTGCGGCGCGGCGAGCACGAGAAGCTCGCTCAGGTGCTCGAGCGTGAGAGTGAGTGGAGCAAGTTGCCCCAAGAGAAGGCCAAGGCGCTCATGGCGGTGGCCGAGATCTACGAGCACAAGCTCGACCGAGCCGATCGCGCGGCAGAGATCTACCAAGAGATCCTGCGCATCGGTCACAGCCAAGAGACGGCGGTCGAGGCCCTCGTGCGCATCTACACCTCCGGCGGCATGTGGAGTCAGCTGTCGAACGCGCTCCGGAGCGCGGCGGAAATCGCCGTCGACCCCGCGCAGCGCGCCGCCATCTTGGTGCGTGCGGCCGAGATCGCGGGCGACAAGCTCTCCAAGCCGGAACTCGCGGCCGACCACCTGGATGCGGCGCTTCAGCTGCTCCCCGACAACGTGACCATCTTGCGTCAGCTCGAACGGGTCTACGCGTCGAGGAAAGACTGGCCCAAGGCGATCGAGATCTCGAAGAAGCTCGCGTCGCACGAGACCGAGCCCGATGTCTTCGTGGCGCGACAGGTCCGCATGGCGAACATTCGCGAGAGCGAACTGCAGCCGCCGCAGTCGGGGGGCGAGAACTACCTCGCGGCCCTGCAGCGTGTGCCCGGGCACCCTGCTGCGCTCCGTGGTCTCGAGATCGCGTATCGTCGCACGCGCGACTGGGCGGGGCTCATCGCGCTCTATCAGCGCGAGGCTTTGCTGGTCTCCGAACCGGCGCATCGCGCGAATCTGCTCTTCCGAGCCGGCGACCTCGCGGAACACCGCGTCAAGAACCACGCGCTCGCCGATCAGCTCTACAAGAGCACCCTCGAGCTGGTGAAGAACCATCTGCCGGCGCTGCTCGGTCGCCGTCGGGTGGCGGAAGCGACGGGGGATGCGCAGACCGCGCTGGAGACGCTGCATCGCGAAGCGGAGATGGTCGTCGACAAGGACCGCAAGCTCGCGGTGCTCTTCGAGAGCGGCGTCGTTTATCAGGAGCGCTTCGGCGATTTGGCGAAGGCCATCGACGCGTTCAGAAAGACCCTTCAGCTCGTCCCCACGCACGTATCGGCGTTCGATCGGCTCGAGCGTGTGTTCACCGAGCAGCAGTCGTGGATGGATCTGCTCGAGCTCTGGACGGCGCGGGCGGAGGCGCTCACCGAACCGTCCGAGCAAGCGGCGATGCTCCTCAAGGCGGCTAATGTCGCCAAAGACCAGCTCTCGAGTCCTCAGCAGGCGGTTCAGCTCTACCAGGAGGTGCTGAAGCGAGAGCCCAAGAACGAGGCCGCGTTGGCCAAGCTCGGGCCGTTGCTGTTTGCCGCTTCCGAATGGGACGAGGCCATCGATATCTTCAACCGCGTGACGGAGGTCTCGAGAGACCCCTCGACCCTTGGCCTCGCGCATCGTTCGCTCGGTGTGATCTACCAGGAGCACGTCGAGGATCTGGTGAAGTGCGTTCAGGCTTTGCAGTCGGCCATCCAGGCGGTGCCCACGGACACCCAGAGCCTTGTGCGCCTCGCGAAGGTGTACCGAGAAGCCTCCGACTGGGCGAGCGCCATCAACGTGTTGCTCCGCTTGGCGGAGGTCCAAAAAGACGCCAAGGACCGCGTCCGAACCTTGCTCGACCTGGGTCTCATCTACCAGCGCGACGTGAACGACATGAAGAACGCCATCGTCGCTCACCAGAAGGCGCTGGAGCTCGACCCGTCGAATACGGATGCGATTCTGAGACTCGCCGATCTGTACGAGAAGGACGGGAACTGGACCGCGTTGGCGGATGTCTCGGCCACTTATGTTCGAGGTCTAGGCGCCGAGGATCGAGGCAAGGCCGTTCCGCTGCACCTGAAGATGGCGGAGGTCTTCGAGGTCAAGCTCAACGACGATGCACGCGCCACCGCGGAGCTCCGGTCTGCGCTCGAACACGAGCCCAGCCACTCGGATGCGCTCCGAGAACTCGCCCGCATCTACGCCAAGTCGCCCAACACCTTCCCGATGGCGGTCGATATCCATCGGCGCATCCTCAAGCTCGATCCGTTCCGAACCGACAGCTATCACGAGATTCGCCGCATGTTCGAGAAGCGCGGCGAGTACGACAAGGCGTTCGTGGTGTGCGAGATCCTCGTCTACCTGAACGACTGCTCAAAGGAAGAAGACCTCTTCTACCGCGAGTACAAGGACAAGGTTCCGCCGCACCCAGACCCGAACCTCGTCCTGACCCGAGACGAGCACGAGGGACGCATCACGCATCCAGACGAGCGCGGGACCGCGCGGCTCTTGCTCGAGACGGTGGCGGGCGAGCTGTCCAAGGTCTTCCCGAGCGACCTCGCGCCCTACGAGATGAACCCGCGCACGGACAAACACGGCGTCAAGTCGGACCTCGCCATGCGCAAGACCGCCAACGAGCTGGCCCAAGTGCTCGGGGCGCCGGCCTTCGATCTCTGGGTCACCCAGAAGTACGATCTCGGCTTCTTCCTCGAGAACCAGGAGCCGCCGGCGCTCATCGTGGGGGCGGGGGTGGGTCGCCGAATCCAGGACAAGGAGCTTCGCTTCTTGTTGGCGCGCGAGCTCGAGCGCATCAAGGGTGGACATCACTTGTTCCGATTGCCGCCCGAAGAGCTCGAGTCCTTGGTCTATACCTTGGCTCGCATCGCGAACCCTCAGGTTCCCGTGCCTCCCAGCGTCGACACTCGCGACATGGGGGCCCGAGTGACCCGTGCGATCTCCAGGAAGGCCAAGAAGGCGCTCGAGGATCTGGCGCCGCAGGTGGCGAGGGTGACCTTCGACGTCCAGAAGCATCGGTCGGCTTCGATTCACACCGCGAACCGAGCGGGTCTGGTGCTGACGAACGACATCGAGGTCGCGGTTCGTGCCATCGCGAAGCACAGCGCGAAGATCAAGTCGGTCTTCGCGGACCTCGCCGATGCGGCAGCGGAGCTTCGAAAGAGCCCAGAGATCTGCGAGCTGCTCAGCTATGCCGTCAGCGAGGAGTACTTCGCGGCTCGGCAGAAGCTCGGCTTCTCGATTCAGTCCTAGGCGCTCCTGTCGGTAGCTCCGCGCATCGCGATGTTCTCGAGCTCGGGTTAGATGGCGGTGGGCGTGAGTCTGGTGCGCTGCCTCGGGATCGGGCGGACGCTGAGCCCGAGCAGGGCAGGGCCCACGGTTGGGGTGGGCGTCCGCGGATCAGACTTGGGGGTCAGGTCAAGATGGCTTGGTCGAGGAGATGATCGGAGATGAGATCGAGCCCGCCAGATCAACTCAGCTGAGATCGCTCAGGTTTCGGCTTCAACAACAGTTACGGGCTATTCGTGTACTGACGGGACTGCCGGCTATTCCGGTTACTGCTAACCTCACCGGGGCTCGATGCATATCGCATCGAGGTGCACTGGGAGGGACAGATGGTCTGGAAGAACCGACGGGCTGTCTTGCGTGCGAGTTGGGCGTGGACCGGGATCGTTCTTGCGCTGGCACTCATCCCTTCCTCGGCCAGCCGCGCACAACTCATGGCGAGACTCGAGCACCGCGTGGTCGGCGCTCGGCTGCGCGTGTCGCCCGAGGAACTCTTCGTTCCGCGCAACGTCCCTGGCTCGCTCTCCGTCACCCTCACTGCCGCAGCCGAGGTGGGTGGGGCGGAGCTCGCGCGGCTCGCCCAGGGCACGCACGTCGAAGCGGTGCTCCGCGGTCCGGCTTTCGCGGCCTATCGCTTGCTCGGACTTCCAAACG
>WYAZ01000136.1 GCA_011526105.1 Deltaproteobacteria bacterium | reverse complement strand
TACGAAGGGAGTTGGGTCGCCCCCAATGACCGAGGAGCCCGAAAGGGCGGCCGCAGGCCGCGCGTCGGCCAGGGGCGAAAAGGACAAGCGCGAACGTGATCTGAACTTTTCGGACGGGACACTAGGGTTGTTTCGAGGACCTGGTCGATCTCCGCGTCGCGCACCCGAGAACTCTACGCGGAATTAGATGAGGCCGCACTCAGGGTCCCATCCACCTTGCCGGTCGGATAGCCCCCTCGCATACTGCGTTCGTGATTCCGTGGGCTCGACTTTGGTGCGCCAGCGCTCTCACCGTCGCCTGTTCGGAGTCTCGCCTGCTGGTGCTCGCCCCCGAGCTGCCGGCCGATTCAAGTCGCGTCGCTCTGCTCCTCGTGGGTGCAGGGGGTCAAATCGTCGAGTCGACGGGTCTTCTCGGGCCGGATGCGCTCTCGGAGCTGCAGATCGAGACGCGTCCGGACGATATCGCTCGGTTCACCTTGGTGGCCTATCGCAACGGGAACCTCGAACGCCTCACGCTGCCCGATGCAGAGACGCTTGCTTCCACTCCGGTCGAGGTTGATGCGGAGACGGACGCGCCCCTTCCAACCCCCGACTGGGCTGGTACCGGACCCGCGATTGACGGCGCCATCGAGATTGTGCCGGTACGCGACCCGCCCAGCCTAACGGCCGCCTGGGCCCCGCGCTGCGCTCACTCCGCGTGTGAGCGCCATCCGTATGAGGTCGAGCCGGTTCGGATCACCCTGAACGATTCGGCCCCGCGACACATGGCGGTTCGTTGGGGCGCAGACTCCGAGAGCGCGCTCGTGTGCACTTCGAGCGCCTGCTACCGCATCAGCCCGGGGCGCTCGGAGAGTCGGGTGGAGCAGGTCGATCTGGTGCCGACCTCCTCGGTCGCCGGCTTTATCGATGAAGGTGTGCTGCTCAGCGATGGTCGGCTGGCCCTGTGGAATCTGAGGCCGGACGGCTCGCAGCTGTTGGTCGGCCGGCCTGAAACGGGCTTCACGAGCGGGGCGCCACTTCTGATCAACAGGTGGGGTGGCTCGGTCCAGGGACGCTTCGCGAGCTCGCCGGTCGGGCACGCGCTGGAGCTCTTGCTGGCCACCCGGGACGAGCGCTATCTGCGATGGTCTGGCCGTGACTGGGAGAGCCTGCACGAGGGGACTTCAGCGGTGGAGGCTCAGGCACACGCGGTCTGGCTCGCTCCCGGACGTTCTGCTTTTGCCTTTTATCACTCCCAGGTCGTTCGATTCTTCGAGGATGGTCGCCCGTTCAAGCAGGTCGCCTTGAATCCGGTGGCGGTCGTCGAAAATCTCCCCACGTTTGGGGTGCTCGCGATCGGCAATGGGTTTCGGACCGGCACTCAGCTGTGGAGGATCAAGGAGAACTACGAGGTCGAAGAGCTCGAGGAAGAGGAACTTGCTGGCGACGTCGACATCTGGATCTCGAGCGACACCCAAGCGCTCATCGCTGGGCCGAACGGAGAGTTCAGCCTTTTTGAGCCGGGGCTGGGAAACTGCGAGTTGCCCCGACGAGAGAACGATCTCGTCCTCGACGCCGTTCAGCTCCCCGGGGGCCTGCTCACCATCTCGACCCGAGAGCGTTCCGATCTCGGTCTGAACTTCGTCAACTACTACCCCAAGCGGACGGACGAGGTTCTCCCTGCGTGTCTAGTGAACGCTCCCTGATCGGGTGAGTGGGGTCGTTCAGGGAGCGCGACGAAGCTGCACTTCGATGACCAGGGAGGGATCGCGACCCGCGAGATCGAGGGGCTGCGACTCGTGGCCGGTATGATCGATGTACGCGAGCGGGTGAGCCCTGGAGAGACTGAACGACGCGATGCCGTCGGGTCCGACCTGTAGGCTCGAAGTGTAGAGCGTGCGATCTTTTTGGTAGCGCAGCACGGGGCCCGAGAGCACCCTCGACCGCTCGTCGGTGACCCGCAGCTTCCACGTGTCGGCTTCTTCACCTCGAACGCGGAGCTGAACGCCGTCCACGATCTGACTCGCGCCGACCTCGACCTCGACCGCGCTCACCTCTTGCGGTGGATTCATCCATGGGGCTCGATCCTGGAGGCGATACTTCCCCGGAGGTACCTTCTCGAACTCGAAGCGACCGTCGTCGTGGCATTTGGGCCCGATGAAGAACGCGCCCGGGCCCAGGCGTTCGGCGCCGAGTCCATCGCAGTCGCGTGCCGCCATTCTAAAGGGCTTGCCGGTCTCGGCGTGCACGAAGGTGCCGCGGATCGCGCCGGAGCCGAGTTGGAAGTTGGCCTCGACCTCTGACTCCTCACGCACGTTCACGTAGCCGAGCTCCACCCAGTTCCCCTCCGAAACGCGGGCTCGCACCTCGTAGCCGGCGTGACTCTGGATGTGCTCGATCTGATAGCGCCCGACGGCATCGGTGCGGGTCTCGACCGGAAAGGTCTCGTGCTCACGCCCGCCCTTCTTCCAGCCTCGACTGTTCGCCACGGACAACCTCACGTCGGACAGCGGTGTTCCGCTCTCGTCCGTGACCGTGCCGTAGAGCCGCGTGTTCTCGGATTCGAGCTCGAAGTTCTTCTCGAGCTCCGCGACGTGGGTCTCCGCCTCGACCCAGCGAATGGGCTCGGCGGAGCGCCCCTTCGGATGCGTAGTGAACTCCACGAGAGAGCCGCCTCGGTTGAAGCGCACAACCCTCACGTCCGGGTGAGCCGTGGCCGGCATGAAGAGCTGATACGTTCCGTCGGCCTTGGTCTTCGTCTCGAGTTCGGGGTCTCGCACTCGAACCTGGGCGTCGGCAACCGGCTCGAGCTTCACACCTCGCATCACCCGGCCGTAGACCTTCAGAATGCCGGAGAGCTCGAGCAAGACGTGTTCGGTCTCACCCTCGGCGCGCCGAAGGTCCCGCCGAACCGCCTCGCCGTAGCGCGGATGCTCGGCACGCACCGCAAACGCCTCCTCTGCCGGCGCCCCCACGAGGAGGAAACGTCCGTCTGTTGCCGTGACGACGAGCCGGCACGACCTGGGAGGCTTGGTGGCGAAGCAGGGCTCGAGCCCGACTCTGGCGCCCTCGACCGGCCGGCCCTGCGGGTCGACGACCTGACCACTCACTTCGGTGCCGCCCGAGAGCGGGATGACGAGAAACGGGTTGGCGTCGACCGCGTCGAGCGTCACGGTCTGAGTCGAAGGGGCGTAGCCTTCGGCCCGTCCGGTCACCCTCCACTCACCGAGGCCCATACCCTCGATTTGGAAGCGGCCCTGCGGCTCATCGGTGCGTTCGATTTGTACCGTCTTCGGGCCGCCGTAGGCCAGGGAACGGACGAGTGTGGCCTCGACCGTGAAGTCCTCGATCGGCTGACCGCTGGTGGCGTCGAGGACCTCTCCCTCGAGCACGAAGTACAGTCGTCCCTCTTCCGAGAGGTAGAATGCGCCCGATCGACCTGCGGCCCCGGCGTCCGAAGACGCGCTGCCGTCAGGGGCGCTCGATGGTTCAGCGGCGGGCCTCGAGGTCGCCGAGTCTCCTCTGGTCGTGTTCTCTTCGGTCCGACCCGCCGTGCCCGCGTTCGAGGCCGGCGCGCGATGTTCGGCCGCGCGCCGCGATGGACTCTGCTTCAAGAAGCGACCGCCCATGAATATCAGCGCCATCAGGCTCGCCATGAGCATGATGGGTCTGCGAAGGCGTCTCAGCCTCTCCACGCGAGTCCTCTCATTCGGCGCTGAGGCTGATGTTGCGGATGATGATGTTCATCTGGCTGCTCAGCCCTGCCTTCTCATCCGACAGACGCACCATCTTTCCGCTCAGCTTGCCCAGGTCCTCTTCGAGCTTCGCCAGCTTCTCGACCAGCGTCTTCTGCAGCGCCTCGTTACCGCGGCTCTTGCGCAAGAGGTTCAGGTTGTCTCGGACACGGCTCTGCTCCTGTGAGAAGTCGCGGTGCTGCTTCTCGAGTCGCGCATGTTCGGTGTCGATGTCGCCGATGCGCCCCTTGAGCTCGAGCACCTGCTTCAGCTGCTTTTGAACCTCGGGCGGGGCAGTACCAGCTTCCAGGTACACCCGAAGCACGGTGGTGCTGACGCTGGTGTCGATACCCACCTGGCGCACCAGCTTCTTGGTCCATTCGAGCGGCAGTTCCGCGCTCCCGCTGCTCGCCACCTCGATCGGCAAGAAGAACGCATCCGCGGTCTCGATGGTGCCGCTCGGCTGCTTGCGCAAGGTCCAGCCGGATCGTCGAGCGGTCTTGACGTAGGCGGTCACGGGCTTGTCGTGTCGATTCTCGATCTTGTAGGTGGTGCGATCGATCTCGAGCACCTCGCTGATGATCTGACCGTCGATGATCTTGAGCAGTCGCAAGCCCTCCTGACTGGTGCCGCGCTCCGCGACGAGGGTGACGTTGCCGTCGATGGAGTAGGTGAGAAACGCGGTGGTCCCCTTCTCCATACGCTCGACGAAGCTCTCGCCCACGAAGGTGCCTCCGGAGTAGACGGCGACCGGTCCCTTCTCCAGCGTGAACCCGGTGCTGTTGCGAAAGGTGATGACTCGGTAAGGATGGGACTTCGCGGAGCCGTGGGTCAGCTCGGGGCGGAAGAGCACCCCCTCTTGGCCTTCGACGCGCTCGTTGACGATCGCGACGAGCGTGGAGGAGCGATCGGGGATCGTGACCGGATCGCTGATGTCGTAGCGAAACAAGGCCCCGACCGAGGTCCCCTCGGCGCTCGGTGTGGCCTGGGACTCGAGCGCGTCTGTGAACTCGGCTCCGGCCATGGGGGCATCGGACTCATCCATCGCCACGGACGACCGCGAGGGGGCGGACTCCGCTTTGGGCGCGGGGCCGCGTGCCGAGCGCTTCTTGGCGTAGTCCTGAGCGAGCTTCTCCGATTCGAGCGCCACCCCGGGCCGTTCGATGACCGGGGCCATAGCTCGCTGGCGAGTGCTCGGGGTGAGGTCCACGCGTTCCATGAACTGAGGGGAATGGAGGTCGTAGATAAAGGACATCGGCGTGCCCGCCACGAGCGACAGCTTCACGTCGTTCCAGTCTTCGCCGGAGACGTTGTCGACAACCGCCCAGCCTTGGAGCAGCGGCTTGCCGTCATCACCAATGACCACCCTATAGGCTGGCTTCCACAGCGGCATCTCGGAGATGTAGCTGGCGATGAGATCGTGTGTTCTCGCCCCGGCGAGTCGCACCGAGAGCGCGATGGGCTTCCAGTTCCCTTCGTTGAGGGAGACGTCGAGGCTCTTGTCGAGACCTACCGAGAGCGTCTTGTCTTCGAGCGTGACCCGCTCGATGTGGCTGACCGGGTAGGTGAGCAGATCGCCGCCCCGGCCCTTGAGCGTGAGCCGCCAGTCGCCGATCGACGCCCCGTCTTCACCGGCTTGCATCGATTCCACGCCGACGACGCGGCCTTGAATACGACCGTCGTCGCCATCGACCTCGACGCGGGCCCCCCTGAAGACGCGGAGCACATCGAGCAAACCGCCGGCGTCGCGGACTTGCTGGGGCAGCTCGCTGAGCTGCTGCGCTCCGGTCTTTTCGAGTGGAAGCGAGACGCTCACGGCGCGGCCCTTGCCTCGATCGATGACCGTCAGCGACTTGAGCATGTCGTTGATCTGATCGGGCCGACTCTGAATGGTGAGTACGTCGCCCTCGACGATGCCGCTGCGCTCGAAGTAACCGATGCCGTTTTGATAGAGGATGACTCGGCGAATGGGGATGTCGGGCTTTTGGCTCGGGCTCTCACCCATCGTGGCACACGCTGAGAGCGCAGCCAGCGTGATGAGGAGGTGAGTGATGAGGCATCGTGTGGTCACCGCCTTGCAGTTAGCGCAGCCCTGGCTGTGCTTCAAGGGCGAGCGACGTGCGCCGGAACGTGAGCTCCAACGGCCGTCGTGCTCTGGGCCTTCAGAAGACCCACGTCCGTAGAAGATAGACGACGGCCATCAGAAGCAATCCGACGAAGGCCGCTGCCGCGAGGTTCCGCTTCTTACGTGCGATCTCGTGTTCCGTGGATGCGGCGTCGATCCGAAGTACGCCTTTGTGGGCTCCGCGTCTCGAGGCGGGTGAGGGCGCCTCGGCCTCGTTCACGGGCCTGGTCTTCAGGTACTTGCTCGAAGGCAGATTGAGCTCCGTCGCTGCCTCCTCTTCTCTGCGTTCCGCCGGCTTTGTGGCATCGAGCACCAGGACTCGGACACGTTCCACGCGTGTTCGGGCGATTCGGGCGTCGGCCAGTCGCGCGTCCAACTCGGGGGCGAGCAGATCTCGGAGCAGCAAACGCGTCGCGTTGTGACAACTGACGCGGCTCTCCCAGTCGATCCGTCGCTCCCGCATCATCGATTCTGGATCCTCGCGCGATAACAGTCGTACCGCGATGACGCCGAGCGCGTAGAGGTCGCTGGCCGGAAAGGCGTCGCCGGTGAACTGCTCCGGGGCGAGGTAGCCATAGGTCCCGGATGTAGTGAGCTCCCCGGCGCTCGAGGCGCGACCGAGCGCCGAACCCAGATCGCGCAGAATGAGTCGACCATCCGAGCCTCGGCGCACGAGCGCGCCCGGCGTGAGATCGCGATGGACCACCGGTGGCGAGAGGCCGTGCAGATAGCCGAGCACTGGGAGCACATCGGCGATGACATCGAGCACCTCCGTTTCGTGATACCGGCGCGCCTGCATCTCCTCCTCCAGCGTCTCTCCCTCCACGTGCTCCAGCGCGAGATAGGCGCGGGACCCGTCTTGGCCGCTCGCGACAAACGCGGGGATCTGGGGATGTTTCAGCCCTCGCAGGAGCGCCGCTTCGCGTTCGAGCCGGTTCAACGCGTCGAAGGAACTCGCGGTCGACAGATCCTCTACCCGGAGCAACACCTGTCGCTCGGCCTGGGTATCACGCGCCCGATACAGAGTGAGGGCCGCGTTCAGTGGGTGCTCGATTGCGAAGCGTCCACCGATCACCCAGATACGATCCCAGACTTCCTAGACGTCCGCAAACCGACCCGGCCGCCGCGCGAGGGCATAGGTGGGTGTTGCTACACCGCGCCCCACGCGGCGAGCACGCGCGCCGAGGCCGCATCTACGTCGCGCAAGACGCCAGCCAGTCGAACGCAGGGCAGCGTCCTCGTCTCATCGCTGTCCACCTGCACGTATTTCTCCGTCGCGCGCTCGTAGAGCTTCATGCGCTCGGCCGCGTCCTCGTGTGAGCCCACGATGCGAAACAAACGGCGCAAGGCCCGGATGTTGCTCGACCGCGCCTCCACGTACAGGAAGGGAACCTCGGCCGCGCTGGCCGCCTCGACGGCGCGCTCGCGCAGCGACGGCTCTCCGAATCGAGCGACCAGGATGACTGTGGGCGGGATGCCACGCCTGGCGAGCAGCGTGCGGGCGTGCGCGAGCATAGGGCGCTCGGGCCGAGCTACGGCACGTCCCTCGAGACCGTTCGGGAACCAAACCTCGTCCGGAAGTCGGTCCACAGTCTCGAGTTTGATCACGCGTGGCAGCCACTCCGCGAGCCGCGCGGCGAGCACGTTCTTTCCGCCGTACGCGGGGCCGCCGATGACGATCAACCCACCGCGCGACGCGAGGCGCGGCTTCTTGGCCCGGGTGCGGGCGGAGGCACGAAAAGGAGATGAGCTACTCATGTGTGGTTCGAGACCGGCGCAAGTCGAAGCTAGAGACGAGGCCAGATGGGTTCATCACGGTTGGGGCCGGACAGTAACGCCCGCTCGCTCGTGAGGCAAATCTTGGCCACCTCGCGTTCAACCCCAGCGCTCCCCATCGGCGGTCAGTAGAGGTTCGTAAAGATCGGGCCTTCGGTCTCGAAAGAAGCCCCAGCCGGCCCGCATGCGCGCGAGCTCATCGAGGTCGAAGGCCTGAACGATGACGCCCTCTTCGTCGCGGCCGAGCTCGGCGAGCTTGTCTCCGCGATGGTTGCAGATGAACGAGGCGCCGTAGAAGCTCTGGTCTTCTTCGGTGCCGATGCGATTCGCGGCGACCACGGGGACGACGTTTGCCACGGCGTGCCCGATCATGACGCGTTGCCAGGGGTCTTTGGTGTCGAGACCGGGGTCCGCGGGCTCGCTGCCGATGGCGGTGGGGTAGAGCAACAGCTCTGCGCCCTCGAGCATCATCGAGCGCGCACACTCCGGATACCACTGATCCCAGCAGATCCCGACGCCGATGACACCATGCTGTGTGGGCCAAGCGATGAATCCTGTATCCCCGGGGCGGAAGTAGAACTTCTCCTCATAGCCGGGTCCGTCGGGGATGTGGCTCTTTCGATACAGGCCGAGGAGCTCACCGCTCGCGTCCAGCATCGCCACGCTGTTGTAGTAGGCGTGGTTGGCCTTCTCAAAGAACGAGATCGGAATCACGACCCCCAGCCTGCGGGCGAGCTCGGAGAAGGTCTCGATCGTGGGGTTGTCTTCGAGCGGCCGCGCCATCGAGAAGAACTCGGTCTTCTCGTGCCGGCAAAAGTAGGGGCCTTCGAAGAGCTCCGGCGGCAAGATGACTTGCGCGCCACGGGCCGCAGCGGTCTCCACGTGAGAGATGACGCGCTCGACGTTCTCTTCCCGGCTCCCGCCGAGCGGGCATTGAATGGCGGCGACGGTGACGACACGAGAACTGGTCATGGGCGACCTCCTCTAGGGAGCTGCTGGGTGATGCAGTGAAACGCGCCCCCACCCCCGAGGATGGCGCGCGCGGAAGCACCCACCACACGACGTTCCGGAAAGAGCGATGCAAGCGCGGCGACCGCGGCCTGATCGTTCTCCACCCCGTACTGGGGCACGACGACCGTGGTGTTGGCGATGTAGAAGTTGACGTAGCTCGCCGGCATGATCGCGCCCTCCTCGTTCCGCACGCTGCCCGGAGAGGGAACGGTGTGGACCTCGAGCCGGCGCCCGGCGGCGTCGGTCATGGCCATTAGCGCTCCTTCGGTCGCGAGGAGCACGATCTGGTTGGGGTCATGGTCGTCGGCGGGTCGCATGCAGACCACAACCCCGGGCCGGACGAAGCGCGCGAGGGTGTCGATGTGACCGTCGGTGTGATCGTTGAGGAGGCCGTCGTCGAGCCACAGGACCTTCTTGGCGCCCAAGCCCTGTTCGAGCTCCCGCTCGATCTGCGAGGTCGAGAGCCCGGGGTTTCGGTTCGGGTTCTCGAGACACTGACGCGTAGTGAGCACGGTGCCTTCACCATCGACCTCTACGCTGCCGCCTTCGAGCACGAAGGGACTCTCGCGGACCGCGTGCGGAAGCTGTGCCGCGATGCGCGAAGCCACCGCGTCGTCGTGCGGGAGGACGTACTTGTTGCCCCAACCGTTGAAGCCGAAGACCGCGCTCTTCCTCTCGCCCGCGGGGCCGACGAGGAAGATGGGGGCGATGTCTCGGAGCCAGATGTCCCCATAAGGGATCTCGAAGAACCTCGGCGACAGGTGCGCGAGGGAACGTTCGGCGTCTCTACGGGCCTTTGCATCCGATACGAGGATGTAGAGGTTGTCGCCGAGGCACTTC
Source organism: Deltaproteobacteria bacterium (assembly GCA_011526105.1). Lineage (GTDB taxonomy): Bacteria > Myxococcota > Kuafuiibacteriia > Kuafuiibacteriales > Kuafuiibacteriaceae > WYAZ01. Next base: position 6,477 of record WYAZ01000136.1, on the reverse strand, counting down.
TTCGAGCTGCGATCGTAGTCCGCGATGATCTCAGAGAGCGCGACGAACTCTTCCTGCGCCGGCGCGAGGGACTCGAGCCACAGGTCGGCTGCGCTTGGCCACGCGAGGAAGGTGGCTTCGTGTGCCTGCCACTCGCCGGGTTGATGAAAAGGGTGGCCGCTGCCCGAGACCATGGGCGGCACGAGTAGCCAAGGGTGACTGGGAGATCAAGCCTCTGAGGCTAGGCGTCTTGGTCTAAGACGGGCTGGGGTCCGGGCACGATGCCCGCGATGTCTGGGTCTACGCCGTCGGCGACGGGCTCTTTGGATGCCGCTTCGGCTCGGCGCCGCTCGGCCTTCTCGGCCTTGAGCTGTCGCTTCTCGGCGCGCTGACGCTCTTTCTGTCGCTTCGCTCCGGTTGCTTTTGCCTGTCCCGCCATATCGACCTCCGTCCGCCTCTATCGTTCCTGCAGACACCGCATGCCCCATTTCGACACGGCTGACCAAGGAAGATCCACGGGAACCCGCGAAGTTCCCGGCGGGGATGGTGCCACCCCCCATCCCCGTGCGAGGGTTCCGCCCACTTTACCGGTCCTCGTAGCTGACCCGGCCCCGGTCGATTCGCATGCGGAAAGGGTATGCATCGCCCGTCCGGAGGACCTCGAGCTCGACCGAAGTGCCTTCTTCGCCGCGGATGAGTTCGACCGCGCGTTCCATGCCGAGACGGCTCGTCTCTTCCCCGTCCACCGCGAGGATGCGGTCGCCTTTTTGAAGTCCCTGTTGATGGCTCGGCGTGCCGTCCATGATCTTCTGAATCAGGAGCGCTCCGTCCTTCTGTTGTTCGAGCACCGCTCCAATCCCGAAGAACTCGGTCTTGGGCTTCTCGCCCTCCGCCAGCTTTGCGAGCACGATCTCGACCTCTGCAGTGCCTCCGGGACGAACGGTCACGCCCGCGAACACCTGACTCACGTAGCCGGCCTTTCGCGTGTGGAGGCTGAGGCGGCCCGCACCCAGACCCGTGAAGCGGAAGCGGCCCTCGGCGTTTGTCTTTGTGACCTGCGGGGGAAGCTGCCGGCTCGACCGCGCCGCCTGGGAGATCCGGACCGCGACCGCAGGTACCCCCGCACCCGTGCTCTCGACGACTCGGCCTTCAATTGCGCCGCCCGGCGCGAGTCGGAGCACGAGCCCACTCGAGCGCACCCCGGCTGCGATCTCGATGTTTGACGCGGTCGCCGGTCCACCCTCGTCCGGCGAATCAGCGACGACGTCGTACGTCCCGGGGGCGAGATCGGAGAACAGAAATGTGCCGTCTTTGGATCGAGCTTCCATGGGTTTGAACGGTCGTCCCCGGAGCGGGCCCTCACCGACCGGGACGAAGCGATCGACCACAATGAAGAAGTGCTGAGCCGGCGTTCCATCTGCGCGCTCGACTCGGCCCGCGAGCTCACCGCCCCGCGTCAGGACGACCTCGACCTCACCGTCTCCGCTCGCGACGGTGAGTTCCGCGCTCGGACCATGGCGAGGATGCCGCGCACGCAAACGATAGAGGCCTTCCTCGATATCCTCGAAGCGAAACGAGCCATCCTTCTCCGACAGCACCGCTCGAGGCTCGACCTCGCCCTGCAAGCTGACTTGCGCCCCTGGCACTCCTTCGTGCCGCTCGTTCACGACGCGCCCACTCACTCCCAGCAGCGGGCCCAGAACCACGGTGATCTCGGCGTGGCCACCCGGCTCGAGCGTGACCGGCTGACTCTCGGCCGACGAGAGCCCGTTCGCACGCACGCGAAAGCGCAGCTCACCTGGAGGTACGCGCTCGAGCAGGACCTGACCACGCGCGTCCGTGATGGCGGGCGCGAGTTGCCACGTAGACAGGCCGTAGGCCTCGATCGTGGCCCCTTTCACCGGTTGATCGTCCTCGGTACGCACCGAGACCGTCACCTTTCCGTCGCGGCCGAGCTCGATGAGCAGGCTCCCCATCTCGGTGCCGGGCCTGAGCCAGACCTCTCGGCTCTCCCCAATCGCGTAACCGGGGGCTTCGGCCAACACGCGCAAGCGACCGGGCTCTGCCCCGAAGCGAAAGCGACCGTCGGCGTCCGTGGTCACCTCGAGCTCGAACGCCACGGGAGCGGCGCTTCCGGGGGCGTCGATGCGGAGTACGCTCAGTCTTGCGCCGGGCACAGGCGCCCCGCTGCTCGTGACGCGCCCGGCGAGCCAGGCGCTCGCAGGTTCTGCACCTGCTGGCGCGGGGTCTTTTGGGCCTCGTTCGTTCGAATCGGTGGCGCCATGCGCCGCGGGCTCCGCGGCGCCTCCGAGGGCCTTGGGTGATGGGCCTTCCGTACGAAGGATCCAGAGACCAAGGCCGATCAGAGCAACCACCAAGGCGATGAGCGTCGAACGTCGCAACCCCCGGAAAGATACACGACGGGCGCGAGAGCGGCGAGACGCGGCGAGACAACCTGCGCTACAGTCTCGGCATGAACGGCTTCTTGCCGCCGCGACCGCTCATGCTCGACCCCAAGGCGGTCGCCAAGGAGCGGCGCCACCTGTTCTTTCTGTCAGCCCTCTTTGTCGTGGCCGGAGGCGGTTTCGTGTCGGGTGCGGGATACTTCGCGAAGAAGACCTTGCATCACCTTCATGTCTGGGAGAATGGCCGGCTCGGGGAGATCACGGACCTTTCGGGGGAGGTCCGGAGTTCCGGCAAGTTCGGGCTGACGATCTTTCACGACTACGATCTCGAGATCTCCTTCCTCGACGACGCCGGTGAGGCGCACTCGGGGAAGCTCGAGTTCTCGCTCTTTTGGTCGGAGGCGGATCAGTCCGTCGACCCCAAGCTCCGCTACCTCCCGGCTTCGCCGGAGATCTTCACGTTGAGCCCCGCGGTGGAGAGCGGGCCGGTCGCGATCTGGGGCGCTACGACGATGATGGCCGTGCTGGCGGCCTTGATGCTCGTGGCCCTAGCGGGGAGCGTTCGTCAGTCGAAGAAGCGCGCCCATTTGCTAGGGCTCGTGATGGAGGATGGAGAAGAGGTCCTGGCCGAGCTCCTCAACGTCACCAAGGTTCAGGGGAACTTCATCGTGAAGTATCGGGTCCCGGAGGATTCGAGCCCGCGCTCGGAGAGCCTCAACTCGGCGCCTCTCGTCGTCTTGGAGGGGGACCAAGCAAAGGTCGTGCTGTTGCGCTCGCCGCGCGAGCCCAACAGCTACCTCGTCATGCGCGAAGACCTCACGCCCATCCTGGTGGATGAGGCGTGGCGAAACAGCGTTCGTCTGAAGGCTGCGGGTTCGCCGGCCGGACACTAGTGTCCCGTCCGAGAAGTTCAGATCACGTTCGCGCTTGTCCTTTTCGTCGCTGGCCGACGCGCGGCCTGCAGCCGCCCTTTCGGGCTCCTCGGTCATTGGGGGCGACCCAACTCCCTTCGTAGCGCGCCGACCAGCGACGAAAGATACTTCGCGGGAACATGATCGAACTTCTCGGACGGGACACTAGCTGCGAGGGGTCTCGACGGGCGCGCCCTTCTCTTTCCAGCCGCTAATGCCATCCGGCAGCACGGCGACGTTGGTGTAACCAGCGGCCTGCGCGCGCTTCGCCGCGACCTTGGAAGCGCCACACTTCGAGTTTGCACAGTAGAAGACGAGCTTCTTGTCCTTGCTGCTCGGGAGCTCCTTCGAAGTGTCATAGGCATCGAAGGAGGTGAGGAGCACGGCCCCCGGGATGACGCCGTACTTGGAGCGCGTCTCTTTGCTGTTGGCGTCCACAAAAGAGATCTGCTTCGCCGAGGTCTGAGCCTCTTCGAGCGTGATCATCGCCATGGTGTCCTTCTCGTCGTCGCAGGCCCACGCGACAACGGGCACCGACAGAGCAAGGGTGAGAGCGGGAACGATCAACTTCTTCAACATGAACCCTCCTATGGGAGCGAGGAGCTTGCCTCTCACCCGCGTGGCCTGACAAGTCCGGTGCCTCGCCTTGGCCGCGACCGACGGCTTTACCTCGCCTCGTGCCGGGAAAAGCCGGAGAAGAGCGAGACAGCCGAGCGCATGTTTGCGGTGCAGGACCGCGCGAGGCTCTCCCGTTTGGCCGGCTGGCCTGCTAGGCTTCAGGCGCGCTTGAGATCCTCACCCTACCTCCTCACCGCCGCGCTCTTGGCCTCTCATCTTGGCTGCGGGTCGCCGGGACCATTTACGCCGCCCGACTGGCCACCGCACGACAAGAGCGAGGATGACTTCCGTCATGCCCGAGGGCTGAACTACCCCTTTCTCTGTCCTGCGGGGGCAGACCCAGCGAAGCCTGAGATCGGCCTCGAGTGCGCAGTTCGCGTACGCACCACGACGAGCAGTGGAGTGTCGGGCGATCCGGAGGACGCCTACTTGAGCTGTGACGCGGTCGGCTGCCACGGCAGCTACGACTATCGCGAAGCAGGTGGCTCGGCGGCGGGCCGCCACTTGCTCGGGGCCGAAGGGCCGAGCTGCTATTCGTGCCACGATAGGAAGTGGCACGAGGATGAGCCGAAGACCGGACCGCGTGAACTCGACGAGAAGGAGGACGACTGAAGTGCGTGCGTTCAGTTTCGTCCTGCTCCTCGGAGTTCTCGGCTGCGGGGCCACAACCCTCGATGAGGTATCGCCTGAAGTATGGGCGCTCGAGCCCACCTATGCGCAGCACGTGAGGCCGCTCTTCGAGACCCACTGCACGAGTTGCCACAGCAGCCTAGGCGCCCGCGCGGGTGGAGTGGAGCTCGATCAATACGAGAGCGCCTTCGCCGGGCGTGTGCATCAGGTCTGCGTCACCGTCGAACCGGAGGTGGTCGCGCGCTTCGGCGCTGCACTCACGCCTTTTCAGCGCTCGGGCCAACCGCCGCGTGCTCCTTGTGAGGGCTGGGAGGTGGGGTCCATGCCGACCGGGGCCCGAAGTGGTCTCCTCCTCGACGAACAGGTCATCCTCGCGCGTTGGGTCGAGACGGGGGCCGCACGATGAGGCTCTTTGCGTTCGTTGTTCTTCTCGCGCTATCTCTACCCACCAGCGCGCTGGCTTTGCCGGCGTATGCGCTTGGTTCGGGACGGACCTGCGCCAACTGTCACGTGAGCCCCACCTATCAAGACGAGGCGGGCTGGCGCGACCCTGATCTCGCGGAGCGGAAGTGCAACCTGTCTTGCATCGCCTGCCACCTCTCCCCGGCCGGAGGGGGACTTCGAAACACCAGCGGTCGGTACTACGGGGGCAGCTCGCTCTCCATGCTTGCGCTGCAGGAACGCTCGTACTCAGACCTCGGTCGTGAAGCCCTGCCGGCGTCTTGGGTCAGCGCCTATCGCGCGCTGTTTGGTTCTCCGTCGCCTGACCCCAAGGGTCACGACATCCCCTCTCGCTTCGAGGACGTGAAGAGCGATCGTTACGGAGGCTGGCTCAGCTTCGGTAAGCCTCTGGGTGACACCTCCGAGTACGCGCTTTGGGACGGGCGCTACGCAGACCTCAACGCCGATCCATTCCTGCAGCTCGGGGCCGACCTGCGCTCCGCCTATTGGAGCGCGAGTCAGACCATCTTTCCGATGCAGCTCGACCTCCACGCGGCGGTGCACCCCATCGAGCACCTGACCATCGTGGGTACGCTCGCCGGAAGGGGACGGGTGGCGGGTCCAGAAGCCCTCGCGAGCCAGCCCGCGCCGGTCTTTCCGCGCAACGCCTACGCGATGGCGCACGAGCTTCCGTTCGCGGCCTGGGCGCGAGGCGGGATCTTCGTGCCGTCGTTCGGCACCTATACCGACGACCACACCTCGTTCATTCGGCAGTATTTTGGCTTCGACATCTCGAAGAGTGAGAGCAGCGTGCTCGGCGTGGAGCTCGGTCTCGCGCCCAACTATCCTTTCGCGAGCGTCGCGCTCTTCAAGAACCTGACTCCGGTGGGCTCCGACATCGCGCTCGACGGCTTTGGCGGCACGGTGTCGCTCGGGTGGCGAGATCTCTGGTTCAACCTTGGGGCCCACGGAATGATCCGTCGCCGCGAGATCGAAAACGGCGGCGACATGGACGCGGCGGGCGTCACCTACGGACTGAGCCCGTTCGCTCTGAGCGAGTATCTCCCTTTCGTGATCATGGGTGAGGTCACCCTGGGCCGCGGACCGAATGCGCTTGGCGGTTCGGATGCGCGCCTCGCGGTGTATCACGAGCTGTGGTGGCTCGCCTTCAACGGCATCAGCCTGAGGCTCAAGCATGATCTCGGAAGTCGAGATCTCGATGCCACCAGCAGCTTGGAACAGCGGCTCTCCGTCGGGCTCGATGTGTCTCCAGTCCCGGGGCTCAGCTTCTTGATGCAGGGCCGTTTCCTCTTCGACTCGCCGAGATCACAGGGTGGCGCAGACTTCTTTTTAACCACCCACGTCTGGCTCTAGTGTCCCGTCCGAGAAGTTCGATCATGTTCCCGCGAAGTATCTTTCGTCGCTGGTCGGCGCGCTACGAAGGGAGTTGGGTCGCCCCCAATGACCGAGGAGCCCGAAAGGGCGGCCGCAGG
>WYAZ01000135.1 GCA_011526105.1 Deltaproteobacteria bacterium | reverse complement strand
GCGAGCGTAGCCGGCAGGGAGGATTCACTCCGACCGTCGCCGGTAAGACCTGCAAGCGAAGCGCGCAGCGAGCCGAAGGCGAGCGTAGCCGGCAGGGAGGATTCACTCCGACCGTCGCCGGTAAGACTTGCTTGCCACAGCCACCGGAACGACCTAAGTAGGGTATCTCGGTCGTGCCACCCCCAAGCCCATCATCCGCCGCCCGCGGGGCGCGCTCACAACGCCCGCCCGAGGAGCGGTTCGAAATCGTGGGTCGAATCGCCTCCGGCGGGATGGCGGAGATCTACCTGGCCCGCAGCCGAGACAGCTCCGGACGCGCCCAAGAAGTGGTCTTGAAGCGACTCATGCCCGACCTGCAGTCGGACCGCGAGTTCGTCGACATGTTCCACGACGAAGCCAACATTGCCAGCAAGCTGGCCCATCCGGGTGTGGTTCAGATCTTCGAGCTCGGAAAACTCGATGGCTCCCTCTTCATCGCCATGGAGCTGCTCCGCGGGGTCAATCTCCGAGACCTTCTGGCTCGTCTTCACCACATGGGCAAGACGCTGCCCATGTCGCACGCACTGCGGATCGCCTGCGACTGCCTCGACGCCCTAAACTACGCGCATCAGTTCACGGACGAGGCGGGGCGCCCCTTGAACGTCGTGCACCGAGACGTCTCGCCTCAGAACATCATGGTGACCTACGACGGTCGGGTGAAGCTCGTCGACTTCGGCGTCGCCAAGGCAGAGGGCCGACTGCATCAAACACAGGCCGGGCTGGTCAAAGGCAAGTTCGCGTACATGTCCCCCGAGCAGATCACGGGCGCCCCCATCGACGGACGTTCTGACCTCTTTGCGCTCGCCGAGGTCTTCTACGAGCTGCTGCTGCAGCGTCATCCGTTCTACGCCGCCAACGACATGGACGTGCTGCGCGCGATCCTCGATGCCGATCCGCCTCACCCTTCATCCATCGACAGCCGGTTCCCAGCCGAGCTGGCAACGATCTTCATGAAGGCGATGAAGAAGAGACCAGGCGATCGCTTCGCCTCCGCCGCCAAGATGCAGGATGCCATCGAGCGCTTCGCCTCTGACCATCGCATGACGGTGACGACCGGAGAGCTCGGCCGTTTCGCCTCCGAGCTGTTCGAGGATCGAATCGAGATGGAACGCCGGGCGCGAGAGCGGGCCGACGACGAGCTCCTCATCGAAGCGCTCACCGCTGGCCGAGCGGAGAAGAACACCCTCTCCGGTATCAACGTCATGGCGCAGAGCGGCTCGGACGTTCAGGTCGCCGCCAGCGCTGCACGGGCGGTGGTTCACGTCGAGCAGGACGAGTACCTCGACGATCAGCACACGACGGGCCGTCGAAGACTGCGCTCCGAGATCCGGTCGCTCTTCGCGGAAGAAGACACCGCGGGGGGCAACAACAACACCGCTGGTCTCGCCAAGCCGGCTGGCACTCCCCAAGGGGCACGCGGCCGGCGCATGGAGGACGAACTCCCCGAGGAGGACGCGGCCGAGATGCCCACCGTGCTCGGCAGCTTCTCCCCCGAGCAGCTCGCCGAGGTGCGGCGCGCGGTCGAGAAGGCGCGCGCCAAAGTGATGGACTCCAAACCCCCGGAGCCCGAGGGTCCAGTCGTCAGTCGTCAGGTCAGGACCGCGGATCCGGCCGAGGCGGGCGTGCCGGCCGAGTCGCTCGTCACCGCTCGCTCGCGAACGGTGCTCTACGACGGAGAAGGACGCGCCGCGAAACCGGTGCGTTCGGATCGCCTGGGTCTGATGTTCTTCATCGTGGGACTGGGGGCGTTGCTCGGCGCGGTCATCTACGCGGTTCAGCTCCTGTCCCAGCCGCGAGCGGACACCCTGAGCCTGCGTGTCGAATCCGTACCCGCCGGCGCGCTGATCATCCTGGACGGCAACGACATCGGAGCCCGAACCCCGCAGACCATCTCGAGCCTCGCCGCAGATCGCCCGCATGAGCTCGAGCTCCGGCTGGAAGGCTTCCGTCCCTTCGGCCAGCGGGTGGTGCCGGGCGGCGAACTGCGCCACTTCGAGATCCGGGCCCAGCTCGAGCGCACCCCGCTCGTCGAGGAGTAGGCTTGCCGCTCGAGGTCGAATACCTCTGGAGAAAGGTCAAAACCGACCATGACGGGCTCGTTCCCTGCGTCGTGCAAGACCTCCGAAGCCGAGCCGTCTTGATGGTCGCCTGGGTATCGAAGGAGGCACTGCGAAGCAGCCTCGAGACCGGCTGGGCGACCTTCTGGTCCCGTTCGCGCGCCACGCTCTGGGAGAAGGGCAAGACCTCCGGCAATCGGCAACGCCTCATCGAGGTGCGGCTCGACTGCGACGGCGACACCTTGCTGTATCGCGTCGAGCCCGAAGGCCCAGCGTGTCATATGGGCCATGACTCTTGCTTCTTCCTCCGCCGGGTCGGTGAAGGCTGGCGGCTCGAGCCCGAGCAGCTCCTCGGCACCGAGGCGAACGAAGCCCCCGCCCTCGCCGCGCTCCAGCACCTGGTCGAGGCGGACGAGGTCGCCTCCAAGGGGGACCCCGCCCACCCGGCACGAGACCTGTTTGCCGGCGGTGTCCCCACCCAGGCCGCCGCGGTCTTGGAGCGAGCCGAGGCGCTCCACGCCGCGCTCATAAACGGGCGAAAAGACGCGGTTCGGGAGGAGGCCATCGACTTGGTCTACGCCCTGGCCGTCGCGCTCCGGACCCGAAAGGTCGGGCTGGCCGACGTGCTCGGGCGCCTCATTGAACAGGGCAGCATCCCGCCCGAAGCTCCGAAGGCTTGACTCCGGCAGCCGTCCCGAATACCTCGGCCGTCCAATGCATTCCGAGGGAGGTGATTCCATGCCAGGCGTACGCGTCAAAGAAGGCGAGTCCTTCGAGCGAGCCTTGCGTCGATTCAAGAAGCAGTGCGAGCGCGCCGGTATCCTCGGAGAGGTCCGGAAGCGAGAGCACTACGAGAAGCCTTCCGTCAAAAAGAAGAAGAAAGCTGCAGCCGCTCGAAAGCGGCTCTTGAAGAAGGTCCGCAAGGAGCAGTAGCTCGTTCGAGCCTCGGTGGTCCGCGCTTGCGTGGGCACCGAGGCTCAAACTACGAGAGTGGGCAACCGGACTTGGTCGCAATCCCGCCCGACAAGATCCAGGAAGTCCGAGACCGAGTCGACATCGAACGGGTCATTGGACAAGTCGTCAGCCTCAAGAAACAAGGTCGGCGTCTGTCCGGTCTTTGCCCGTTCCATCGAGAGAAGAGCCCATCCTTCTCGGTCGACCCCACCGCCAAGCTCTATCACTGCTTCGGCTGCCACGTAGGGGGCGACGCCTTCGACTTTGTCATGCGGCACGACTCCGTGGACTTTCCCACCGCGGTTCGAAGGCTCGCGCGAGACTTCGGCGTCGAACTCCCGGAGCGCGAGGAGAGCCCAGACGAGAAGCGACGTCGCACCGAGAAAGAGAAGCTCTACCGAGTCAACGAGCTCGCGCGCGAGTACTTCGAACGCGAGCTGAAGGAGAGCGCTCGAGCTCGGGCGTATCTAGAGAAGGAACGAGGCCTCAAGCCCGAGACCATCGAGCGCTTTCGCCTCGGTTTTGGACCGGCCGGTTGGAGCGGACTCGCCGACGAGCTCGAAAACAAGCGTGTTCCAAGCCAGTATCCACTGCTGCTCGGGCTCCTCGGACGAAGGCAGGACGGCCGCGGGGTCTACGATCGCTATCGCTCGCGGGTGATGTTTCCCATCGCCCTGCCCAGCGGCGATGTCGCTGGCTTCGGCGCGCGCCGAGCGGACTGGGTCGAGGAAGAAGACAAAGGGCCAAAGTATCTCAACTCACCCGAGAGCCCGATCTACGACAAGTCGAGCATCTTCTACGGGCTCGATCTCGCGAAGGACTCCATCCGTCGCTCGAGGCGCGCGATCTTGGTGGAAGGATACATGGACGTCATCGGCCTGCATCAGGCGGGCATCACACAGGCCATCGCCACCTGCGGCACCGCACTCTCAAAGAAACACGCGGAGGCGCTCTCAAAGATGGCCGACGAGATCATCACGATGTTCGACGGTGATGCCGCGGGCATGGACGCTACGCGTCGCTCCGCAGAACCGTTGCTCGAGCAGGGGCTCACCATGCGGGTGTTCGAGCTTCCTCCGGGCGAAGACCCCGACACCTTCGCCGCTCGTGTCTCGCCAGAATCCATGGAGGAGCAGCTGCAGAACGCGCCTTCGGCCATCGACTACTTCGTGGACCGCGCGCGCAAGATGCACGCCGGGGGAGGGATCGCCGGCGTCGTGAAGATGGTGGACCTCGTTCGGCCGTTGCTCTTGTCCATCCCCGATCCTCTGGCTCGAGACGTGTCCATCGAGGCCGCGGCTCGGCGGCTGGGTCTCGACCCGCCGGTCCTTCGACAGCACCTTCGGGCTAAGGGGTCCCCGCGCGGACCAGGCCCCAGCCCCGGTGCGCAGGTGCCGAGCCCGGCGCGGGGCGGAACCGGAGCGCTGACCGTCCTCGAGTTGGCCGTTCTGCACCATCTCGTAGAAAACCCAGCCGAAACGGTTCGCCAGGCGGAAGATATGGGGGCCTCCGACGCCTTCCCATCTCCGGCCATGCGTGAGTTGTGGCAGGAGGCGAGGCGCCGACTCGAGATCGGAGAGGCTTTCGACGGACCAGCGGCGATGGATGTACTCGTAAGTCATGGGGATATCAGCGAGGCCGGCCTCTCGAGAATCCGGGAAACCCTCCTTTCGCCCCTCGGGGATGTTCATGAGCTGAATGAATGTTTGAAACGGTTGGTCCGAAAAGCTATCGAGGCCAGGTTGCGGCAGTTGACGAGCGCCATTCGAGAGGCGGCTGCCCATGGAAGCGAAGATCTAGAACGGCTTTCCGAAGAACATCGCGACCTCATTAAGAAGCTGGGATCAGAGACCTAGCTCGTTTCGGGCGAAGAGAGACACAAGTCCTATGGCAAAGAAGCGCAAGTCCACTGCGAAGAAGACCGGCAAGAAGGTGGCCAAGAAGGTCACCAAACGAAAGAAGCCGGCTAAGGCCGCGGCTTCCGTGACGTCAAGGCCGTCTTCCGCGCTCACGCCCGCCCAGCGTGCTCAGAAGAAGAAGGCGAATCAAGCCAAGCGCAACGACGCCCGTAAGCGCCTGAATGATCGACGAAACCAAGCGAACAAGCGCCTCGCGGTCTTCAAGAAGCGGCAGGCCGTCCTGAGGCAGAAAGAGGCGGATCAGAAGGCGCGCGAGAAGAAACGCGAGATCGAGGACAAGAAGAAGGAAGCGCTCCGACGTATCGTCGAGAAGAAGCGCCTCCTCGAGGCCCAGAAACGCGAGCGCGCCAAGCAAGCCAAAGAAAAGAAGCGACTCCTCCTCCAGAAGAAGAAGGACACACGCGAGAAGGCGCTGGCGAAGAAACGTGCGGCGCTCCTCAAGAAGCGCGATCAGGCCAAGAAGGCGGCCGACAGGCAGCGCCAGCTCAACCTGAAGAAGCGCGAGATCGAGGCGACCAAGCGCGAACGTGAGCGAGAGCGCCAGGCGGTTCTGCGCGAGCGGGAGAAAGAGAAGAAGGCCAAGGAACGCGAACGCGAGCGCGAAAAGAAGCTCGAGGCCAAGGAGCGCGAGAAGCAGAAGCGCATCAAGGACCGCGAGCGCGAGAAACTCAACGCGCTCAAGGAGAAGGAGCGGCTCGAGAAGAAGGCCATCAAGGAGGCCGAGCGTCAGACCAAGCGGGCCGCCAAGGAGGCCGAGCGCCTGGCCAAGAAGGCCGCCAAGGACGCGGAGCGCGAAGCCAAGCGGGCCGCCAAGGAGGCCGAACGGGCCGCCAAGGAAGCCGAGCGAGAGGCCAAGCGCGCCTCCAAAGACGCCGATCGCGCCGCCAAGAAGGCCGACATCGACAAGGCCAAGATCGCGGCCGCGATGCGACGAGCGCAGGACAAAGCCGCTCGAAACAAGAATCGCATCATCGCCGAGCTCGAACGTGGCATCGACGACGACAGCCTCAGCGCCAGCAACTTCGGCGCCGCCGAGGGCGCGGTGCAAGACCTGCTCGAGCACGCCAAGCGAGAGGGTGGTCGACTCACGCTCGACGACATCAACAAGGCGCTGCCGACGGACATGGTGTCCACGGAGCAGCTCGACGACGTCATGGACCTCTTCTACCGGAACGAGATCGAGATCGTCGATCCGAACGCCGGTGAGCGGGACCTCGACGAATCGGGCCGCCGCCGAGACGACGAGAAGGAAGAAGGCGGAGACGACCTCGACGCCGCCTACGCCAAGACCAACGACCCGGTGCGCATGTACCTGCGAAAGATGGGCTCGGTCTCCCTGCTCTCGAGGGAAGACGAAGTCGCCATCGCGAAGCGCATCGAGGCGGGCGAGAAGGAAGTCCTCGACGTCGTGCTCAAGTCATCGCTCGCGGTGAAGGAGCTGCTCGGACTGGGCAAGCGCCTCAAAGAGGGCAAGATCCGCATCCGAGAGGTCGTCAAGGAAGTCGACGAGGAGCAGGAGACTTTCGACGAGGACGAAGTCACCGAGCGCGTGCACCGAATCATGGGGCTCATCGCGGTCCTCGATAAGGACAACGACGTCGCCCGCGAAGAGCTGCTCGCCCGCCGCAAGGTCGGCAAGGCTCGGCGGGAGGAGATCCAGAAGCTGCTCGAGAAGAACCGCGAGGCGATGACCAAGCTCCTCGAGGAGATGCAGCCCAACAAGCGCCAGATCCAGAAGATCGTCGCGAAGCTGAAGAGCCTGATCAAGAAGGTCGAGCGAGCCGAGTCCGAAGCACTCGAGTGGCAGAGGCGGCTGGGCCGTCCGCTGCTCGAGATTCGGAAGATCCTGCGCGACGTCCGCGACAATCCGGCCAAGGAGAAGGACGCGCTCAAGGAGCTCCGGCTCGCGCCGGAGGAGTTCCACGAGATGGACCGGGCGGTGCGCGGGGCGGTGCGCAAGATCAAGCGCATCGAGCAGGAGGCCGGTCTCCCGCTCGAAGAGCTGAAGGTCACCTACAAGCAGATCTCGAGCGGCGAGTACAAAGCCAAGCGCGCCAAGGCCGAGATGATCGAAGCCAACTTGCGTCTGGTGGTGTCCATCGCGAAGAAGTACACGAACCGCGGCTTGCAGTTCTTGGACCTCATCCAGGAGGGCAACATCGGCCTCATGAAGGCGGTCGATAAGTTCGAGTGGCAGCGAGGCTACAAGTTCTCGACCTACGCCACCTGGTGGATTCGTCAGGCCATCACCCGCGCCATCGCGGACCAGGCCCGGACGATTCGTATCCCGGTGCACATGATCGAGACCATCAACAAGCTCATCCGCACCTCGCGCTACCTCGTCCAGGAGTACGGCCGTGAGCCGACGCCGGAAGAGATCGCAGAGAAGATGGAGCTGCCGCTCGACAAGGTGAGGAAGGTCTTGAAGATCGCCAAAGAGCCCATCTCGCTCGAGACGCCGATTGGCGAAGAGGAAGACTCGCACCTCGGCGACTTCATCGAAGACAAGAACGCGGTCTCCCCGAGCGAGGCGGTCATCGGCATGAACCTCGCGGAGCAGACGAGGCGCGTCCTGGCCACGCTCACGCCACGCGAAGAGAAGGTGCTGCGGATGCGCTTTGGCATCGGCGAGAAGTCCGACCACACGCTCGAGGAGGTGGGTCAGGACTTCGAGGTGACGCGCGAGCGCATTCGTCAGATCGAGGCGAAGGCGCTGCGGAAGCTGAGGCATCCGTCGAGGTCGAAGCGGCTCAAGGCCTTCGTCGAAGGCTGAGGTGTTTTGAGGCGCGGCACTGTGCTGCGTTTTCTCGGATGCCGAGGAGGGGCGGCCTGCTTAACGTGGTCGACCCCCCACTCGCGCGACCGACAGGATGTCGGGAGTGCCGGCGGAGGCAGGAAGCCGAAGCCGGCCGACCGCCCATGCGCGCCGTGCCGCAGGCATGCGAGCGACTCAGTTCACACGAGGGCTCGGGGACGGGTCCGCAAGCGAGCGGACTTCTTCCGACGCAACGGCAGAGGCGAATGAGCGCGCCCGTGGGATGTGTGATGCTGTCGATCGCGCTTGTTCGATGACGCACGAGGGTGCGGCGAGTCTAAGGCGCCAGAAACGCTCGTCCAGAGCCGACGCAAGTGCTCTGCACCGAAGGACCCACTTGGGGCGGATAGTACCAATCGATCTGCTGATAGCAGATCATCGGTCCGGGTGATGTGAGCAGACATCCACCGACCGACGTCGCGCGCGGGCAGGCGCTGGTCTCCCAGGTGCGGACGATGGAACCGTTGCTCGCGCTGCAGCCTGCGGAAAGGGTGGCGCTCGAGGGGTAGCCGGAAGTGAGAATATAGTCCCGGCAGCTCTCCACGCTGGAGTCACTGACGCGTCGGCTGATGCAGCTCCCGTAGAAGACCGTGTCGGCGCAGGGGTCGATGGACGCATCCGGGAATGCGCTCGCATCGAGCGCCGCAGCGGCATCGCTCGCGTTGGAGTCCCCGAGGTCGATCTGTTCTGCGTCTTGCGGATCGGCGTCGACGGCGCCGCTGTCTTGCGGGTCTGCGCCGATGTCTTGCGGCTCGGCGTCGACGACGTCTTGTGGATCGGCATCGACCGTGCCGCGGTCTTGCGCGTCGGCATCGGCCAGCAGAGCATCGGTGAGCATCTCCGCATCTCGCGACGACGCGTCGATCGGACCGTGCCCGTCGGGAGCGCCCGCATCGTTCTGGCGCTCGGCGTCCGCAGCGTTTGCATCGAGCACCCCTCCATCAACGATTCCCCCGGTCTCGCACCCGAGAAGCAGGAGCGCGACGCAGAGCGTTCGAGGTGGCATCGGCGGCCATCTCCCACGCCGGAGATCGTTGGGTCAACTTAAGCCAGCGCATCCGGATCGCGGTGGCTCGGCCGCGAATTCGGGGGACGCTCGACTGGACCCGAATTCCAGCCCTCAGCGGGAGCCCTGTTCGAGCGTTCGTGCCACACGTCGGAATCGGGATCCGAGAACCATCACCTCGGTTCGTTCGGTCCCGAAGTGCCGAGCGGCCGGCCGGCCGACGCCCCGACGCTCGCTGAGTTCGGGTCCAGTCGAGCGTCCCCCGATCTCGCACGGCAAGGTAGCGTCCTCACAGAGACTTCGGCTTCCCAGAGAGATCGGGTTCAGTCGAGCGTCCCCCGATCTCTCCGAGCCTCGCGCCATCGCGGTACGGCGTGCATGGGCGGCCGGCCGGCTTCGGCTTCCTGCCTCCGCCGGCACTCCCGACATCCTGTCGGCCGCGCGAGTGGGGGGACCCACGTTAAGCAGGCCGCCCCTCCTCGGCATCCGATGCAACGCGCCTCAGCGCCCCGCACCTAAGCACCTCAGCCTCCGCTGACCGCCTTATACGCCTTGACGCCCCACTCGATGGGCTTTGCCCACCACGGCACCACCCCGCCGCCGCAGCTCTCGCATCCGAGCGCCGGTCGGGCCTTGTCGAGGATCTGGTACGCCACTTCGAGCATCGCCAAGAACGGACGACGGCCGAAGACCTCGACGTCAAAAGCGCCCGCGAACCACGAGGTCGCGTCGAGGCGCTTCAGCACCTCGGCGATCGCAGCGCCGCCGACCAAGAGCTCGCCGCTGGGCATGGCCACGTGAATCTTTTCGTACGCGGTCCAGATGTCGAGGTCCGGATGAATCTGAGCGAGTGCGTCGGGATCGTCTCCAATGGGACGCTCATCGATCAGATCCATGCCCTTCGCATCCTGCGCCTTCACCCAGGAAGAGAGCACGCGACACACTTGGCATTGGTCGTTGAAGAGCAGGACCGGCCGTTCGAGCACGGGCGCTGCAGCCGGAGGCGGTGCGACGTATTCATCGGCCGCGGGCGCAAGCAACGCGAGTCGCGACGAAGACTGTGAACTCGCCGCCGGGGTCGAAGCGCGCTGAGCGATGGCGGCAGAGCCGTCGAAGCGAGGACGTTGGATGCGCATGTCTGACCTCCTCTCAGAGCTCGAGCAGGTTCTTCACACGCTCTTTGATGTAGCTCTCCTTCACGTCGCCGGAGTCCTTGCGATTGAAGGAACCCACGTGCTGACCGTTTTCGAAGACCGCAAAGCCGGGCAGGTAGCCGGGAGCGTACTGCCCGCCCAGCGCCTGTGCTTCCGGCGAGCCGAGCGAGACCATGTAGAACTTCACGCCCTTCTCCTTCAGCGCGTCGGCGGCCTTGTGCACCTCCGGCATCGCTCGCTTGCAGTAAGGGCAGCCGTAGTTGAAGAACTCGACCACGACCCGACCGCTCGAGATGGCCTGGGCGAAGCCAGCCGCCCCAAGGACCTTGGCTCCCGCGGAAACCCCTCCATGGGGACTCAAAACAGGGCTAATGACGGCTCCTACGGGCATGCTCCAACCTCCAGGTGGTCTACGGACCTACATTACAGATTATCGCGATCTGGAGGGAAGGTTGCGCGTTTCGTGTCCGGCGACACGCGGATGGTCCCCAGCGACCCTAGAGCTCATCTCAAAACCCCCGACCGAGCGAGACGGCCAAGACGCGAGGCCCGCGAGGCGGGCCGACGAATGCGCTATCCTGCGATAACGCGAGGAGGCCCAACACGGCGGGCCGACGCGGATCGGCCGAAATCGCGACCGAGGGGGCTTTGAGATGAGCTCTAGGCGCGCTCGAGAAAGGCCGCGAGGCGCGAAAGCCCCTCGCCCACCGTGTCCGCCCCAGCCGCGTAGGACAGCCGCAGGAACCACGCCCCGCTCTTTCCGAACGCGAGCCCTGGCACCGCCACCACATCGGCCTCGTCGAGCAGCCGAAGCGCGAGCGCCAACGGGTCGCCTCGTGCCGCCGACTCGACGTCCACGATGGCGTAGAAGGCGCCGTCCCCGAGGAAGACCGCGTGCTCGGGCGGAAACGCGGGCATCAGCTCTGCGATCCTCGCGCGCGCCAACTGATAAAACGGCACGTGCGCGCGCAGCATCTCCGGCCGGAGCGTCACCTCGAGCGCCGCGAGCTGCGCGAGGCGAGAGGCGCAGGTGACGATGAGCTGATGAAGGAGCGTGGCCTTCTTGATGAAGCTCTCCTCGCCCATGAGATAGCCCACGCGCAGGCCGGTCATCGCACATGACTTCGAGAGCCCACCAACGAACAAGCTACGCGACTCCATCAGCTCACAGATGGAACTCGGCGCATCCTGCCCGTAGTAGAGGTCGCGGTAGATCTCGTCCGAGATGACGACCAAGTCCTTCTCCGCCGCGAACCGCGCGATACGCTCGAGCTCCGAACGCGAAATGATGGTCCCGAACGGATTCGAAGGTGAGTTGAGGATGAGCACCTTCGCGCCCGGTTGATACGCGCGCTCAATCGCGCTCGCCGTTTGCATCAGGCCTTCGTCACGCGACACTGAGAACGGCAGGTGCTGAGCCCCGAGAACCCGAGTGATGCCCAAGTACGCTGGATACCCAGGGTCCGGCGCCAGCACGCCATCACCCGCATCGAGCACCGCGCTCATCGCGAGATACAGCGCCTCCTCGCTGCCGACGGTGACGATGACGTTCTCGGCCGCGAGCTTGCCGGGAAAGCGATGGAGCTCGGCGAGGCCCTTTCGAAGCTCCATGAGCCCCGCGTTGTGCGTGTAGCCTTGAGGCCCCGCCTTCAGCTTCGCAAACGCACGTTCGAGGAGACCCGGGTCGGGCGGGAGCGCCGGCTCGCCGAGCGAGAGATCGATGCTCGTGGGCCGCCGCCGATTCGACATCTCGCGGATGATCGACGGCTCGAGCTGACTGATGCGCTTGGAGAACACGCTCAGTGCTCTCCGGGGCCGTGGCCGTGTCCTTCGTGCGGATCTGGCTTCGATCCCGGCGTGCCCGGCGCGGGCTCGCGACGAAACTCCGGCACCGCGGTGTTGTCCAAGGTGAACCGGACGACCTCTGCGTTCTGCGGGCCTTCTGGCAGAGCGAGCACGGCTCGATGGGGGGCCAGCGCCTTCTCGAGCGCCGCCCGCTCCTTCTTGCCTCCGTGCACTTCGAGCACCGCGCGCGGCTCCTGATAACCCACCGCCTTGAGTTTGCTCTTCGTCGCGACGGCCACTTCGAAGAGGGTCTTCTGAAGCATGCGGCTCTGGAGCTCGACGCGCTCGAGCACGGTCGCCCTTTGCTCGAGGCCCTTCCAGCTGGCGATCGTCGGCAGCAGGACGGTGGTGTTCTCGGCCGCCTCCTCGAGCGCATCGATCTGCGCTTTCAAACCCGCGAGCTCGGCGCGAAGCTTGCCCGCCCCGCAGTACTTGAGCTCGCTCGGCACCTTCTCGGGGTCCGGCACCTCTGGCAAAGGCGTGGGCTTCGGGTTGATCGGGAGGCGCTCGACGATGGCGCGCACGATATCGACCTCCCAGCTCCCCGGACTCGCGCCTGTCCTGATCATCTCGAGCCGAAACATCGGAAGCGGCTCTGAGAGCAGCGCCACCTTCGCCCAAAGTTTGCTGGGGTCTTTCTCCTCGAAGCTGATCGTGAAAATCGTCTTGGCGTTGCTCGCGGCCTCTTCGGACGGCCCAAAGCTCTCCACCCGGCGCTGCGACGTAGCGCCGGGGATCTTGGCCACTCGGCTCTCGAGCTCCTTCACCAACGCGTCCTCGGGCAAGTCGAGCCCCAGTCGATGCAGAGTGGCCTCCGCCTTCGCTTGAGCGTCCTTGGACTGCTGCTGAAAACGCTCCGCGTTCCCGGCCCGCCTTTGCGCAAGCTGCAGCGCCTCTTGATACTGGCCCACCATCCCGGTGAGCCGACGACATTCCTCGCTCTCACAACCGAGCGCCCCGACAAGCAGCAGGACAGAAGCGGCCCGGCACATCATCGCAGCGCCTCCTCGAGAGCGGTCTTGGCGTCGGTCTTCTCGTCGCGATACTTCACGATGACCGGGGCCGAGATCGAGAGCCCATGCTCGCGACCAAACGGGTGATCGAGCGGGCGCGTGCCAGGGATGACCACCGCGCCTTCGGGCACAGTGAGCGGCACATCTCCCTCGCGCGTGTAGATCTTCGCATTCACCACGTCATAGATCTTCGTCGAGCCGTTCATCACCACCCCGCTGCCGATCACCGCCCGACGGCGAATGATCGCCCCCTCGTAGATCCCGCAGTTTCCGCCGATCATCACGTCGTCCTCGATGATCACCGGCAATGCACCGGCCGGCTCGAGCACCCCGCCGATCTGCGCCGCCGCCGAAAGATGCACGCGCGAGCCAATCTGAGCGCAAGAACCCACGAGCGCGTGGCTATCGATCATGGTGTCTTCACCGACGTACGCCCCGATGTTGATGTACGAGGGCGGCATGAGGATCACGCCCTGCCCCACGTAGACGCCGTCTCGAATGGAGGTGCCGCCCGGAACGATGCGCACCTTGCTCGTGAGGTGGATGGTCTGCGTGGGGAGGGTCTGCTTGTCGAAGAAGGACGTCCGCGTAAAGCCGTCCGACTCGCAGTTCTGCCCGAGCCGGAAACCCGCGAGGATACACTTCTTGAACCAGGCGTTGACGCGCCAGGTGCCGTCTTCGTCGCGTTCTGCGCAGCGAATGAGGCCAAAGTTCACCGCCTCTCGGAACTCCGAGAAGGTGGCCCGATCTTCGGGGACGTATTGCTCGGGGGTCTTCTCGCCCAGCTCGGTCGCGAGGCGGATGATCTCCTTGGTCGGTCTCGGCATGTTCCGAGGTCTAGACCAAAAGCGTGGGGCTTAGCGAATGATTTCGATGGAGTTGATGATGCAGTCCTCGACCGGGCGGTCTCCGGGGCCAGTGCGGGTGGTCTCGATGGCCTTCACCACGTCCATGCCCGCAGTGACCTCGCCAAACACCGAGTGTTTGTCGTCGAGGTGTGGAGTGGGTACGGTGGTGAGGAAGAACTGGCTGCCGTTCGTGCCAGGACCCGCGTTCGCCATGGACAAGATCCCTGGCTTGTTGTGCCGGAGCGACTTGTCGAACTCGTCGCCAAAGCGATAGCCGGGGCCGCCTCGGCCGGTGCCGTCCGGATCGCCGCCCTGAAGCATGAAGTTCTTGATCACGCGATGGAAGATCACGCCCTTGTAGAGTGGACCTTCGCCCGGTGAGCCGTTGCTCTTGGTCCAGGGGATCGTGCCCTCGGCGAGACCGACGAAGTTGCCGACGGTGTTCGGGACCTTGTCCGAGTAGAGCTTGATCTCGATGACGCCTCGATTGGTGTGAATGCGGGCGCCTTTGACGTCCTTGACGCTGGGAAATGGTGGGTGCTGAGCCATGATTCCTCCTACTCGGGGCCTATAGGCCGGCTCGGATTGGGAGTAAAGAGGAGCTCGTGACCGAAGGCGCGCCGAAGCCCGCATCGCGCGCGGCGAGCCCGCATGTGTTCACCGTGAGCACGTATTTTGCGGAGGGGCTTCCCTACGCGGTCGTCAACAGCCTCGCGGAAATTCTGTTTCGCCAGCTCGGCGCGAGCCTCTACGTGGTCGGTCTCACCGCACTCTTTCACCTCCCCTGGAACCTGAAGTTTCTGTGGGGACCCTTCCTCGACGCCTACGAGACGAAGCGCTGGTTCATCCTCGTGACGGAGCTCGCGATCGCGCTGACCCTCGTAGGGCTGGTCGCGGCCTCTGCGGTGGGCGCGGGTTTCGTCGTCCTCGGCGCGCTCTTTCTCGCGCTCGCGATCCTCTCGGCGACGCAGGACATCGCGGTCGATGGCTTCTATCTCGAGGTGCTCGACTCGGATGAGCAAGCTCGATTCGTCGGTTACCGCGCGCCGGCGTACCGAGGGGCGATGCTGCTCGTCTCGGGACCGATCGTGATGCTCAGCGGCGAGCTGAGCTTCACGATGGGCCTGGCGGTCGTCGCGCTCATGATGTCGGGCGTCTTGCTTCTCCACCTGCGTGTGCTTCCGCGCTCCGAAGTCCGGGCCCGTCCGTACGCAAAGCTCTTGCAGCACCCGGCCCTTCGCGTCGCGGCGGGCCTCACGCTGCTGGCTCTGGTGATCGTGAGCCTCTTTCCAACGGAGATCTCGGAGGCCGGGTCTCGAAGCGCCGCCTGGCTCCCGCACGTCTCGACCGCAGCGGTGGCCTTTCTCTCCATCGGACTCTTAGGCTCGCTGTTCTTCTTGAGCGACGTGAGAGCGTGGCTCGAACGAAGCCCATCGCTCTACGCGCAGGCCTTCGGCGACTTCCTCGCGCAGGATCGCGTGGGTTTCATCCTTGGTTTTGTGCTCGCGTTCCGAATCGGCGAGTCGTTCCTCATGAAGATGAAGTATCCCTTCTTCGAGTCGCTGGGCATGTCGGTGAGCGACTACGGCTTCGCCAACGGCACGGTCGGCATGGTCGCGGCCTTGGTCGGACCCGCCTTGGGCGGCATCGCGATTTCGCGCGGCGGGCTGGCGCGTTTCATCTGGCCCTTTGTGCTCTCGCAGAACCTCTTGAACCTGCTCTACGCTTGGCTCGCGTATCAGGGCGCGATCACGACCGTTCCCACTTGGCTCATGACGGTCGTGATCACGATCGAGTCCTTTGGGGCGGGCCTCGGCACCGCGGTGTTCATGGTGTACCTCATGCGCTGCTGCCGCCCCCATCATCGCGCCGCCCACATGGCGATCCTCACCGCGCTCATGAGCGTCAGCTTCACGCTCGCCGGGGTGGTGAGCGGCACGCTCGCCGAACAACTAGGCTTTGCACCCTACTTCCTCTTGACCTTCTTCGCGACCATCCCCGGGATGCTCCTCATCCCCTTTCTCCCCCACCTTAGAGAGACCAACTCGGAAGTTCCGAAGCCGTCGCCCCCGTGATACCCGGGCCAGACCGTGGGCCTCGCGAAACGACTCCTGGCCGAGCTGACGCCGGCCGAGAGGCCCCCGCTCGTGATCCCGCGAGTGACCGGCGCCGGACGTGCCTTCTTGGCGGTCGAGCTCATGAAGGCCGGGTTGCGGCCGGTCCTCATCGCCGACGACGAAAAAGATGCCGAGGCGCTCTACCGCGACCTCGCGTTCCTCTCCGGCTCGCAGGACGACCTCGCCGCCGCGCAGGGTCTGCTCTTTCTCGGTGACGACGCAAAGTCGCCCTACGAGGAGTACTCGCCGGACGCGCGGAGCGTCATGGAGCGCATCGCGGCGCTCTACCGACTGAGCCGCGAACCCAAGGACGTACGCGCGGTCGTGGTCTCGCCCGGCGCCCTCGTTCGTCGTCAACTGCCGCCCGCGGTGTGGAGCAACGCGGTGGACTACGTCGTGGCGGGCGAGACCGTCGATCGCGACCACCTCCTTCGGAACCTCACCTCACGCGGCTACAACTCGGTGAAGCAGGTGGAGGATCCGGGCACCTTCAGCGTGCGCGGCGGCATCATCGACATCTTCTCGCCCTATCTCCCCAAGCCCTATCGACTCGATCTCTTTGGTGACGAGGTCGAGTCGATTCGTCTGTTCGATCCCGCCACGCAGCGCACCGAGAGAGAGCTGGAAGACGCCATCTTGCTCCCCGCCCGGGAGGTCTTCTTCGGGCCGAAGACCTCGGCGCGGGTGAAGGCCGCGGTGCGTGTGTTGGCCGACGAGAACAACGTCCCCAGCCGCCACCTCGGATCGATCGAAGACGACCTCGAACACGAGATCTTCTTCTTCGGCATCGAGTGCCTGCTTCCGCTCTTCCACACGGAGGCGCTGGTCCCCCTCGATGCTTATCTGCCTCGGGGGCCCGAAACGGTCTATCTCGTCGGCGATCGTGAGCCCATCGAGGCCCAGCTCGCGGAGACCGAGGCCCACCTCGAGGCGGCCTACCACCACGCCGTCGCGCATCACCGACTGGCGGTGCCGCCGCGCGAACACGCCGCCGACGGAGTGGAGATCCTCCGCGCGGTCATCTCCCAATCGAAGCTCATCGAGCTGCCGGAGCTCGTGGTGGGACCCGCCGAGGGACACGCAAACTCCACGCTCGCGCTTCAGTACGAACCGACCGCGGGACTGCGCCAGGAGATCATCCGCGCCGCCAAGGAGAGCGCGGACTCAGACGCCGACACCCTCGCTCCGCTGACGCGCCGGCTGAAGAAGTGGCGCAGCGAGGGCCTCTGCACGGTGGTGGCTGCATCCACGCGCGGCCAAGCCGAGCGCATCAAGAGCCTGCTCGAGCCGAAGGGCCTCACGGTGCGGCTTCGGACCAAGCCCCTCGATCTCGCGGAGCTCGAGACGCCCGAGGGGCGGAACGACGATCGCGCCGCCGCGGGCACGCTCCGCGATCGCAGTGTCCATCTATGGCTCGTCATCGGCGACATCTCCGGAGGCTTTGTGCTCCCCGATGGCCGCATGGCGCTCATCTCCGAAGAGGAGATCTTCGGACAGCGCATCAAGCGCGAAAGACGCCGGGCTGCGGCTGCCAAGAGCTTCATCTCGGACCTCGCCGATCTCAAACCCGGGGACTTCGTGGTCCACCTCGACTACGGCATCGGCCTCTATCACGGGATGACCAAGCTGGCGCTGAGCGGCGTCGACGCAGACTTCCTCCACGTCGAGTACAAGGGCGGCGACAAGCTCTATCTGCCGGTTCATCGACTGCGCCCGCTCCAGAAGTATGCGGGCGCCGACGAGGGCAAGAAACCCACGCTCAGCAAGCTGGGCACCCAGACCTGGGCCGCGACCAAGGCCAAGGTCAAAGACACCCTGCTCAAGATGGCGGCGGAGCTCCTTCGGCTCTATGCCATGCGGGTCCATCTCGAGGGCTATGCGCTGCCCCCGCCGGACGAACGCTTCACCCGGTTCGAGGCCGAGTTTGCGTTCGAGCCCACCCCCGATCAGGCCAAGGCCATCAAAGACGTGATCGCGGACCTCGGTAAGAGCCAACCCATGGACCGCGTGATCTGCGGAGACGTCGGCTACGGCAAGACCGAGGTCGCGATGCGTGGGGCGATGCTCACCGTGTTCGGCGGCAAGCAGGTCGCGGTGCTCGTCCCCACCACGGTTTTGGCGACGCAGCACTTTCAGGTGTTCTCAGAGCGGCTGGGCGCGTTCGGGGCCCGCGTCGGCATTGTCTCGCGCTTTCAAACGAACGAAGAGATCAAGAAGACCTTGGCCCAGCTGAAGGAGGGGCAGATCGACGTGTTGGTCGGCACCCATCGTGTGCTCAGCCAGGACGTAAAGTGGAAGGACCTCGGCCTGCTCGTCATCGACGAAGAGCATCGCTTCGGCGTCAAGCACAAGGAGGCGCTCAAGAAGCTGCGCGCCAAAGTCCACGTGCTCACCATGAGCGCCACTCCCATCCCGCGAACCATGCACATGGGCCTGATGGGCGTGCGCGACATGTCGGTCATCGCTACACCGCCCGTCGATCGGCTGGCGGTCAAGACCGAGGTCCACAAGTTCAGCGAGGAGCTCATTCGCGAAGCCATCGTGAGCGAGCTGAGGCGCGGCGGTCAGTGTTTCGTCGTACACAACCGCGTCTCATCCATCGACGCCTTCCGTCGATTTCTCGACAAGCTGGTGCCCGAGGCACGCATCGTCGTCGGCCACGGACAGATGGAAGAAGACCGCCTCGAGAAGGTGATGGTCGACTTCATGAGTCGGGAGTACAACGTGCTCCTCTCCACTACGATCATCGAGTCCGGCATCGACATCCCCAATGCCAACACGATCGTCGTGAATCGGGCGGACCGGATGGGGCTCGCGCAGCTCTATCAGCTGCGTGGCCGCGTGGGTCGGTCGAAGGCCCGAGGGTTCGCCTACTTGCTCATCCCCTCCGGCAATCTCACCAAGGACGCCAAGAAGCGCATGGCGGTCATTCAGCGGTTCACGGAGCTTGGTTCAGGCTTCAAGATCGCCACGCACGATCTCGAGATCCGCGGGGCGGGAAACATCCTCGGTAAAGAGCAGTCCGGGTCGATCGCCCAGGTGGGCTTCGAGGTCTTCCAGCAGCTCTTGGCCGAGGCGGTGGACGAGCTCAAGGGCGCCCACACGCTGAGCTTCCGAGAGGCCGAGGTCCAGGTCCCGGTACCCGCGTTGATCCCCGAGAGCTACGTGCCCCCGCCCGGCGAACGCCTATCCTTCTATCAGCGCTTCAACAAGGCCGAGAGCGACGAGGCCACCTACGACCTTCTGCAGGAGATCGCCGATCTCTACGGCACACCTCCTCCCGAGCTCGAGAACCTCGCGACCCTCATGATGGTGAAGCAGCGCTTGCTGCGCATCGGCGGCAAGGCCCTGGACTTCGCCGCCGAGACCAAGAACATGCCGCCGCGCATCGTCCTGCGCTTCGACGAGACCTCAGACCAGCTCATCGCACCGGAGCGGATCGTGGCCTACGTGGCGAAGCGACCGGCGGATCGAAAGATGATCCCCGATGGACGCCTGATGTTGTCACTCACCCCCTACGAGGACATTCGCGAGATCCTCACGCAGAGCAAGGACATGCTGGACGAGCTCATCCTCGCAAAGCCCAGGCCAAAGTGACGCGAACACACACCCGAAGCACGCTCTTCGCTTGACTCCAGGCCCCTTCGTGCCCGACCAAGTTTGTGTGAACCCCCACGCCCTCCGCAGGTCCGTCAGCCTCGCCGGTCGGGCGCGCCTCCTCGTCGGAGCCGCGCTGCTCCTCGGCTTTGCGCTGTGGGGCTGCGGCGGAGAAGAGACCTCGCCTGACGCCCAGGAGCTCGAGGACGTGCCCCGGGCCGGGCTGGATTCGGGCTTTCTGCCGGACAGCCAGGCGGAGATGGACGCGGGCGTGGGCGGACCCGATGCGATCATACCCGACGCAAGCGCCTCCGACGCAGGCGAACCCGACGCCAGCGCCCCCGACGCATCCTCTCCGGATGCCGCCTCAACCGACGCGGGCTTTCCGGACGCCACCACACCAGACAGCGGCCCATTCGACTCCGGAGCCCCGGTCGGTCTCAACCCACAGTGGATTGGCGGCGCGTGCCAAAGCGCCGCGGATTGCCCATACGCAAATGGCATCTGCGACACGCGCTATCCCGGCGGCATGTGCACGCAAAGCTGCACGCAGTTTTGCCCAGATCAATCCGGCCCACTGAACTCCGTGACCTTTTGCATCGACGATGTCGACGGCGACGCCGAAGGCCTGTGTGTCTCCAGATGCGACTTCACGCTGTCTCCCACCGGTTGCCGCGCCGGCTACGTCTGCCTGCCTGAGAAGCGCGTCAACCAGCCCACCTACGTTCGTCATGCTTGCGTGCCTGAGGCTGGCGTGCCCGGTCGACCCGTTCCTGCTTTCGATATTGGAGCGGCGTGCACAACCGAGGCTTCGTGCAACCGGAACACGTGCATCACCGGGTTGCCGGGCGGCTACTGCACCCAAGAGAAGTGCCACATCGTGGGCTGCCCAAGCGGCAGCCAGTGCTACAACCTCGGCGGGCAGGAGAGCTTCTATGCTTGTCTTCAGAACTGCAGCGCGGACGCTCAGTGCCGCACCAGCGCCGGGTACGAGTGTGATGGCGACCAGACCTGCTGGCCGGTGCCCCAGACCAGCACCTGGTCCTGCAATCTGAACGGCGGATCTCAGGATTGCTCGGCTTGGGCCTCGCAGGCTTCGAGCGACTTCGTCGTCGTCACCAAGAGCCAGCGTCGCCTCACGCTCTGTGATGGAGCGGCATCGCTCGGGAGCTGGTGCATCGACCTCGGCCTCGCCCCCAGCGGCGACAAAGAACGCGAGGGCGACCGAAAGACCCCCGAGGGCGTCTTCTACATCCCGCGCCTGCTTCCCACTTCGCAGTACTACAAGGCCTTTCTGCTCAGCTATCCAGACACCGCCGATGCGACCCGAGGTCTACAGTCCGGCCTCATCACTCAGTCTGAGTACAACGCCATCGCGAGCGCTCAGGCCAACGGCACCGAACCACCGCAGAACACGAACCTCGGCGGCCTCATCGAGATCCACGGTCAAGGCGGAGCCGGTCAAGACTGGACATGGGGCTGCATCGCGGCGTCGAACAGCGTCATCGACATCCTCTGGCCGGTGCTCGGCGTAGGCGACACGATCATCGTGGTCCCCTGATTTGAACGCGATCTCGGCTCAGATCCAGCCTTCGGGCACCGTGTCCGCCCGCAGGTTGTAGAAGCCATCGAGTAGGCTGATCGCGCTGGCCACCTCCGGCGAGGACGCTCCGCTCGAGTTCCTGAGCGCCTCGAGCGCGGTTCGAACCTGAACCCGCGACGCCGTGGCGAAGTTCGGTGCGGTGAGGCCCGCAGATTGAAACGCGGCCTGAAGAGATGCTCCATGCTCTTGCGCAAAGCGCGGAGCAATGTGCGACGAGTAGTAGAGAATACGGATCGTGACGTCGCGTCGGCCCTCGAGCGTGCTGCGCTCCGAGTACGACAGCGACGGGGACGAGAGCAGGCTCTGCACCCGGTTGTAGTACTCGCGCAGCGGCCCGGTCTGCGAGCTCGCGCTCACGCTGCTGCCGTCGAAGTGAGCGTTGTAGATGGCCTCACCCGCCTCCACTTCACTGCGAAGCGATGCCAGGTTGATGGAGGCGGCGGCGCTGCCGGTGTAGATCACCTCGGCCTTGCGAACATTTCGGTTCTTGAGCGCCTCGGCGGTGCTGCTGACATCGCTCGCTCGACCTCGTGTTCCGCGCTCCCAAGCGGCCTCGTGGACCGTCGCACCGCTGCCCGCTCCGGGAGCGGAGCCGTTGTAGGCCCAGACAGTCTTGAGGTTGGGGAACATGCCGCGGTAGGTGGTCTCTTTGGCCTCGCCGCCGGAGTAACAGGCTGCGATGTGCAGATCCTCAACGTGGGCCGCCCCACGCGGGAGCGCCTTGGACAGCGCCTCGAGCGAAGGCCAGGAGATGCGGCCGTTGCCGTCTCCGTACACCCCAGAACCCACGTGATGTCCGGAGATCACGAGTCGCGACGGGGCGGACTCGCCGCGCTCGGCCTTGGCCCAGATCTGCGCGATGGCCGCGAGTTCGTCGCGTGAGTCCCTGTTGGCGCCTTCGAGCGCAGCCGCGACCTTCGCCGCCTTCTCGGACGGAAGCTGCAGAGTCGCCACGAAGCCGGCGCGCCCCTCGGCCGTGGTGAGGTCGTAGGTCGTGGCACCCACGCGGATCTTGTCCTGGCCCGCCTTGGAGTCGGTGACCGTGACCAGGTCCGCGCCGGTCTTCCGGAGCTCCTTGATCTCGTGCGCCGCGCCCGCGCTCGTAAGCGTGGGGTTGTTCATTCCCACGAAGAGGATGCGATCGTTGAAGCTCACGTCCGAGTTCGGCGGGGGCTGGAGATCATCTCGCGCGAGCAGCTTGTCCAGCGCCACGAGCGCGAGACCGGCGGGTGTTGCCCGCCCGTCCGCGCTCGAAGAGAGGAGCGAACTGCCACTGCCATTTCGATCGCGGCGGTCCGCCACACTGAAGGCCTCATTGGGACCGAGCCGACCGTTGCCGTCTGCATCGGCGCTGATCAGATCGGACAGCGAGACGCCGGAGCTCGACAGAGAACGCAGGGCCTCCGGGTTTCTCGAGAGCAAGCCCAGGTCGATGTGGCGCGCCGAGTGTCGCTCGACGAAGGTCTGACGTCCCACGGTGCCGGTGAGCTCCGTCGGGATGGACGCGTCAGTCACCGCCAGAGTCGAGTCGGTGATGGCCGCATGGGCCGGCGCTGGGGCGACAACCCCTGTGAGGACCGCGGGGATGGAGCCAAGGCCGAGCAATATTCCCCGACTCATGGGGGTCAGCCGGAAGCGCGAGAGCACAGCCCGCTCGGGCTCGCTCAAGCTGCTCCGCAGGAGGTCTTCGAGCTCCCGGTTGTCCCGGGGGAGGCGGGACACAGCGGGCCCCAGGGCCGGGTGGGGCAGAGTGACACCCGACACGGCGGCCGAGTTGCGAGATGAAACCGGGCCTGGAGCTACCATTTAAAGCGGTATCGGCAGGACCAGCATCGGAGTGCCGTCGAACGTCGATCGTCGGAGGGAAAAGACCTGTAGAGCGCCTAGTATCCCTCGTGGTTGCGGTTGTAGCGCGCCCAGGCGGCGTCGGGCGTCCCGTAGCGCTCCTTGATGTAGCGGAGCATCCCGATCGCTTCCTCGAGGGGCTCGCCGATGCCCTTTCGTCCGCTGGGATAGTGCGCGTCCACGTTCGCGAGCAAGAGCTGCCCGAGCCCGGTCGCGGTCGAGCGCGTGCTCCGCACCCCGAGCTGAAGCTCGGCATGAACCTCTCGGTGACGACTCTCGTCAGAGCGCATTCGGCCGTAGGTGTAGTTCGGCACCCCCACTCGGCCCTGCGACTCGGCTGCAAGCAGCCGATGAAGCCCGGTCGAGTCGGCCCAGGCGGCCGGCAGACCGGCGGCGATGGCGGCCTCTCGGAATAGGGCACGCGCCTCCGCCGAGCGCGGGACGTACGCATCGAGGATCGGCGTCCCGCCCGGCGTGTGTGTGGGCCCCGAAGCGCGAACCGGTTGGGCCTGCGCGAGTCGCTGCCACATCGTCGCCGTCACACGCGGCGAGATCGGCAGCGTCTGATCCACTTGGTACTCGACCATGGCGGCACGGGTCCTTCCTCCAAAGCTTCCGTCCGCCGCGCCCGCGTCATAGCCCAGGGTCGTCAGGCGCTCCTGAAGATGACGGACCGCAGGTCCGCTTGCGCCGAGTTGAATGACGGGCTGAGACGAAGGGGACCAGGTCGCAGCGGGTACCATCGCCCCGCCGGAGTTCGTGCGCCCGGCGGTGCGAGAGACCGAAGTATTTCCCGCCGCGGCCGGGGACGAAGCTCGAACATTCAGTCCGGCGAGCGCCGTCCATGTGTCTCGTCCGACGACTCCATCCGCCTCGAGGCCCCGGTGCGTCTGGTACACCTCGACGCTCGCCTTCAAGCTCGCATCAAAGACCCCCGGGCTCAGACCTGCAGGCAGTCCGAGCTGAATGAGTCGTTGTTGCAGACGGGAGACGGCCTCACCACGATCTCCAAGCTGCAAGACCGGTTGACCGTGGGCAGAGAAGGTCGCCGCGCCGATGATGTTGCCTTCCGACGGGCTGGTCGTGTGGCTGGTCGCCAGGGCAGCATCGGCGTGAAGGAGTCCAATGAGCGCGGCCGGAACGGCCCCGAGGCCCAGCACGAGCGCTCGCACGTACTGATTCCTCGGGAGCTCGAGGCCGCCCGGGCGGTGAGACCTCGGAGCCGGTACGAGCCCCAGAGGCACTACCGGCTCCCGCGCCGCTTGAAGAATCCGAGCCGGAGGCTGCCGCCGGTACAGGAGCTTCTGATCGTGAGTGAGGACCTGGTGCCGCCAGTTCCGTGCGATCATCCACTCGAGTATCGGCGCGGCGCCGCACAAGGTTGCCCACGCGATGACCGATCTCGATTACCCGGGCCGCAACAGAACCTTTCCGCGGTTCCGTCCCTCTTCGAGCTCGCGATGCGCGGCGGCGGCATCCTCGAAGTCGAACACCCGGTGGATCTGGGGCCTCACGATGCCTTCTTCGAAGAGCGACATCACGCGAAGGAACTGAGGGCGGAGACGCTCGGTCTCGGTCCACAGATGCCCGAAGTTGACGCCCTGCAGCGATCGGTTGTCGTTCATCAAGGAGAACGGCGTCACGAGCAGCGCGGCGTGAAAGGCCCTCGCCACTCGAAGCAGGCTGCGCTTGGGCCCCTCGACCGCGCTCGCCAGACCATAGGCGACTAGGCGTCCAGTGGGCGCGAGCAAACTCCACCCCTTTTTCCAGTGTGGGCCCCCCAGAGGATCGAGCACGAGGTCGAGGCCGGCTCGAACCCCAAGAACCTCCCGAATGACCTCTACGTAGTCCTGGCTTCGATAGTCGATGGGGTGTGCGCAACCCAGGTTGCGGAGGTAGTCGTGCTTCGAGGCCGAGGCGGTCCCAAACACCTGAACCTCGGGCACGGTCTGAAGGAGCTGCAGAACCGCAGTGCCCACGCCGCCAGCCGCCATGTGCAGGAGGATTCGACTGCCGGGGTGCGTGTGGCCAATGTGGAACAGGACATGATGCGCGGTGAGATAGTTCACGGGAATCGCGGCGCCTTGCTCAAAGCTCATGCCCTCGGGCATCCGAAGCGCCAGGCTTTGGTCCAAGACCGCGAGGCTCGCATGGCCTCCAAAACGCGTGAAGCCAACGACGCGGTCGCCCTCGGAGAGACCGTTGACCTCGGACCCCACGAGGTCGACGACCCCCGCGACCTCGTAGCCGACCACGCAGGGCGGTTTGGGTGCGTCTGGATAGAGCCCCTGCCGCGCCGTGATCTCGGCGAAGTTGAGACCGGCGGCCTTGACCTGGATGCGGACCTCGCTCGGGCCGGGGGTGGGGTCGGGGAACTCTCGAACCTCGAGCACGGTGGACCGCCCATACTTCGGAATCACGACCGCCTTCATCCGCCCTCCCCTCCTGCCGCTCCAAAGCCGCCGGTCTTGAGCTTGGCATGCGCGAGGACGACCGCCGTCGCGTTGGCCAGGTTATACGATCGAATGGGCCCGTTGATCGGAATGCGGACCGTGCGCTCGCTCCAGCGAGCAAGCCAAGGCTCGGGCAGACCGCGGAGCTCATTGCCCATGATCAAGACATCCTCCGGCCCATACTCGGGCTCATCGAACCGCCAAAGGCCGCCCTTGGTCAGAAGCCACGGCTGACGGTCGCCGAGCCACTCGAGAAAATGGTCGGGGTCCGGATGGAGCTTCCATACCAGGTTGGGCCAGTAGTCGAGCCCCGCCCGACGGAGTGCGTGATCCGAGAAGTCGAAGGCGCAGGGCCCAATGATCTGCAGCGCCGCGCCCATGCCGACGCACAAACGACCGATGTTGCCGGTGTTCGGCGGTATCTCCGGCTGATAGAGCGCGACGTACATCTCAGTCTTCGGCTTTCGCTCCCGAACTCTCCCGAGTGAACCACCCGCCGGTGAGCATGTCGAGGATCGCGGTGAACTCGTCGATGCGCATATCCAGCGCCGCGAGCGCCATCTCGTCGGTCGGAGCTTCGTAGACCCGGCGCAAGATGAGCTGCTTCCGCAGATAGTACGTGCGCGTGACCTCGAGCATCACGTCACGCTGAACCCCGATCAGGCCAAACACCTGGACTTCAGCCGGATTAAAGACCAGCTCGCGAAAGTCCCAGACTGCCCCCACCGAGATCGAGTTCACGCGCCCGGTCTCGTTCGTGGTCCCTTGGAACTGATTCACGGGCAGGATTCCATCGCGGGCGTTGGCGTTGACGAGAGCGTTGTCGTCGTAGCGATAGCCGGCCGCGAGCATGGGTAACAGTGCCCGTGTCTTGGCTCTCGTACGCAGCCCGTCGAGGGCTTCCGGATGGACCCGGAAGTACTCGAGAGCGCGCTCCACCACCTTCGCCACCTTCGGCTCGTGGGCGAGCGTGGCCTTGGCTTCGAGCGTGACTCGCTCCTCGGCGCCGGCCGCACTCGCGCTCAGCACGAAGGCCGTCGTGGTCAGGTTGATCATCAGCTTCTTCATCGTTCTTCCCATCTCTCCTGTCCGGTCCAGACCGCGAGGAGCACATCCAACGATTCAATTCGGCTCTTGAGACTCAAGACCTGGAGCGGGTCCGAGAGTCCGCGAGCCATCAGTTCGAGGTGAACGACACGCTCGTGCCAGGCATCCTCAACCGCATAAGCAACTTGTTTTCGGAGCTCGTAGAGCTGGGTTCGCGTGGACTCCACCTCCTCGTCGAAGCTCTGAAAGTCCTGGAAGTTCCACCTCGCCTGCACGTAGAACGTCGTCCCGCGCGAAAGCGTCTGCGCTTGCTCTGCGTAGGAGAGTTCGGGGTCAACGGGTGAATCGGAGCGCTCCGAGCCCACGACGCTGGGCTCACTCCACTCGAGGAGCATGTCGAGTCTGGGCACCCACGCCATGAGGCGATGTCGGTCCGCGAGCGACTCGACCGCGGCGTTGCCGAGGCGCGTGACTTCGAGTGCGCGTTCGATCATGCCGTAAAGCGGTGGTGTGCTCTCGAGCGCCTCTTGGGCCCACTTCACATCGGCGCGATGGGTCGCCGCCACCGGAGTCACGAACGGTGCGGTGGTCCAGATCTCGCCGCTGGTCGCGACCCACCAGCTCGCGGGTCTGTCCCCTTCGGCGGGGACAAAGCTCATGATCTGGAAGCTGCGCCGAGAGAGCCCGAAGAAGAAAGGAAGCCAGTTCTGACCGCCGTCGTCGCTGGAATAGACGATGCTGTCGTGCAAGCCCGAGACCGCGGCCCCGTCGAGAGACCGCGGGGTATGATTGATCATCACCGCCACCCGGCGGCCGCCGCGCTCGTTCCGGCCGACCACCACCTGCTCCGCCGACTGCCGGGAGAACAGCGTGCGTGCCACGGTCTCGAAGCTTCGGCCGCCATCGCGCGAACGCCGAACACCATCGTCGGTCGCGAGCCAGATCTCATCATCATCCACCGAGAGGCCGCGGATCGGGAGCCAAGGCGCGGTCTCGGGATCGGAGCCCGGGTAAAGATGCTCGAGACCTTTGGGCGCATCGGGGTCCCCGGCGTAGAGGTCGTCGTCCGACGTGGAGTACAGGAGTATCCGCCCGTCCGAACCCATCGGCCCGAACTGGGCCAAGCTCGCTGGCTGGCCCGGCCAGGCGGTGAGATCCTGGTCGAAGGTGAGCCCACCGTTTCGCGAGATGAAGAGCCCGACTTCGGTCGTGAGCGCCACGTGAGTAGGGCGCGAGAGCGCGCAGGCCACACGTTCGAGTCCGAGACCACCCGGGTTGGCAAACAGGCGCACGAAGCTCAGCCCACCATCCATGGAGCCAAGCAACTCGAGCCGCGTGGCGACGAAGACATCGTAGCGGGCGCCCGGACAGATCGCGATGCTTCGGATGGGGACGAGCTCCTCGGATCTCGAACGAGTCACGTCTCCAAGGAGTGGCTCCCGAGTGAACGAAGAGCCCGCGGAGAGACCGGCATAGAAGAAGCCTGGGCGATTGGGAAACGGGTCGAAGACCATCAGGGGGGCGAGATAAGTGGGATCGTCCTGGCCCGGCGGGGTGACGGAGTAGCCGAAGTTCCCTTCAGAGAGATCGCCAGGGTCGGGACGGCCGGGACCCGTGAGCGTCTGACTCCGCTCCTTCACGAAAAAGGGCTGGGGTGCGATCTCGAGCCAAGTCACTCCGGCGTCGGTGGTGCGCAGGAGTCGTCCTTCCTCCGTGCCCACGAAGATGCGGCGAGCGTCTCTGGGATCGATGGCAAAGGTGCGGACTCGATCGCCGATCGACGGCGCAGCGAAGACCTGACGCCAAAGAAACGGAGGGCTGGCAGAGACCGTCGGTGCTGCGTCTTCATCCGCTTCCGCGAGCGCCGGGCGTACCTTCTTTGCTCGCCGCCGCTCCGGACTCGGGGCGGCCAGGACGGACTGGGCAGACAAGACGAGCATGATCGTGCCCGTGCACAGCATTGAATACGGCCGCCGCATCAAGGTGCCACGCTGATCGACAGCGTGTAGTCGTTGGTCACTCCGGGCTCAGCGAAGACAACAAGCTT
Organism: Deltaproteobacteria bacterium; assembly: GCA_011526105.1. Lineage (GTDB taxonomy): Bacteria > Myxococcota > Kuafuiibacteriia > Kuafuiibacteriales > Kuafuiibacteriaceae > WYAZ01. The sequence continues at coordinate 172,952 of WYAZ01000135.1, read as the reverse complement.
GTACTCCGCCGCCACACTCGACGTGTGAGTGAGGCTCTCGTCGTCGGTCACGCTGAAGCTGCGCTCCAGGACCGTCCGGCGGTCAGGCGCGAGGAGCTGCATCTCTAGATTGCCCGCCGCATCCGAGAAGAAGATGCGCGCGCTGAGCGTCTCACCGGCACGCATGAGGACCCCGTAGACGTCGATGTCTCCGGGGCACAGCACGAGGTCCTCGTATCGTCCCGGGCTGAGCGCCGGAGCCTCGAGGCTGCTGGACTGGTCATCGAGGAGGTCGCCCGGGCAGGCGGCGCAAGCCGGATCCCGTTCATCAGCGAGGTTGTTGCAGTCGTCGTCGCGGCCGTTGCCGCAGATCTCTTCCGCCCCTACGCAACCCGCGGGATCGGAACCACTGCAGGTCGAGGCGCCGGGGATGGGCGGGGCGGCAGGATCGATCTCGACCCGCACTCGCGCCGCACCCACGGAGAGCTGTCCATCGACCCCAAGGGCGTAGACCTCGAGTTCATAGGATCCGGGCATCGGCACCGGTACATCGACGCAGAAGCTCTCGGCGATCGTCTGGACCGAACGTGGGTTCCCGAGCCCCTCTACGAGCACCCGACGACCATTGGTCTGTCCGCGGAGCGTCACCACCGAGTACGGCATGCGCGGCGGAACGTCGTCGAGCACCGGCGTGCGAGGCGGCGGCGGCGCACCTTGAGCATCAAAACGCTCCACCGTTCCCCCATCGGGCGTCTCGACCTCCAGGTCTCCGCAGGCCGCGAGAACGAGCGCCAGGCCCATTCCCGTGCAGATGAGACCGCGCACGAGGTGGCCTTCACTCTCCGCCGCAGGGCGGAACATAGCAGGCGGCGGCCGGGAGATTGCTCACCGGCAGCGGGGGACAGGCATTCGAGAGCGCGAGGTCCGGAGACCACGCCCAATCAAAGAAGTCGAGTTCAGCCACCACGCTCGCCGCGCCGCATTGATTGTAGGTGACGACTGCGGCGCGCCGTAGCACCCGCATCGTCTGACGGTAGAAGACACCGTAGCTCTTCGGGAGTACGAAACCGCCAAACCCGCGCGCCACGCTTTCGCTGGAGCTGGCCTCCCACGAGAAGCCCTCTCCGTGATCGATCGAGTTTTGATCCGTCACCGAGTCGGACTCGGTGGTGGTGGTGGAGGCGTCGATACCGCTGGTGCGGTTGACCGACTGGGAAACGCTTCGACTCCGGTCGCCGCCGCGGCTCGCGGTGAAACCCACGCCGAGCTCGACCATCTTGAAGAGGCTGACGCTGCCCGTGACCTCTGCCCCGAGCGACCAGTTGAAGCTCTCACCGTCGGTGGTGGAGAAGCCCACGCCGTTTTGCTCGGAGAGGCCGATGGTCTGCTGCGAACCGACCGACACGGTGCGCGAGCTCAGCCAGGACTCGTTCCAATTGAGGTTGTATCCTTTGCTGCGGGTCTCCGTCTGCGACTCGCCGTAGTCCACGTCGCGACCGGACTCACCGCCGGGAATGCAGCCGCTGACCGGCGTGGGTGCGAGCACCTCCGCGACTTGCACATTGCCGTTGTAGAAGACCTCGAGCGGCCGATGGACCTCGAAGCCAAACACGCTTCCGTAGCTCTCGCCCGAAGCGGCCCGCGCCTCGATCGACAAGACCGCGCCATAGGAGGGTAGAGCCTCGGGGACATCCGGCATGACCAACTCGCCACGCTGCCCCACGGTATCGAGCGTCCCCGAACCGAGCTGCCGGAGCGAGATCCGTCCGCCGGCGACCGAGGGCGTGGACAGCGTGTATGTGTAGACCGCGGGCACGAAGCCGATCGCTTCGACTCGGATGCGGTAGGCCGCACCTCCAAGCGCGCGCTGCACCGGTGCGCTGCAGGAGGCCGAGACCGGTTGAAAGTCCCGCACGACCAGAGACGGCCGAACCTCGAAGTCGATGTCGAGCGGGGGAGAAGACTCGGTGCGGCTTCCGTCGGGGCGACGGATCCGCCCGCGGACCTCACCCACGAAGGTGCCGATCTGCTCGCTGGCCGAGAACGGGTTTCGAAACGGCCCAAAGCCAGTCCAGCGCGCCGTGGCGGGGTCCACAAAACGTGCGCCTTCGGAGAAACTCACCGCCTCCTCGGAGCCATCGGCCCGCCTGAAGCGTCCCTCGAACTCGAGTTCGAGCGTGCCCTGGCTGGGATCCGGAAAGGCCGAGCCGTAGACCTCGATGAGCGTTCCCAGGCTCGCGGCGTAGGTTGAAAGGGCCAGGATCTCGGTCGCCGCCGGCGAATCCTCAGCCGGCCCGACGCCCAGCTCGCCGCCGCAGCCTGCGAGAGCGGCTCCGATAAGCATTGGATATATATGGATATATGTTCGCACTTTGGACCTCTGAAACCTCTGACCGAGCGAGTGTAGCCGATGTAGACATATGTAGGTATACGTAATCCATCCGGCCCGGGGGCCTGGGAACAACCTCGTGCTACGTTCTCGCCGTGCGCTGGGCTCGGTTGCTGGCTTTCGGCCTCACCCTCTCCTTTGGTTGCGGCGACCCGGTCCTCGAGACGGACGCCGGCTTCGTGCAGTTTGACGGCGCCCCCACCTGCCAACCCGGTCAGACCCTGTGCCTCGGGCTGTGCGTCAACACGGCCAGCAACGCACTCCACTGCGGAGGATGTGAACGGAGCTGTCCCGCCGGCCAGTTCTGCGCAAACAGCGAATGCGCGGCGAGTTGTGGACCCACGCTGCGCGCGTGCGGAGCGAGCTGCGTCGACGTCTCGAGCGAGCTCGAGCACTGCGGACAGTGTGATCGCCGGTGTGACGATGGCTTGGTCTGCTCCGGTGGAGACTGTCGGTGCCCCGGCACTCAGCTCCGCTGCTCGGTCGGCTGCGTCGACGAGCTGAACGACCCCGATAACTGTGGCGTGTGCGCTCGGCGCTGCACCGGAGGCCAGATCTGCATCAACGGCTCTTGCGACTGCGAAGGCGGGGGCATCTCCTGCGGCGGCGCCTGCGTGGATGAGCAGAGCGACGTGAACCACTGCGGCGACTGCATGAACCCCTGCGAGGCGGATGAGTTCTGTAACGCCGGCGTCTGCACCTGTCGGGGCGGGGAGCGCGAAGCGGACTGCAACGACGGCGTCGACGACGACTGCGACAACCTCCGGGACTGCGAGGACCCCGACTGCATTGACCAGACCCGGAGCTGCGTCGCATCCGGCTCGGGCATGTGCTCGATGGGCATCCAGACCTGCGGCGCGAGCGGGGCCTGGGGCCTCTGCGAGGTCGGCGCGGGCACGCAAGAGATCTGCGGAGATGGCATCGATCAAGACTGCAACGGCAGCGACCTCCGCACCCCCGACGCCTGGGAGGTCAACGACACCTGCGCGAGCTGCGCTTTCGTGACCGCGGTCGTGAACCCAAACATCACGGTCAATCCCAGCTTTGACTCCGTGGTCGATGACGTCGATTGCTTCAAGTTCACGGTCACCGATGCCGCAAGCCCGCTTCGTGAGTTCATCGAGGTCGAGCTGAGCGACGTCCCGCCCGGACACGACTACGACGTGTATCTCTACCCTTCACTCGCGGATTGCGAGGCCCGCGTGCCCATCGCCAGCAGCACGGGCGTGGGCAACGTGAACGAGCTCATCTCCTGGGGAGAGCGCTTCGGCGCCGAAGACGGCGGAACCTACTACGTCCGCGTCCGTCGCTTCGAGGGCTATGCCTGCGGCAGCTTCTACACGCTCCGCTTCAACGGCCTCAGATAATCCACCCGTCACACCGCCTGCGGAAGTCGAATGACCTGCGCGAGACGATGCGGCTGGCTGGAACCCAGCTGCGGATCGATGCGATAGAGCGTCCCTGCATCCGCGTCGTAGAACCAGTTCGGCGGGGCACCAAACGGGATGGGTCCCGACGGATCCGCGGTCTCCTGACCCACGTGCGTCAGCTTCTTGCCCGAAGCCTTGCTCGTCGGCGCGCCTTCGCTGTCGATCGTGATGGCGTTCCGATCGGCCTGGGTCGCGTTCTCGATCTTGGCCGAACCACGGAAGCCGTGGAAGTGGTTCATCCACGGCGGCACCATGCCGCCCATGCCGCCCAGAAACGCGCGGTCCTGTCCTTGGTCGAGCACGAAGATACGCGCCGGAGCGTCGTAGAGCATCGGCCGGTTGTAGGCCAGGATCGGGAGCTTCTTGCCCGCCGAGCTGGTGAACTGCTGGCCGTCGTACTTGGGTTCGCCGGCGCTGAGGTTAGTGACCCCCGACAGCGCGAGATACGTCCGCGGCGGAGTCTCCACCCCGCCGTAGCTTCCCTGATCGAGGCGGCCATTCAGCTCGAGGCGTGTGCCCTCGGCGAGCTCGTCCTGATTGCGAAGGTACAGCTCGTTCACCGTCTGTCCGTTCACCTGCTTGGGCTCGTCGAGCACGAGATGATTCCCACTCGGCGGCGCCTCGCCCCCGATCCCGAAGTGATTCCGGTGCGCAATCTGTCCGCTCAGCTGGTGGTACTCGCCTATCTTCAGCGAGTCGGGCTGCGAAGGACGCGCGATCGAAAGGATCGCGAGACCTCGGCTCGACTCGACGGTGGCTCCGTAGCCGGCCTTGTCGAGCTCGGCCGCGAGCCGGCCCGCTACGCTCTTCGCGCTCTCCCCAGTCTGGGGATGCACGCTGAAGTTCCGTCCGTCGAGCTCGACGCGGAACGTGGACGGCGCGCCAATGCATCGAGCATTCGGCGGGCAGTACACGTAGCCGGACGCCTCGCCCCGGACGGCGATGCGGTCGACGGCCACCTGAGACGAGCGCAGTCCGCCGTCATCGTCGGAGACCCCGAGGTGAGGCCGAGCCTTCAGGGCGTCCAACTTCGCGTCGTAGCTCTTGCTCGCCGCCATGGTGGAGAGGAGCGAGCTTCCGCCGTCGCGAATGCGTCCGAGGTCTCGGCTCTCTCGAAGCGTCGTCGAGTCGCCAGAAACGAAAGGATTGTCGCGGCTCGCGGCGCGAAACAGGTCTTCGACCTCCTTCTCGTCAATGCGCAGGTCGCGCGTCACCTTCTCAAAGCTTCGACGGACGCTGGGGTCCTCAATCTCTCGAAGAAGCTTCATGCGTTCGGCCAGGCCGGGGGGAATGATAGAGGTCATAAGCTGTGCTCCTGTCAGGGTCGGCGCCACAACGAGCACCGAAGTCTTGCCCGCGTTATCGCGACTGACGCGCTCGAGTTGCCCGATATCGACCGCAGACCAGAGATAAGGCCTCGGAGATTGTTTCTTGTGTATCAGTACACTTACGCGGAGATCTGTAAGGGCAGCTTTCGCGCAATGCGGCGTATCATTTGTGCTGCGCCGAGCAGGAGCAGTCGCTACCTCCTGCGCGACCAACGCAAGCCCGAGTACGCCACCGCCAGCACGAGGACCAGACCACCCGCACCGATCGCGTCTTTGGGATTCGTCCGCAGGATGTCCGCCGCGATGGCGAGCTGAACCGCGATGAGCCCAAACACGAGCAGGCCTGCGCTCGGACACCGAAACATGCCAGGAGGCGCGGACCGACCGGCCCTCGCGTCGCGCGCCCGAAAGACGAGCAGCGACAAGTAGGTGAGTCCAAACAACACGGAGCTCGCCAAGAAGTAGATGTCGAGGATCTGACGGAAGCCTCGAAACAGCGTGAAGGTCGTCGCGATCAGACCCACCAAAACCAAAGCGGGCACCGGAGCTTGTGCCTTGGAGATGAACGCCAGTCGCGAAGGGGCGAGACCATCGCGGGCCAAAGCGAAGGTCACTCGCACCGTGGCGAGCACCGTCGAGGACAAAGCGCCGAGGAACACGAGCAGGCTCACCGCATTCATCGCGCGTTCACCGACCGGCCCGAGCAGAATCGAGAAGATGTCACTCGCCACGAAGCTTCGGCCCTTCATCTCCGCCGGGCTCAGGACGAACAGGTACGAGAGATTGACGACCAGATAGACCACGGTCACGAGCAGGGCCGCCCCCACCATCGCCCGAGGCATCGACTTCTCCGGGTTCTCGACTTCCTCCGCCAGCTTCGCGGTGTCGGTGGTCCCCGCGTAGGCGAACAAGACCGGCGGCAGGGCGGCCAAGAAGCCGCCGAGACCAATCGCGGGCGCAGCCTCGATCGCGAACATGAGCTTGCTCGGCGCCCCGAGCGTGAAGCCGAGCACCGCCACGACCGCGAGCGCAAAGATCTTCGCCCCGGTGAGGATGTTCTGCGCCCCGGCGCCGGTCGACAAGCCGATCGCGTTCAGACCAGTGACCGCTGCGACCGAGAACGCGGCCAGCCAGGGCGCGGTCTCGGCTCCCAGTCCAAAGACGGCCGCCGCAGCCTCTCCGGCCGCCGCGCCGATGGTCGCGACGCCGCCGCCCACGATGAACACCGTAAACGCCCAGCCGAAGAAGAAGGCCACGCCTTCGCCATAGGCCTCACGCAAGTAGACGTACTCACCACCCGCTTTGGGGAAGCGCGTCGAGAGCTCGGCGCTCACGAGGCCCGAAGCGAGGCAGAACACCCCGCCGATGATCCAGACGATGAGGATCCAGAGGGGCGAAGGCAGCTCGGTGGCGACGAGACCGGGCGTACGAAGGATTCCCGAGCCCACGGCGATGCCCACACCCACGAGGAGCGTCGTGACGGGGCCGAGGACGCGCGCGAGCGGGCGCACTCGTCAGTGGCGCTCGCGCTCGGGTCGGCGGAGCGCGGCGAGCGGAGAGGCTGCTACCGCACTCACTGCGTCGCTGAAGGCGCGAGCGGCGGCCTCGACGTCGTGAAGCGCACCGGTCAGATAGGCGCCACCGTAGTTGGTCTCCGTGGGAGGCCCAAACCACTTCCTCATCTCCACGTCCGCGGCCTTGAGCGCGGCGTCGAGGCCGATCTGAGACTCGAGCGGTGGCGCGATCAGATAGGCCATGGCGGTACCGGGTTCGACTCCGGCTTCGCGCGACAAGTAGCGCCCGAGGTTTCCAATGACCTGCGGGAAGAAGGCCGGACCGTCCGTGCCCTCGACCTTGTAGAAGCAGAAGGTCTCGAGGAGGCTTTGGCGAAGGGACCAGAGGCCTTCTCGCACCTCGTCCGGATGCGGTCCGGCGATGACCCCCAAGACCTCGCCCGAGTAGGGACCCGAAGCGTGCGCGGCGCCCGCGTAGAAGGACTTCGCGTACACGACATCGACCTCTGCGAACTTGGTGGCGTGATCGAGCGCCGCGTACATGGCGTCATCTTGATCGGCGGTGATGAAACCGGCGGACACGTGTCTCTCGGGGTCGAGTCCGAGCGCCTTTGCGAGGCGCGGCTCGAGCTCGTCGAGCTGACGACAGGCGAGGATCTTGGGTCTCAGAGCTTCGAGGGTCATGTGAGCTTCACGCCTCCACCACCGGCCGCAAAGGTTCGCTTCAGGAGTTCGACGCACCGCAGGGACGCCGCGGCGGGCGGAAAACCAAGCGCCCGGACGTTGGAGATGCAGTCCTTCTCGGAGTTCTCCTGGCCCAGCCGAGGTCCGTGCGCGGTGTAGACCGAGAGCGAATCGCCGGTGCCCAGACCCGGACGCTCGCCCACGATGATGAGCGTGCACTTGGCGCCGAGCAGCACCCCGACCTCGTCCTGCACGCCGATGCGCGCGTGCTTGACGAAGACCGGCCGCCCTACTTTGAAGCCAGCGGCGGTGAGATCCTTGCTCAGAGCCTGGACCAGCGCCGGCCCATTCAAGAGCAGCGCGTGCGCCGAGAGGCCATCGCCGGCGATGATCTGCACGTCGCTGCCCTTGTCACCCTCGCGGCCGAGCAGCGCGGCGGAGTCTGGATCGAGACCGCGCCCGTGCTCGGGGTAGAGCAAGAAGTCTTGCAGCGAGCTCGCCCTGGACCGAAGCGCGAGCCACTCCTGAGCCTCGGCCCAGCCGTCGGGGACTTCGCTGTTCACCGCGTCGATGGCCACCGCGTGATCGGCGCGAAGGCCCACGTAGACCTCGGTGAGATAACGCGTGCCGGTGCGGCCCTGGAGCAGGCGGGCCGGATTGGCGGCCACGATGCCGGGTGCGGCCTCAGGCCTGTACAGCGGTCGCTCGGGACGATGCGCCGGGCCAAGGCGCTGAGGGCGGGACTCGGTCACCGGACCTTCGGAGGCGGGTGCCTTCGATGCCGCGGCCTCGCTCTCCCGCGCCACTTCCGCGATCACCTCGCGCACGATGGTGCGCAAGGTCTCAGCGTCGAAGCTTGCCCCGCTCATGCCCACTCCCGCGCAAACACGGTGGGATCACCGGCCCGCTCCGTGAGCCGGCCGTTTCGCCAGAGCCCCATCTTCTCGAGCCAAGCCTCGAACTCGGGGGTGGGCTTGAGCCCGAGGATCTCGCGCAGCGCAGCGTTGTTGTGAAAGGACGTGGTCTGATAGTTGAGCATGACGTCGTCCCCCATCGGGATGCCCATCAGGTAGTTCACACCCGCGGTGGCGAGCAGGAGTTCGAGGTTCTCCTGGTCGTTCTGATCGGAGATGGCGTGATTCGTGTAGCAGGCGTCGCAACCCATGGAGATGCCGGTGAGCTTACCCATGAAGTGATCCTCGAGACCGGCGCGGGTGATCTCCTTGGCGTTCTCGAGATACTCCGGCCCAATGAAGCCCACGACGCTGTTCACCAGAAACGGCTGATAGCGGCGTGCGAGCCCATAAGCCCTCGCCTCCATGGTGACTTGGTCGGTGTCGTGATGGGCGTTCGCCGAGAGCGCCGTGCCCTGACCCGTCTCGAAGTACATGACGTTCGGACCACGCGCGGTGCCTTCGCGCAGCGCAAGATCCATCGCCTCGTCGAGCACGGAGACACTCACGCCGAAGTTGCGGTTTGCGCCTTCGCTGCCAGCGATGCTCTGGAACATGAGGTCGAGCGGGGCGCCCTTTCGGACCGCCGCCATCTGGATGGTCACGTGGCTGAGCACGCAGTTCTGCGTGGGGATCCGAAACCGGCGCATGAGATCCTTCACGCCCTTGAGGATGTCGATGGTGGACTGGATGTCGCCGGTGGACGGGTTCACGCCGATGACCGCGTCGCCGTTGCCGAAAGACAGGCCATCTTTGACGGCGGCGAGCACGCCTTCGACGCTGTCGGTCGGATGGTTGGGCTGAAGGCGACTCGAGATGCGACCGGCGAGACCGAGCGTGGCGTTGCAGCGGACCACCACGCGGATCTTCCGCGCGCCGAGCACGAGGTCCATGTTGCTCATGAGCTTCGCGACCGCCGCGATCATCTCGGGGGTGAGACCGGGCCCGACCGCGCGGATCTCCTCGCCGGAGGTCTTGTCGTCCAGGATCCACTCGCGGAGCTCGGAGACCGACCAGGTCTTCACCTTCTGATAGGCCGCTTCATCGAGCCCGTCCTCGACCACCCGGGTGACCTCGTCTTGCTCGTACGGGACGCTCGGGTGCTCGCGCAGCTCTTGCATGGTCAGCGCCGCGAGGACCCGCTTGGCCCCCGCCATCTCACGCATGGATCGAGCGGATAGGCCGGCCTGACGGTCTCCGCTTCGGAGTTCGTTGGCTCGAGCGAGCACCTCCTTCAGGGAGCCGAAGGTGAAGTTCTCACCATGCACTCGGGTGGAGAGCTGCACGCGCGGCATCTCACTCGACCCTGGCGCAGGGGTCAACACCTCAGGCGGAACCTAGCTTACATTGGGCCCAAAAGCGCCTCTGAGCCGCCGGGTGAACGTGGGCGCTCGTTCCGGATATGATCACGCGGTTGCGGACCTGGTTGCACCTCTCGTTCGTTCTCGCGGCCTGCGGCCCGAGTGAGTCCCTACTCGTGCTCCCGGCGGCGAACACGTCGGTCCTCCTGCATCGGGCCAGGGCCGGGCAAAGTTATGCGATCCACCTCTACGACGCGCGGGAGCCGGTCAAGCTCGAGACCTCCGACGAAGAAGTCTACGTGCTGCTGTACGAGAGCTCCCTGGAAGAGCTCGGACTTCGGGGGGACACAGTTGCGCGCTGCGGAGTCCTTCGGCCGGATCAAAGGCTTCGATTGTCACTCGATCTCGACGAGCCTCGATGGGCTGAACTCGCAGAGGTCCCCCTCGATGTGTTCGAGGCGATCTCGCCAGGTCTCCACCACCGCTGCGATCCTTGCCTGCCCCTGAGGCAGACCCGCCAGATGCTTCCGACCACCGGACGTGCGACCGCGGTTGCTCGGCTCGAGTCCGGTCGGGTTCTCATCGCCGTGAGTCCGCGCGGTCTCGGCCCTCTCCTCTACGTCGTCGATGACGTCGGCGCCTTCGAGCGAGTCGAGGGCTGCTCGCTCCCCCTCTTCGACCTAGGACCCCTCGGTGGCAACCGCTTCGTCGGTGGTGGCTCGTTGGGGCTGGCCGAGTTGTTCATCGACGAAGCGGCCGCCCGCTGCGAAGTCATCCGAACCGCAACTGTGTCGGATAGCCGCCCAGACGATCCGCGTAGCCCCGACGTCGAGGTCGTTTCGACGGGCGGGAACACGGATGAACCGGTCTATGTGCTCACCGACGACGGAGGCTTCTTCGAGTATCGAGATGGCTCCGCGATACAGCTCGATAGCTTCGAACTCCACCCACGAGACCTCTTCCACCTGATCGAGCCGCTCGGGATAACGGCGGAGTTCGCGGACTGGCTTTCGATCGTTCGACTCGCACCGGCGGAGCTCCTGCTCTCGGTGGGCTGGGACAAGATCTATCACTGGAAGGATGGACGGACGCTTCGTGCGTATCGCGTGGATATCCCGGAAGGGAGCTTCGAGCTCCAAGGCTACGACCGGATCTCGGCCCTCACCGACCTCGGCGCCGACGGGATCAGCGCTGGCAGCGTCAACGGCGACTTCTTCAGTTGGCGACCTGGGCGCTCGGACTGGACCTATGAGTTCACAGCGCCGGTGATGGATCGGGTCGGCGCCATCCGGCGCTTCGGCAACGGTACCATCGCGACGATTGAGGGTGGACGTCTCGTTCGCTGGCATCCCGAGGCCGGTCTGTGCGCCACCCCCATCGAGGTCACCGGCGCCGGCGATGCCGATGGACGACTGCTCCTCGTGCGAGATGAACAACTGACGGTCGCCGACTTCTTCGGCGATGCAGAGCGACCCACGGGGCTCCTGCGGCTCCAGCCCGAGCCATGAGCGAGCGGCGGTACGCTCTCGCCTCGAGTGCACGACGATGGGGCGCGGTGCGTCGTCCCCTCGCCCAGCTCTCTGCCCTCCTTGGGGTCGGAGTCGGTCTCCTCGCCTGCGAAGGCCCACCGCCGGTCGCGACGCTCGATCTCGAGAGCTGGCCGAGCACCGGCCTCCATGTAGCCACCCTCTACTTCGAGGAGGGTCTCCTCACGGAGTCGAGTGGGCTCGTACCCATCGAGCGCTTCGAACCCGCGCGGTTCGAGGTCGACGATGCCGGCGCGCCACACGAAGCCTGGGTGCTGGGCTTCGAAACCGCCACGCTCGCCACCCTCCGTCAAGTCCCGGACCCGCGCACGCTAGAATCATCGGAGCTGTTCGAGGCCGCGCCCGAAGCGTGGGTGCTGCCTGCGCCCGATCGCGTTTTGGGAGGCTCGTGGTCTGAGGAGGGCCTCAGATCAGCGGACCCACGAGACTTCCGACTCACGGCCCCGTGGTGTGCGCCTGTGGATCCTTGCGAACTCCACCGCTTGCTCCCCCATCGAATCGTGCTGCCTGGTCCAGCCCCCGCGCAGGTCAACGTCGTGGAGCGGCTCGACGACTCGCGCGCGCTCGTGTTCGCGGGGGGCCTAGCCTACGAGGTCACGGTGCCCGAAGGCACGGTCATCCCACAGACCCAGCTGTCGACCTCGGCCCGATTCCGGATGGGGCGGAGCATCGGCGACGAGCTGTACCTCACCGGCCCCCAGACGGTCTTCGCGCGGGTTCGCCTGAGGCCGAGTCATGCCTTCGAGGCTCTTCCCCAGCCTCGGGCGCAAGCCGGCCTGCAGGCGAGCATCGATGGAGGCGAGACGGACGATGGCGTGGAAGTGTACCTGTGGTCGGAACTCGGCTTGCTGGAACGATTCGACGGACAGCGCTGGCAGACCGCGCACGACTTCGAACGTCCGGTGGAGATGGGTCCGCACACCCTCGCGTGGGTCGCCCCGGATCACGTCGCGTTTGTGGAGGAGTTTCCGCCCACGCTCCACGTCTTCGAAAACGGGTCGCTGCGATCGATACCCCTCCCCGCCAAGCCTCGGGTGATCCTCTTCGACGAGACGTTCGGGGTCCTCGTCGGAACGGACCTGGCGAGCATCTATCGACTCGAGGGAAATGAGCTGAAGCCCCTCCCAGATACCCCCTTCATCGGCGACTCGATTCACCTGCTCGCGCTGTGGGGCAATGGCCTGGCGTACGCCCAAGATGATAGCCTCGGTTACTTCGAGCGGGACATCGGCTGGTGCATCCCGCAGAAGATGGGCGGAAACAGATCGCGCATCCTGAGCCTCACGCCATTTCCCAGCGGTGTACTGCTCGGCACCAATCACGGGTCGTTCCCGGAGACCACGATCATCTTCGCCGAATCGCGCGGAGCCGGGCGTCCGTTCTGCGTGAAGCCACCGCGGGACTGAAGCAGGGCGGCCGAGACCTCACGGATCCCCTCGTTTCCGGGGGAGGTCCGCGAGCGTGGACCCGGCCCGATGACGGGGGGATGCGTAAGGTGCGTCACGGGTGGAGAGGATCACGGAGAGGCGGTGCCCACAGACTCAGGGACCTTTGCTCGCGGCGAGCGAGCCCAAGCGCACCTTGTCCTTCAGGCCGGCGGAGACCACAACCTCTCCATCACCCGTGACAATCAACGCCTCCACACCCGGCCGGCCCGCGATCAGCGCGAGTCCGGCCTTGGGGCCGAGCACGAACACAGCGGTCGATAGAGCGTCTGCGTCTTCATTGCGCCCAGCGACGATCGTGACGCTGCGCGATGCACGCGCCGGGTAGCCCGTCTGGGGATCGATCAGGTGGTGGTAACGAACGCCATCCTTGATCAGAAAGTGCTCGTAGTCGCCGCTGGTGGTGAACGCGCTGTTCTCGAGCGCCAACGTAGCGAAGTATCTGCTACGATCGCGAGGATCTTGTACGCCGGCGAACCACGGGCGGTCGCCGCGTCGCCCCGCCAGGTACAACTCGCCGCCGAACTTGACGAAGAAGTCTCGAAAACCCCGCGCACGCAACAGATCCACGACCCGATCGACAGTGTAGCCTTTCGCAATTCCACCCAGGCCGAACTTCATGTCTGGGCCAAGTCGGATGGTGTGTCGCCCGGGATCGAGCACAACCTTTTGATAGTCGATCAGTTCTGCGCGCGCCCTGGCTTCTGCTGCGTCGGGCACGCGCGCAGCATCCCCTTCGTCAAAACGCCACAGGCCCCACAATGAGGCGAAGGTCGGGTCAAAAGCGCCGTGCGAGGCTTTCGACCAGGCGAGCGCCCGCTCTACGAGTAGAAAGCTCTCCACCGGCAGCTCGACCGCCACGGTGGGCGTCTGATTGAGTCGCGCGATCGGCGACGTGGGTCGCCATTCACTGAGCGCCGCCTCCAAACGCGCGACCTCGGCCCGTACGGCGGAGAAAGCGGCCTCCGCCTTGCTCGCGTCGTTGTCGGCATCGAGCACGATCTGCAGACGAAGCTCAGTGCCCATCGCCGGCGCGCGGCCTTCCCAAAGCACAGGCGCTGACGTGAGAGTGAGCAAGAGCGCCGCGATCACGGCCCGGGGCCCTCCGCCAGCAGCTTCTCGATCTCGACCTCGATCTCGCTCCGGTCACTGTTCACGAAACCTCGGTGAACGGTCTGCACCTGGCCTTTTCCGTTCACGATGTAGGTCGAGGGCATGGTCTGAACGTCGAGATCGCGCGCCAATTCGCCTTTGCTGTCGTGCACGATCGTGAAGCGGACGGGCCGCTGCGCCAGCGCATCGAGCATGGCTTCAGCGCTCTCGTCCACATTCACGCCGATGATCACGACACGGCTCCCATACCTGGCCTGCAGCTCGTCGAAGAAGGGCATGGCGGTCTTGCACGGCTCGCACCAGGACGCCCAGAAATCCAGGATCACAGGGCGCCCGCGAAAGTCGCTGAAGTGGACTTGATCGCCCTTGGGGTCGGGCAAGTCGAAGCTCACCGTTTTTCCGTCTGAAGCAGCAGGCGCACTTGCCTGCTTGCCGGCGCAAGCGACGAGGATGAAGCTGACCGAGAGCAGAACCGCCAGACGCATGATCACCTCAAAGTTCGAAGAGCAGCCCGCCGCCGACCACGATGGCGGTGCGCTCGGGCAAGTAAGCAAAGTCTGTGTACGAGGTGTATTGAAGATCGCCCTTCACGTCGATCACCACTTTCTCGAACCAGGCAAGCCCCGGCAACTCCAGCGACAGCTTCAGACCCACTAGGTCATACCAGAAAGTGCCCAGCTCTCGATCGGTGGTGTAGTTCTCCGGCAGCACGTCGCTCGAGTCAATCACGTACACACGTTGATAGAAACTGGCGCCGGACTGGTAGTAGAAGCGATTACGGAGCCGCAACACCAAACCGAGCGGCAAGTGCTGGTACAGCATGACGTCGGCCGTGTGACTCGTGACGCCCCAACTATCGGCGTACACGCGATAGGCGGGCACCAGCGTGAAGCCAAAGGGGAAGGCGTGGTTGTAGCGCAAGACCAAGGCGCCCCGATAGCGATCGCGCGGCACTCTTTCCGCGGGGCGCAGCAGCGGGCGGACTTCGCCGGTGCCGAGCGTGGATTCGTTGACCGAGGCGGGGTCGAACTGGCCGTCGAGGAACAGAGGCACGTAGCGATAGACGCTCGCCTGATAACCAAAGGCCGCGATGAGCGAGCTCGAAAGCTGGAAGTACGAGCGCTTTGAAACCAGCTGGGTGTACGAGAGGCTGACGGCGTGGATGTTGAGTATGTCGAGGAAGCTGTCGAACGGAGTCTTGGCGCGCCCGACCAAGTTGACCACGTACGAGTAGCCGCCACCAAGCGTCACGTTCTTCTCCAGGAAGTCAGAGGCGAAGCCCGCGCTGAACGTGGCGCTCGCGTAGTCCGCTTCCCGGCTCAAGGAGACGCTCCCGTTCAGATCCGTCTCCCAAGAGCGCACCCGGTGTATGCCCGACACCGCTAGGCCATGGCGCACCTCGTCGAACTTGTCGGTCGCGGCGGTCCGCACGTCGACCGTCGCCGCGCTGAGGACATCGGCGTCGTATTCGACGCTCAGCGAAGTGGCATCGAATATGCGCTGGGTGACAGAGATGATAGGCGTGATCACGGTCAGTCCGTCGTCATCGGTATAGAGCGCAAGCTTGCTTGCGACACGAGTACCGGCCGGCGCCGCCACCTGCGACTCGGCGCTGTCACCGTCCTTGCGTCGCAGATCCCGGTGCTCCTCGAGCGGCTCTGCGCGCGCAAGTGGCGCCGCAAGCGTGAGCAGCAGGAACGTGCAGAGTGTTGCGCGCAGCTTCACCCCCATCAGTTGCAACCGCAGCCGCCACCGGAGTCGCCCGAGCCGCCCGCGCTGCCTTCGCGATAGGCAAAGAAGTGCTGCTCGAGCTTGGATTCCTCTGGGTCGGGCGAGGCCGCCATGCATCGGTCCGCGAGCGCGGCTCGCTCCCAGGGCTTGACCGTCGCACAGGCCGGGCTGGCGACGACGACACAAAAGACCAAGAGGGCCTCGAGGCCTGAGCGAAGACGCATCGTGGCAAACACGAGACTTCGGAGTCGGCGTCCAGTCAATCCGCCGGTGGAACGCCTCACCCCCGCAGTCCTCGCTTGGCGTGTCTTCCCTAACATCTGGACCATCCGAAGATCGTATGTCGCCGCGCGCCGCGAAGCCCTATCAACAGAGGGTATGAGACCATGTTTCGCGACGGGGCTCGCCGCGTTCCTCGCCGCTTCTGGCTGGAACGCAGCCGCGCAGGCCCAGAACTGCGGAGCCATGCCCGATGTCATCACGGCACCGAGCAACAAGATCGGCAATCACGCGTGCGACTCGGACCACGACGGCGCGGTCAAGGACTCGAACTACTGCTACTGCAGCGACTGCGCGATCCAGCCAGAGCGCTGCCACCGTCGCGGAGACCCTGCCTTTTGCCGCTGCGATCCTGCGCTGCAATACTGTCGGCCTCGGCCTTGCCTCGCCAACGGTGCCTGTCAGGCCACGGATCCGACCAGCTACTACTGGTCCAACGACTGCAACGACTACAACCGAGATCGCTACCCGGGAAACTGCGAGATCTGCGGCGACACCGTGGACAACAACTGTAACGGCAGCACCACCGACTGCATGAGCAGCGCGGACGCGGACGGCGATGGGTACTCCACACCCGCCGACTGCAACGACAACAATCCTCAGGCTCATCCCGGCGCGACCGAGATCGAGTGCAACGCGGTGGATGAGGATTGTAACGGGACAGATCTGTGCGGGTCAGCGCCACAAGATCAAGATGGCGACGGGTATAACGCGCCCGCCGACTGCAACGACAACGACGCCGCGGTTCATCCGGGCGCCGCCGACGTGTGCGGCGATCGGATCAACTCGGACTGTGACCTTGCCGGCCTCGACTGCGCGGAGGATCAGGACCAAGACGGCGTGACTTTCCCGGCCGATTGCGATGACACCAACCCCGGGATCCATCCGGGTGTTTTCGACCTGTGCGGTGACGCCATCGACCAAGACTGCAGCGGCGCCGACCGGGCGTGTGTTTTCGACCAAGATCGGGACGGCTACGACGCTGTCTCGGCAGGTGGGGACGACTGCAACGATCTCGACAGCTCCGTGCACGTGGGTGCCCTCGAGGTGTGCGGCGACGGTATCGATCAGGACTGCTCAGGCGCTGACGTGAGCTGTGCCGAACTCGACCAGGATGGCGACGGCCATGCCGCAGTCTTTTTTGGTGGCGACGACTGTGACGATCATGACGACAGTGTCTATCCCGGCGCCCCCGAGGCCTGCGGTGACGGCATCGACAGTAACTGCGACCTGCGCCCCGACATCGCCTGTGGCGGAGAGATGGATCGAGATGGAGACGGCTTTGGCAGCGCGCTGTTTGGTGATTCGGACTGCAACGACTTCGACAGTCGCATCAACCCGCTTTCAGCGGAGGTGTGCGGTGATGGGGTCGACAACGACTGCAACGGGGTCGCGGACGACGGCTGCGCAGCGCCTTCGTCCGCGGAACGAGGGGTCCTGGACTTCGTGAACAGCCCCACCTCGAGCTGCGCCTGCGACCACACGCGCTTTGAGCGCGGTTCATCGCTCCTGTTTCTCGGCTTGATCTTCCTGCTCGGTTCGAGGTGGCGGAGGCGGTCATGAAGCCCTTCTCCGGCGGCCTGCTGTTGGCAGTACTGAGTTCGGCCTCGATGCCCGCGAGCGCCTTGGCCCAGGTGCCTGGGTTCTGTCTGGAGTACAACGACAAGGACCATGACGGCTCGGTCTATGGCGTCACGGGGGTCGTGTGTCCGCGCGACGACTGCGACGACAACAACGCCAGTATTCATCCCGGAGCGACCGAGATCTGCGGCGACAACATCGACCAGGACTGCGATGGGCTCGACCTTCCATGTCCTGGTGCGGATGACGATCGGGATGGCTTTCGCGCCTCGAGCGCGGGCGGCGACGACTGTGACGACAACGATGCCAGCGTGCATCCGGGCACCCCCGAGATCTGCGGCGATGGCAAAGACAACGACTGCCAGGGTGGCGACCAAACCTGCGCCACGGACGCTGATCAGGACGGCTATGCTGCGGTCGCGAGCGGCGGCAACGACTGCAACGACGACGATCCCGCGATTCGACCCCACGCACAAGAGATCTGCGGTGACGGCATCGATCAGGACTGTGCGGGGGGCGACGCGCCCTGTGGCCAAGATGTGGACGGCGACGGACACCTGAGCGTCGCCATGGGTGGCGACGATTGCGATGACTTCGACCGGGCCACCTCACCCGGCGCGGTTGAGGTCTGCGGCGACGGGCGGGACCAGGACTGCAACGGGACGGACCTCGAATGCGGCACCCGAAATGACGACGCCGACGGCGACGGTCACAAAAGCCTCAGCGCGCAGGGTGACGACTGCAATGATCAAGAACCCACCATCTACGGCGGAGCACCTGAGACGTGCGGCGACGGCATCGATCAGGACTGCAACGGTGTCGATCCGAGCTGCCAAGCCGCGGATGGAGACTCGGACGGGGACGGGTTCCGGAGCGTGGAAGCGGGGGGCGACGACTGCAACGACAACGACGCATCGATTCATCCCGGCGCGCAAGAGGTATGCGGCGACGGGCGTGATCAAGATTGCGACGGCGCGGACGCGATCCCGAACGAGGATGCGGTCTGCCTGGGTCTGGCGACGACGAACCCTGCGTTCGCGGCGATCCGGGATCACCAGGCGCCGCGCGAAACAGCCGGCGAGCCCCCATCCTGTTGTGCCGTTGGCCGTTCCACTACCATCAGCTTCTTGCTGTTGTTGTTGCCTTGGGCGCTGATCCGACGTCGATGAGGGTCCTCGGTACAATCTCCATGCTCTCGTTTGCCTTGGCGAGTTGCATCGAACCCAAGGCGAGCTTGAGCGCCTCCGACCTCGATGTAGGCTACTTCGAGTGCCAGATCCAACCGATCTTCGATCGCAGCTGCGCGTTTACGGCGTGTCACGGCGACCCGGGGCGGGCGCTGTTCACCTACTCCATGTCCAAACGTCGCATCGTCGATCTCGAGCTGATTGGCGAGGTGCTCACCGACAAGGAGTTGTGCTGGAACTTCTATCGCGCCTCGTCCTTCGCGACCGCGGATCCCGAGGCCTCTCAGTTGATCACCAAGCCTGCGACGCTCGGCAGCGAGGGCAGCCAGTATCATGAGGGCAACTATCTCTTCGGCGCCTTGGATTCGGAGACGAGGTGTTTGACCTCGTGGATGGGGGGTGCGCGGCAGGCCGTCGGCACCTCAACCCCGAGCGAAGCCTGTGTGCACACGTGGCAGATCCGTCTCGACGGCACGCCTGCGCGTTGCACGCCGAGGTCGGTCGATTGCCCGCGCGCGATCGAGGGTCCCGACCTGCCCGAGGTGGGACCATGAGGCTCAGTCCATTTGCGCTGCTGCTGTTCGCCGCACCAAGCAGCGCGTTGGCCTACTCGGACACCGGCAGTTTTGCGGTCGATCCCTCCAGCAACACGGCCGGCGGCGGCGGTGGCATCTATTTCACGGGGTCACCGCGTCAGCACGGGCTCGACTGCGCGGCATGCCATATCGAGGCTCCATCGGGTACGGCGCTCCGGCTCTCGGCTTTGCTGGACGGGCGGGAGTCCTCGTTGTTTGCACGCGGGTATGAACCCGGGCAGATCTATGAGATCGAGGTTGCGTTTGATGGTACCAACCTCGCGCCCGCCAATGGCTGTGGTGAGCGCCCCCATGAACCATGCGATCTCAACCTGTTCGCGCTCGAGATCGACGATACGAGCGGCGTCAGCGCCGGCGCGCTCTGTCCTATCAAACCCGATGCTGGCCCCCCAGATCATTGTGCGCGATGCGGATCCCTGCGCGCGGCGGGCACGCGCGTCGAGGCGGGCTGTGATGTGCTGCTCGCCGACGGCTTTGATGAAGTCGCGATGACGTGGCGCAACGGCGTGCGCGCCTACAGCTTTTTTTGGGCCGCACCCGCGACCGACATCGGACCTGTGGTGTTGTACGTGTCTGCAGTTGACGGAGCCGGCCTCGACCCCGACGGAGAGGTCACGAGTTACGTCAATGACGGCGTTGTGTCTTTGGCTGTGCCATTACGCTCTCCGAGCCGGGCGTTCGAGGAGCCCTCTAGCTGTCGCGCCTTCAGTGCGCGATCTGGCCTGGAGGTCTTGCTGCTCGGCGCCTTGGCTTTTGTCCTCGGGCGGCGCCGGGCAGCGACCAAGAAGAGTGAGTCGTCCGGAGAGCAAGCGCGTCGCGCCTGAGGCTAGACGACTGCCTTTGAGCTGCCCGCGGCCGAGACCCCACGAGAAGTCCTGACCGCGGCGCAAAGGCAACTACTGGCAGGGCCCTTGGGTGACAGTGGAGAAGGGATGCACGTTGTCCTCGATGTCGGACTCGACGAACACACACTGACCTTCGCTGATGGAGACCGGCGCCGCGATGCTGGTCGAACGAAGCTCGACCGTACCCGAGATGACCTCGGCGATCGCGCCATTTGGATTCTCATCTTCGAAGAACAGGCGGAGCGCTGGTGCACTCGCCCCATCGGTCAGGCTCAGCTTCGAGGTGTCGTTGAGGGTCCAGGCCGGCGTCTCGACCGTCGGGCCGAAGTTCGACATGTGGATCTCGGCCTCGAGCTCGAGACCCGGGCTGAAGCGCAAGAGCGAGCCCGATTCAACCACCTCGAGATCCAGCACGTGGCCGAGGCTTCGATTGAGCTCCACCGTCAGGATGGGGAGGTTGTTGAAGCGGATCGTGCTGGGGCCGGAGCCGAGACTCAGACCTGTGACCGCCAAGGGGGCGCTCGCGCCGAGCTCGATCGCACCCGATAGCCCGGCCAAGTGGATGCGGATCGTGCCTTCGGGCAGCTCGGAACCCACCTCACAGCTGGACTCATCCTCAGGGTCGGTCGTTCCGAAGCAGCTCACGCCGGTGGAGAGCATCCCGAAGGCTTCGCTCGGAAGGTCGAGATCCATCGTGGGAGAGTCGATTCGGGCGTGTACGGCTTGGAGCTCTTCGTCGTACTCAATCGAGATCCAAGGATCGTTCGAGGCGCCGACTTGCAGGCGATAGTCGCCGGCTTCGGACTCGACGAGCAGGCCGCGCGGCGCGGAGAGCTCGGCCTGATAGAAGCCGGTGCCGATGTCACCGAGGCGGATGACGAGAAGACCGTCGGCGACGTCGGGGGCGAGACGTTCGAGGTCCGCATCCCCGGCGAAGGCCGACTGGACGATCGCTCGAGCTGGGGCCAGTTCGAGCGCCAAGGTTAGATCGTCGAAGTGCAGATCGAAGAGCGCGAGCAGGGTCTCCTCCTCTCCGAAGACGAGATCGATGTCGATATCCCCAGGCCGGCGCGCGGTCGCGATTAAACGTGGTTCGAAGCGAGTGAGGAGATCGAGGCAGTCGGAGTCGCCGTCACAGATCTGCCGATCGATCCGGTACACGATTCGCTGGCCCGAGCTCTCGATGATCAGATCGTCGGCGAGGAAGGCATCCGCGATCTCGCTCATCTCCTCCTCGAGCCGAGCGTCGTCGGCATTGAATGAGCCGCAGGGCTCACCTTCGGTCTCGACGCACGAAGTGCCGAAGAGGGGACTCAGGGCCTCGCTCTGTTCGACAAATCGAAGAAAAGCGAAGACCTCGCTGGCGTGGTCTCTCAGGTTGGCAGTGGCGGCGGAGCGAGCCATCGCGGGTTCGATCCGAATCAGCTCGCCGACCCGTCGGCCGCGCAGGCTCTCGGCCGGGTCGACGCCCTGGCAGGCGAGCAGGGGGAGAGCGAGCAGCCCCAGCGAAAGGCCGAGCCGAGCGACGCGGAAAGAGGGTTGAGAATGGATACGGTTGATCATGGACGGTGTCCTCCTGTGTCCCCTCAAGAGTCCGCTTGCGGCGGGACCGGCCCCAAAAAGCGCTGCGATCTCCATCACGGCCTCGGTCATTCGCGGGATGGTGGGGTGAGAGTTTCTACTACATGCTCTTTTTGGGGCCAGCCCAGAGCTCGCCCGACTCTTTAGGGTGGACGTGCAGCTCGTTCGAGACAGAGCGCTCCTCGACGGTTTTCGGCGAGGCGATCGGGATGCCCTCGGTCGGGTCTTTGAGATCTACGCTTCCCAAGTCGCGCGATGGGTCGAGGGCGGCTTCACGTTCTCGGCGCGTCAGGGCCCTCAGCGGTTTCGCGGCTTTCGGTCCGCGGCCGATACGCACGATGCCCTTCAGGAGATCTTCCGCACCGCGTTCGAGGAGCGTGCACGCCTGGCTTACTCCGGGCTCAAGCCCTACGAAGGCTATCTGTTCGCAATCACCAAGAGCGTGGTCCTCCGAAAGCTCCGCCTCGATGCAAGAGCGCTGATCAGCGACGATGTTTCGACCGATACGATCTCGTCGACCGCACCGAATCCGGAGGAGGTCTTGGCGAACGGCGAACGGCAACTCCAGGTTCGGGCCTATCTGATCACACTCAGCGATCAGGACCGTAAGTTCGTCGACCTGCGCTTCGTGGAGCAGAGGCCCCAAGAACAGGTTGCTGATGTTCTCGGCTGGAGCCGCAAGAAGGTTCGACTCAAGGAGGCCGCGGTGCGCGTGGGCCTCATCCGACACATGAAGAGGCAACGAGGGTCGCTCGACCGTGATGAGGTGTTCCATGCGTCCGCGGGATGAACGACTCATCGAGCGCTACTTCGAGGGTGAGTCGCTGAGCCCTCCGGAGCAACAACAGCTCTTTTCGCGAGTGGCCGACGACGAAGAATGTCGTGCCTACTTCGACGAGCTCGCGGAGGCGGAGCGTCTGTTGTCAGGCGGCCACGAGCTCCCCTCCACCCAGCTCGATCTGATCAAGCAAGCGGTCCTTTCCGAAGCCGCGCCCTCTCGCTCCCAGGTGCGGAGCTTCGCTCAGGTCTTGCGTGCGGCGGGCCTGTTCGGTGCGGTGGCCGCGGCCGGCGTCCTGTTCGTGGTCTTGGGCCCCGAGCGCGGCGGCCCGGGAGAATTCGCGGCGCGTGGAGGGTCCGAGGCCAGTCTGGCCGTCGAGGCCTTGTGCTTCGATGCGAAGGCCGAAGTCGTGAAATCCGCTCGTTCGAGCACCGACTGTCCCGCGCCCGGGTTTGTGAAGCTCTTGTATGCCTCACCTCGATCCGCGCCCCGCATCGCGGTTGTCGTGCGGGCGCGAACGGAGTCGGTCCCGCCTGAGGTTCGAGTCGAGTTCGAACTGGAGACCCCGAGCCCTCGCAGCATCCTGCCCGGGCATGCCCGGATCGAACTGGGAGAGACACTCGAGATATATGTAGCCGACAAGGCGATTGGTCCGGATCAGCTCGAACAGCTTTCCCCGGTCTTCACGATCGCAGGAGTGAGCCCATGAGCCTTGGACTTTGCCTGCTCCTGCTCGCGGCGGTCGACGTCCCTTCGACTTCGACGGTCAGCGAGGTGCGATCGATCTCCGCCGCCGCCCCCACGAAGTCCCGTCGATACGCGCTGATCATCGGCGTCAACCGGCCCGCGAAGCCCGACCAGCGACCACTGTCCTATGCGGACGATGATGCGGTTCGCTTCTACGAACTCTTCCGCGAGCTTCCGGGCAGCGCCTCTCTCTTCTCGGTGCTGGATGAGGAGACCCAGGCGAACTACCCCGCGGTGGTTCCCGAGGCGGAGGTGCCGAACAAGGACGCGATCTTTTCGCGGCTCGATCAGATCTTCGACCGGATGCGTGTCGATCGGAAACACGGACTCGAGCCCGAGCTGTACTTGATCTACTCCGGGCACGGCTATGCGGATCAGCGAGGCGAAGGACAACTCGCGCTTCAGGATGGCACCTTCTCGCGCAGCGAGCTCTACGATCGCGTGCTCTCTCGATCGCCCGCCGTCTTCAACCACCTGATCGTCGATGCCTGTGACGCCTACTTCTTCGTTCAGTCGAGAGGAGATACATCGGAGATTGACGAGCTGCTCAACGCGCGGGCCAGGGAGTTTCTCGATCGACAGACCTTGCAGAAGTACCCGTCGACCGGGGCGATCCTGTCCACGGCCTCCGCGGCGGAGACCCACGAGTGGTCAGAGATCCGAGCCGGGGTCTTCAGCCACGAGGTTCGGTCGGCCATCCTCGGCGCCGCGGACGCGAATGAGGATGGCCTGGTCGGCTACGACGAACTCGAGGCCTTCGTGCTCGCCGCACACGCGGGCGTAAAGCATGTCGGCGCTTCGCGTGCCGTGTTTGTCCGCGCGCCGGAACGCGATCGTGGCCAGCCCGTGTTCGAGCTGGCGGCCTTGAGCCGCGCACCCTCCCTGCGACTTCCCCGAACGATTCGAGGTCGCGTCGCGATCGCCGACGAACTCGGACGACGCTACGTCGATCTCAACAAGGCGGAAGGCTTCGAGGTCTCGATTCGCCTTCTCCCCGGCCCTCAATACTACGTGCTGTCTGACCACCTCGAGTATGACGTGCCCAACGGCCCGCGTGAGATCTCCTTAGCGATGCTCTCGGGTTCGCCGCCACGCACCGTGGCCCGAGGCGCGGGCATCGCCAGCGCCTATTCGAGGGGCCTATTCTCGGTGCCCTTCGGACCGGCCCTGCTCGAGGGCTTCCGGCTCGGCCAAGAACGTCAGACCGAGCTTGTGATGAGAGCGCCGGAGCCGAGCCACACGTTGCGCACCGCAGGGATTGTGACCGCGACCGGAGGCGTGGTCGCGGGCGGCCTAGCCACCGCCTTCTACTTCGCGGGCAGAGGCGCAAAGGCGGACTACGACACGAGCAGCAACTTCGAGGATCGCGTCGCGCTGGATGCAGAGATTCGGGCCTGGGACGCGAGAACCAGCTTTGCGCTCGGCACCGCGATCACGCTTGGTGTGACGGCAGCGGCTTTGGTTGTGCTGGACGCGATGGGAGTCGGGCGATGAGACGAAGATGGTGGGCATGGGTCGTCGCTCTAGCGATCTCGGGCTGCGTGCAGTCGATCGATCGAGCCCCCGATGAACGCACGCTCGAGCTCGCGCGATGGCAGGAACAGGGCTCGGCGTTCCTCTCAAACCGAGACTTCGGCGCAGCGCGGGATGCCTACCTGAAGGGGCTCCAGCGGTTCCCCGAGGATCCCCATATGGCGCTGGGCGTGGTGCTCTCTGACCTCATGTCGATCGGCGAGTGGCCGCCGGTTCAGGAGTTCCTCTCCCGCTGCAACCAGAGCGCGTCCTTCGAGCTCGGAGGTCTGCTGTTCGGACCGGACGGATTGATCGCACAGACCTCTTGGCCGCCATTTGCGAAGCAGAGCTTCGGCATCAGCTACCGCGCGGAACCGGGCGCGTCGGAGCTCGTTGTGCCGTTTCTGGAGCCTCGGGTTCGCGCGGTGGCCTTGCCCGCTCAGTATCCAATTCGACTCGAGTCGTCGATTCTCGTGACGGTCCGGGATTTCTCGAGCGAAGACGGGATGTGGATGATCCTGTCCTTCGATCCCGAAGATCTCGACGCGGACGAAAACACGCTCACCCCGCTCGCCGACGGCGCCGTTGTCGATCTCTCGAGGTTGAACGGGTTCGTATCCATCTACGACCCGGTCGTTTCTGCATCCTATGCAGGGGGGGCGCCGCCGCGCGGAGAGATCCGATTCCTTCGCGGAGGTGACGCGGCGGGTGAGGCGCTCGAGATCGAGTTCGACCTGGAGATCCCGGCTTGGTGTTGGTCGGACAGCTGCGAAGCGGCCTACATGGTGAAGGGCACGATTCCAACGACCCTGCTCGAAGAGATCAACATCGATACGTCGAAGCTTCCGTTCGGCGACATCGAGGACGACGACGAACCGCCTCGGCGCGACGCTCTGGTGGTCGCCTTCGACCGCTGCTCTCCGTTCGAAATGAGCTTTGTGCGCGATCGCGTCGAGGCCATCGGCGATCGCTTGGCCCAGAACGCCGAGCGCCTCGAGCCCTTCCTGCGGCTCGCTGCGGGCGAAGAACGCTTCAGCTGGTCACTCCCCGAAGGACTCTTCCCTCGCGGAGAGCCCTTGGCTCTGAACGCGACCGACGCCCTCCTGCTTCGGGGCCTGCTCTATGTGACCGCTGCCGCGACTGAACTCGCCGGCCAGTACGACTACGCAGATGGAGTGGTGCAACAGATGTTGCGACTTCAGGACTGGTGGTTCACGGAGTCGGTCGGGGACGCTCAGGACCAGCCCGTTCAGGAACGGATCTGGGGCTTCGAGCCCAGCGTGGTCGTCGGCAACCTCGCCGAGGCCTTTCTCCGAAAGAAGGACGGAGCGTCCTTTTTGGAGGTCGAAAACCGACTTCGAAAGGGCCTGCTCGGTCTGGAGTTGTCCCTTCGCCACGATGCGGGCGGCATGGGGATCTTCGATTTCCAGGTGTCCGGATCGCGCGGCCTGGCCAATGATCTGGCCGGGCTCCTGCGCTCGACAGCGGTGTCCATCGACGCAGAGTCCGCGCAGCCGGTGCCCCTGGCCCCAGGCTACTTCATCCACCTCGCCACCTTCTTTCAGGCAGCGTGGGACCGAGCCGAGCTGGCTCGACGCCTGGCCGTGCCGAGCTTGATCCGACTCCAGGAAGGCGATCCGGAGTCGGCTTTCGCGCCCGATCGGAACCCCGGAATCACCTTTCAGCTCGACGGCATGATCGAAGGCGTCGAGTGGCTGGTCGGCTTGTGGGATGAACCAGCCCGTGAGTTCATCCCGTGCCAGGACGCGATCGGCTGTTCGCTCGGCTACTCATGCCTCGAGGGGCGCTGCGAGCCGAACCCACCCTGGTTCGCGAGTTCGAGCACCTGGACCGACGTTTTTGTCGGGGCTTGGCCAGTGTTCATGAGCTCCGAGTCCCGCGCCGTGTTGGGTCCCTTGCTCGAGGGCATCGTCGACGGACTCTACTTGGGCAGCCGATAAAATGGGGACAGGCACCTTTTCCTCGCAGCCTTCACACGTCGTGCGACCAGAGCCCGACTACGGATGCGGAACGGTCTGAAGCTCGACGTACTCGAGCAGGCCCTCTTCTCCACCTTCCCGGCCGAGGCCCGAGTGCTTCATCCCACCAAACGGAGCCTCGGGGGTGGGACCAGTACCGCTGTTGAGGCCGACGTGCCCAAAACGCAGGCGCGAAATCACCCGCTCCGCGCGCGCGGGATCGCGGGTGAACACATAGGCCGCGAGGCCGTACTCGGTGTCGTTGGCGATTCGCACGATCTCTGACTCCTCGGTAAAGCGAGCGATCGGCACGGTCGGCCCAAAGGCCTCCTCGCCGAGGATACGCATGCCCTTTCGAACGCCGGTGAGCACGGTGGGCGGAAAGAAGCACCCCTTGTCCGGCGCCGGCGGAGGCGTGCGGCCGCCCGTCAGGGCCTGGGCTCCGGCCCCGAGTGCATCGTCGACGAGGCTGGAAACCTTCTGAAAGGCCGCGAGATCGATGAGCGGACCGACCGTGACTCCTTCTTCGAGGCCGTGCCCAACCTGGAGCGCACGCACCCGCTCCACCACCCGGTCCGTGAACGCCGCCGCGATTGAATCCTGCACGAACACTCGGTTCGCGCAGACGCAGGTCTGCCCGGTCGCTCGAAACTTGCTGGTCATCAGCTGGTCCGCCGCGAGATCCAAGTCCGCGTCGTCGAACACGATGAACGGCGCGTTGCCGCCGAGCTCGAGCGACATGCGCTTCAGATGGGGCGCGGCCTGGGCGGACAGCAGCTTCCCGACCGCGGTGGAACCGGTGAAGCTCAACACCCTGACCGCCGGATGTTCACACAGCACACGTCCGATCGCGGGTGCGTCTCCAAACACGAGGTTCACCATGCCGGGCGGGAGGCCCAAGCGGTGTAGGAGATGAAACAAGGCGATGCATGACAGCGGGGTCTTCTCCGCCGGCTTGACCACCGCCGGCGCGCCCGCCGCGATCGCACCCGAGAGCTTCTTCGCCAGCATCGCCACCGGGAAGTTCCAGGGCGTAATCAGCCCGGCGACGCCAGCCGGCCGCGAGTACACCGTCCAGTCCAAGCCCTTGGGTCGCTCTTTGAGCTTGCGAGGGCGCAAGACGTCGAGGCGCTGGGCAGCGTCTCGATAGAAGGCAGCGGCGTAGTCGATCTCCCCTTTGGCCTCGGCCAGCGGCTTTCCGTTTTCGAGCGTGACGATCCGGCCGAGTTCGTCGCGGTTGTCCACGTGCGCGCGGGCGATCTCGGTGAGCCAGCGAGCTCGAGTCTCGAGGGGTGCGGGATCCTCGAGGACAGGGACCGCGGACTCGACCGCGGCCGAGGTCTCGCTCCCACCAAAGCTCGGCAGTTCGGCCAGGATCTCCTGGCTCGCTGGGTCGATCACCTTGAAGGTCGACTTCCCGGCGGACGGGAGAAAACGCCCTCCCGCATATCCTGTGTAATGCTCGATGAGCGCTGAGTTGAACTTGGCCAAGGGACTGCTCCAATCTCTTAGAAACTGGGTGGGGTCGATGCGCTGACGATCTCGCACTCGACCTCCCCTTCGTTTCGAAACCTGTGTGGAATGCGACTGTCAAAGTAGAAGGCGTCTCCGGGGCCGAGTGTCCGCTCTTCGTTGCCGACGCTGAGTTTGATGTTGCCCCGCACCACGACGCCCGACTCTTCACCCGGATGCGACAAGAGTTCCGACCCCGTGTCGGCGCCCGGCGCGTAGCGCTCGTGCAGGACCTGAAGATGTCGGTTGGGAACACGACCCGCGACGAGTCTCAGCGAGAGCGCTCCACTCCCAATCTCGACGAGCTCGCTGGCTGCATGAAATGGGGTACGGATCCGCTCGAGGTCGAGGGTGAAGAAGTCGGCGAGACTCAGGGACAAAGCTGCGACCAGCTTCTTCATGGAGGCGATCGAGGGACTCACTTGGCCCTGTTCGATCTGCGAGACGGTGCCGTTGGTCACCCCGGCCCGGCGCGCTAGCTCCCGCTGAGAGAGCCCAAAACGCTCCCGGATGGCCTTCAGGCGAGGTCCGACCTCGGCCTCGAACAGGTCGGATTGGGGTTCGACCGACTGTTTAGCAGAGTGCACACTCACAAAGGGACCATGCTCGAATATAACGGTGATTTCAAGGACTGATTCGTCGTGAACAGTTTGTCTTGTTTATCGAACCGATACACTTTAGGATAGCGGCATGAACGGCATAGGTGTAAACCCGGAGACCCCTGCGGGCTCGGCCAGCCTGCTCGCGCGACGAGACCGGGTGGTTCCTGTGGGCATTCCGAGGGCCACGGATCGAACGGTCGCTCGAGGCGCCGGCGCCCACCTGTTCGACCTCGAGGGCGAGCGACTGATCGACTTTGCCGGCGGCATCGGGGTGGCCAACGCGGGTCACGCGCCGCGCGAAGTCATCGAGGCGATCTCCGCGCAGGCGCAGCGGGTGCTCCATGCCAGCTTTCACGTCGTCACTTACGAGCCTTACATCGCGCTCTGCGAGCGCTTGGTGGAGCTTCTGCCGCACGGTGATGCAACGAAGGCGATGCTCCTCAACTCGGGCGCGGAAGCGGTCGAGAACGCGATCAAGATCGCGAGGCAGGCGACCGGACGTTCGGGCGTCATCTGCTTCTCCGGCGCATTCCACGGACGAACGCTGCTCGGCATGACGCTCACCTCAAAGGTTGGCTACAAGCGGGGGTGCGGGCCCTTCGCCCCCGAAATTTACCGCCTGCCCTTCCCTGATCACTATCACGACGGGGACGGTCTCGACCTCCAGAGCTTCGTCGACCGGGAGCTCGCGCGCTTCGAGACCGCGTTGTTGACCCACGTGTCGCCTCGAGACCTCGCCGCGGTGATCATCGAACCCGTGCTCGGAGAAGGCGGCTTCATCCCTGCACCCAAGGCCTACCTCGAAGGTCTCCGGCGCATCTGCGATACACACGGCACCATGCTCATCTTCGACGAAGTGCAGACGGGTTTTGGTCGCACCGGACACTGGGGCGCCTACCAGCACTACGGCGTCACCCCCGACATCTCCACTTGGGCCAAGGCTCTGGGTGGCGGACTGCCCATCTCCGCGGTGATCGGGCGCGCAGAGATCATGGACGCAGCGGTCTCCGGCACCATCGGTAGCACCTTTGGCGGCAATCCGGTCGCCTGCGCCGCTGCCCTCGCCACCATCGATCTGATGGAGAAGCAAAAGCTCAACGCGCGAGCCCAACGAATCGGGGCGAAGGTGTTCGAGCGATTTCGCGCGCTGCAATCGAAGTGCTCCTCGGTGGGTGATGTTCGCGGGCTCGGCGCCATGGTGGGCATGGAGCTCGTCGAGGATCGCGATCCGAAGAGGCCGGCCACGCTGCTGACGACGAGGGTCTTATCCCAAGCGCTCGCGCGAGGATTGGTCGTCATCTCCGCCGGGGTGCACGGGAACGTCATCCGAGTCCTCTCACCGCTGGTCATCAGCGACGAGGACCTCGACCGCGGACTCGACATCATCGGGGAAGAGATCCTCGGGAGCGCTCCGTGAGGCGCGACGGCATTCGACATCGACGACACCACATCTCCCAAGTGAACGTTCCTGGCCACACTGGGGCCGCTGAGAAGGCTCGCTCGCGCGGAGGGAACGCCGGCTTCGAAAGGAAGACCACGTGAAGAGACCAAGCACACCCCTGAGCGCCCTGGACGCGAGCGGAGCACCAGCCATCCCGCTCACCCTGCACAACATCGCCCGGCTTCGCGCTGACACCTGGAACCGGCTCCGCGACCTGGCCCGCCGGCTTCGGCGCACCCAGCGCGAGGATGCGTCGGCGAACCTACTTCAGACGGGCATCCGGGAGGCCATCGGATTCCTCGAGCAGCTCGAGGGGTACTTCTCCTTCCCCGGCATGCGGATCCTCGCGCACCTCGGGCGTCTCCTGGACGAAGGCGAGTTCGAGGACCTGGCCACCATCTCCATACGCGTCGCGCGTCTGCGCAGCTCAGGTGCGTATCGGCGCCTCGACCTGGCCTCGGTCCGAGCCCACGACTACCTCGACTTCCTCACTGGGGACGGCGTGGGCATCAGGGAAACGGCCATGGACGAGCCGGTCGAGGAAGCTGACCGTCTCTACTTCGAACTGCTGGTCGTGGATGACATCTCGATCAAGGAAGAGCGGGAGCTCCGCCAGCAGCTCCGAGGCTTCCGGCGCGACAACGATCGCTTCATCTATGAACTGGTGGTCGCACGCAGCTTCGAGGACGCCGTCCTCGCGGTGCTCGCCAATCCCGGCATCGCAGCCGTCGTCACGCGCTACAGCTTTCCGTTCTCCGGCAATGCGGACGCGGACCTGCTCGAGCCCCTGTATCACCTCCTGGGTGAAGATCGCGATCGACTCGCCGCTCTGATGCCCGGCGCCCGCACCGCGGAGCTCGGCCGTCTGCTCAAAGACCTTCGCCCCGAGATCGACCTCTACCGCGTGACCGACGCCCCCATCGAGAGTGTGATCGGCCGCGGAGAGAGCCCGTTTCGTCGGCTCTTCTATCAAGCCGAGGACCTTCAGGATCAGCACGTGAGCTTCTTGAAGGGCGTGCATGACCGCTTCGAGACTCCGTTCTTCGACGCGCTCCGGCGCTACAGCGAAAAGCCGACGGGGATGTTTCACGCGCTTCCCGTCTCCCGCGGACGCACAATCGCAAAGTCCAAGTGGATTCGTGACTTCGGCGACTTCTACGGATCGCAGCTGTTCTTTGCAGAAACCTCCGCGACCACCGGGGGCCTCGACTCCTTGTTGCAGCCCACCGGGTCACTCAAGCGAGCGCAGGAGTTGGCCGCGCGAGCCTTTGGCTCGGAGCGAACCTTCTTCGTCACGAACGGAACGTCCACTGCGAACAAGATCGTGATGCAGGCTTTGATCCAGCCGGGCGACATCGTCCTGCTCTCCCACGACTGTCACAAGTCTCACCCCTACGCGGTGATCCTGGCCGGCGCGTCACCCATCTACCTCGATCCGTATCCGCTGCCCGAATACTCCATGTATGGGGGCGTCGCGCTCGATGAGATCAAACGTCAACTCCTCGAACTCAAAGCCGCAGGCAAGCTGGACCGCGTCCGCTTGTTGCTGCTCACGAACGTGACCTTCGACGGCATCACCTACGACCCCTACCGGGTGATGAAGGAGATCCTGGCCATCAAGCCCGACATCTTGTTCCTCTGGGACGAGGCCTGGTTCGCCTACGGCCGCTTCACGCCGGTGCTCCGTCAGCGGACCGCCATGCACGCGGCGCGCAGGTTGGAGCGTGAACTGCGCAGCGACGCCTATCGCGCCACGTATGACGCGTGGCGGGCTGCATTTGGCACGCCCGAGCCGAGCGACCCGCGATGGATGGCGCAGCTCCTGCCGGACCCCGAACACGCCCGAGTTCGCGTCTACGCCACGCAGTCCACGCACAAGACCCTGACCTCGCTGCGCCAGGGCTCCATGATCCATGTGCGCGACTCCGAGTTCGAACGCCGGGCCGAGGAGCCATTTCACGAGGCGTATATGACCCACACGTCGACGTCGCCGAACTACCAGATCCTCGCCTCGCTCGACGTGGGTCGCCGCCAAGTAGAACTCGAGGGTCTCGACCTCGTCGGCGAGTCCTTCGAGCTCGCCATGACCTTGCGGGAGCGCATCAGCGAAGACCCGCTGCTCGAAAGGTTCTTCCGAGTGCTGGGTCCCAAAGACATGATCCCCGAAGAACATCGACCGTCGGGCATCCATCGCTATTGGGATCCCATCACCCGGCACGGCCCAGTCGAACATGCTTGGACGGGTGACGAATTCGTGCTCGACCCCACCCGCGTCACACTTCACGTCGGCCGCTCAGGCTACGACGGCGACTCCTTCAAGGGGTTGCTCATGAACAAGTACGACATCCACATTAACAAGACGTCGCGCAACACCGTGCTGTTCCTGATTCACATCGGCATGACCCGAGGAACAATCGCTCACCTCGTCAAGGTGCTGACGGACATCGCGACCGACCTCGCGCGCACACTCGAGCATGCCAGCGCGGCCGAGCACGCAGCCTTCGACCGCAAGGTCGCATCACTCACGGAGGAACTCCCACCGCTGCCGAACTTCAGCCGCTTCCACCGGATCTTCTTGCCTGACCCCAAGAGCACCACCCCCGAAGGAGACATCCGCCGCGCCTATTTCCAGGCCTACGACGAGGAATCCTGCGAGTTCATCCCGTTCGATGCTTCGCTCTTGGCCCGCGTCGCAGAGCGCCGGGAACTCGTCTCCGCCTCATTCATCACGCCCTATCCGCCCGGCTTCCCGGTGCTGGTCCCGGGCCAGGTGATCACGAAAGAGATCGTGAGCTTCCTGTTGGCGCTGGACGTCAAAGAGATCCACGGCATGAAGCCGGGGCTCGGTATTCGAATCTTCAAAGACTCCGTGCTCGGCGCACTGGCGAGGCTCAAGGCCCCGGTAGGACTCGAAGCGGAACGACCATCATAAAAGGAGAACAGATGAGCAAGAACACCAAAAAGCGAGAGAAGCTGCACGGCATCTCGGACATCCGGCGGTACTTCCACCGAAACGAGACGCCCACGTTCTTCGTGAGCGCGACCAGCTTCAACTTGATGGGCATCGATGAGTGGGTCCGTAACTTTCGATACATCAACTACATCGACTGCTTCGATGGACATCATCCCAACGTCTTCTCGCCGCCCGAGGTGACACACGAGCCCTTCACCAGCATCGAGGACATCAACAACTACCTCCTTCAGCACAAAGCGGTGGTGGATCTCATCGAAGGGAGCAAGAAGGGGGGCAAGAGGCCCCGATCGGTCTTCCTGTTCTTCGATGAGAAGACCGAGGAGATCGCGAAGGAACTCGATCTGGAGATTTGCTTTCCGCCCGCCTCGCTGCGGGCCAAGGTGGACAACAAGATCTCCGCCACTCGGCTGGGCGATGAAGCCGGCATCGCCTCGGTCCCCAACGTGCTCGGCCGCGTAAAGGACTACAACGAGCTGCGAAAGGTCGCCTCCAAACTCGGCAACGATCTCGTGATCCAAACTGCGTTCGGCGACTCCGGACACACCACCTTCTTCATCTCCAACGAAGCGGACTTCGACCGGCACTCGAAAGACATCATCGAGGCCCCCGAGCTAAAGATCATGAAGCGCATAAGGTGCCGTGGCGCCGCGCTCGAGGCCTGCGTCACCCGTCAGGGCACGATCGTGGGCCCGCTCATGACCGAGTTGGTCGGCTTCAAGGAGCTGACCCCGTACAAGGGGGGCTGGTGCGGCAACGAGGTCCTTCCGGAGTCCTTCCCGGCGGCGGTCCGCAAGAAGGCGAGGCAGATGACCGCGGCCTTCGGCGAGTCGCTGCGCAAGCTCGGCTACCGCGGCTACTTCGAGCTCGATTTTTTGCGCGACCTCGACACCAACACGCTCTATCTGGGCGAGGTGAACCCGCGGATCACCGGCGCGAGCGCCATGACGAACCTGGCGGCCTTCGCGCACGCGGACGCTCCCTTGTTCCTGTTTCACCTGCTCGAGTTCTCGGACGTGGACTTCGAGCTCGACGTGGAGGAACTCAACGAGCGCTGGTCACAACCGGAGTATATCGACGGTTGGGGTCAGCTCGTCATCAAGCACGTCACCGATCAGGTGGGCCTCATCACCAAGGCGCCCCCCTCTGGGGTCTGGCGCATGCGGCCGGATGGCGGCGCGGACTTCGTGCGCGTGCAGACCCACCGACGCACGGTCGAGAGCGAGGACGAGGCGTTCTTTCTGCGGATCAGCAAGGTCGGAGACTACTTCTACGAGGGGGCTGACCTCGGGATCTTGATTACGCCGGGCCGGCTGATGACGGACGACTTCCAGCTGACCGACCGCGCCCGCAAATGGACGCAGGCCATTCGTTCACAGTACGAGTGGTCCCCCATCGGCAAAGAGCAAGCCGCCGTGGCCACCCGAGTGGCCGAAGCCGGGAACTTCAAGCTCCTTTAGGACCAAGCCCGTGCAGGTAGTGGTCGACACGCTCGATGAGCCAAAGCCGGGCCCGAAGTGGGCTCGGTTCTTCGAGGCGTCCTGGCCCGAGTACCGCGAGTGGTTTCTTCAAGAGGGGGACCGGGCGCGGCCGACATACCTCGCTTCGAGGCGCGCGTTGCAGAGGCACATGCCCGAGCTCATGGAGACCTATGGGCGGCTGATGGAGCTCGCCGGTGGCTCCGACCTCGCCGCGCGCGGGCTCGCTCTGTACTGCCCGCCTCCGTACCTCACTGCGTGTTCACAGGCAGCGTGGACGCGGAGCGAGCCCATGCTGGTGCGAAACTACGACTACGCTCCGAGGCTTTGGGAGAAGCTGCTCGTCCGAACGCACTGGAGAAGGCGGGTGCTCGGCATGAGCGACTGTCTATGGGGCCTCCTCGACGGCGTCAACGACGCGGGGCTGTGTGTCTCTCTGTCGTTCGGGGGCCGAAAGCAGGTGGGGGACGGCTTCGGCATTCCGCTCATCCTGCGTTACGTCCTGGAGACCTGCGACACGACCGGGGAGGCGACCGAGGTCCTGCAGCGCGTTCCCTCGCACATGAGCTACAGCATCACGCTTTTGGACGCCTCGGTCGACCACGCCACGGTGTTCGTGACTCCGGACCGGGGCGCGCAGGTCACGCGCAACTTCGTGGCCACGAACCATCAGGAAGCGGTGGAGTGGAGCGCGTACGCAAAGGCGACGCGCAGCGCCGAGCGCCTCTCCACGCTCAGCCTTCGCCTCTCCGACCCCACGGAGACCGCAGCCCGGTTCGTGCAACGCTTCCTCGAAGCGCCTGCCTTCGGCACTCGCCACGAGCAAGGTTACGGAACGCTCTACACCGCGGTGTATCGGCCGAAGCAACGCTCGGTGAGCCTCCTGTGGCCGCAGTACCGCTGGGAGCAGAGCCTCGATCGCTTCGACGACCAGAGCTTCACGACGAGCTTCGCGGCCGCTCCGGCCTAGCTCGACGGTTGAGGTTGCTGACCCGCAGGGAGCGTCTCGAGAAACGGGCGCCGGATCGCGTCGATCTGCTCGCTCATCCCCTCCTGCGTCCAGGCCTCCGTGGAGATGGGCGGCAGAAACACAATGCGAATCGGCGACGGACGCAGCCGAAGTCCATCTCGGTCCCACGTTCCCTGCGCGCCGATGGTCACCATTGGAACGATCGGCAGCCTGGTCTCGAGCGCGAGATGCACGATGCCCTTCTTGAATGGGAGTAGACGTCCATCTCGGGAGCGGGTTCCTTCGGGGAGAATGCAAACATGCAGCCCAAGTCGCTTGATGACCTTCGCGGCCCGGGTGAGGGAAGCCTTGGCGCGCGCGCTTTGACCACGATCGAGGAAGATGTGCCCGGCGAGCCACCAAGCCTGTCCGTAGAAGGGGTAATAGAGAACCTCCTTCTTGGCGACGCCGACGGTTCCCATGGGCGTGAGCCAGATGGTGGTGAAGGCATCGAGCGTGGAGGTGTGGTTGCACGCATAGATCGCAGGTCGGTCCGCACTCAGGTTCTCGCGACCCTCGACCGTGACTGGGCATCCCGCGCAGGCCATCACCGAGCGGCCGATCCACACCCCAAAGACGTTGGTGACCCGAACGCGCGCCGACCGAAACGGCAAGAGGATGATGAGCAGCGGCGTCATGGTCAGAACCAGCACCCCGGTGCAGAAGAGCCCGAGGCCGATGCGCGCCAGGCTCTCGGGGGTGCTGATCTGCCTCGGGCCGACTCCGGAGCTCGGACACGCGGATGTGCTCTCGGGCCGCGACACGGGCGGCACTATGCCCGCGGCTGAGGCTGAGAACTACCTAGGCAAAGACCGAGGCTGCGACGCGAGTGCGGGTTCCCTCAGTCTTTGGTCGAACAGGGCACACACTCGCCGGTGAAGCTGGGCCCGCACTTTGAGTGGCCGCTGGTGCCGGGACGCGAGCCGAGCGGACAGGCTGGTGGCGGAGTACCGCAGTAGACGTTTGGGACTTCGTCATGACAATCGCGACAAGCCGAGGTCTCGAGGGCTACGCCATAGAAGTCGACGAAGAGCTGAGCGCAGGCTTCGCAGTCGAAGGCGCGCTTCGCCCAGGCTCGTTCGGTGCAGGGATCGGCCACCCCGAAGATATCTCGCAGCTCTTGCTCGACCTCCAAGCAGAGTTCCAAACAGACAGGCTCGGTGCCAGCATCGGTGGGAGGCACGGAGGAGGAGAAGACCTCGGTTCGGCCGCAGGCTGCGGCGACGAAGCCCATCACGAGAGCGCCGAAGACAACCCATCGACACCCAGGCTCAGGGTTCGACATCGAGGACATAAACACCACCTTCCTGAGAAGCAACCACGAGCTGACCGTTCGCGAAGTGAGTCGCCCGGAAATCAAGGAAGCTCTGGAGCTCGGGCACCCAGGTCAGCTCATCGAGCGGACGTCCTTCGATGTGGATGGGCCCGGCGCACTTTCCGTCGAGACGGAGATCAACGAGGCCCGCGCATTCGGACAGGCTGATGAGAACGCGCGGCACCCCGCGGCGCTCGAAGAACTCGAAGCCTCGAACCGTGGGGCGTATCTTGAAGTAGCCGCAACCCTCAGGCAGAGCACAAGCGGCGAGCGTGGGGGAAATTGGGAGCTTCACCTGTTCCCAGACATCCCGATCCATCTCCCAGCGGAAGACCTGCCCGTTCGAGGTCCCCGCCCAAACCTCGCGCCCCCCTTCCTCGACCTTGGAGAGCGCGCGAACGCGGGCATTGATGTCCAAGCCCCGAGCGGGCACGGCCGTCCACACCCTCGCGTCCGTGTCCCCGAGGAGGACGCCACCCCGATTCCCAGCCGAAGCCACGTATGGATGCTCCGGGTCGCCCGTCAGACCGAGCTGCGCAAAGCTGTCGATGTCCATCCATGGGGCTGGTAGGAGTTCGACCTCGGCGCCCAGGCCGACCCTCGTGAGCACGAACCCCGCCACGGCGACACCAACGAGACGTCCGTCGAGCTGACGAACTACCAGCTCGTCCATGCGTGAACTGATCGAGCTGGTCCCGAGCACCTCGAATCCAGAAGCGGTGACGCGGACATCCACGACTAGACCGGAGACTGGTTCCAGATCTCGCGTGCCAGCGATCGTCACGAGGGGTTGGTCGCCGTGTCGCGAGGTGTCGTCGTCAACGGCAAATGCTTGGAACGTGGTTTCGGGCACGAGGAGGGCGTGCGACGGCTCCGCGCGGAAGGTGCGACCCGTCTCGAACAGAAACAGCCACTTGGCGCTGAGCGCGAGCAATCGTCCGTCGTCGAGCAAATGGACGTCTCGAAAGCTGAGATCCGGTTGGCTCACCGGATGTCCGAGAAGCTCCGAGCCCACCGAGATCGGGAACTCGCGATCCGCGAAGGGTCGAAGGAGACCACGGCTCTCCGGAACGCAGGCATCGAGATCGACCGGCAGGCGGAGCACGAGGTCGGGGGAGGACTCGACCGGGTTGTGCAGACCATCCAATGTGAGCGTATGAGTCTCCGTCGAGGCTGGAGCAGCGGTGAGAATGCTCATGGACTGCGCATCGAGCTCGTCCGGCTGGCACGAGGGGGCAGAAGCAAAGCCGAGTTCGATCTGACTCGCGCGCGCGCGATCGTAGAGCACGGTCGAGTCACCCAGCGCGTCGTGCGACCATCCGACCACGCGCAGCTCGCTCGCGCTCAGCACGGCAGAGCGGTCTCCGGTCGTGGACTCGTCCAAGACGAGTGGACCCGCGACCTCGAGGGTTTGGCCCTCGTCGTCGAGCCCAAACACAAACAGCACGTCCAGACCCAGCTCCGGCAGAGCGAGGAACTGCTCTCCACCGCCGCAACCGCCTGCCAGAGCCAGCCAGAGCGCCGCAGCCCAACCGAGTCGCCGCACGGACGCATCTGACGCGACCGCAGAACGGCGGTCAACTGCTCGACGGAGTCGAGTGCCCTCACCGCGTCTTCGGCAGCTCTGCTCGTGCGCGCAGCGGCCTCCATGAGACCCGCAGCGTGGGTCTCCCCCGTCAAGGCCCCTCGGCGGGGCGTAAGCCGCTGTAAGCCACATGCCAGGACGATCGCCCGATGATGATCGTGATGCCGGTGCGACCCCCCTCGACCGCGGGCCCGCGACTGCATACGGCGACGGTCGCGGTGGGCCTCCTGTTTGCCCTCGAGGCCTGCTCCGCCGACGCCCTATCCGCCAGCAGGGATCGGCAGCCGGACGCCAGTTTCGACGCCTCGCACGGACCGCTGAAAGACGCCGAGATCGAACCCCCATCGGACGCGTCCGAACCTCCGGGTCCCGAGCTTCCCCGAGACGCAGGAAACAACCTCTGCGTACCGCGCTGCGAAGGAACCTGTGGCGGGGCACCGGACGGTTGCGGGGGTGAATGCCAGCAGCCGTGTGAGGCGGGCTCGCTATGCGCGAACCAGCGGTGCGCCGAGTGCAGCGAGGACTCCGACTGCTCGGGCGCCGAGCGCTGCGACCCAATCACTTCGCGCTGTGAAGCGTGTGACGGGGACTCTTGCTGGCGAAGCGCGCTCTATCCGGCCGACTGGACGCCGGGGTCCACGGACGCCGAGGGCCGATTCCTTCATGACTTCTCTTACGCAGGCTACGCCGGGGGCCTTCGCGAGATCTTTGAGCCCTCCACCGCGCACTTTGACATCACGGCCTACGGTTCGGGTCCGGACTGGACCTCGGCCATCCAACTCGCGATCGATGCCGCGATCTCCGCCGGGGGCGGGGTGGTCGACCTGCCGGCCGGAGAATACCGCGTCGATGGTCGCCTGGAGGTCAATGGGTCGAACGTACTCCTGAAAGGAGCCGGGCAGGATGTGACCCGCGTCTACTTCTCGAGCGCCGCCGGCATGAGCGATCACGCTCACCTCGAGTTCGGACGTATGCCGATCTTTGGAGCGCCCATCGCGTTGAGCGCGGATGGCCTCAGCCGAGAGTTCTCGGTCGACATCGAAGACGCGGGCGATCTGTCCGAGGGCGACGAGGTGGCCGTGGGTTTCGTCATCAGCGCCGCGTTTCGCGCCGAACACGGCATGGAGTCCTACTGGGGCTTCGCGGCGGAAGAGTGGCGCCCGATTTTTTGGCGCACCGTCATGTCGATTCACCCCTTGGGTGCCGGTGGATATCGAGTCACGTTCGACGTGCCCTTGAGATACCCGGTGCGCGTGCGCGACTCAGCGAGCTTGAGGCGCATCGAGGGGACGGTTCGAGAGGTCGGCGTCGAAGCGCTCACGCTCTCGAATGCGGTCGAACTCAGCCAGGCACAATCCGAGAATCGCGTCTCACTCATCTCCTTCCGCGGAGTCAAGGACGGGTGGGTTCGACGCCTGAGGACGTACTCGTCTCCACTCTCGTCCCCGCCCACGGAGGCTCAGCACCTTCAAAGCCACGGGATCTCCGTCGTGGGCTCACGGCAGATCACGGTCGAGGACATCGCCCTGGGCCCGGCCCAAAACCGAGGATCGGGCGGTAACGGCTATCTCGTCGAGATCTCGCGCAGCAACGAGGTGTTGGTCCAAAGAGCCACGCTTCGCGGCGGGAGGCACAACTTCAGCTTCAACTGGGACTTCGGCAACAGCGGCATCGTCATCCGCGACTCGAGCAGCGAAGGGAGTCGGTGCGACGGAGCCTGGGTGGCTTGCCGGAGCGAGTTCCACCACTCACTGGCGATGGCGGTGCTGATCGAAAACTCGGAGCTGAGCGACGGTTGGGTGGGCGGCAACCGTCGCGCGGAGAGCAGCGGCGCCGGCCACACCGTGACCGAAAGCGTGTATTGGCGGCTCTACGGGAGCGGTGACCTCTACTCCTGGCAGTACGGCCACGGGTATCTGATTGGGAACGACCTAGAGGTGCAGTTCGTGGAGCTCGCGGACACGTCGGACGCGCTGTGGGAGCTGGAGTGGTACCCGTTCTGGGCGCTGAACTCGAACGGTCATACGAGCCTCCACACCGAACCCGAGGACTTCCTGGAAGGCTCCGCTCGACGTTCGGCCCTGGTTCCGGCTTCGCTCTATGCGGATCAGCTTCTGCGCCGACAGACTCCTCGGTAAGGACCGGTAAGGACCATCCGCCCATCCCGCGCCGATAAGCTCGGCATGAGATACACACGCAATCACGCCGCTCTGGGGCCTGGGATCCTGTACGTGCTCACGCTGGCCGCCTGCGGGCTGGAAGAGGGTGAGCTCACAGAGGCGGAAGGATACATCCTCGGCGGAGACGCGAGCTCACTCTCGGAGTTTCCTGCCACCGGATTCGTGGCCCATCATCCAAGCCTGCCCCCGGAGGGCCGAGGTTGCACTGCGATCCGAATTGCGCCGAACGCCATCCTGACCGCGGCCCACTGCGTGACCGATCCCGACCCGGGTCACTACCGCTTCGGCCAGGGCGACGACACGAGAAAGCACGTCCGATATCAAGACGTGATCGAGATCGACCTGCTCAGCCCGGACTTCGACTTGGCGCTGCTGAGAACCACGACCTGCAAGTCGAGCTTCGCCCGGATCGCCAGTCCACACGGATTCGATGACCACTACACCCTGTCGACCTTCCTGCACGAGAACAACACCCGCGACGGACGCGCCCGCAAGATCTCGAGTGTGCTGCTCCAGCCGGTATCGAGTACGAGGGTGCGGTCGACCATCATGTGCGCCCAGGCTTCGGTGTGGGGCGGCGACAGCGGATCGCCTCTCTACGACACCGACCCAGACGTAGACCGCGCCGAGCAACACGTGGTCGGGATCGCGACCAGCGTGGGTGGCTTCTGTCAGAACGGGGCACAGACCCAGACCATCTACTACTGGCGCGTGGACGGGGCCGCGGGGATTCGGATTCAGTCGACGCTGGACGCCTGGGCCCAGGGGCGCCCGTGCCTCACTCAGGATGCCGCGCTCAACGCAGACTGACCCCAATGCGACCGCGCTCCAAGCTCCTCAGCAGAGGCGCCCGCACCGAGGTGCAACAACCCACAGACGGCGGTAGGATGCCCGCCGCTATGACCGGACGAAGCACCGCATCCGCGGTCTGCGGCTTACTCGCCCTCATGAGCTCCGCCTGCGCGGGGAGCCTCGCGGAGGACGGTGGCGCGAGCGACCTCGGCGACGTCGGCACGTCACGGGATGTTGGCTTCGACGGGGGACACCTCGACGCGGGGCACCCCGACGCTGCCGAAGCAGATGCCGCCGAAGCAGATGCCGGCCCAGTCGACGCCCATGATGCCGGTGCTCTCGACAGCGGCGCACCCGATCTCGGCCGCCGGGACGTCGGCGTCAGCGATGGGGGCTTGCCCACCTGGAGACTCGGCCTCGCACAGTGGGAGTGGACCGAGATCCAAGGCACCTCTCTTTCGAACCAGCCCGTCATCGACCCCATCAACGGCGGCATGGTCACGCCCCGATCTCGTATCGACGCATGGAACGGGCTGTCCGCGAATCGAGACAACGGAGACGTCTACCTCGCGTGCGCGGGAGGACACGCGGACTGGGCCGGAAACGAGGTCTACGGAATCGATCTCGATCGAGACCAGCCGGAGTGGCGGATCTTACGCGATCCCACCGACGGCGCCTTCATCGTCACGGATCAAGCGTACTACACCGACGGTCGGCCGAGCTCGACTCACCTCTACTACGCACTTCACTTCGTGCGCTCGCGAGACCGCATTTTCAAGATGTCGGCCGGCTCCGTGTGGGGCAGCGGCAACGGGAACAACAACAACGTGGACGCTTTTGATCTCGCGACCAACGACTGGGACCCCGCGGGCACCTGGGCCGCATCCGCCCCGGGCGGAGGCGCGATCGATCGGCCCTACGCGCAGGACCCCACGACCGACGACACGTACACGTTCTCCGTCGGCTCGTTCCGCGTATGGACCGCATCCACCGGCGCGTGGAACACCCTGGCCGCGCGCCCCAGCTACGCCAACGATGACATCGTTTCTCGCTCTCCGTCCGCCGTGGATCCGACTCGGCAGCAGGTCCTGTTCACCCGCAACGCCTACCGCGTCGGCCAGCTGCAGGGGCTGCTGCTCAGCTTCGCGGGCACCCTCACGGACGTAACCTTCACCGGCCCCGAAGCAGCGGCGGCGATCTCGGGGCAAAGCGGGATGGAGTACCTGCCCGGTGAAGACGCATTCCTGCTCAAGTCCTCGGATGCAGGCGAGGTCATACGCATCGACCCCGTCAGCTTCGAGGCCACCGCCCTCGCCACGAGCGGGACCGCGCCCCCGGATGCGGTCAACGGAGTGTACACTCGGTGGCTCTACCTGCCGAGGCTGAGGGGCTTTGCATACCTTCCTCACGGAACCGCAAACTTCTGGTTCCTGGCGACCGAGTGAACACGCGCGTTCCACACGGGCCCATCACCTGGCTCTGCCCGTTGGCTCTGCTCACTGGATGTGGCGCCGAGTCCGCGTATCTCGAAGCCCCCGAGGTTCCCGGAGCCCTCGGAAACGTCGGTGTTCTGCTCGCCCACGGAAACACCTGTCCGCTGCAGCCGCTCTCGGGCTCGTCGACCCCCAAGGCACTGGCCCGCCCGCGCACCGGCTTCGTCTTCGCTGCGCTGTCGAAGTCCGCGAGGCACATGCTGGGATGGCTCGAGATCAAAGTGAACCCTTGATCGAACCCGTGAGCGCAATATCGGGGTCCGCTCCCGATTCACCGAGCCAAGCAACTCGATGGCACCGCCCGCACCAGACCGACCGCGCTGTCGCGCAGGGGCTCCGACGTGACGATGTCTCCTAGAATCACTCGGGCCGCATCCAGAGGCGCAAGCTCATACACGCGCTCGGTAGAGAACCCGACGAGCTCGATCGGACAAGGGCCGCGGTCCATGTCGTAGTAGCCAAAGGCTCCGCCCTCCGCGGTGTAGAAGGCACCGTTTCGATGGGCGGTCATCCCGAAGTTATCAAGCCAGCCTTGCACACCAACGACCTCCCATCGGATCGAGTCATGTAAACGATAGAGCCCTCGGGCATCCGTGCCGAACAACACGGAACCATCCGAGAGCCGAGCGAACGCGCGCATGCGCAGGAAGGCTTCGGGCAGCGCGCGAATCGTCAAACCCTCTGGACCGATCAGCGCCAACTCGCTGACGCCTGCGGACGCCAGGGCACGCCTCGGACCGAGCCAGGCGATCCGAAACAGCTCGCTCGGTGCGGCGCTCAGTCGACCGTGTTCGCTCCACCCCGAATCATCGTAGCGAACGACCCGACCCTGATTCGTCGTGATGAAGATCTCGAAGGG
This sequence comes from Deltaproteobacteria bacterium, assembly GCA_011526105.1. Taxonomy (GTDB): domain Bacteria; phylum Myxococcota; class Kuafuiibacteriia; order Kuafuiibacteriales; family Kuafuiibacteriaceae; genus WYAZ01. Next base: position 129,216 of record WYAZ01000135.1, on the reverse strand, counting down.
CTCGTTGGGCCCAGAGATGGCTGCTCGGACAAAGCTTTCGCGCTCTCCTCCGTCTGCACGGTCGAACCCGCCGGGGCCGGTCGAGGTGGAGACCAGGCACGGGAGCGCTGGGTTTAGAGCCGCCACGTCGAGTCGTGCGATCTGCTCCCCCCCAATCAGCCACACCTCACCGTCTCGGCAAACTCCGTGTTGGATCAGACCCAGCGAGGGGCTCGCCCCGCCCGCGCAGAGCTGGTGCACGGTCTCATCATCGCGTACGTACAGAAGCTCGCCGCCACTCAAACCGAGATACACACCTCGGTCACAAGCAGCAGTGAACTTAACCTTCACGTTCCTGGGCACGGGAAGCGGCAGAAGGACGCGTTCGATGGCCGGACAGGCGGAGCACCGATGAAGTCGGTCGGGCACGAGCGCGTCCTTCATCCCTTCGCTCATCTCGTCGAGCGACCGCCACTCGAGCTCGGTGTCGCGGACCGTGCCGGTGAGGACCGCGAGCGTCTCGAGGGTCTCGCAGGACAACAGGCAGGCCCGCTGGCCCTCGAGGGGACCGCTCGATAGCCCTAGCGCCTCGAGCGCCCGAGAGTAGAAAGCGAGCTCCACGAGGAGGTTCTCCTCGAGCGGTGCCCGGATCGCCTCGTCGATGTTTCCTGCCCGGAGCTCTGATCCGATGCGCACCACATAGCTCGATGCGCCCGGGGCCTCGGGCATCGGTACGAAGTGGACTTGTTCCGACGGACCGCATCCAAGCAGCAACGCGCCCGAGACCAGCAGCAGACTCCCGGCCGGCGCAGCTCGCATTTGTAGTCGGTCGGGCATCCCGCCCAAGAGTATACAGTCCTCGTGCCCAAGTCGCGCGAGGAGCAAGCTTGCCCCACATGCCATGCATGTGCAGAATCGCGCACCCCATGAAAAGCCTCAGCGCCACCGTCATCCTCGCCGTGCTCGCTCTCTTTGCGACCGCCTGTGACAAGAGCGACCCGATCCTCCCGGATGCCGGTACGGACGCCGGCACGACTCCTCGGCCCGACGCCAGCCCGCTTCCCGACGCGGGCTTGGACGCGGGCCTACGAGCCGATGCCGGCGAGATCGAACCGCCCTGCGATATCACGCAGACGGACGACATCGTCTCCGATCTCCTCGTGCGCCGTGGTTGCCGGCTCTTTGTCACCCGGTGGATCAGCGTGGGCAGTGGAGCCACCCTCACGCTGGAAGCTGGGTCACAGATGGTCATGAGCGCGGGCGTGTACCTCTACATCGGCGGATACAACGACCAGACTCGATGTTGATTTTGACGGGGGCCCCGACCCCGTTGCCTGCGCGAGGTTCACGGACGCCGCGGCGTCGAACCGATTCGACCTCACCATCCCCTGTCAGTAGCGCGCTCAGAGCAGACTTGCGCGCCGTATGTAGTCGAGTTCGGGGAAGTCGGCGCGCAGATACGCATTGCCTTCTCGCTGGATCCGGCCCTGCTGCGGGCCGGCGCCGTGTGGAAAGGCCTCCCCGTAGCCAGCGTGGAGCGCCCTGACGATCTCGAGATCACGAACTCGGCCAAACGGCGAGAATCCCATCGCATCGAGCCGCTTGTTGTCGGCGAGGTTGATGAAGAACTGAGTCGTGCGCGAGTCTTTGCCGGAGGTCGCGAAGCTCACCGTCCCGGCGGCGTTGGTCTCTCGCACCGGGTCATCCGGGAACCGAGCGTTGCGCCAGACCTTGCTGACCGCTGGGTCCCCATGCAGGCCAGCTTGCGCCATAAATCCGGCGATGACCCTAAAGAACGCCACATCCTCTAGGAATCCAATGTGCGCCAGTCGGTGAAAGCGGTCCGCTCCGCGAGGTGCGAGTGCACGCCTGACGTCGACGATGATCGCACCCTTGTTGGTCTCGAGCGCCACCGAGTACGTGGCCGGCGACTCCGGGTCGACCGAGCCGGCCGCGAGCAGCTGGGGATTCATCCACAAACCGTAGCCCTCCCCAAGCTCGGGTTCAACGCGCGATAGACCCGGGTGGACCAAACACCTCGGCACTGCTAAACGGGGAATGAGGTCGAGCTGCTTTGAGACCTTTTCGTACTCAGGAGCCTCCGTGAAGAACTCACTCCTCCCGCCATTCGCGCTCAGCCTTCTCTGTTCTGCCCCGCACCCGGCGGTCGCCGCACCCGAGCCGTTGGACGTCGCCGCGCTGCTCGATCGCATCGACGACATGTGGCGCGGAGACGCGTCAGAGGCGGTCGTCTCAATGACGGTCAAGACCGCCAACTACGAGCGCTCGATGAAGATGGAGGCTTGGTCACTCGGGGAAGAACGCACGCTGATCCGCATCATCGAGCCCTTGAAGGAGAAAGGCAGCGCTACCCTCAAGTCGGGGAACAACATCTACACCTATCTCCCCAAGACCGACCGAACCATCCGGCTCACATCGGGCATGATGGGCGGTTCCTGGATGGGCAGTCACTTCACCAACGATGACCTCGTCAAAGAATCCCGGCTTCGCCAGGACTACGACGCCAAGCTGAGCTTTCAGGGAGAGCGCGGTGGTCAGAACCTGATCGAGATCACCCTGCTCCCCAAAGAGGGCGCCGCCGTCGTGTGGGGCAAGATCGTCACCACCGTCGACGCCGGGAGCCTGATGCCGCTCGAGACCCTCTACTACGACGAGGACATGGCGGTGGCCCGCACCGCGCGCTTCACGGATATCGGCAACCTGGGCGGACGGCAGGTGCCGACGGTCATGACCATGATTCCAAGCGACAAACCGAAGGAGTTTACGCGCATCAAGTACGAGAAGCTGGACCTAGGGGTGAAGCTCGACGACGCCTTCTTCTCCGTGAACCGGCTCAAGCGAACCCGCTGAACCGAGGCTGCACATGTACACCCTCACCATCGCCGTTCGAAGTCTCGGCCGGAACAAGCGCCGCATGGTCATCACCACCTTGGCCACTGCGCTCGCGGGCTGGATCATGTTGGTGTATTCGGCGCTGCTCGACGGCATGGTCCGAACCATGGAGAGGACCGTGGTTTCACTCGAACTCGGCGACCTGCAGATCCACGCGGAAGGCTACCGGCGCGACCCCGATCTCTACCTCCGGATTTCTAGAGGCGAAGAGCTGGCGGATGAGCTCTCGAAGCGCGGTCTCTTGTCAGCCCCGCGCCTCTACACGTTCGCTCTCGCGGCCTCGGGCGTGAGCTCAGCCGGGGCGGAGCTCCGCGGCATCGACGTCGAACGCGAGGCCCGCGTCTCCGAGATCCACAAACACGTTCGACATGGAAGCTGGCTCGACACCACCGACCCCCGAGGCATCGTGCTGGGAGCCAAGCTCGCTCGCTCAATGAATGCCAAGGTGGGCTCCGAGGTGGTGCTCCTCGGCCAAGCCGCGGATGGGTCGATGGCGAACGACCTCTATCAGGTGCGAGGTGTCCTCAAAACCATCAGCGAGCGCGCCGACCGCTCCGGCTTGTTCCTCACCGAGGCCGCCTTCCGAGAGCTCATGGTCCTGCCGGAGGGCCATCACGAGCTCGCGCTCGCTCGAGGCAAGCACGACCTCAACGCCGCCAAGTCGATCGCAAGCTCCGAGGCGAAGGGCGCGGAGGTCATGACCTGGCGCGAGCTTCAGCCCGCGGTAGCCCAGATGCTCGACTCCAGCGTCGCCGGCCGCTTCATCCTCATGTTCATCATGTATGGGGCGATCTCCATGGTGATTCTGAATGCCACGCTCATGAGTGTCTTCGAGCGCATCCGCGAGTTCGGCGTGATGAAGGCCATCGGGGTCACGCCGTTTCAGGTCGGTTTCGTGATCTTCCTCGAGGTCATGCTGCAGGCGCTCGCGGCCTCCGCCATCGCACTCGCGACGGGGCTCCCCCTCGCCTTCTACCTCCAGCGGCACGGCTGGAACCTCAGCTCCTTTGCCGGGGACATGAGCTTCGCTGGCATCGCGATGGAGCCCATCTGGTACGCACAGGTCAGCGTCGCTGGCGTCGCGACGGCCATCGGCGCCCTCTTCGCCATCGTGGCCCTGGCCTCCCTCTACCCCGGCATCAAGGCCGCGATCATTCGACCGCTCGAAGCGATCTACCATCGGTGAGGACGACGATGCTCTGGAAGATGGCATGGCGAAACCTCTGGCGACATCGCCGTCGGACCTTCATCAATCTCGGCTCGGTCGCCTTTGGGGTCTGGCTCACCATCACCGCGGTGGGCCTCGGCGACTACTCCTACCTCCGCACCATCAACGACAGCGCGCGGATGGGTTTTGGGCACGTCACCGTTCAACCGGAGGGCTATCAGGCCTCACCGTCGCTCGAGAAGCGGATCTCGGACACCAACAACACACTGTCGCGGGTGCTCGAGATCGACGGCGTCGACCACGGCGTGGTCAGGATCATCGGTCAGTCCATGCTCGCGAGCGCCAGCAAGACGGTGGGAGGAGCCTTCATCGCAGTCGATCCGTCCCTGGAGACACCCGAGGTCAACCTCTTCATTCGAGCGCTGAAGCGGGGCGAGATGTTCTCCGGCACCGCCGGACGCGAAGCGGTGATTGGCAGCCTCATGGCGGAGAAGCTCAACCTCGATCTGGGCAAGAAGCTCGTCCTCACTGCCGTCGACAAGAACGGCGAGGTCGTCAGTGAGCTCTTCCGGGTCAAGGGCATCTTCAAGACCAGCGTCACGGAGGTGGACAGCTCCACCCTGCTCGTCCCCATCGACCGCATCCGAAAGACGCTCGGCTACGGCGCCGACGAGGCCACGATGATCTCGGCCTACGTCGAGGACTACCGAAAGTCTCGAAGCGTACGCGATCTCATCTCAGCTTCGGTGGCGCCGCAAGGGGCCGAAGTCGCCACCTGGCGCGAGACCCAGTCCGAGCTCGCGAGCCTCTCGGATGTGGACCGTGGGATGAACGTCTTGTTTCTCGCCTTACTCGGCGTCCTCATCTCGGCAGGCATTCTGAACACGTCCCTCATGAGCGTCCTGGAGCGAAAGCAGGAGTTTGGCATGATGTTGGCGGTGGGCATGCGTCCGGCGCAGCTCGCGGGCATGGTGCTCACGGAGTCATTCTTCATCGGCGCGCTTGGGTTGTGCATCGGCAGCCTCCTGTGTGCGCCTTGGATCTACTACCTGCTCGAGGTCGGCCTCGACATGTCCTCGATGATGGGGACCGACTACAGCGCCGGAGGGGTCTTGATCGATCCCATCCTCCACATCGAACTCTACTGGCAGACCATTCTCATCACGATCGTTGGCCTGTTGGTCCTGAGCATGGGGGCCGCGCTGTACCCGGCAGTGAGCGCGGCCCGGATCCCGCCCATTGACGTCATCAAGAAGGTTGCCTGAGGTTCCCTATGAGCTCGAGTAGTCAGTCTTCCGCGGAACGCAGCATCGTCGAGTTGATCGGAGTGACGAAGCGCTACGAGCAAGGCGAGGTCGTCATCCACGCCAACGATGGCGTGGACCTGAAGATCGACAAAGGGGAGTTTACCGCGCTCGTCGGCCCTTCTGGGTCCGGAAAGACCACCACACTCAATCTGATAGGTGCCTTGGACGTCGCGGACGAGGGCTCGATCTTCGTCGAGGGCCGGGAGCTTTCGCGCTTGAGCGCCACCGAGCTCTCGACCTTGCGTCGCGACCGCATCGGTTTTGTCTTTCAAGCGTACAACCTGATCCCCGTGCTCACCGCGTATGAGAACGCCGAGTTCGTGCTCGCCCTGCAAGGCGTGCCGCTCGAGGTTCGCAAGAAGCGGGTCCTGGAGGTTCTTGCCGCGGTGGGTCTCGAGGGCCGCGAGAACCGTCGACCGGACGAGCTCTCGGGCGGACAGCAGCAGCGGGTCGCCATCGCCCGGGCCATCGCTCCGAAGCCCGCGATCGTTCTGGCGGATGAGCCCACCGCCAACGTCGACAGCCACACCGCGGAGACGCTGCTCGACATCATGGAGAACCTCAACCGGGAGTTTGGCGTCACCTTCTTGTTCTCCACCCACGATGAGCGGGTCATGGCTCGAGCGCGACGGATTGTTCGTATGATGGACGGCCGGATCGCCGGTGAGGACCTTCGCTCGAGCGGCGATACCGCATGATACGACGGACCCTGTTGGTGGCGCTGTGCGGCGTGTGTGGCGGGCCCGCAAGCGCGTTGGCGTTCGCCGAAGGGAGCTTCGGCCCGGTGGAGGCCGAGCTTCGCGGCAACCTGCGGTGGCTCAGCTTCATCTCGGCGTCAACGGACGAAGACCTACCCGGCGGCGCAGAGAATCACGCGGTGTTCCTGCGGGCCATCGGAGATCTCACAGCCTCGGACGGGCTGAGCTCAGAGTTCCATCTTCTGCAATTCCTCTCCGGCTCCACCGCCTCCGCCAGCGCGCTTCCCGCCTTGAATCTCGCCTTCCGCGGCGGAGAGAGGAACCGCACCCACGCCCTGCACTGGACGCAGTCCACGTCGCTCTTCAGCGCGGCCTTCATGGAGGTCGACCGGTTGAGCGTGCGGCTGAGCCTTCGGCCCTTCGACATCACGGTGGGTCGTCAGCCGATCAGCCTCGCGACGAGCTACCTCTTCACTCCGAACGACTTCTTCGCTCCTTTCTTCGCGCAGAGCTTCTATCGGCTCTACAAGCCGGGCGTGGATGCGGCCCGCGTCGACATGGAGCTGGGGGAGTTCACGGGCCTGAGCCTGTACGGCGTGCTCGGCTACGCGCATGGGGCAGAGTCCAGGGCCTCGGACCCTGTTTCGCTGAAAGACTCGAGCCTGCTCGCTCGCGCGTTCACCAACCTCTTCGACGTGGTGGATGTCTCGATCCTCGGCGGCTACATCGCCGACTTCTGGCTCGTGGGCGGTGGCTTCCAAGGCGAGCTCTTCGGGTGGCTCGGGGTTCGAGGCGAAGGCCACGTCACGTTCGGCAACGAGCCGATGGTCGAGTTCTCGCTGGGCATCGAACACCGCTTCGAGAGTAGCCTGCACCTTCGCGCCGAGTACTTCCATCACGGCGCCGGCGCCTCCGACCCCACCCGCTACCTGCAGGCCGCGGTCGTGGCCACGCCGAGTGAGCTCCCCTACTTTGGCCGTCACTACGCTGCGGTCGGCGCGAGCTACGAGCTCTCGCCGCTTCTGGTGGCCGACGTGCTGATCCTCGCGAACATGCAGGACCCCTCTGCGTTCGCGACGATCTACTTCGCCTATTCGTTGCTCGACGAGGTCGAGCTGGCCGTGAGCGCGGCCGCGCCGCTCGGGCGAGGACCAAGCGGGTCGATCGACCCCAGCGTGGGGCCTCTGGGGGAGCTCATTCTCCCCGACACCATCGAGAGCGAGTTTGGCTTGTACCCCTTCACCCTCAACGCCGAGCTTCGGGCCTACTTCTGAGCCGCCTTCGGCGTTGCTTCGACGCCCGGCCCCAGGCAAGCTGCTCTTGACATGCGTGCGCGCCCGCTCCGATTGGCACGAAGCGCGATCATATTCGCGTCGATGCTCCATCTCCCCGAAGTCGCGAGCGCGAAAGACAAGGCTGGAACGATGATCGAAGTCCAAGGACATCGAGGTGCGCGCGCGGTGCGACCCGAAAACACCCTCCCCGCCTTTGACTACGCCCTCCGTGTTGGGGTCGACGTACTCGAGCTCGACCTTTCGGTGAGCAAGGATGACCAGCTCATCGTCGTCCACGACCAGCACGTGAATCCGGAGATCTGCCTGGGCCCGGGTGGCGCCCGGCTCGACGGTGCTGGACCGGCCATCCGAAGCCTCACTCTGGCCGAGCTGCGCAGCTACGACTGCGGGTCTCTGATTCACCCCCGGTTCCCACGCCAGAAACCGGCGCCCAAGACCGTCATGCCCACCCTCGAGGAGGTCTTCGAGCTGGTGCGCACGTCCAAGCACCCGGCGGCGAAGCGGGTGCGTTTCAACATCGAGACCAAGAGCGTGCCGGCGACGCCAGAGCTCTCACCGTCGCCCGAACACTTCGCAAGGCTCGTGGTGGACGCCATCGAGAAGAGCGGCTTTGGACCCCGGTGCAACCTTCAGTCCTTCGACCACCGCACGCTGCTCGCGGCAAAGAAGCTGAGTCCCAAGCTGAAGCTCGCGGCGCTCACCAGCGACAACTGGATCGACTACGTCGCGGTGGGTAAGTCGATTGGGGCCGAGATCATCTCGCCGGACAAGGCCTGGGTGACGAAGGATGCAGTGGAGCACCTGCACAAGGCCGGCCTTCGCGTCGTTCCGTGGACCGCCAACGACGAGGTGGAATGGAAGCGCCTCATCGATCTAGGCGTGGATGGAATCATTACCGATGATCCCGAGGCTCTCATTCGCTATCTGCGAGGCGTTCGGCTGCGTTAGCGATGGTTCGAATTCCGGAGAGCGTCCGGATTCCGAACGAACCAACAACACGCCGATCCCGTTCCTCCAAGGGCCAAGGCGCATTTGGACTTGGCACGGGCCTCGCTAGCCACGCCGGCATGCTCAGCACTCGCATCCTTCACCTCGCCTTGATCCTCTGCCTCTTCTTCGTCCTGTTCTTCGCTAGCTTTTCTCTTCGCGCGACCCCGCTTACACGCACGCCGACTGCGGCCATCGATCTCAATCGAGCGTCCGTGCAACAGCTCGTGCGTCTACCTGGCATCGGCCCCAAGCGCGCGGAGGAGATCATCCATCGGCGCTCGAAACGCGCGTTTCAGCATCCTCGTGAGCTTCTGCGAATGAAGGGCATCGGCGCCAAGACCTATCGGCGCCTCGCGCCGTGGATCTTCGTTCAGCCTACTCGACGAACCAAGCCGAGTGTCGAAGCGCCCACTCCTCCGTGAGCTCCGGCCGACCACCGAACTCCGAGTCGTCGTTCTCTTGGGTGACGGGTCGCTTGTTGCGCATGAGGCGCCCCACCCCGGTGACGGTCTTGCCCACGACTTCGTTGGGCCATCGTTCACCGGCTTCGTGGACGTACAAGGGGCCGATGGGGGTGACGATGACCGGTCCGGCCCCTGCGTTTCTCGCGGTACCGGTCACCACCGTAATGCGCCCCAGCGTCTTCTTCCATGCCGGCGCCGCGTCGAGGTACCGCTGCTCGCCTTCGATGCCAGAGGCGACCTCTTGGCCCCCTTCCGCCGCGGGTGACGCAAGGCCTTCCCGTCGGTAGAGCGTTCCTGCGACTTCGAGGCGTTGCCCCTCGAGCTCCGTGTGCCATCGCTCGAGTCCCCGAACGTAGATGGGCTCGTTCCCGTCCGTGAGGATCACGGCGCCACCCTTGGCATTCTGGGCCTCGCCCGCGATCTCCACCTGCTGCCCGAGTTGGCTATCTCGCGCGTTCATCTCGACGCCTCTCGCTTCGGGCCCCGCGCAACCGTATCCCGCCACTAGGGCCAAGCCGACCAGGTTGGGTGCCATACCTCGCATGGACGAACTCGAGCACGGAACGTGGCCAGAGGCGAGTTCAGGAGACCTCACGCGCCGAAGAGCCTCGCTCGTTGACCCGGAGGCGGGTCTTCCCGATCATGCGGCGGTTGAGTCTCGCTCGCCACTCTCTGCCCCCGAATGGAGCTGCGCTCGCGGTGCTCTCCGCGTTTGGGTGCGTGGCCCCGAGCACCATCCCCTCCCCCTGCGAGATGCTGGACGCGAAGGCTACGATCGTCGCGGCGTTCGGCCAAGATCCGTTTCGGCCGCGGCTGTTCGCGGTGAGGGGCTGTGCGCTGCCCACCTTCACGCTGTTCGCGTCGGAGACGCTCTACGTCCTCGCCCTCGAGGGTGAGCTGGAGGATCACCAGCTCTCCGAAGGACCCATCCCCATCGCCAAGGACGCGGGCCGTCTTCTTCCCCCGACTGTAGAGACTCTTCGTCTCGATGCTGGGTTGGCAGCCTGGCTCAGCGAACCGGACTTCCGGCCCAACGAGGTCCGCATTCCATCCTTCGACGTTGAGCAGTGCTTCGACGCACGCCGATGTCCGGTGCTCCAAGGATCCACCTACTTGTGTCTGAGCTGTGAGCCCGAAGCGCCCGCTGCGCCCGCCCTGCCCGCGCTTCCGGTCCTCACCCCCTGTCCCGCCGGGTGGACGACGGAGCGTCTGGGCGAAGACAGTCCGGATATCTGTGTTCCCCCCGTTCACCCCGTCTCGATCGCGTGTGCCCCCGGCGCAGCTCAGCACTTTGGCTCGAGCGAATGCCGCGTCGTGGGATCGGCCTGCCCCGCCGGGGACTACGCCGATGCTCTGCCCGTAGGCACCACGCGCTATGTTCGCGCGGGAGGTGCCGCCGGCGGAACGGGCGCCATCAATGATCCCTTCGCGACCCTCGCCGAGGCCCTGCCCTCTGCTCCACCCGGGGCTACGATCGCGCTCTCCAAGGGCGATCACCTGGGCGCGGATCTGCCGGCAGGGATTCGAGTGGTCGGGGCATGCAGCATGCGCACGCGGGTCTTGGGCCTCGACGAGCGAACTCTCAGAGTGGCCGGAGCTCAGGTCGAGATCCGAGACCTCGAGATCGCGAGCGCTTCGGTCGCCGTGTCTGCGATCGGTCCTGGCGCGTCGGCGAGTCTCGGCGGAGTCGTTGTGAGCGGAGGCATCACCGGGCTCGAAGTCGTTGATGGAGCTTCGGTCACCGCCACGGACATCTTGCTCCGCGGGGTACAGCTCGGTGCTCTAGCCTCGAGCGGCTCGAGCCTCACACTGATCGGGGCGGTCATCGAGGACACCGAACGCGGCGCGGTGTCCCTCGTTGGCGCGCGCACGCAGGGCGAGGTCGAGTCATTTGTGTCCCGACGTGGGCTTGCGCAGGCGATCAAGGTCAACCGGGAGGCGCTGCTCGTGGGGAGACGGGTCCAGATCGATAGCCACCGCGAGCAGGGCATCCTGGTCCGAAACGGTGACGCTCAGCTCTCCGACGTCTTCGTGCGGGACATCCTGTCCGGGAGCGTGCCCCCGAACACGAGCGAGGACGACGAGCGGCTGGGCGTGGGGCTCGCGGCCATCCTCGGCACACGCCTGACCCTCGAACGGGCCGTGCTCGAGGGGAGCTCGGGGGCCCAGCTCGCATTTAGGGCAGAGGCCCCGGAGACACTCAGCGCCACGGTCTCGGACCTCGTCGTGCTCGATGGCGAGGACAGCCGGCGGGGGATCCACGTGCGTGGCCCGGCTCGAATACGGCTCTCGCGAACTCGGGTCGGGGAGTGTCGCAAGTCCGGTCTCGAGCTGCATCGACCTCTGCAGCTCGAGCTCGGCTCGATCGAAGTGCAGGACCTCGTCGTGCGCTCGGAGGGGCTCGAGCGGAAGGACGTCGATTGTCTCGTGTCGGTGGATGCACACGCCACCCTGACCCGTGTTTGGCTCGAAAACTGCGACAACGGAGTCTCGTCCTCCGGGGCCTCGGAGCTCGACCTCTTCGATCTGAGTGTCCATCTGCCGATCGACGGGGAGGGGTTGGTCCTCGACGCCGGAGAGTCCCGGTCGACCGATGCCGGTCGCGTGACGGCAGAGCGGATACTCATCCGGGGAGGCGAAACGGGTGCGAACCTCCGGCGACGGGGCTCAGCAGCAATCCTTCGTGACCTCACGATCCGTGGCTCGGAGCGAGCGGCCATCAAAGTCGACGCGAGCGACCTGTTGGCGGAACGCGTTCAGATCGACTCGGCGCGAGGGGCGGGCCTGGACGTCGACAGCGATACTCGCGCCCGGGTTGTGGATCTCGAGGTCTCAAACCTCGGACTGCTCACCGAGAGCGTCAACACCTGCACGCTTGCGGTACGCACCGGCGCGATCTGTGTGGACACGAACGGAGAACTCGAGATCGAGCGCTTTCGGGTCTCGGGATCCGCGGCTGCGGGCTTGGTCGTTGCGCCGGGCGGCATTGTCGTTCTTCGCTCCGGGGTCCTTTCCGGGAACCAAACTGGAGCCCACTGGTCGGACACACTCGAACGACTCCTGAGCAGCCTCGAGCGCGTACAGATTTACGAGAACGAGTTCGCGCTCGACCTTCCCTGAGACACCCAACGAATTGCTGAAGACACTTTGGTGCGATGTCAACTTGTGTTGACACACTCGCGTCAACCCAGGTTGCGTTTGCAATATACGGGCCCGTGTGCTAATGTATTCATCAGTGACGTGGTTCGTTTCCATTCTCCGCTCCTCGCCACCTGAAACTTAACACCGAGGGCGCGCGTATCGCCCTGAAATCACTTTCGTCTGCGCTCGACGTCACGGCGTTTCGCTTTGCGTTAAGCCCCACAACCCAGGAGGAAATGTTGTTCATCGTCAAAGTGGCCCGTTCGAATACAGAAGCCAGGGAGTGCCTCGAGCCGCCCGTGCCCTCGAGCTTCGAGTTCTCAATCCAGTCTACCGAACGGAGGTCGCGATGAATCCAGAACAGAGCAATGAGAACGGACCCGTGCTGTATCGGCACGTCACAATGAAAGAATGGGGCATGGGGATCCTGGCTTGGGAGGGCCCAAGGCGCCGACGGTATCAGTTCCAAGACGGTCGGATGCGTACCATCGGCAAGGGACACTACGATAAGATGGTTCCGGTCGAGGCACCTCCCGAGAACGCACGCGCCGTCGTGGCTGAGCTGAGCGTCGGCCTCGACGCCGCGCGGGCTCGACGACGTTTGGAGAAGATCGATCCCGAGGCCAGGCGCGAGCTGATGTCGCTGGCGGATCAGACCCTGCTCTTCAGCCACGAGTTCCCAGGCGGCTTCAAAGGGGAGAAGTGGCTCACAGAGAAGCGTGGGCAGGACGTGACTCGGAAGCTGAAGCGCCTGCGTAATCCCGTGCTGGCCATGGCCGCCGAAGTCCTCAGCAAAGAGGCCCTCGACCGCGCGATCGCATCAGACCTCTGCATGGAGCACATGGACGCAATCATCGAGGTCCTGAAGAGAACGGACCTCGTCCGAATGAAGGATGAGGTCTCGCGACTTGTCGATTTGACGGGACTCGAGCGCAAGCAGGCCATCATCGCGATCCGCGGACTGCTCTATGGTGAGGACCGCCTCGCATGGCGTTTCGACGCACTCATCACTGCGCTGACTCCACTCGGAGCGAGCCCGCCAAGCTGGCCTCTCGTCACCGTCTTTGGTGCACTCGCTCTGCCGAAGGAGCATGTGGTGGTTCGTCCTTCCGTGTTCAGGAAGCAGGCTCAGTGGGCGGCCCCCACTCTGGAGCATCAGGCTCGTCCACACGGGAAGCTCTATGAGGCTTACGTCGAGATGGTTCAGCTCGTGGATCGAAGCCTCTTCCGTCGAGGACTGGAGCCCCAGGACTTGATCGATGTCTACGACTTCATGGTCGTGACATCGCGAAAGAACGCGAAGCTGACCCTGGACGCGCTCCCCAAGGAGTAGCTCACTTGCCGGATGTCGGTGTCGGCACGGCGAGTTCACTCGAGCACTCGTCGCTGGATCTACTGCGCTTCTAGGACGCCGGGGTTTAGAAGGCCCGAGGGGTCGAGACGAGCCCGCAACGCTCGGAAGGCCTCTCCGTAGACCACCGGGCGCTCTTTCGAGTAGTGACGTTGGTGGACACGTCCCACCGCATGATGGTGGGTGATCGTCCCTCCGAGGTCGGCGAGCGTCGAGCTCGCCGCCTCCTTGACGGCCTCCCACTGCTCGAGCTCCGCGCCTCCACGCCCGGGCGCGAGGAAGGTGTAGTACGGCGCGACCCCGTCCGAATACGCATGGGTGATCCGTCCGGTGAGCACACCAGCACCACAGACCTCCTCGAGAACCTTGCCCACTCGCGCCCGAATTCCGCGGTCGAGCGCCTCGAACCGCGACCACGTGCACGCCGTCTCGAAGGTGTCGGCGATGACCCCGCAGCTCACGAGTACGTTCTGAAGGTACGGTGCATCGATGAACGCCTGTTTCCAGCGGTCAGCTTCTTCCGTCGGTCCTGTTGAGGTCTCTCGCACGGGGCCGGAGAGCCGCCCACCCGCAGCCTGAGCGAGCTCCACCGCGCGCTGCACCTCTGTGCTCATCGGATGGTCGGTCGACTCGAAGCCGAGGAGCAGGACCGCATCGCCGGTGTGGGTGACTTGATTGAGCTGGGCCTCGACGGGATCCAGTACGCGACAGTTCGCTGGTTGCAGGCCCGCTTGCACGATCGAACGGACCGCATGCGCCGCTTCGTGGAAGCTCGAGAACCCGAGGGACGCCCGGGCCCGAAACTTGGGCGGTCGCTGAACACGAAGCCAGGCCTCCGTGATGACGCCCAGCGTTCCCTCGGAGCCCAGGACCAGGCTCGCGTCGGGGCTCGGCCCCGCGCCGCTCGAGGGGAAGCGCTGCGATTCGTACCACCCGATGGGGGTGAGCATGCGAGCGCTCTCGACGAACGCGTCGATCCGCGTGCGTCCGGTGGCGAAGTGGCCACCCGCTCGAGTGGCGATCCATCCGCCGACCGTCGAGTGAGTATAGGACTGCGGATAGTGGCGGAAGGTGAAGCCCGCGGACTGCAACTGAGCCTCGAAGACGGGACCGAGGGCCCCCGCCTGCACACGCGCCACCTCCGAGACATCATCGATCTCGAGTACTCTGGAGAGCCGTGAGAGCTCCAGCGTGACGACGCCCCGTCGTCCCGGCGGCAGAGGACACTCGACCCCCCCCACCACACTGGTGCCGCCGCCAAATGGCACCACCGCGACGTTCGCCCCGGCGGCCCAGTCGAAGGTTCGCTCGACCTCGGCTTCGCTCCGCGGAGAGACCACAAAGTCGGGAGGGTTGTCGAAGCGACCGTGAAAGCCGCGGATGAGGTCCCGGTAGCTCTTCCCTTGCGCATGGAGGACACGCGCCTCGAGGTCGGACCGAGTGAACGCCTCGAGTTCAGCCGGGACTGGCACCCTCGGCTTCGCGATCTGAATCTCGTCCAACGCGGCGGGCGCAGCGGGCTCACCGATCGCAAAACCCAACGCAGCCTGAAATAGCTCTCCCTGAGCCCGCCGGGCTTCGAGGTCGGGAAAGCGTTGTGCGTGACCCCATCCCCACAGGGATCGCTCGAGTGCGGTCATGCCATGGAGTGTTCCACAGGCGACTACGGGCGGAAACGCGCGGCTTCAGGGTTTCTTTCAGACCGCACTGGTTTTCGTAGGGCTGGACTCCGTATGCTCGTGTGGTGCCAGCCCCTGCCGAGCTCCGACGCGGGATTCTCATCGCGGCGTGTTCGGTCAGCTTCTGGGCCTGCGGGGGAGACTCCGCGCCCGATGGAGGCGAGTTGCCCGATGGAGAGCCGAGGGCCCGGCTCGACGCCGGAGTGACCGGCCCCGACTCCACCGTGAATATGCCGGACTCGAGCGTGGTCCCGGCCGACGCAAGCGAGCCTCGGCCGGACGCGGGCATCATCGTGAACGGCGACGGTCTCCTCCTCCGAGGGCGTGCTGTCCTGCCCATGAACGGACAGGCACCCTACATGCCGGGAGAGGTTCACGTGGAGGGCGACAAGATCGTGTGTGTGGGCCCCATCGATGCCTGCGCCCCCCTCGCACGTGCGGCCACCGTGCTCGACACCGATGGGGTCATCCTTCCGGGCCTCGTCGACGCTCATAATCATGTCGCGTACAACTGGCTCTCGGAGTGGGAATCGGGCCAGCTATGGCAAGACGCGACGCAATGGAGAGGCTCGGCCGGCTACAGCACCTTCGTCACCCCGTACCGCGACAACAGCAGCGTCGCCCCGAGCTTCTGCGCGATGGTGCAGTGGGGCAAGGTCCGTGCGCTCGTCAACGGGGTGACCACCATCTTTGGCACCCCTCAGCCACGCGTCTGCTATCGATGGCTCGTTCGAAACGCCGAGCTCACCTCGGGCTACAACGGCTGGACAAGCGACAAGATGCGGAGCAACACGCTCGGGATCGGCACCGTGAACGACATGGAGGCGCAAGACCTCATCGCGGACATGGTGGCGGGCGACGTCACCGCGTACATGATTCATCTGGCCGAAGGGCTTTCGGCGCGAGCGTATGCAGAGTACACCGAGCTCGTTCGACTCGGCCTGCTGCGACCCGAGACCGTGATCATCCACGGGACCGCGCTGACCCCTCCGGACTTCGATGATGTCGCGGTGGCCGGCGCCAAGATCGTTTGGTCCCCCTCGTCGAACATGGTGCTCTACGGAGACACCACGAACGTCGGGGCGGCGGCGGCGGCGGGGGTGTCCATCTCCATCGCTCCGGACTGGACCCCATCAGGAAGAGACGACTCGCTCACGGAGCTTCGTTACGCCAAGGCACTCGCGGATGAGCGTTGGCCGGGCACGTTCACGAACGCGGACTACGTGGGCATGGTGACCTCGATCGCGGCCGAACAGATGGCGGTGGACGCGTACGTGGGCACACTCGACCCCGGAAAGTACGCCGACATCTTGGTCGTGAGCGGCGGCGCGGCCGATCCGTACCAAGCCGTGATCGACGCCCGCCCTAGCGACATCCGCCTCGTGCTGCTCGGAGGTATGCCCAGCTTCGGCGACGCCGCGCTGGTGGAAGGTCACGCGAGCACGCCTCCGATGTGCTTCTCGATGCCGGTCTGTGGGACCGATCGGGTCGTGTGTTGGCAGGATACACCCAGCGGCCCCGTCTCGCCGGACTCGGTCGCCGAGGTCATCCGAGGCTTCTACCCTTCGGGCCCCGAACCGCTCTTCGACTGCGAGAACTGAGCTTCGGTCGATAGTCTGCTAGGCTGCCGCCATGAGCGCGGTGCTCGTGGGTTTCTTGGTCTATCTCGTGGTGGTGCTGCTCGTGGGCGCTTACACCTATCGAATGAACCAGACGCAGGAGGACTTCCTGCTCGCTGGTCGACGACTCGGTCCGTTTGTCGCCACATTCTCCGAACGAGCCAGCGGTGAATCTGCCTGGTTGCTCCTGGGGCTACCGGCGGCGGCGATGACCATGGGTCTGGTCGAGGTCTGGACGGCGCTCGGGAGCGTGCTCGGGATCGCGTTTGCGTGGTGGGTCGTAGCCCCTGGCCTTCGCCGAGAGAGCGTGCGCCTCGGTGCCATCACCATCCCCGACCTGCTCGCGCGACGCTTCGGTGAGCGCGAGGCGCGGACGATCCGCGTGCTCGCGAGCCTCATCGTGCTCTTCTTCTACTCGTTCTACGTGGCAGCGCAGTTCAACGGGGCGGGCAAGGTCCTCAACGTAACCTTCGGCATCAACCCCGTCACCGGCATGCTCATCGGGGGCGGCGTGATCGTGCTCTACACCATGGTGGGCGGGTTCTTCGCGGTGGCCTACACCGACTTCGTGCAGGCGATGTTGATGCTCGGAACTCTGGTGGTGCTGCCGCTCGTGGCGATGGTGGAGCTTTCGAGTCGCGACATCGAGCTCGTGCCGCTCCTCCAGAATACCGGCACCCTCGCCTCCTTCACTGGGGGCAAGACGGGCGTCGCCGCGTTGGCTGCCGTCCTCGGGGGCCTCTCTTGGGGCTTCGGCTATTCTGGCCAGCCACACACGCTGGCCCGCTTCATGTCCCTCGACAGCGAGGAGAGCCTGCGGCGCGGGCAGCGCATCGCGGTCGCGTGGGCCGTCCCGGCGTTTGTCGGCGCGCTGATGATCGGCTTCACCGGGGTAGCGCTCGTCTCCAGCGGGCAGCTCGCCGACAGCGAGCAACTCATGCCGCATCTCGCCACCGAACTCTTACCAGCCTGGCTCGCCGGAATCTTCATCTCCGGCGCGATCGCGGCGATGATGTCCACGGCCGACTCACAACTCCTCGTTGGAACCTCGGCGCTCGCGGAAGACGTGCTCCATCGAACCTTGAACATCGAGCTGAGCCCCAAACAACTGGTTCAGCTCAGCCGTTTGGTGACCGTCGGTCTGGGTGCCATCGCGTTTGGGCTCGCCATCAACAGCCAGGAGCTGATTCTCGAGCTCGTGAGCTACGCCTGGTCTGGCCTCGCTTCGGCCTTTGGGCCCGCGCTCATTTTGACCTTACATTGGCCGAAGACCACCGGCCGCGGGGTGGTCTTCGGGATGCTCACTGGCGCGGTCACGACGATCATCTGGTCGAACCTCGCGCTGAACGAGGTCGTCTCCGTGCGTGTCGTCTCGTTTGCGCTCGCGGCCGCCGCCGTCGTCCTCGGGAGCCTCAGCGACCGCCGTCCACACCCGGGCCGCAGTCCCGAGTGAGCTGACGTCCGCTCCTCTTGACGTTGAAGAGCGTGATCGGGGTGCGGACCAGGCCGCTGTTCTGACCACTCACCGCGAACCCGTCACCGAAACGGATCATGCGGCGGTGGCTCTGAGCGCTCAACACCTCCGGCCCACAGAAGCCGCGCCCCACCTCATAGAGTCCGACCGACCCGAAGGTCAGCGCATAGAGGTAGTCACCGTTCGTCAGGGGTTCGACCGCCACCATCCAGGCTTGGTTCGGGGAGTTCTCGATCGCGCGAAACTCGGATGCGCCCGGCGCACGATGCCAGAGGCCGCCGGTCGTGGTCCCGAGCATCGTCCCCCATTCGGAGTGGTTGATGGTCGAGATGCCACTGTCCAATCCAACATCCACGAGGCGTCCCACTCCGCCCTCGAACTCGAGCATCGACGCGTTTGACTCGACGCCGACGAGCGCGTGTGACGGCCCCACAATCGCGAGGCCACCCAGGAATCGCGCGGAGCTGTCGGAGCGCTCGAAGACGTGTACTTGTGCCACTTCCGAACCAGGCGCGCGCCAGAGCACGAGCCCCTCGATGGTGAGCATGAAGACCTCGAGGCCGCCGGAGACCTCTTGGGACAGGATCGCGCCCACGCCTTGACCGCCGTTCTGCGCGGCGCTGAGCCGGAAGAGCTCCGTCAGGACGGGCGGCTGTGACTCGAGCCCGAGCTCCATGATGCGCCCGTCGCAGCGGGCGAGGACAACCCGCTCCGTATCGAGGACCTTCTGACCGGCACACCAGGCGCCAGACTCCTCGAAGAGAACATCCCCACGGCGATTCAGAATAAACAGGCCAACACTCGTGCCGGCGACGATACGCTCACCGTCGGCGCTCGCCGCGAGCAGCGTGGCCGCTTCACCCGTGGGGATCGCGATCGAACCGGTGATCTCGAAGGCGCAAGGCTCTTCGATGGCCGAGCGGCGAAAAGCACGCGTGACCGCGCTTGGACCGGCGACCTCCATCCACGCCGATGTCTGATCTGCTTGCACCTCGGTCCGGTAAACGCGCGCTCCCTCGAAGGGAAGGCAGAAGCCATCTGGGTCCGGCTCGATGGGACCCGTCTCGAGCCCCAGCGATTCTAGGGTCGTAGGGTGCAGGATGGCCTCGAGCGCCACCTGCATGTCGAGATCGGTTTCGGGTGTGAAGATGGCGGCGCGATCGTCTGCGATCGCGGTCGCCCACGAAGATGCCGCTTGGGCCTCGAGCACCAAGACCATGCTCTCAAAGGGCTCGCTGGGCAGCGGCACAAACACCGAGCCCGGCGTACACGCCGCGAAAAGAGCGATGCTGGCCCCACCGAGCGCGCTCGGAGCGAGTCCGCGCCTCGCCCGGGCTCTCAGTCGGTCGCGAAGCAATAGAGACGTCCGTTCGCCGCGGTGAGGCGTAAGCTTTCCTCGTCGCAGCCGGAGGTGATGTGCGACGCATTCCATGTGTCCCCGACCCCCCAGTCGGTGTGACCGACGTATGCCTTGTCGGCTGCGAGCCCAGAGGTCCAATCCCCGCAGGTTCCCGGCCCGAACTGCGGATCACCGAAGATGTACTCAAGTGTGCCCTGAGGCGTGCTGCCGGTGAAGACGTCGTGGGCTCCAGGGTCGCCACCGAAGTCGTTTGCATCGAACTCCACGAGCCGCCCACACTCGGTGAGGATCACGCTCGGTGGGATTCCGGTGGCGCCGTGGATGGCCGCATTCGCACCGGTCGTGACGCCGTCATGGTTGGTCCATGGCCCGGCGCCGATTCGATCGCGCGCGTCCACGCGACCGTAGGTGGCGTCGCTGAGAGCAGAGAGGTACGCCACCCAGGTTCGGCCGGTGATGCCGGCCGCCGTCGCGATCTGGCTGCAGCGGAGATCGGCGCCGATGAGCCCACCGAAGTCGCCGCTCAGATGGCCGTCCTCGGTCACGAAGAAGCTCATCGCCGCCGAGGGCGGCACCGCGCAGGCCGAGGGGCCCACACCGCTGTCCGACGCGGAACCGGCATCCGGAGCGGGACCCGCATCGGCGCTGGCATCAGCAGCAGGATCAACATCGGCGCCAGGCGCTGCATCGGCCGTCGGACCGACATCGGCGCCGGGCGCTGCATCGGCAGCCGGCTCCACGTCGGCGGCGGGCTGTGCGTCCGCGGCCGGGTCTGCGTCCGCGGCCGGGTCTGCGTCGCGGGTTGGATCTGCGTCCGCGGCTGGCTCCGCGTCCGTCGGGACACCGGCGTCGGCACCTAGATCAGAGCGCGGGGTCGCGTCCGTCCGAAGGCCCGAGTCTGTCGGACCCGCCGCATCCGGACGCAGGGTGGCATCGCTGTTTGTCGTGCCGAGATCGTCGGCACCGACGGAGTCACTGCAGGACGCCACGAGACCATAGAGCATGAGCGAGGCGAGGCACCGGCGTCCGAGAGTCATGTCTCCGCATCGTACCCGATCTTGGTGAGGATCAAGCCCCCGGGTGAGGCCGGCTCTGCAGTTTCCATGCGTTCTCGCGCGAGCAAGAGTTCGAGCATCACGCCGTCTGAGCGATTCGAGGTGGCTTCTCTCAGAAGCGTGGCGACCATCACGCGGATCTGATGCCGAATGAAACCGTTCCCCGAAAAGATGAACGCCAGTCCAGAACGATCTTCTTCGAGCCGAACGCGCCGCACGCAGGCGGCGTAGATGCGGCGAATGGTGGACGCCCCCACCGGAGTGCTGCGCGAAAACGCGAAGAAGTCGTGTAGACCCACGAGGGGGGTGAGCAGCCGATTCAGACGGTCGACATCGAGCGCCCCACCGTCGTCGTGAAGATAGGCATAGGCTCGGCTCTTTGCGGAGAAGCGCGCATGAAACCGTCGGGGCACACGCCGAACACTCGCGCAGTAGATCTCACCTGGTGCGGCTTCGTTGAGGGCGTCCCGGATGTCGAGGGCGTCCAGCGTTTGATAGGTCCAAAACGATGCGACCTGCCCGCTCGCGTGCACACCTCGATCGGTGCGGCCCCCCACCATGAGCCCGCGGATGCCAGGGACCAGAGGTCGCAGCGCCTCGACCAGGGCCCCTTCGACCGTGCGCCCGTTCGGCTGCTGCTGCCAGCCGATGAACCCGCTTCCATCGTAGGCGAGCTCGAGACGGTAGTTCCGGCGGTCTTCCTTGGTTCGCCCGAACTTGCGAGCTGCGCGCGCCTGCCTCCGGGCAATACGCAGGGCGTGGACGGATTCCATATCGATTTCAGACATTTGGAGACCGCTCGGTAAGCCCGACCCGCGAGCCCGTTGATTGTCGCATCATGTCCCACCTCCTGTCGATAATGCCGAGATATGAGCGGATCAGGGGTCAAGGACGCGGTTTTTAGGGGTTTGAGCCCCATCGGAAGTGGCGGAACCAAGCTGTACAAGGCCGAGGTCAAAGAGGTCATTCGGCAGGCCACCGAGCCGGAGGCCACGGACAAGGTCGATCCCGCGACCGGAAAGGTGCGGAACATCTCCGCCGCCGAATACGCCGAACTCCAGCCCCTCCTGGCACTCCCAGTGACGAGCACGAACTTCTCGCGCGCGGGCGCCAAGGCCTGGACCGAGTTCAAGTCCGATCTGCCCAATCGACTGCTCCCGACCGACGAGCCTGGTCCTGGACCGGGTCCCGGCGGCGACGTCACCCCCATCAGCCCGCCCGGCGCCAAACGCCCGGTCATGCTGAATGGCGCGGGTTGGCCGGTGATTGACTCTGTCAGCGCCGGCAAGCCCTCCAACGTCGTGATCGAGGAAGGCTTCTATCGTGTTGCGCTCACCATCTCGCGCGCCCAACAGTCGCAACAGGGAGTCCCGGCACTTGCCTCGCTGAGCCTGCAGTCCAAGAACGACCTCGTGCAAAACGGGATCGACACCCTGAAGCTCATCGCGGCCTCGAACGGCTCACTTCCTTCGCTGAGCGAGGAGAAGACCAACCAGCTCAAGTCCAGCGTGCTCACCACGCTTTGGTACCTGTTCACCACCATCCCAAGCGGCAGCCAGCTCTCCTCGCAGATTCACCAGACACTGCTCAGCACGGCGGAGAACGAGACCAACAAGTTCTTCGGACGCGCGCAGGTCAAGCAGATGCTCAGGGAACCGTACCAGGCCAAGCTCGGTGCGGCGGACAAGGCGGATGTGAAGGCGGTCTTCGGCGAGAAGTACGGCGACAAATTCCCTGCGAAGAACATCCTCGACCAGGATGGGTACATCTCCTGGGAGCACGTGGCCGGTCACGGCGAAGGCTTCTACAAGTCGTTTATCAAGAACGCGATGGACAAAACCATCGAGGGCGCCAAGTTCAAAAAGACCGGCAGCACCTGGAACTCGACCTCGCTCGAGCTGACCTTCCCCACCCCGAAGGTTCAAAGCGACGGGACGGTGGTCAAGGGCATCCGTCTCGACCTTCGCAACTTCAGTGACGACATGTTCGGAGCCGTCGGCAAGAAGAAAGGCTTCTCCTACGGCGGCCACTCGAACATCGGCAACAACCAGGAGAACTCGGTCAAGGACGCGCTCCTAAAGGGGCTCGAGGCGAATCAGCCGCAGCTCGCGCTGCTCGGGTTGTGCGCGGGCCTCGACAACCTCGACGAGGATTTGAAAGCGCTCGGCAACATCGAAATCATCACGACCTTCGACTCGTCGTACTTCTGGAAGGGCACGCTGGTCGACGAGAACGGCAACCAGTTCGAAGGGGTCAAGAACTCCGAAGACATGGAAGCCTTGGTGGCGGTCTGGAAGGGCCTCATCCACGGCGATGATTACGAGGCCATGGAGAAGCGCGTGGATTCGGCTCTGGACCAGTTCTACTGGGTGGAGCACAGCGGCGTGGATCTCAACTACGTCTTCCCGACCCTCGCCACACACAAGAGCGTGCGGTGGCTACACCTCGACGGCGACTCGGACGGCGTGATGGACGCGGCCGACGTGTTCTATCAGTTCGGCCTCAAGAAGGCGCAGACCAACTCCGACAAGGAGTTCCAGCTCATCGACTCCGGCCATCACGCCGATGAGCTCGAAGGCACGAGCCTCAAGAACGCGGTGCTCGACCTCAACGTCGCCACCCACTACAACAGCCAGACCTCGAGCAACTCGCAGGTCGAACACAAGTTCATGGCCAACGGGTTCTTCGAGGCCGAGGACTCGAACGCGCTCTTGCGCTTCACGCAGGGGACCAACCCCTTCAACAACAAGCCAGTGTTCAAGGTCGACTACAACTCGAACCTCGCCCACAGCTCGCGCTCCGCGCTCGAGGCGCTCACGGCGTACTCGGCGGTGGTCGAGTTCTCAGACCAGGGGAAGATCTCCGGCCTGAACGAGGTCGACCGAAAGCTCATGGGTCTGGCGGTGGTGGCCTTCGCGCTGAGCAACGATGATCAGAGCCGCTTCAACGATCAGCGCATCTGGACGCAGCTCCTGAAGGCCATGAACTTGCCCGCGGATCTGCCGTACGGCCCGATGGTGAGCCTCATCGATGCCGAGCACCACGACTATTCGGGCAATCTGACCATCGTGAAGAAGTACCGTGAGCAGCTCTCTGCGACCACGGTCGCCGCGCTCGGCAATGACCAGGTGGGACGCGGCTATCAGAGCGCCCCGCCGGCGGTGGCCTGAGGCCAGGCGGGCCTCGGGGTTCATTCCTTGGTCTTGAGCTTGGCGTCGTTCTCCGCGAGGAACGCTCGGATGTCGTCAGCCATGTCGAGAAGCTTGGTCCACTGCTCCTTGTAGAGCGTGATGGGGAAGCGACCCAGACCGTAGACAGAGAGGCCGCCCTTCTCGCTCACCTTCATCGAGACTCCGCGCGTGGTGCGCTTCTTGAGCGCCTCGTTCTCGGCCCGCAAGCGCTCGAGTTCGGCCTTCATCTCTTCGTCGCTCATGGTCTGTTCATAGGCCCGCTGGAGGATGGAGTAAAGCCACCATTCGGCGCCCTAGAAGGACGCGGCAGTCATGGGCCGACCAACGGACGCCCGGACAGGCGGTCCCATACGATCCGCGAGAACAGCTCGATGCCCACCGGGATCAAGCGGTCATCGAAGTCGAAGTCTGGATGATGGCAGACCGGGGTGTCTTCCTCGCCGCGTTTGGCGCCGAGAAAGAAGTACGCCGACGGCCTCGCCTGCGCGAAGTAGGCGAAGTCTTCCCCGCCCGCCATCGGAAGATCCGCTTCGCTCACACGCTCGGCTCCGAAGGCCTCGATGGCGACACGCCGAACGACCTCCGCGCAGCCTGAGTCGTTCATGAGCACCGGATAACCGACCTCGATGGTCTCATTGACCTCGACCCCAAAGCTGGCCGACACCCCGCTCAGCACTTGCCGAAAGCGCTCGAGCACCCGCGCGGTGGCCCTAGGCTCGAAGCTGCGGATGGTGCCGGAGAGCTTGGCTCGCTCCGGAATCACGTTGTTGGTGGTCCCGGCTTGAAAAGAGCAGACGCTCAGCACCGCGCCGCCCTCGTAGCCAAAGCCGCGCGAAACCACGGTCTGCAGCGCGGTCACGAGATGAGAGGCCGCCACGATCGGATCTCTACAGAGCTGCGGTTGGCTCCCATGCCCGCCCTTGCCGATGAGTTCGATCTCGAAAGCATGAACCTGCGCCATCATGGCGCCGGCCTTCACCCGCACGTCCCCCAGGGGCCACGCTGGCCAGTTGTGGAGACCGTAGACCTCCGAGACACCTTCGAGAGCGCCCTCGGCGACCATCACGCGCGCCCCACCGCCACGCACCCCTTCTTCGGCGGGCTGAAAGAGCAACCGAACGTTGCCGGGGAGTTCATCTTTGTGGCGAGCGAGGATCGCGGCGGTGCCCAGCAGAATGGCGGTGTGCCCGTCGTGCCCGCACTTGTGAGCGCGGCCCGCGTGCACCGAGCGATACGGTAGATCGGTGAGCTCGTGCATCGGCAAGCAGTCGATGTCCGCCCGCAGGGCCACCATCGGTCCGGAGCCGTGTGTGGGCTTAAGATCCGCGTAGAGCCCGGTGCCGGCGGAGTCCTTGGGTGTGTAGCCACGCGACTCGAGCCACGCGCGAATGACCTGCTGAGTTCGTACCTCTTCGAAGCCGAGCTCTGGGTGTTTGTGCAGGTCGTGCCGAAGCGCGACGAGTTCGCTCTGGATGGCGCGGATCTCTTCGCGGACCTGAGAGAACGGCATGGCGTTCACTCCACCCAATCCGCGATGAACACGTTGGTCTCGCCCGGCCGCTGGTTCGTCCGGTTCGAGGCAAAGACCAGCTTCTCGCCGTCATGGGTCCACATGGGGAAGCCGTCGAAGCTGGGGTTGTGCGTGATCTGCGACTCGTTCGTGCCGTCGACGTGGATGAGAAAGATGTCGAAGTTGCGTCCATTGGGGTCGTGCTTGTTGGAGACGTAGACCAGCCGTTGGTTGTCCGGGTGCAGGTACGGGGCAAAGCTGGCCGCGCCGCTCTTGGTCACCTGCACGACGTTCTGACCGTCCGCATCGGCGACGAAGATCTCGAGCTTGCTGGGCCGCACCAGGTTCTTCTCGAGCAGCGCCCGGTACTCGACCAGCGCGTCTCCCTCGGGTCTCGAGGCCCGCCACACGATCTTGGAGCAGTCCGAAGAGAAGAACGCGCCCCCGTCGTACCCCGGCGTGTTCGTGAGCTGACGGACGTTCGTGCCATCCCGCTCCATCATGTAGAGATCGAGGTCACCGTCTTTGGTGGAGGTGAAGAGAACCCGCCCGTCCTTGGCGCAGACCGTCGCTTCGGCGTCGTAGCCATCTGAAGCGAAGAGCACGCGCGGGTTGGAACCGTCGGCGTCCGCAGCCCAGATGTCCATCTCCGGATACAGGGGCCAGACGTAGCCCATGCTGTGATCCGCCTTCCACAGGCAACCGGCGCCATGACCATGTGTGGACGCGTAGATGAGGCTGCCGTCGGTTTGGATGTACGCGCAGGTCGTGCGGCCTCGGCCGGTAGAGACCATGCGCAGGTTTGAGCCGTCCGCGTTCATACGAAAGATCTGGTCACACTCGAGATCGTCCCGTGTGCTCTGAAAGCTGAGCTCCGTTCCGTCGACAGAGAAGTAGGCCTCAGCGTTCTCCCCGCCGAAGGTGAGCTGGCGAATGTTCGCGAGGTGAGGTTCGTCGCCGCGGACCATCGGCGTGAGCTCGTGCGCGCCGTGCTCGTGTTCATGCCCACCGGCCTCCCGGCCAGCTTCGGGGGCGCTCGCGCAGGCAGCCAAGGAACAAGCCAGGCCCCATCCGTACACGCGGAACATACGATCGATGCTAGTACGAGCAAGCTTTGCCGTCGACCCGAAGCTTGCTAGTAGATCCGGGTGCGAGTTGTCTCCTTCAACGCCAACGGTCTGCGTTCTGCGGCGGAGAAGGGCTTCATGCGCTGGTTCCGGCGCGAGTCCCCGGACATCGTCTGCCTCCAGGAGACCCGAGCCTCGAAAAGCGACCTTCGACCTGGGCTGCTTCGGCCCAAGGGCTACTTCGCGTACTTTCACGAAGCGGAGAAGAAGGGCTACAGCGGCGTGGCCATCTACACCAAGAAAGAGCCCGACCGCGTGGTCGAAGGCCTGGGTATCGACGACATCGACCGCGAAGGCCGCTACCTACGCGCCGACTTCGGTTCGCTTTCTGTTATCTCTCTATACCTGCCGTCGGGCTCGAGCTCCGAGGAACGCCAAGCCTACAAGTACAGCTTCATGCGGCGCTTTCGGGAGCACCTCGCGAGGCGCCGCGATGAGTCCAGAGAGTTCCTCATCGCCGGAGACTGGAACATCGCGCATCGCAACATCGATCTCGAGAACTGGCGCTCGAATCAGAAGACCTCCGGCTTTCTCCCCGATGAGCGTGCGTGGCTCGATCAGATCTACGACGAGCTCGGCTGGGTGGACGCGCACCGCGCGGTGAGCCAGGCCCCACGCGAGTACACGTGGTGGTCGAATCGCGGTCAGGCATGGGCCAAGAACGTGGGCTGGCGCATCGATCTGCAGGTCGTCAGTCCGCGCCTAGGAGGGCGAGCACGCGCGGTCTCGGTCTACCGGCGACGAAAGTTTTCGGATCACGCGCCGCTCACCATCGAATACGACTGGGAGCTCTGAGGTCTGTACGCAGAGCCCCCGCCGGTGTATTTGCTCGCGATGGCCGACCCCGCGCTGCTCCTGCTTCAGGAGCTCTACGGTTTCACGAGCGGAGATACGAAGTCACCGGTACCCGTGACCCCCGCGCTCGCCAGCGCCGCCGGCGTGACCGATCTCCCGGATCTGCTCGACGACTTGGCGCACCGCGGCCTCATCCGAACCGAAGCCCCGAACCTCGCGTTCCTCACCGCCAACGGAGTGAGGACGCTGTTCATCAAGCTGGCTTACGAGGAAAGACGAGTAGCAAACGGAGGGGATGAGACCCGTCAAGAATCCCAGGACATCTTGATCGAGGAACCGGACGATACTCAAGGAGACGACGAGGTCGACCTGGGGGTCATCATGGACCTGGTCCGCGAGGGACAGAGCCGCAGCCGAGGGGAGAGCGGCGTGCGACCGCCGCCAAAGGGCGATCCGCAACCCGCCATGGACCGGCTCGATCAGCTCCAGGGAATCCTCGATCAGCTCACCAAGGAACTCGCGCTCAACTCTGGCTTGTCGCACGGCCAGTGGGCTCAAGCGCTCGAGATGAAGACCGAGGTGCGTCGCCTGCTCGAAACGATTCGGCGCATCGTGCAGCCTCGCGCTCGAGCCTGACTCAGAGGCCCGCGCGCTCACCGACCGGGACAAGCGACGAGACGAAGTCCACGGACATCGGACTGCTCGCGTCACCGAGCCGCATCGAGTCCAGAGGGTGAGTGTCGAAGCCGCGCACGCGCCCAATCCATCGGCCTGGCTCTTCGGTCCATTCGATGACGCGCTCGCCGTCCGTCCACGCGCCGTTTTCCACCCGAAGGCGCCAGCGCTTCGCGTTCTCGCCTTCGGCCATCGAGATGGTGACCTCTTGGCCGTCCACGAAGACCTCGGGATAGAGACCAGCGCCCAGCACCAGCCAGCCTTCACGGGTCTCGGCCTTCCACTTGGCGACCGAACCCGGAGGCGTCCAACGCATCGGCACCTTCGGGTGCGCGAGAAAAGCGTGGCGCGCGAGCTCGAAGTCAGCGACGCGGCCGGTGGCTTTGGACACAGAGACGATGGCGAGCTTCTCGACGAGCATCTCGCCCGCCCCGAGCGAAGCCGGGTTGGGTGCGAGCACGACGTCCGCGAGCAAGACGAGTTCGAGCCCGTCTGCGGTGATGGTGAAGCTGCGGCTGGTGCGAACACGACCACCTTCGATCGTGCTGCCCAAGGCCGCGCTGAGAGAAACCTGCGCCGCGATGCGCTCGCCGGCGAGGTCGAGGCTCGCGGGTACGGCGGGCCGTGCAGAAAGAAGGAGGCGACGATTGGATTCGAGTCGGACCGTCTCGACGATCGACGGGAGATTGAGTCGCAAGGGTCGTGCTTCGCCGCGGGGGCTCACCAGGGCCAGCACGGTGGAGGCGGGGGGCTGCTCGAAGCTCATCGCCGGGGTGGCGGAGAGGACAAGCGCGCCAAAGGTCTCGATGAGCACGAATTCAGTCTACGGGAGGCGGCCTAAGTGCGCGCTCGGTCAGGCGGCGGGGCACTTTCACGCAACTCCGACGACGGGAGGATGTAAAACAGAGGGTCTACCCCTACTTCTCGGAGTAAAGGACTGCGAGGTCGCGCTCGAGCTGCTCAGCGACCGAACGCGTGACCTCGACCGGGAGCTTGGTCGCGGTCCCGACCGCGAAGTAGTCCTGGGCGTCGCCCTTCTCGGCCTTCTTCCGATAGAGCGCCATGGTCTCGGCCTTCTTGTCGCCGGGGTCGATCCAGGCGAGCTCGAGCACGAGCGTCGCGTCTTTGAGCACGTCGGCGTCCTCGGGATAGGTGCGCACCGAGAGCGTGTCGAGCTTGCTCACCCAGTTGCCCACCGTCTCGTTCTGCTGCTCGGGGCTGGTGTCCGTCGCCCAGTAGGCCTCTGCTTTGGCGAGCCGGTTCTGGTGGAGAAAGCGACGGGTCTTGCCGCCGGCGGTGACCTCGAGCGCGTTGACCTCCTGCATGTCGGCCTTGCGGAGGTTTCGCTGCATGAAGCGACTCTCGGGATACTCGAGATCTCCGAGCACCTTCGACTCGACCAGATAGACCTCTTTGCCGGCGGTCGGCTTTACGTAGTGGTCGCGCGAGCCGTAAGTGCGATCGCCGATCTGAAAGACCTTCTCCGCCCCCTTGATCTTCAAGGTGAGCTTCTTCTCGGGCTTCTTCAGCTTGATGGCCTCGAGCTTCTCGGCCTCGACCGGGCCGAGGCTGCGAAGCGCGCTGAAGGGCGCGAAGGACTTCAAGAGATCATCGACCTTGTCGTTGCCGACGAAGCCGCGGGTTCGGGTCTTGGAGGCGATCTCGAACCAGACGTAAGCCTCACCCTTCAGGTCACGGCGCGACACCGAGACGGTTTGGGTCTTGGTGGTGAAGCGAATGAGCTCGATGTCCGCCGGTTGACCGGAGACCATCACCACCTTCTCGGTGGTGACCTTCTTCTCTTCCTTGGTCCAAGACCAGTAGGCGGTCCCGAGCAGAACGACGAGGACCGTCAGGAGCAGGTGGTTCTCTTTCATCGCTTACGCCTCCGTCCGGCGACAAAAAATCCGAGGGCCAGGACCAGCGCCGGTACACCCAGCGTGGTGGAGTAGAACCACGCCACGTCGTCTTCCTTGCGGTGCTGAATACGCACGTCTTCCTCGGTGACCTTGGGGATCACCGGCTCTTTCACGTCCGCGAGCCAGTAGGCGATGTCGGCGAGGAGCAGCGCGTTGCCCTCGTTTCGCAGGAAGTCGTCGGTGAAGACGTCGGCGTCCGAGACGACAAACGCTCGTCCCTCGCGATCGGCACCTGCTGTAGCCGTCCGCGTGACGACCGCGGCCAGCCCGAAGGTCTTTTGCGCCTCCGTGGCTTTGTCGAAGATGTAGTCGCCGTCTTGGTCGGCGAAGGTTCCCGGCATCGCGCTGATGACGACCTCCGCGTGAACACCCGGCGGCTCGTTCTCGAGCTTCTCGATGGACCCCGACTTGCCGAAGGCGGTGAAGAGCTGGTTCGAGTTCCGCGTGAGCGTGGTGACGGACTTGTGAGAGGAGTACTTGTTCGAAACGATGTACGCCGCATCCGCCGGGGTCCGCGTCACGCGAACGTGGGCCTTCTCGTTCGCGAGGATGGTCTTGTCGAAGGAGAGGCCCAGCGCACTCAGAAGCTCGGGCATGCTGTCTCCTTCACCCTCACCCTCGAGCGCGATGAGAAGTCGCGCCCCTCGCTCGAGACCTGCCTTCAGGGTGGCGATCTCCTCCGGCAAGAAGGGCTTTTCGGGGCCCATGATGAAGATGATGGCGTGATCTTTGGGCAGCTCCTGCCCGAGTCCGTCGCCCAGCCCCAGGCTCTTCACCTCGTACTGGTTGTTCGCGAGGATCTTCTTGAGCTGCCTGAGCGGAGGACGGCTGTCGTCGCTCGCGGGGTCCGTGGCTCGCTCTTTGTGCCCCACCGTGAAGTAGGCCACCTTGGAGGACTGCGTCACCTTGACGACAGCCTTGGCGAAGTCGGAGTCGAGCTTCTTCATGCGAGAGCGCGAGGCGTCCCACTCGGTGCCGACCTTGATCTTCTCGTGGGTCTTGTCGTGTGAGACCGCGATGAATCCGTTCTCGGACACGCCGGTCTCGCTGGCGAGCTTGCCGGCCAAGGCCTGGTCTGTGCGTTCGATGGTGAGCTGGGACGAGAGGCCATCGAGGCTTCGGATGTACTGATCGACCGCATCCCCCACTTCGCTGTCCGTAGGGAAGAAGAGGACCACTCGCACCGGCTTGGAGATCTCTTTGATGAGGCCCTTGGTCTGGTCGGTGGCGACGGCCTCGCGCCCAAAGGAGAAGTCGATCTTCTTGTCTTCGCGCGTGGTGATGTAGTTGAAGACCACCGCCGAGGCGACGAGCAGGCCGGTGCCCACGCCGCGCTCGAAGAAGCGACGGAGCTTGCGGTCTTCGTATCGGTCGATGCCGGCCACCGGGAACACCGCGATCTCGAGCGCGACCAGCCCGCCCAAGGAGACCGCGAGCAAGAGGAGCCACGCCACATGAATGGCCACCCGCAGCACGTTCTGGCCCTCGCCCGCCTCGGAGAAGGTGGTGGCGCCATACAGGACCACCGCGGCCATGACCCCGAAGGTCGCCCCTGTGAAGAGCGTGAGCATGGGCTTGCGGTCCGCGCCCACCTTACCCATCTCGGTGACGCGAAAGACCGCGCTGCCGAGGATGGTGAGGAACCCGAGACCCGAGAAGAGATACCGAACCGAGTCCGCACCGACGACGATGCGCTCACCGGCGTACAGCAGGATGAGGCCCACGAAGACCGAGTAACTCGGCCACTTTCGGTGCCCAGCGTTCACAGCGTCCATCGTCGGGCCTCCACTGCGTTTCGAGCCATGTACAAGAACACCCCGGTGATCGACAGGTAGTAGGCCACGTCGCGCAGGCTGAGCGTGCCTTGCTGAAAGGTCCGGAAGTGGATGTTGTGCAAAGCCATGTTCGTGACCACCTCCTTGAGCGGCGGGTCGACGACCTTCGCGAGGACCCACATGAGCACGAGCAGCGCAGTGATCACGGTGGTGAACACCGCTGCGATGACCTGGGAGCGGCTGAGCGAAGACGCAAAGGTGCCGATGGCGACCACCGCCGCGCCGAGCAAGAGGAGCCCGAGATAGCCGGTGAAGATGTGCCCCAGCGACACACGGCCGCGCAGAAAGATCAGCGCCGGCATGTACGCGGTGAGCAGAATCAGAATCACCAGAAAGAAGTACGCAGACAGGAACTTGGCGAGCACGATCTGCCCCTCGGAGAGGGCCGAGTTCATGAGCAGGTGGATGGTGCCAGTCTTTCGCTCCTCAGCGATGAGCCGGAGCGAGATCAGAATCGCGGCCGCCATCACGATGCCGCTGGTGTCATACAGAAACGTGGAGAGCACGTCCCTCGAGTAGCGAGCGCTGCTGCCCACCGCGCGCGTGTTGAAGGAGAGGCCTGCGATGAGCAGCGTCACCGAGGCCACCACGTAGCCGGAGCGCGTTCCGAAGTACGAGAGCAGCTCCCGCTTCACGATGAGCGAGATCCCGGAGAACGCGCTGGGTCTCGAGTATTTTCTTGCTTGGTCAGTGGTCATGGCTCAACCCCGAGTCAGTTGGATGAACATGGTTTCGAGCTCGCTCTTCTCCGGCTCGATGCGCCGAAGGCCGAGGCCGGCTTCGATGACGAAACGCGAGAGCGCCTCCGGACGCTGCTCCTTGAGCTCGACCCGGATCTCGGTGGCATCGCCAGCTCGAGCCACGGTCTCGAAGGACGCGAGCAGAGGACAGCGCTCGAGCACCGGGGCGATGTCTTCTGGGGTGCCCACGAGCGTGACGCGGAGACGACTGCCGCCGCCGAACTGGCCGCGGAGCTCGCTCTCGGTGCCCTGGGCCACCAGCTCACCCCGCGAGAGCACGAGGAGGCGGTCGCAGGTCTGGGAGATCTCCGGGAGGATGTGCGACGAGATCAGAATGATGTGCTCATCTCCGAGGCTCCGGATGAGCCCGCGCATCTCGATGATCTGCTTGGGGTCGAGGCCGTTGATGGGCTCGTCGAGGATAACCAGGTCGGGCTCGTGCACGATGGCCTGCGCGATACCCACGCGCTGCCTGAACCCGTGAGAGAGATGAAGGATGGGCTCGTCTTGGTACTCGGCGAGCTCCGTGCGCTCGATGACCTCAGACACTCGGCGCGCGCTCTTCTCTTTGGGATAACCGCGGAGCTCGGCCGCGAAGACGAGGTAATCGCTGACGGTCATCTCCTCGTAGACCGGCGGGCGCTCGGGCAGAAAGCCGATGCGCCACCCGATGGACTTTGGATCGGCGAGTACATCCTGACCGTCGAGCTGCAGGCGCCCCGAAGAGGGCTGCAGCAGGCCAGCGAGCATGCGTAGGGCGGTGGTCTTGCCGGCGCCGTTCAGCCCGAGGAATCCGACGATCTCGCGATCCTCGATGGAGAAGCTGAGATCCTTGATGACGCAGCGACTGCCGTAGAACTTCGTGAGTCCGTCTGCCCGAATCATGCGGTTCTCCTCATCGCGGTGGTATTGGCCAGAGGCGTAGACGCAGGTCAAGGCGCCATGACGTGGTAGCCGCAGTCCACGTACAAGACGTCTCCGGTAATGCCGGAAGCGAGGGGCGAGAGCAGAAAAGCCGCGGTGTCCGCGACCTCCTGCGAGGTGATGGCCCGTGGAAGGGCGCTGCGTTCCTTCACATGATCCACCATGACCTGGATATCACCGATGGAGCGAGCGGCCCGCGAGGGGTAAGGACCGGCGCTGATGAGGTTCACGCGGGCCCCCGCTTCGCGACCGGCAAAGTAGGCCAAGGCGCGCGCATCACACTCCAATGCGGCCTTGGCCGAGGCCATGCCGCCGCCGTAGCCAGGCACGACGCGCTCGGAGGCCAAATAGGTGAGCCCCACCACCGAGGCATCTCGACCCTTCATGAAAGGCAGCGCGGCCCGCGTCAGCGCGACCAGGCTGTAAGCGCTGATGGACTGCGCCATGAGATAGGCGGCGCGGCTGGTCTCGAGGTGGTTCTTCTGGATCTCGGGCGAAAACGCGACTGAGTGAACGAGGATGTCGACCGGCGCCCCGCCCGAGAGCGCACGATACTTCTCGAAGGCGCCCTGGATGCTGACGTCTTCTTCGCGGTAGCCCTTTTGGCTCTTCACCTCCTCCGGCATCTCGGCCGCAGTATCGTAGGCGACGTCGCAACCAAACAACGCGGCCGGCGCGAGCTCGCCTTGGACCCCATACGGCAGCTGCCTGGACTCCGCCGACTGCGGACGCCGGAGCAGACGCTCGACGATGGAGACGGTACGTGGATGGCTGGCGAGATACACCTTCGCCCCGGCGGCCTGCAGCGTCTTGGCGATGTCCCAGGCGAAGCCACCATCGTCGGCGACCCCGGTGAGGAAGGCGTTCTTGCCCGAGAGGTTGATGCCCAGCATGCAGGGGACCATCTTCGGGCACGAGGTCCACGTAAAGAGGTTTTTTGGGGTTTTGAGATGAGCTCTACTCAGGCGCAGGCGTGCACAAAGGGTAACGGTCCCGTCACTTCGACCCGGTTTCGACCGTGTGCCTTGGCCACGTGCAGAGCCTGGTCTGCCGCCCGATATAGAGCGGCTCGTCCATCCCCGTTCTGAAGCCCCGTGCTCGAGGCGACCCCCACGGAGGCGGTGACCGACAGAGGCTGCCCCAAGCCTGGCACGCGCACGCTCGCGCTCTCGATCGCGGCACGAACGCGCTCCGCGACCCGCTCAGCCTCGGACTCATCGGTGCGGGGCAGGAGCAACGCGAACTCCTCGCCACCCACCCGAGCGAGTGTCTCTCCAGAGCGCACGACGCGCCGAAGCGCCGCCGCCACTGCACGTAGAACCTGGTCTCCAGCCAAATGACCATGGTGGTCGTTGACCTCCTTGAAGCGATCCAGATCGATGATCGCGAGCGAAAGAGGCTCGCGCTCCCGACGCGCGAGGCGATGAGCCTCTTCGAATCGCGCCTGAAAGTAGCGCCGGTTCCTGAGACCGGTCATCGGATCGGTGAGGGCCAGATCGGACAGCCGCAGGCTCTCGGCCCGCCAGCGTCGTTCGAGCCGACCCACCGCCGCCCCAAAGAGCGACAGCAGCGCGGTACCGACAGCGAACAGGTACACCAGCACGTCCCATTCTTGGCGAAGGGCGGAGGCCGGTGAGCCACCTCGGACGAGATCGAGCCCGAGCCAGCCCAGAGCGGGGAGCAAGCCGAGCAGGAATCCCTGAGTGGGTCGAACCCAGGGCGGGGGCACCGATATGGGGCTACGCAGATCCACGGTCTCGCCGATCCAATGCACGAGACGCGCCGGATATTTCTGGGGTTCAGCGCGGGGACCCGGGAGGCCGAACTCTGACATCCACGTCAGGGGGAAAGCTCAGATGAAGAAGTCTGGAAACAGGTCCCGCGACGGATCCACGGCATACCCCGAGAAGTCGGTGACCCCCTCGCGGCGAAGGACGTCCTCGTCCAGAAAGAAGTGCCCGGTCGTCTCGCGGCTGGGCTTGGTGATGATGTGGTACGCGGCGTCCGCCACGATCTCGGGCTTGCGAGAGCAACGCATCATCTCCTCGCCCCCGACGACGTGCTCAATCGCGGCGGTGGCGATCGTGGTCTTGGGCCAGAGCGCGTTGACCGCGACGCCGCGCTCCCTGAACTCCTCCGCCATACCGAGCACACACATGCTCATGCCGTACTTGGTCATGGTGTACGCGACGTGGTTCTGGAACCACCTCGCCTCCATGTTGAGCGGCGGAGAGTTGTTGAGGATGTGCGGATTCGAAGCCTTCAATAGGTGCGGCAAGCAGGCCTGCGAGACCAGGTACGTGCCCCGTACGTTGACCTGATGCATGAGGTCGTAGCGCTTCATCGAGGTACCGAGGGTGTCCGTGAGGGAGATGGCGCTCGCGTTGTTCACGAGCACGTCGATGCCGCCGAAGGTGGACACCGCCTTCTCGACCGCGGCCTTCACCTCGTCGTCGTTCCGCACGTCCATGTTCACGGCCAAGCCTCGTCCACCCGCTTTGTCGATCTCCGCCGCCGCCGTGAAGATCGTGCCGGGGAGCTTGGCATGCGGCTCGGTGGTCTTGCCGGTGATCACCACGTTGGCGCCCGCGCGAGCAAAGCGCAGGCCCATGGCCAGGCCGATGCCGCGGCTCGAGCCGGTGATGAAGATGGTCTTGTTGTGCAGGCTGACGGTCACCGGTCGCTCTATGCCACGCGGTTCGTGCTACCGTCCACCCGTGAGTCAGCGGTCGAAGACGCCGTCGGATCTCGAGGGCCGCTGCCCGCGCTGCTGGCAACTCGACGCCCACTGCATCTGCGCGCAGGTCCCGCAGATCCAGAGCCGCGTACGCTTTCTCGTGCTGCGTCACGCCAAAGAACGCTGGCGAAGCACCAACACCGCGCGCATCGCTGCGCTGGCCCTGCCCGGGACCGAGATCCTCGACTATGGCCTTCGCGATGTGTTGCCGCTTCAGCTGTCGCAGCTTCCCGTGAACGCACACCTGCTCTACCCCACGCGCACGCGAAGTCGATCCTCCGCGCTCGATGATGCCGAGTCGTCATTCATCCGAGTGGTGCTGCCGGATGGGAACTGGCGCCAGGCGGGTCGGCTCGCGCGGCGTCTCGCACGAGCGCCAAGCCTCTACCCCCTCTCGCTCGAGGACGTGCAGCGGGCGCCGCACACCCTTCGCCGAAGCGTCGACCCAACGAGGTTGTCGACCATCGAAGCGATGGCCGCATGTCTTGTGCACTTTGGTGAGCGAGAGAACGCCGAGCAACTCCGAGCCCTCTACCGAGCGATGGTGGAAGCGTCCGTGGCGGGCCGCGGCGGCCGGAATCTCGAGCTCCTCGGCGCCCCCAAGCGGCAGCCTCTCGACCCGACGGGGACTTAATCGTTCAATAGCCTGTGATCACACCGGATTTAGTCCTCCTTGGACCGCCGGCTCGAACGCCGAGAACGGAAGCTCAAGCTTCGGTTGACGATGCTCTAGCCGATCGAGCAAATGTCGGCCCCTGTACGAGAGCTCCCTAGATTGGAGCTCCGTCGGGAGGGACCAGAACTTGAAGCTCGCACAATTCCTACTCACTTCCTCCGCCATCGCCCTGTTGCCGTTGTACGGCTGCGGGGACAGCACCGATCCGACGGACGGGCCGACCATCGGCAGCTTCCAGGCCTCGAAGGCCGCGGTCGCCCGGGGCGAACGCGTGACCTTGAGCTGGAGCGTCCAGAACGCCACCAAGGTCTCCATCACCGCCGCGCCGGGCGGCACCGTGCTCGAAGCCTCGACGGAGCTCACCGGCAGCGTCGAAAGCGCTGCGATCGACGCGAGCACGACCTTCACGCTGAAGGCGGAGAACGCGAACGGCTCGACCACAAAGGAAGTGAGTGTGACGCTCGACGCGAACGCGGTCGCGGTCATCTCCTTCACCGCCAATCCGAATCCGGGACGTCTCAATGGCGTCAGCACTCTTCAGTGGATCACCGCCGGGGCGAACCAGGTGCGAATCCTTCGAGGGAGCGAGGTCATCACCACAGAGACCACGAATGTGGCGAGCGGAACCTTCGATGTCACCCTCGCTCAGGCCTCCACGACCTATACGCTCGAGGCGCGCAACGACAGCGCGGTCGACACCCGCACGCTGACCGTCACCGCCGAGGCGGCCCCGGTCATCGACACGTTCACCGTCGCGCCCGCATTCTTCACCGGCGCCAGCGCAGAGGTCACCATCACTTGGGCCACCCAGAACGCCACCACCCTCACCCTCACCGCGAATGGAACCGCGGTCGCTGGCTTCAGCGCCGCAGCCAGCGGCACCATGACCCAGAACGTCACCGAGAGCACTGTCTTCGTGCTGTCGGCCTCGAGCGGAGGCGGTTCCGCCCAGCAGACTCGCTC
Organism: Deltaproteobacteria bacterium; assembly: GCA_011526105.1. Lineage (GTDB taxonomy): Bacteria > Myxococcota > Kuafuiibacteriia > Kuafuiibacteriales > Kuafuiibacteriaceae > WYAZ01. The sequence continues at coordinate 91,631 of WYAZ01000135.1, read as the reverse complement.
CGTCGCGCAGACCATCGCCGAAGTGGAACCCAACGACGACATCGCCTCGGCGGTGAACCTCGGCGCGGGTGGCGGGGTCGAGGGCGCGCTCGAACCTTCGAGCGACGTCGACTTCTACAGCGTCACGGTCCCGGCCGGCTACTCGCTCTATGCGGAGACCAGCGACGGTCAAGGCGGCTGCGCGACGGACACCGTCCTCACGCTTTACAACGCCGCCGAAGAAGAGCTGACGAGCGATGACGACAGCGGCGCGGAGGCCCCCTCGGGGAGCGGCGCCTGCTCCATCATCGATCCGGCTTCCGATCTCGCTGCGGCCGAGCTCGCCGCAGGGACCTACTACATCCGCGTGAGCGGCTTCGAGGCGGGTCCCTACCACCTGCTCGTGCGGCTCATCGCGCCGGGCTGCGGCAACACCGTCTGGGAAGCGGGGCGCAACGAACAGTGTGACGACGGCAACCTGCTCGACGGTGATGGCTGCTCCGCCACCTGCGAACTCGAGGTCGAAGGCATGATCTCCGGCCCGCCCGGCACCCAGGTCTTCTCCGGCACCGCGGAGGCGCTGAACTACAGCCTGTACGTGCTCGAGGTGACCACCGATGCGTACGTGGACGCCCAGCTGTTTGCCCCGTCCATGCCCACCTGCCCAGCCGACGACGCCGAGATCGCGATCTTCAACTCCAGCGGCGCTGAAGTCACCTTCGCAGCGGGGGGCAGCGGCGAGTGTCCGCACGTCGATCCCAATGAGGATTCGGCCGCGTTCCTCGAAGCAGGCACCTACTTCCTCGGCGTCGGCTTCTACGGCACAGACGGCCAGACGTTCCCCTACCAAGTCGAGATCAAGCTGCTCGAAGCCGACATCTGCGGCAACGGTGTCTTCGAGGACAACGAGCAGTGCGACGACGGCAACACCACGCCGGGCGACGGCTGCAGCGCGACTTGCCGCATCGAACCCGTCGGCACGCTGAGTGGCCCGCCCGCGAGCCAGACCTTCAGCGGCACCGCCCCGGGCGGACGCCTTCAGTTCTACGAGGTGACCTTGACCGCCGAGGCTTACATCGAGGCCGCGGTCTTCACCCCCACCGCCCCGAACTGCACTGCGAACGCCGACCCCGTGATCTACGTGGCAGACGCCGACCTCAACACCATGGACTTCGACGACGACTCCGGCCCCGAGCTGTGCGCTCATTCTCAGCCCGCCTTCGCGACCGATCCTCGCCTCCCCCCGGGGCAGTACTTCGTCGCCACCGGCTTCCGAGGAGACGAGACCCAGAGCTTCCCATACGAACTCCGGGTGACGGTGCGTGCGGTCGATATCTGCGGCAACGGTGTCGCGGAGACCAACGAGCAGTGCGACGATGGCAACACCGATGCCAACGATGGCTGCTCCGCCACCTGTCAGCTCGAGATCGCGGCGACCATCAACCCGCCGAGCGGGGTGGCCAACCTGAACCTTCCGTCAAACATCGCCTACCAAACCGTCCGCGTGAACGTCACTCAGGCCGGTCAGACCATCACTGCCACCACCACCAGCGGCGCGAGCTGCGACTCCGACAACGCGCTCGAGCTCTACGAGGCGGACCTCGTGACCCTTCGCGGAAGGAAGACGTTTGGTGCCGCCAATGACTGCGCCGAGATCACGGTGGATGACGCGTTCGCGCGCAACCTGCCGACCGGGGCGTACTATCTGGTCGTTCGCCCCGAGGGCGGCCAAACCGGACCACTGACGTTGCGGGTGACGATCTTGAATCCCGCGTGTGGCAACGGCCGCATCGAGTCTCGAGCCAATGAGGCTTGCGACGATGGCAACACCGCCAACGGTGACGGTTGCTCGTCCACCTGCCAGTTCGAAGGCAACGTGCTCCTCGAGGTCGAACCCAACTCAGACATCGCGGGCGCCCAGGCGAGCGGGGCGGTGACGGCCACCACGCGCACCATCGCCGGGAGCATCGACCCCGTCGCAGATGTCGACTTCTACGCCTTCACCGTGCCCGCGGGGGCCACCCGCGCGCTGGTGGCGCGAACCTACAGCAACGTGGGCGATCCAACCTCGTGCACTGGCATCGACACTCGGCTAGCGTTGTACGACAGCGCCGGGACCGAGATCACGTCGAACGACGACACCTCGATCCCGACCTCTAGCGTATGCTCCGAGATCAGCGAGGCGAGTACGCCTGGGGTAGGGGTCAACGCACTGGCCCCGGGCACGTACTATCTCGAGGTCGGGCACTGGATCGACTCTCGCATCCTGCCTCAATACTTCTTGGACATTCGCTTCGACTGAACGACCGTCCGGATCAACTCAGTCGAAGAGCCGCTCGTGGAGAGCCTCGACGGTGCCCTTGAGCTCGTCGAAGGCCTCCGCATCGGCGAGCTTTCGGTCGATCTCGGCCTGCCAGGGGTCTTTCTTCTTCTTCTTGCCCCCGTCGGCCTTCTTGGTGGTCTCGTACTGCACCTTTTTGATGCGTGCGTAGAGTCGCTGCACGTTCTTGTCGCGCAGGAGCGTGGGGTCGGCGTCGACCACGGCTTCGATCGCCACGAGCTTCTTGTAGTACGTCGGATAGCCCGAGTCGCCCGAGGGCTTCGGCTCTGGTTCGGACTTCGGCTCTGGTCCGGGCTTTGGCTCGGGCTTTGGCTCGGGCTTCGGCTCGGGCTTCGGCTCGGGCTTCGGCTCGGGCTTCGGCTCGGGCTTCGGCTCGGCGCCGGGCTTCGGCTCGGCGCCGGGCTTCGGCTCGGTGCCGGGTTCGGTGTCGGCGCCGGCCTGCTCGCGCTCAGCCGCCTCTTTGGCAGCGAGCAGCTCCGCGTCGCTGGGGACAGCGTCCGGGTTCTCGGGATCGACCGCCGCGGCGATGTCCCCTCCACCTCCACCAGCGATGGTCACGCGGATCACGTTCACCAGCGCGAGACCGGTGGAGATGCACGCCAAGAGCCCGAGCACGAGGATCACCTTCTGAAACCAGGCCGCGACCTCGAAGTGCTGAAACCACCGATACATCACCAGGATGCTGAACAGGGTGGCCACGAGCTGAAGCGCGAGCGGGAGGATCCCGATGAAAGGCAGCGGGATGAGCGCGAGGAGCGACCCCAGCGCCCCAGGGGCCGCGAGAAGGATCGACACCGTCATCATCGTGATGAAGTAGTTCGTCCGCTGGCTCTCGTTGCTCTCGCCACCGAGTTTGTCGATGACCCATGTCAGGATGGGGTGGAGCGCAAATCCGCTCACCACCGCCCCGATGGCAGCGCCCACCAACGGGCCAATGGGAAGCGCGTCCCCAAGCGAGAAGGTTCCGTGCACCAGCGCGGCGATGGACGCGGTGACCCATGAAACGAGTCCGGTGGCGAGCAGCGCCGGAAGCGCCCAGCCCATGAGCTGCCAGGTCTGCATCGGCGGATGCTTCTGCTCCTCGATGCTCTTGCGCAGCGAGCCCATGGGGTTGACCGCGAAGAGCGGGACCGCGACCAGATAGTGCGCGAGCGCTCGCGGGGCGGCGGTGAACACGGCACCAAAACCCGGCCGGTCCTCCTCTTCGGTCTCTCGAAGCAGGGGGTCGTTTTCGTCGTCGGCCGAATCGCCGATGAACATGGGCCCAGGATCACGGGCCTCCTCGTTGTTGGTATCCATGCCTGGACCCACCACGAAGGCGGGGCTCACCTCCGAGACCGATCCCTCGTCACGGATAACTCGCATCACCTCGAAGTGGTTGTCTGAGAGCGAGAACGTAGCCCCAGGCACGAGGACAACCGCCTCCTCGATGCGCTGCTCATTCAGGAACGTGCCGTTCGAGGAGCCCAGGTCTTCGAGGTACCAGGCCCCGTCCTTGGAGAAGATGCGCGCGTGCTGTTTAGAGACGGACTTGTCCGCGACCGAGATGTCGCTGCGAGCCGGCTCGCGGCCCATGATGGCACCGCTGGTTTCGACCTCATAGGTGGCCTGCGACTCGCGATGACGGATCTCCAACTTCATATGCTCGTCCTAGACCGCCTCTCGGGCTTCCCCGAGGTTTCGATAACATGGACGCTGCGATGGACGCAGCCCCCGGTGGTCAAAGCTCACCCACTCCTCTTTAAGACACGTCGTGAGCGAACCGGCGAGAAACTGGCTCCTCCTGCGCGGCCTCAGCCGAGAGCAGAGGCATTGGGGCGAGCTCCCCGAGCGCCTCCGACAAACCCTCGGATCGAAGGTGGTCTGCCTGGATCTTCCGGGGGTTGGCACCGAGGTCTCGCGTCCCTCGCCCAGCAAGATCGAAGGCATCTCGGACGATCTCCGGCTGCGTTTCTCGGACCTGCGCGCCACCGAAGGAGGCTTCGGAATCTTCGCGGTCTCCCTCGGGGGCATGATCGCCCTCGACTGGGTTCATCGCTACCCGAGCGACTTCGAGATCGCGGTGATCGTCAACTCGAGCGCCGGCAACCTGAGCCGGCCGCAAGACCGCTTGCGGCTTCAGAACCTCGGCCCCCTCATGGCGATGATGCGTGAACCGGATCCCATGCGCCGCGAGAGTCGTCTCCTGAAGCTGATCACCAATCACCGAGGCGACGAGCAAGACCTCGCTCGAGCGTTCGGCGAGGTCTCGAGATCCGCACCGGTCTCGTTCTCGGTCATGCGAGCGCAGGTGGTCGCCGCCATGCGGTTTCAGACCCCCGAGCGCGTGGAGACGCCGCTCGAGTTCTTCGTCTCCGCGCACGATCGCTTCGTCGATCCGAGCTGCACCTATCGGCTGGCCGAACGGTATAGGAGCCCGGTGCGCGTGCATCCGAGCGCCGGTCATGAGCTGCCGCTCGACGACCCAGACTGGGTGGTGGAGGAGATCCGGAAGCTCAGCTAGCCCCTGGACGGGGCCGGGCCAAGAGCCGCTCGAGCTTCTCCGGCTCCGGGCGCACCGCTCCGCTCACGAGCGCCAAGAGGAGCTCGAAGCGGTCGTGTCCAAACAGGAGCTGCCCGGCGACGTCGAAGGTGGGCACGCCAAAGCCGCCGGCGGCCAGGAGCGACTGGGTGTGGGACTTGATGGCTTGGCGGGTCTCGCGCCGACTCGCGACCTCCTCCGGATCGAAGTCGAGGCCAACTTCTTCAAAGCATCTCGACAGCACGTCCGCCTTCTCGAGATCCAAGCCTTCGCCCCACGCGGCCTGAAACAGGCGCAGCGCGAGATCAAAACGCTGCTCCGGCGCGTCCACAGCACTCACGGCCCGCAGCCCGTATAGGCTATTAAACGGGTGTCTGGGCGGACCCTCGAGCGGCAGCCCATAGTGCTGAGCTAGAAGCAGCACATCGGCGAGTCCGTAGCGCCGCCGATACGGCACGTCGCCGGGACCCATGACCTCGAGCGCGGAGAAGACGCTGCCGAGCGCCACCGGGCGAAGCTCAAACATCGAGGCCGGCAGGTCCGATCGACGGTCGATGAGCGAGATCGCGAGGTAGCTGTAGGGAGAGATGAGGTCGAAGTAGAAGGGAACGAGCGCCCCGGACATCCTCGAGGCCTCGCGTGCGCCTACTTCGAAGTCAACAGCCACTCGAGTATGTGTAAAACGCCGAGCCCACCCGCGACCACAAAGAGCACCAAGAGCAGGATTCGGATGGTGCGCCGAATGCGCTCGTCCCAGTCGTCGGCCTCGAAGTCGATGGTGCCGGTCGACCACCCGGGATGCTTCTCGAGTTCCCCATCCTCCACGACCTTGATGGGCCGGTGAATGGTCGAGGTGTGTGTGTGAACGACGGAGGGCCCCTGAGGCCGACTCGAGTCGTGCCGGTGACTGTCGAAGGTGCCTACGATGGAGCGGATCTCGCGGCGCCACGAGTGTACGAGCGCGTCCTCAACCTTGTGACCACCGTACTCGCCCACTGCGGCGCGCATGAACTCGCGCTGGTCTGGGGCCAGCCCCACGAAACGAAACGCCGCACAGGAAGTGCCTCGATCGTCCCAGCTCCGGGTGAGCTGACCGCGCAGATCCATGCGACGGCCGAGTAGGCTGAGAATGAGACGAACGGTGGAGCCCTTCTCGAGCGGCGGTACCCCAGCGACCGCGATGCCCGTAGCGCGGAGATCCAGCGTCTCGAGATTCCAGGAGTAGCCCGAGACCTGAACACTGATGGGGACCTGGAGCTCGGCTCGATTCTCCGTGCCTCGATCCACCGCGGCCAGTCCGGAGAGCACCGCGAGGAGTTGGTCGGTGTCGCCGTGCTCGACGACCTCGGCGGCACCGGCGGCAAAACAAGCCTGCGCATAATCCCACTGGTCGGGCCGAAGGATGACGACCGCCTCGAAGGGTGCATGTTGTCCCGCGAGCACATCGAGGAGATCGAAGGCGCTGCCATCCGAGAGCTGCAGCGAGAGGACCATCACGCTGGGCGCAATCTGGGTTGCGAGGGCGAGCGCCGAATCGATCCCGGTGCTCGCGATGACATCGACCTTTCGCCCGGTGAGGATCGAGACCGCCCAAGGGTCCTGACTCACTACGAGCACCGGCCCCCGCGAGCGGTACGCCGACACCGGGGGTTCGATGACGATGCCCAGATCGCTGGTCCCGCGCAGCACGGGACGACGGACTGGGGCTTGAACCAAGGCCCGCGGCGGCTCGGGAGGCAGCGGCTCTGCGTAGACCACCTCGGAGTCGATGGGCACTGCGAAATCCGACGGGGGTGCATCCGGATCCGAGTCCGCGTCCGGCAGGCGACGAGGACTGAGTTCGATCACCTCCGCCCCGGACTCCGCGCGCTTCGACCCCGGAAGGGCGACGGCGTCGTCCTCGTCTTTGGCGCGACCCACCGGCGCATCGTACAGCGTGCTTCGATGACTGGGAAACTAAGTCCTAAACCTCGACGGAAGGAAGCGGAGCACCCGCTCGACATGAAAGAACGAGGCATAGGCCACGAAGCTGAGGGGATACGGAAAGTTGATGGCCATGAGTGCCAGTACGCCCAGGTGGAACGAGAACGCGGCGAAGCTCCACCATCGGCCTACACGGTCCCCCAGCAGCGCCACCGGCGCGGCCAGCTCCATGATCAAACTCGTGGCGGCGAGCGGAGGCCAGATGAAGTCGAAACGAGCGAGCAGTCCGCCCAGGGGCGAGTAGAAGTCGCCCAGCGCGAGCTTCCTGAGGTTGTCATAGGCGACCTGCACCTGGAGCACATCTCCGCTCGACCAGGCCCAGCCCGCGTTTCGTAGCTTGGCCACCCCCGCCACGAAGTACCCGAGCACGGTGATGAGGCCCATGAGGCGCAGCGCCAAGCCGTAGCTTCGGGCACTTCGCTCCGAAGGCGGAACGCGGAGGGCGAGGGTGTCCGCGGCGGGCGCCGCTGCGAGCACGAGCACATGCAGGACGAGGAGGTTCTCGGTGTGAAAGATCATCCCCCATGAGCTTCGATAGGTGAGTGTCCACAAAAGAGCGAAGGCAAAGAGCGGCGCCAAGACACGATGCTTGAAGCCGAGCATGAACGTGATCGAGAGCAGCCACGTGACGGTCACCTGAGCTACGACCGCCCAGGGCGCGAGCGGCGTCTCGAGCCCCAACCACGAGACAACCCCGATGGGCGCGAATTGAGCGGCGGGAAAGTCACGGTAGCGCAATAGGTGAATGAACCGGATGGACAAGTAGACGAGCGAGAAGAGACCGACGAGCGCGCGCAGCGTGGCCAGCCTGATCGCAGGCACCTCCGGCGCGAGGCGCCGGTCTAGGTAGGACCAAACCGCGCTCATCGGAGAACCTCGCATCGAACGAGGGACTCTTCGTGCTCCGGTATCGTGTCTCCCGAGAAGTACTTCACGGCGTGAAACTGCCGCGACAGGATCAGCACCTCACGCACCGCGGCGAGCTCCGAGTCACGCGATGCGCTCACGCGAGCTGCGATGTCGGTGCAAAGCGTCTCGAGCCCGGCCGCGCCCGCGCCCATCGCACGCCGGATCGTCGCCGCCGCCTGCATGACCTCCTCGTTCGCCACAAAGGCCGGTCCGAGTACGATCTCGGCCGCCCCTTCCCCGCGAGCCACCACCTGCTGGATGGTCACCCGAGGGTCCTTCTTCTCGGAGAACATCGGGTAGTTCGAGAGCGGGAAGTCGTCTCGAGGGGGAGAACGAAAGGCAGGCCCCACGACCAGGACGGCCACGACGGTGTGCAGGAGGACGACGAGAAGGGTGCGCATGACGGCAGGGCGCCCCGGGCGCCCCGGGACCCGGTTCAGAGATCGAGCTCGAGCTCACGAGAGAGGACGTGTGTGGTGTTTCGCTCGAAGTCCGCCCATCGGAAGTCGTCGACATCGAGACCGGGGCAGACGTGACCCCGTACCTCGAGCTTCAACCGCTGAAGCGACGGGAGCATCGCGCCGAGCGGAAGACTCACCCCGTCGGCCCCGCCTACGACCCAGATGCGGCGGAGGATGGTCCCGTCGGCTTCGCGGAGCCTCAGCTCGAAGATGCCCTCGCCTTCCGCTGGCCCGGAAGAGGTATCCCAGCCGAAGGAGGGCCTCCCAGCGGTGCTCTGATCGATCGCCAACCAGGCCGGCGGCGTTCTGAGCCCCGAGAACACCACCGGTTGATCGAGATCGGCCGCGGGGATGCGAAGGAGGCGCTCGCTCCGCGCGAGTTCGAAGCCAAAGGTCCGCTCAAAGCGCGCGACCAGCGTGACCTGAAGGAGATCTGGAGGTGCGACCACGCGGAGCTCGGGGCTCTCACCGCTCCCGAACGAGGCCCGAGATGAGCCCTCTATGTTGGCGCGGGTGGCGAGCAGCGCACCGGGCAGATCTCCGAAGACGCCGGCATGCACGAAGGCCGACACCATCACGCTCCCCCCGACGAGCTCGAAGTCCTCGGCCTCGACGGTCCCACTCACAGACCAAATCGGCTCGACGGCCAGGGCGGCGCGAAGCGCAGGCTCGGGAACGTCCTTCACGCTGATGAAGGCAAAGTGACTCGTCTGGGCGTCATCGTCGTCGAACCTGAGCGCCATCGAAGCCGGCGCGCCGCGGGGCAGCATCTCCGAGAGCGATTCGACCCCCTGTGTGACCGGATCGCGGTCGACCTGCAGCTCGTCACCCACCCTGCGCACCAAGACCTCGCGGGGCGCGGCTCCGCTGGCGAAGAAGAACCCGGTTCGCCCTTCGAGATCCTCGCTGAGGTTGGTGATCTGCAGATCCTGAGCGGACAGTGCCATCGTGTCCGACTCGACGGGGATTTCGAGCCGAGTCGCGCGCGTGCCGACGATCGATACAGACCGCCAACCGTCCGCTCGAACCGTGACGGTATAAGGGCCGAGGGGAACATTGCTGAAGAGAGCCTCGCCGGCAGTAGACGTCTCACCCCCGATGATCAGACCTCGAGCTTCGAGCAGGACCTCGAGGCCCTCCACCGGCTGTTCGGTGTGGCGATGAAACGCCAAGACCGTCACCCGGCCAGAGTGGGCCCCACCAAACGCGCCGCCGCGGCGGCCGCGGCAGATGGGAAGCTCGGCGCAGGCGAGGTCTTGGCAGTCGGTGGCGCCATTGCAGTCGTCGTCGAGACCGTTGCCGCAGACTTCAGTGGCATCCGGGTTCACATCGGCCCTTCGCTCGTCGCAGTCCTGGCGGCAGTCGAAGCGGTCCTGGTCCGCGTCGACCACGTCGGCCGTCGTCGGGTCGCAGTCGTCGTCTCGCTCGTTGCAGATGATCTCTGTCGCGTTCGGGTTCACGTCCGGGTTTGTGTCGTCGCAATCCAGGTTGCATCCGAATCCGTCCCCGTCTGCATCGACGACGTCTGGTGTGCTCGAATCGCAGTCATCGTCCCGTCCGTTGCACAAGATCTCTTCGGCGCCGGCCCGCACGTCTGGGTTGGTGTCATCGCAGTCGCCGCCGCCACAGCGCGCGTGACGTTGGCCATCTCCGTCACCATCCGGGCAGGTGGCCAGGTCGATGAGGCATTGGTCCGTGCACCCGTCTCCGGAGACGGTGTTGCCGTCATCGCAGGTTTCCTCGCATTCGGTGAGCCCGTTGCCGCAAACCGCCTCGCAGTCGGGCACGTCGTCTGCACAGGCCGAGAACACGGCCGCCGCCAAGATGAACCCCGGTAAAGGCCACGCGCGCATGGGCCGGACTCTACCCCACATCCGGCGCACTTCCACCGGAAAGGCGACCCTGCCGCCCTTTCATCGGCCCGCGGGAGAATCGGCCTGGCCGCCCCGGAGCAGGCGTTCTTCGAGCTCGGCGATAGAGGAGCCGAGGCGTCGAGTCCGCCCTTGGTCGGCGGTGTTCTCGAGCCCATTTTGGATCTGAGCGTGCTGCTGAAGCAGCGCCTTCTTCTCCTTGGGCGCCAGCTTCGCGTCGTCGATCGCTCGCACCACGTGAGCGAGCTTGTCCTGGAGAATTCGGGCGACGACGAACTCATTCCTCATGAGCTCGATGAGCTGCGAAATGGCCGAGTGCGCCACCCCTGTTGCGGGGCGTCGGCGGTGCTCCTGCCACTCTGCGGCGAGTGAGCTCGAGTCCTTGGAACGCATGAGGTCCGAGACGGTCAGGTGACGAGAGCCCATCATGCGCAGGAGCTGAGCTTCGAGCTTGGCGAGCGCTTCTTGCGCATCGTCCGTGGACGCGCCCGACGCGGTACCTCCAGGCGTGGTGATCGCGCCCGCCGCGCCTTCCTCCTCGGCCGACGCCGGAGGCAGCGGTCTGGACTTGCGCTGCTGCTCCGCGATGAACCATCGGCCCCAGAAGAATCCCACGCCGAGGAGCCCGACCAGAGTGAGCACAACCGCGAGACGTCGCCCCTTCTGCTGCGCTCGACGCTCCACGCTCAGCGATGGGTAGGACGCCCCGAAGTCGACCGACATCGGGTGGGTGGGACCTCCGGCGAAGTGGCTCTCCGGCGTCTGCGCTCTCGGAATCGGCACGGGTTGGGCGCCGAGCATCGGCGGCAACGCGGCGATGGGTGGCAACGCCGGCAGCGGCGTCGCCACCCGTCCGGGCCCGGAGACCAGCCGCGGAGCCGGCGCCTGCCCCACCCGCACCGGCGACGCGCCCCGCGGTCCCGAAGGAAAGCGAGGCAGAGAAACCGCTGAGGCCACGTGTTGCCGATGAGCAATGACCCCCGATTGGATCTTTGTGTCGGCCGTCGGGTCCCCTGCGAAGACGTTCGACTCCGAGCGAGCGCCGAGCTGACGAAGACCGTCTGCGATCAGAGCATCGAAGACGTCGCTGGCCGGTCCTTCGCCGGTCATGCTCTCGAGGATGCGGTCGATCTCGAGCACGACTTGATCGGCTCGATTCGGCCGGCGAGAAGGATGCTTCTGCAGGAGCGCAGGCACGAGACGTTCCAGCCCGCTGCATGGCGGCAAAGGCGGAGGGGGTTCGGTCAGGTGGGCCATCACCACCTTCCGCAGGCTGTCGCCGCGAAATGGCGGCTGGCCGGTCAACATCTCGAAGAGGATCACCCCGAGCGCGTAGAGATCCGAAGCCGGCGTGGCGGGGTCGCCTTGCGCTTGTTCGGGCGCCATGTAGAGCGGGGTACCGACGATGGTCCCCGTCCGGGTCAGCTTGGTGCTGTCGTCGGTTTCGATGGCGCCGACCACACCAAAGTCCATGACCTTCGCGGTCTCCTGCCCATTTGCGTCTTGAGTCAGCATCACGTTCGCTGGCTTGAGATCGCGATGAACGAATCCCAACTTGTGAGCTTCACCCAGACCCGCCGCGATCGAACGCGCGATGTGAGCCGCGCGCCTCGGAGAGATTGGAGCGTCGCGCTCGACGATGTCGGCGAGGTTGGAACCGATCACGAGCTCCATCACGAGAAACGAGAGGCCGCTCTCGGCGGTACCAAAGTCGACAACTCCAACGATGTTGTCGTGGCGGATCTTGCTCGCCGCTTGCGCCTCTCTGCGAAAACGCGCGACCAGTCGCGCGTCGGACGCGAAGTCGCCGTACAGGACCTTCACCGCGTACTCGCGGTCTAGGACCGTGTGGGCCCCTCGGTAGACGACACCCATCGCCCCGGTGCCGAGACGTTCGTCGATCCGGTAGCGGTCCACCGTCTTGCCGATGAGGGGGTCGTTCTCTTGCTCGTGCAGCTTCTCCCCGTCGATGCCGCAGAAGGCGGTCTGGGCGGCGTAGATCGAGCCGCATCGGGGGCAGACCCGCATGGCGCAGCAAGCCTAGCGGCGGGTGCGGTGAAGAGAATAGGAGACGATGTAGGCCAGATCCTCATAAAAACAGGGTATTTGCGGGATTCCGACCGCGGTCTCGGCCAGCGGTCGGGGAAGTGGCCGACATTGGTTCTTGGATCCAGTGAAGGATAATGTAGGACTCGCTTGCCGTCCCAGACCGGCTGAGTTAGCCTGCAGGCTGGTAGGTAGGAAGAGGAGCCGCAACTATGAGCGAGAATGATTCAGTTGGGAAAGGGAGCACCAGGCGTGCTCTCCTGAAGTCCGGCGCCCTCGCAAGCGTGCCGCTGATCCTTTCCTTGCGGCCGGATGAGGCTCGCGCCGCAGGTTCCTGGTCTCACAACGCACAAAAGCCGTACCCCGCCGCGCCGGGCGTGCCCCCGCCACCCTCACCGGGTCGACCGAGGTACGTGGTACCGTTCAGCAACGAGTGGCGGCATCAGAAGACGCAGACGCTTCATCAGTCCCAGCAGAACCAACAGCGCTACGGCGGCGTTGGCAACTAAGCGCCCTCACCACCCTGTCGGCCGCGGCCGATGACCCGATCAGCCTTGCGCTCGATGAAGTCTTCGGCGCCTTTCACACCAGCGACACCGTAGCTCATCCCATCCATCTCGAGTCTCGAAGCATCGACGAAGAACGACTCGAACTCCTCTGCGACGGCATTCGGGTAGCGAAGGTCGAGCCGCGCGGTCTCGCCCCTTTCCTCGAAGGCAGCGTGCTCGGTCTGGCCATGCGACGCATGGACCAGCGTATGGTCCTGCATGCCGCCTCGATGGAGATCGAAGGCGTCGGCCTCGCCCTCCTCGGGGAGAAGGGCAGCGGAAAATCGACCCTCTCACTTTTGACCGCGCTCTCTGGGCATCGGTTCTGCGGCGACGAGCTGCTCCCGATCGATCCAGAAACGAAGTGTGCGGTCTCGTTTCCCAAGGCCGCCACCCTCAAAAGAGGTGCCTTTCGGATCTTCGCCAAGAGGCCCGAACACGAGGATCCGGTCCGAGGGCCGGTGCGTTATCATCTGCCCCCGGTCCACGCGCGACCGGAGGCGACGATGCCTCTGCGTGCGCTCGTGTTCCCGAGCTTCTCCTCTGAAGCCGAACCAGCAGCGCTCTCCGAACTGAACGCGGAAGAGGTCGCGTTGCCCCTCGTTCAGCAGGTCTTCGGCGGGCTCGAGCGCCATGAAGCCTCCCTCGGCTGCATCACACGACTCGCTTCACTGCCCTGTCGTCGTCTCCTCTTCTCGGACGGACGGGCCGCGGTGGAACAACTCGAGGCCTTGGCCCGGGAGCTCAACTCGTGAGTGGACGAGAGGTGGACTCGCTCGCGGTGCGTCTCGCGCACGCGCTCGACATGCCCGGTCAGACGCGGCGTCCGCCGGAGAGCAACATCGACTGGACGGAGTGGCTCGCCTTGGTCGACGAACATCAGGTGGGCCCACTGCTCGGTTCGCGGCGAACATGGGAGCGCAGTGGGCCCTTGCCCACCTGGATCCGCGAGGTGCTGATCGCAGAGAGCCTGAGAAACGCCCACGAGATGGTGTTTCAAACCTCGGAGCTCCTCCGGGTCTTTCGCGCCCAGCCCGGGCTCGGCGGTGTGGTGCTCAAGGGAGGCGCGCTCGCCCTCACGCGCTACGAGCACTGCGGCGAGCGTGTCATCTCCGACTTCGACGTGCTCTTCCGCGGCATCGGACCGCTCGAAGAGATGAAGGCCGTGCTCGAGGCCGAGGGTTACGGCGACAAGCCTGGTCCGTCCCCCGGCGAGGCGCATCACCACCGTCCGCCGCTTCACCATCCTGGCCGAGCGGTGACCTTCGAGCTTCACGAGAACCTCTGTACCCCGCCCCTGGCCAAGCCGATCATCCAGGAGATGATCGATGCTTCGGTCTCGGTTTCGGATCGAGGATGGCCAGCCGGGCTTCGCGTCTTCGACCCCGCGGCTCAGATCATTCACCAAGCGATCCACGCGCTCGACGATCCTGTGGACTCCCCGCTGCTTCGCAACTTGCTCGAGGTTGGCTGGCAGCTTCACCTGCTCGACCGCTTCGAGCGAGAGCACGTGGAGGATCTGGCGATCCGATGGGGCCTCGCGGCGCGGGTCGCGGAGGCCGCCCACCTCGCGCATGAGCTCTTCGGCACCCCGACCATCTTGGAGCAGCCCGAGTTTGGAGCGCGGCGGGGCTGGGCTTCGGTGCGGCTCGGCTGGACCGGATCCAGGCGAGCGGAGAAGCCGTGGTCCAGACGGTTCTCTCGTCACCTCGCGGGCGCGCACCTCGGACGCATCAACCAAGGCGAGGATCCTCGGGACCTGCTCGTGTTGGCTTCCGTCCTTGGTGAGAGCTTGAGAGACTCGGCGCGCTCCTTCGTCGCGGGGCGCCGAAAGGACCGAGCCCTGCGCCGCGCCCCCGAGCTCGACACGAAGGAGGTCGGCAGCTGCTTGCTCGTCTTCGACCGGGCCAGCGGGGCGGTCCACCTCCTAGACCCGCTCTCGACCGAGGCCCTGCTCCTCGCCGACCAGGCGAAGACCTCCCAAGGTCTGACGCGAGAGCTCGTCTCGCTCGGCGCTGGCGAAGAGCTCGCCGAGACGTGTCTGCGAATGCTCATCGAGCGGGGCCTCCTCACCGGCCTGGCCGTTGGCGGATTCATGCCGGTTTGGTATTGAGGGCCTCGAGATGAAGAGCATCGAGGCGCGACCGAAGGCTCTCGTGGTTCTGCTGCTCCTCGGCTTCGCGAGCGCGGTGTGGGCCGGCTTTCTGTGGAGCGAGCTCATCGTGGCCCGCACCGGGGGCACACCGTTCTGCGCCGCGGACGGGAAGATCAACTGCGTCCAGCTGTGGGACTCGGCCCTCGCGAGCTTCGTTCACGAACGAACGAAGCTGCCCGTCGCGGCCTGGGGTGTGCTCTGGTCGGTGGTGGCCCTGCTCTTTCCCCTCGTCGCCTTGGTGCAAGGCAGCTCGAAAGGCCCCCACGGTGTAGCGCGCTCCGCGATCTCTCTCGTCGCCGCGGTCGGCGCATTGAGCGTCGTTGGACTCGTCGCGAGCAGCCTGGCCGAGCGCACCCTGTGTACCGGCTGCCTGGCGACCCACGGACTGGTGAGCGCCTACGCGGTCGTGGCTTTCCTCGCACGGCCGACGAAGCTCGACTCGAGATGGCGGCCGGCGGTCCTCGCGACCGGTGGTGCAGCCGCGCTCGTGTATCTCGCCCTCCTCTACCCTGGGATGTCCACCCCTCGCTCATCCGACGAGACGAGCCAACAGGCGCTCGCCCTCGCGGAGAGTTCGCGTGCCTTGACCGATCTCATCACCGCCTTGCCGCCGCCCGTCCAAGAGACACTCGCAACCTTGCTCTTCGAGTTCAGCGTCGCGCCGGCCTTGGATGAAAAGCCCCGCTCGCTCGTGGGTGATCCGCACGCCCCGGTCATCTTGACCGAGTTCTCGGACGCGCTGTGCGGACACTGCGCGCGCCTTCACAGCGTCCTCAGGGAGCTCGAGCAAAAGATGCCCAAAGGGAGCTTCGCCCTCGAGTCACGGCAGTTTCCGCTCGACGCGGCGTGTAATCCGAATCTCCCCATCGAGGCGAGGGGTGAGGGCGTGCGCTGCCTCGCCGCGAAGGTGCGCATCTGCCTGGAGGGCAACTCGGGGCTCAGCGAGTTCAACGAGCGAATGTTCGCTGACCAGCTCTCTTTGGACTCGGAGAAGCTCATGAGGCTCGCGACCCCGTACATGGACAAGGCCCAGCTCCTCGCGTGTGTGGAGTCCGAGGAGACCGAGAACAAGCTCCTGGCCGACATCGCATACGCGATAAGGCACGGGATCCAAGGCACCCCGATGGTGCTCATCAACGGTCGAAAAGGCAGCGCGTTTCCGCCCTTCTTGCTGGCGGTCATCAGCGCGCGCGCGGATCCGAAGCACCCAGCGTTCGAGATCTTGCCCAAGCCTCGAGCCGCGCCCTAGAGCTCTAGTTCGGGAACTCTGAAACAACGTGCGCCGGTTGACCGGTGATGCGCCGCCACTCATCCAGGCGACGCACACCCTCGAGCAGGAGGTGCTGCACGGGAAAGCGCATGTCGGCTTCCACTGCTTCAGGCGGCAGGCGGTCGTGCACGAAGATCTCGAAGCGGCCCTCGTTCCAACGCACCGCCTCGTAGACGAGCTCCGCGGTCTGACGCTCGAGCGCTTCGTCGAGCTGCTCCTTGGCGAGCCATCCGAGGGCGCGGAGTTCCTGCCCCAAGCGTCGGCGTCCGCCCCGCGAACGCTTCGATATCTCTTCCACGTCGTGCTGAGAGACCGCACCCGTATCAGCGATGAAGCGTCCGATGAGGAAGTCTTCTCGCAGATTGCTCTGTCGGGCGAAAACGATGCTCGACTGGTGGAAGAAGATCTCGATGGTGCGGCCTTCGCGCTCGAGTCGAAGCCCGACCGCCCCCGGGATGGAGGCGCTGAGCTGAACGACCTGATCGACCGAGAGATGCCCAAGATCGCCGCCGAGTGCGGGCCGAAGGACTCGGGCCGGGCGCTCCGAGATGACGTCGAGGCGGCGCTCCGGCCCAACGCCAGCGCTGCCGAAGTCGCGCTCGGCCAAAGCGAGTTCACAAGCTTTGGTCATCAGATCGGAGATGGCCGGCAGCGACAAGCTCTTCGACAGCGCCTGCCGCGGCAGGAAAGCGAGCACCTTGCTGGCGAGCAGCGTGGCGCGCATCTTGAGCTCGGTCGGGCTGGGCTCCCCGGATGAAGGCGGCGGCTCCGAGGCCCGTTGGTAGAGCTCGAGCAGCAACTCCCGGGGCAGCAGGGAACCGATGGCTTCGACGACGGTGGGGTCCTCGTCGGACTCCTCGATCTCGATCATGATGTCGCCATCGGTGTCATCGTCGATGGCCTCTGCGATGGTCGCGGATCGAGGCTGGATCTCGAAGCCCGAGGAAGGCCGGCGCGGATGACGAGAGGTGCCGGAGACCGCGCGGAGCAGGAGTTCGTCGGTCAGAGGCTTCTCGATCACCGCGGCGATCTCGACGAGGTCGTGCCAGCGTGCGGCCTCGAGCGCATCCGCCACACCTCGGCTCTCGCCGGG
This sequence comes from Deltaproteobacteria bacterium, assembly GCA_011526105.1. Lineage (GTDB taxonomy): Bacteria > Myxococcota > Kuafuiibacteriia > Kuafuiibacteriales > Kuafuiibacteriaceae > WYAZ01. The sequence continues at coordinate 74,454 of WYAZ01000135.1, read as the reverse complement.
TGGCACGAGGATGACGAAGGGAATTCGTTGGCCAGCGAGCTGGGCGACCTGCACCAGCTTGTCGAGCCGGGCCTGAGCCGCCTCGAGCACCACGGCACGAACGGGTCGATCGGGTGCGAGATAACGAAACGCTTCGTTGAGCTCGAGAGAAGAGATGAACGCGTGACCGGCTTTGCGGAGCAGCCGCTCTCCCACTGCCAGAGCCTCGGGGTCCGAATCGACAAAGATGACGAGGCTACTAGGCATGACAGAACAGTGACGACCTATAGGCTAGGGTTTCTAAGGGCGGATTGGCAACCACCCCGTGTGAATAAAGCCTTCCGCCCACTGACCGACGGAACAATCACCTAGGGACGAGCTCTGGGTCCCCCTGGGCGTCGCCAGACTCAGCGGAACCCGCGGAAGATCCCGCGACTCGAGCTCATTGTGATCACGAACATGAAGTTGAACCGGATGAAGCCATCCGCGTCGGCGATGCCCGCCGGCGGGTTGGGGAAGGGCTGCGCGCGGCGGAAAGCCTCCACAGCCACGGTGTCCAGGAAGTCGACCCCGCTGCCCTGCTCCACCCGGATATCATCGATTTCTCCGCTCATGTTGAGCTGGATGCGGAGCAGGGTGCTGCGATCCTTGAAGCCGTAGATGTTGCCGGTGGGATCGCGACGCCGATACTCGCTGGTGGCGAGCCCACTCCACTCATCCGACACGCTGTCCTTCACGCGATAGAAGAACGTCGCGTACTTGAACTCCTTGGCGTTGAGATACGTGCCCTCGCCCTCTTCGACACCTTCGACGTAGTCGTTGGAGGGCGAGCCGCTGATGCGCGCGAGCGTGCCGAGGTTCGGCAACAGAGCTTGCAGCGTGGGGAGGCTGTTGTCGCTACCGCCGCGCGGACCTGCTTTGCCTCCCGCCTCCCCTTTCTTGTCGACAGCCGCGTTGCCCCCCAAAGAGAGCTCGAGCTTGTCCGAGTTGCCCTTGAGCGCTTCGGTCGCGGTCCGCGGTTCGACCCCCGGACCGCCTGGGGTCGAGCCGGCGTTGAGCTCGAGCGCGTCTCGCTTGAGGATGTCCGGCACCTCGAGCTTGAACTTCTGCTGATCCGGCGCCCCGGTCGCGTCCTTCTGAAGACCGTCGCCGCCTCGGATTGTGAGCCCATCCGTGGCGATGTCCGTGGGCTTTGGGGGCGTGCGCGGGCGATCCTCGGTCTGGAGCTGATTCGTGACGCGCTTCTTGTTGGGGTCGCGATCTTCCATCCGCGCCGAGGTCTCCTTCTCGACGTGCGTGTTGTACTTCGAGAGGTACTTGGCATCGGGGTTGGGACGATCATCGCGCGTGGGCGGCACCTCCACGATCTGCCCGCTCAGCTTCGAAGCCGGTTCAGGCTTGGGCTCTTCCTTCTTCGGCGGCGGCGGGGCCTCAGCCTTCGCCACCTCCCCGAGGGCCTGGGGCTGGGTCTTCAGCAGCGGATTTTGGCGCGAGCGCGCCTGCAGGTTCTTGGACCACTGGGCCTCGGAGAGGCGCACGACCTTCACGGGCGGGGCGGGTCCGGCGCTCGCGAGATAGGCCTCCGCGAGATCCTTGAGGTTAATCCCGAAAAGAAGGTGGATCGCCGCCGACACCACGAAGGACGAGGCGAGTACGGAGGCTCCACGCTGTTTTCTGCGACGCCGCATGATCCTTTACGTCGGACGCCCACGGTAGCATTGTGGACCAGACCCGCCAACGGTGGGTCCGAACCGCAGATGAGCCGCCTCCTCCAGCTTGGAACACTCGCCGCTTTCGGGCTCATCCTCGGTGGTTGCCCAAGTACCATTCCTACCGCGCCCACCATCGAACGGGTGGATCTGACCGTGGGAGAAGGCGCATCGAGCTTCAGTCTGGACATCCACGGCCGCGGATTCGCACTGAGCGGGGTTTCCTACAGCCTCGCGGACGGGCAAGGGGCCACTCCGATAAGGGCGGTGTTCGTCCAAGTCTCCAACATCGACAACGGGCGAACCTACCGCTCCGAGCGGGCCGACACGAAACTCCTCTCGCCGCAGCAGGTCACCGCCCGGTTCATCCTCGAGGCCGAGATCCTGGAGCCGGGGACCTATTCGCTGACCATCTACCGCGACGTGCCCGAGGAGGAGGCCGAGAAGGTGGCGGAGCGGGAGAACGCCTTCGAGGTCCTCTCCGGCACCACGGGCCCCGATGCGGGCGTGCGCGATCTCGGCTTCGCGGACGCGGCTCCGGGTATGGACAGCGGGGTCCCCGCGGACGGCAGCGGACCCACGGATGGCGACTCGAACGATGCCACAATCAGCGACGCCGGCACGAGCGACTCGAGCTCGAACCCGGACGCCGCGACCCCCGACTCCGGTCTGGGCAGCTTCATCGACACCTTCCGGCACCGGCAATCCGTGCTCGTGACAAACCCAAACGGCTCTCCTTCGCCGGCCGACCTGACGATTCGCATCCCGGTGCCACACGCCGACTGGGTCGCGGCCGGCCAGAGTAAGGCTGATGCCTCGGACATCGCAGTGTATGACGGCCTCGCGCGCCTCGAGCACAACCTCGACGACCGCATGGCGGTGGGCACAAACGCGCTCGCTCTGATCGTGCGCCTCCCCATCGCGGTTCAGACCACCCACACGCTGGCGATCTACTTCGGAGATCCGAATCTCACCGTGCCCGTGTCGGATGCGGTCTACGTGTTCTCCGAACGTTTCGACGGCTCGCTTCCGAACGACTGGTACAACGCCGGCAACTGGACCCTCAACTGCTTCGGGCGAAACGTGGCCACCCCTTCCGACATCGCCCTGTGCTGCCAAGACTCGAGCGCGAACCCCACCCGGCGTACGGTCTCGAGCCCCCGCGTCATGAACATCCGAGACACCGCCAACACCCCCATCTACGCGAGCTACGAGATGTCGCTGTGGATCGCCGGGCGCATGGAAGAAGCAAACGACCTGCTCTACTTCGCGTACTCGAACACCACGGACAACTTCGCGGGCGCCATCCTGCTGCCGGATGGCTACTACCGAGCCTACCCGCCCAACGCCTCAACGACCTTTCAAGAGGTGAACAACCTCGGCGCGCGCACCGTCCGCGGCTGGCGCATGCCCACCGGATCGAACCTACCGTTCACTCAGGTGCGCGCGCGGTTCGTCCCCAACATCGACCAGCCGTCGCTGCACTTCCGCTACATCTCGCCCAACGGGAGCAACAACACCTCCACCCTGCTGGGCATGGACGACCTGAGCGTTCGCCGGGTGCTGGAGCCCGATTTTGGGATTTCCCTTGGGCCGGTCGAGACAAGCCCTTGATATCAAAGCTAATCTCCCAGCTTGACCGCACTCGCCTGGCTTCCTAGTGTCCGCGACTTCCGCGGCGCGCTGCGTGTGCCCACACGGTATCGCCGCCTCTTTCAAGGAGAACCACATGATCATTCGCATGGGCCTCGTCGGCAAAAAAGTCGGCATGACACAGATCTTCGACGCCGAAGGTCACTGTATTCCGGTCACCATTTTGGAGCTTGGTCCGAACACCATCATCCAGAAGAAGACCAAGAATACCAAAGACGGTTACGGCGCGATCCAGATCGGCTTTTCCGAGAAGGATCACAAGAAGGTCACCAAACCCATGGCCGGTCACTTCAAGGCCGCCAAGGTGAAGCCGCAGTGGGTGCTCAGAGAGCTGCGCATCAACGACGAGACCAAGCTCGGCGAGCTCGAGGTCGGTCAGGAGCTCAAGGCGGACATCTTCCAAGAGGGTGATTTCGTCGACGTGACCGGCACCTCCAAGGGCAAGGGCTTTCAGGGCGTCATGAAGCGCCACAACATGAAAGGCTCGAAGCAGGCGACGCACGGTACCCATGAGTACTTCCGTCACCCCGGCTCCATCGGCTGCCGCACGACGCCCGGTCGCGTCATGCCCGGCAAGCGCATGGGCGGCCACATGGGCGACGAGACCGTGACCACGCAGAACCTCAAGGTCGTGAAGATCGATCTCGAGAAGAACATCGTGCTCATCCAAGGGGCGGTCCCCGGAGCAAAGAACAGCTACGTCATGGTCCGTCAGGCGATGAAGAAGTTGCTCCGCGCGTCCTCCAAGAAGAAGTAGGCGCTCTGTCCCCCTACAACCCGAAAGACAGCTTCTACCAAAAGGCGAAGAAGGAGAGCTTCGCCGCTCGGTCGGTCTACAAGCTCGAAGAGATCGACGATCGTTTTTCTCTGTTTCGCAAGAACCAGAAGATCGTCGACCTCGGCTGTTCACCGGGTTCTTGGCTCCAATATCTCGGCGAGGTCGTCGGTCCGAAAGGGCTGGTGCTCGGCTACGACATCGTGGCCCCGAAGGTCACGGTCGGGCCGCAGGTGGTGGTCCGCGTGGCGGACGTCTACGAGCTGACGCCGGAGCTCATCCGCAGCCATGCCCACCTCGCGATGGGTTGGGACCCGCCAAAGCCAGACTCGCAAGAGACCGGCTTCGACGCGCTCGTCTCGGACATGATGCCCAAGACCACGGGTGTTCGTGATGCGGACCAGGCCGCGTCGATGGGGGTCGTGGAGGCGGCGCTGCATCTAGCGCTCGAGTTGTTGCAGCCCGACGGCGTGTTCGTGGCGAAGGTCTTTCAGGGCCGAGGCTTCGACGAGATCGTGCGCGACGTGCGAAAGGCGCTCGTCGAGGTGCGGGTGCTCAAGCCCAAAGCCACGCGACAAGGCAGCCGAGAGTCCTTCATCGTGGCCAAGGGCCGGCGGCCCTAGAACTCGTCAGCGCCGACATCCACGCCGGCCCCAGCCGGCCGAGGATCACCGTCGATGTCCGAGACCGGCGCCGGACCATCCGCGGCCGCAGTGCCGGCGGGATCTGCGGCGTCGATGCAGGGCGAGTTGGCCGAGAGTCGGCCGTCGGCCAGCAAGAGCGGATCCTCATCGCGGTTGGTCCCGATCACCGTGGCCCCGGGGCCGACGAACACATAGGAGAGCGAGCAGAGGGGGCTGACGAAGCCCGCGGTATCTGCGGCGACTCGATTGTCCCAAATGATGGTGTTCACCGCGGTCACGGCTTCATCGCAGCGGATGCCGGGCACCCCGCCATTGGTGGAACGCGAGAAGTTGGAGAAGATCGTGTTGTTCACGATCGAGGCGCCTGACGGGGACTTCCTCGAGTACACCCCACCGAACTCGGAGACCCCGAGCTCTCCGTTTTGGTGGATGAGGTTGTTGATGAGCGTGTAGGGCTCGTCGCTGTCGAACCGCGCGCCGCCGCGAGCGTTCCCAGTGATCACGTTCCCGAGAACGCTTGCTCGGCCCTCACCGCTCACCGAGACCCCATAGCCGCCGCTCGGTCCGAGAACGTTCTGCTCGACGGTAGCGGTGGTGTCTTCGTCGGCGATCCGCACCGCATCGCTGACCGCCCGGATCGTGAAGCCGCGAACGGTCACCACCGACCCGTTGCGGATGTCGAGACCACGTCCGGTGGTCGGCGCGATGGTCGCGTTGTCGCCGACGAGCGTTCGCGTCCGGTTGTTGATGAGGACTGTCTCCATGTACGTTCCGCCGAAGACAAAGATGTAGGCGCGCGAAGCGCCCACACCCGTGGCGATGCGACAGTATGGATCTGCGAGTGTTCCGCCCCCGTTGTTCGCGGGGCAAGAGGGACCGGTCTGATTCACGACCGAGGTCTCTGCGATGAGCTGGCAGAAGCTCGGCGAGCCGATGCACACATAACCCGGCGTGGGCGTGCAGTCCGCCTCACAGCCATCGCCATCGCCGCGGTTTCCGTCGTCACATTGCTCAGGGGCGACCACGAGTCCGTCGCCGCAGTCCACCGGCAGACCCGCATCGACCTGGCCCAGATCGAGCTCCTCCGCGTCCGGTGAGCCGATGTCCGGATCAAACACGTCCGGCGCCGGTGCGTCGGGCGCGTCCGCGTCCGAAGGCTCGGCGTCCGCGAGCTCGGCGTCCGGCGAGGGGACGTCGGCCGGCTCGGCGTCCCCAGGCGGGGGACCGGCGTCCGGTTCGGGGCCCACATCCGGCGAGACCGTCCCGTCTGAAGGCGCCGCGTCGAAGCTCCTCGCATCCCGACCGGGGTTCGGCCCCAGGTCGGCCGGCAGCAGGAGACCAGCGTCGTGCTCGAGCCCCGCCGGAGCCTCGAAGTAACAGCCGCTCGTGGCGGCGAGCACGACGAGCAGGAGCGTTGGCCTCGAGGCGCCGAGTCGCCCGGGCTCGCATCGGTGATGCACGTGCAGCGTTCTCAAACCGATCCCAAGCCTAACACGAAGGTCCGTGGCCGGCGCCCGGGTCCGTTCATCCCTTCGTCGGCCATGAGTCGAGTCGAGCGCGGAAACGGATGAAAAGGACGGAAAGCGGGGCGGAGACGGGTCGTTGGCGCCGCTCTCGGCGGAGAACCGATCGGTTCCCGCGCTATGAACCGCAGCGCCCCGAGTCGATGCACGAATCCCGGGGTTCACAGCTCATCACGCGACCGCGTGCGTCGAGCCCCACGCGACAGCAGTCTTCGAGTCCGGAACGAAGACGCTCGCGCCCTCGTTGAACCCGAGACTTCATCGTGGAGGTCGGCACGCCGAGGAGCGCAGCCGCCTCCCGCTGAGTTCGGCCCTCGAGTTCAGTGAGGCGAATGGCCTCGCGATAGGGCTCCGGCAGCTCTTCCGCCAAATGACGCACGTAGGCCGCGAGCATCCGTTCGAGCCCCTCGCGCTCTTCTTCACCCTCCACGTCGACGCGGGCCTCGACGGCTCCCGGCTGAGGCAAGGACACCTCGCTCGTCCGACTGCGCCGGCGATAGAAATCCGCCACCGCGTTGCGCGCGACCTGCACCATCCACGGCGCGAGGTGGGCGTCGTCCGCGAGCGCAGGGAGGCCACGCAGGACCTTCAGCAACACCTCTTGCATCACGTCGTCGACATCGGCAGCAGAAGGCAGCCGGCGCCGGAGAAACGGTCGAAGCCGCGCGTCGAGTGCGGCCCAGTCGTGGGCACGCACGATCTCGGGCGCGACGGCCTTGCTCACGGTTTCGTACCCTCGATGTCCGCGGAAGCGACGTACCTCTCGAGCCCCGAACCCGGGAGCCAGGTCTCGATGAAGCGCTGGCTCTCGGGCTTCACTCGCACAGTGACGTTTCTGAAGCCGGCCTCGGACATCAGCTGCGTGAGCTCGGGCACCGTCGCCGCTCCGCTGATACACCCGGTGAGCGCGGCAATCTCGTCCTGCATGTTCGTGGGCAAGGGAGCCAGCGTGACGACGTCCGAGATGGCGACCCGTCCGCCGTGCTTCAGTACTCGATACGCCTCCTGGAACACCGCTCGCTTGTCCGGGGAGAGGTTGAGGACGCAGTTGGAGATGATGACGTCGACGCTGTCGTTCCCGACCGGCAGATGTTCGATCTCTCCCAGCCTGAACTCCACGTTCGAGAATTCGCCCCGCTCGGCGTTGGCCCGAGCCTTCCGGATCATCGCGGAGGTCATGTCGACGCCGATGACCCTTCCGGCGGCACCGACCTCTCGCGCGGCGAGGAACGCGTCGAAGCCCGCGCCGCTGCCGAGATCGAGCACGCACTCTCCGGGCTTCAGCGAAGCCATGACCCGTGGGTTGCCGCATCCGAGTCCGAGATCGGAGCCCTCCGGAACCGCGCTTCGATCCGCTTCGGTGTAGCCGAGCGCTAGGCTCGCGGGCTCGGTCGGCGCGCAACAACTCGGGGCGCAGCAGCCGGTCTCGGCGCCTTCGGCGATGCGTCCGTATTGCGCTTCGACCAGCCGGCGTGTCTCATCGGGGCTTCGGGTGTCCATGGGTTCGCTCCTCGCAGCTTACGAGGGACTTGCGTCCGCGGTCCATCCGCGGCACTGGATTCGTGCGCTGCTCCCTAAAGACGCGGGCAGGCGTCGATGGACGCAAGAAATCCGTTCTTGCCTTGACCGCATGCCCCATTTTTCGCCAGCCTGGCCGTGAAGATACCGATGAACCGCCGAAACGTACTCCTCTCGACCCTCGGCTCGGGCTTCTTGCTGGCGCGGCCGGCAGAGGCCCAGGTTCGACCCTCGGTGGCCCCGCCCATCGAGTCGGTGGTGACCGCCCTCGGCGTCGACCTCGCGCCGGGACGCGAGCTCTCGGAGGCACAGCTTCAGACCGCCAAGAGCGCCGGGCAGAAGCTCATCTCGCTCTGCCCGAACTGCAAGCTCGGCACCATCGACGAAGAAGGCCCCTGCGGCTGGGCGCGCACCAACCGCACCGTGATTCGCAACGCGGTGGCCAAGGGCATGAGCGCAGACGAGATCATCGCGGTCTACGTCAAGACCTACGGTCCCAACGTGGTGGCGATCCCCAACGACCAAGGCTTCGCGATGGCCTCTTGGATTGTCCCCTACACGGGCATCGCCGCCAGTTTCGTGTTTCTCTTCTTCATCGGTCAGCGGCTTCGACGAAAGAAGGGCGAGCCCGCGGAAGCGACCCCGGAGTCACCGGCACCCGCGACCGGCGAGAGCGAAGCCGAGCGATTGCTCAAACAAGAGCTCGCCGAGCTCGACTGAGCGTCGAGCCTCGTCAACTCAGCTTGCGAGGGTCGGTGAGCCGACCCGTCACCGCAGAGGCCGCCGCGACCGCGGGGGAGACCAGGTACACCGGACCCGGTGCGCCCATGCGGCGATCGAAGTTCCGGTTGGTGGTGCTCGCGGTCGTCTCACCCTCGAGTGGGATCCCGGGCCCGTTGCCGATACACGAGCCGCAGCCCGGCGCAGTCACCACCGCCCCCAAAGAACGGAAGAGCGACAGCAGACCTTCGGCTTCGGCGTTCTTCGCGACGTCGGCGGAGGAAGGCGTGACCGTGACACGAACTCCGTCTGCGAGCTTGCGGCCCCGAAGGACCTCGGCCGCAGCCCGCAAGTCGGCCAAAGAGCCCCCGGTGCATGAGGCGATGACCACGTTGTGGATGCGGACCGATTCGTGGGCCTCGAGCGCCGCTCGGTTGCGCGAGTCGCCGGGCGTAGCCACGGTGAGCGGGATCTCGTCGAGGTTCACTCGAATCACCCGCTCGTAGCTCGCCCCCGCGTCCGGCGCGACGAGTTGCGAATCGAAGCTCTTGCCTCGGCGCGCCTCGAGAAACTCGCGCACCGGTCGGCACGGCTCGACGACGCCGGTCATGAGGCCACCTTCGACGGTCATGTTGGTGAGCACGCTGAGCTCGTCCACGTTCCACTGTTCGAGCCCCGGACCGCCAAACTCGACCACGCAGGTGTCTGTGGGTGAGGTTCGCCACTTCTCTTCACGGAAATAGGGGTCGCCGATGAGATGTAGAATGAGGTCCTTGGGCGAGAGGCCGCCCTGGGCGCGTCCGCTCACCTCCACGCGCACCGTCTTGGGCACGGTGACCGGCATGAGCCCAGTGCGGAGCGCAAAGGCCATCGCAGTCGAACCCACGCCAAACGCGAAGGCGTTGAGCACCCCCGCGGTCGGCGTGTGGCTGTCGGTGAGGCAGATGATCATGCCGGGCTCGGCATATTCTTCGACCACGATGCGATGACACACCCCTTGAGCGTACTTCTGGCCGGGTCCATGCACGCGGATGCCATTTTCGACGCAGGCCTCGACCATCTCGTCTCTGAGCTTGCGGGAAGGCTCGAGGCGTTGGGCGCGCACGCCGAGCGGAACCGTCTCGTGGTCGAGCAAGACGAAGTGGTCCTCGAAGGCCGCCGCGAGCTCGGGATTCGCGATCGGCGCCTTCTGCCACTCGTCGCGGTACAGCTGCATGACCATGCCGCCGGTGTACTCGTGCATGCCACGGAAGCCGACCTTCGCGAGCACCTGGTCGCCGGGCGCCACCGCACCGAGGCCAAACTTCTCGCCCCCGGCCCAGGCTTTTTGCGCGACAATCTTCTCGACGATGTTCATGGGCCGAGGGGCGACCGTGGTCTCGTAGGTGGGGGTCACTTCGCCACGCAGCCACTTGCTGCCGTAGGGCAGAAGCCCACCGGCTTCGGCCACCGCGCGAAAGAAGGGCGGCAGGCTGCGCGCGAGCTGCGTCAGGTCGACGTCCTCACCGGCCATCAGTCTCTCGAGCACCTCGAAGTCGGTGGTGAAGGGCAGGCCGCTGTAGACCATGTTCTCTTGAAAGATGCGCTGAAAGCTGCGCGCCACGACGAGCTCGATACCCGCGCCTTGGTGCGCGACCACCGCGACCTCTCGGCTCGAGCCCGAGCCATAGGCATCGCCACCCACCGCGACTTGGAACGAGCCGTCCTTGATCGAGCTCTTCTTCACGACCTCTTTGAAGTTCTCGAGGAAGTAGGGCCCGAGGATCTCGCCGGTGTAGCCCAGCGTGCACGCGGCGCCGCTGATCATGAGGTCGGTGTTCACGCCGTAGTGCAGCGCCCGCTTCGGATCGAAGGAGAGATCTGAGCCCCCGAGCTGCGCCCCGAGCGGAGCGCCATCATCGGTGAGCCACAAGACACGGCCGCTTAGCTTCACCGAGCCAGGTTGAGCCTCCCGGCGTATGACCACAAGATGAAACGCTCATAGCCATTATATGTGTCATGCATTATACATATCCCGATGATCACCCGATCCCATCTCGAGGCCCTCCTGGAGGTCGCCGAGACGCGCTCCATCCAGGGGGCGGCCACGAGAACGGGAAGGTCCAGGGCCACTTACAACCGCTACCTGCGTGAGCTGAGAGAGGCCTTTGGCGCTCCAGAGCTGATGCGCCGGGCCCCCGGCCAGCGGGAGGGGGTTTTGACCCCCGAGGGGGAACAACTGACCGAGCAAGCCCGCTTGCTCTTGTCGAGGTGGGACGAGTGGATGACCGAGACCCGCGACCTGGTGTCCGAGGCGCACCGCGCCCTGAGGGTGGGCGCTCTCCCCGGGGCCTTCGATCTCATCGCTGACCTCTTGCTCGAGATCCGCGCGGACGATCCCAAGCTCCCACTCAAGGTCGTGGAGTATCCCGAGGCGCGTCTCCTCGACGGCGTCGCGAGCGGCGAGGTCGACCTCGGCTTTGGCAACGTCTCGGAGACCGTGCCGAAGTCGCTTCGGTTCGAGGTGCTCGGACCCCTCGAGTGGGCGGTGATCATCCCGGACGCGATGAGCCGACGTTTTCCGGCCGAGGTGCGGCTCGTCGACCTCGATGGCGTGCCGCTCATCGTGAATCAAGCCGGACCGGCGCGTGATCGCATCGAGCGCGAGTTCAGCGCGCACACGCTGAGACTCAACGCGGTCTTCGAGGTGGGCTCGACCCCGCGCATCGTCGAGTTGGTCTCGCGCGGTTTTGGGGTGGCCATCGTGAGCCGCTTCCGCACCGCGTTCTTGCCCAAGGGGGTTCGGGTGCGGCCGCTCATCGGCGGACCGAGCCCGCTCACCGCCGGCGTGTTCACGCGCAAGACCGCGCAGCTTTCGCCTGCGGGCCAACGTCTAGTGGAAGCGGCACGCACGCGGTTTCGGCGTTTGCGGGCGAAGGAGACCGGCGCGGAGTAGCGACCGGCTCACCCCTCGAAGACGATCGCCTGCGCCTTCGGGCCCTCGATGAGTTCGCCGTCTCGATACACCGCAGCCCCGCGCACGAACGTGGCTACCGGCCAGCCGGTGAGCGGCACGCCCTCGAACGGGTTCCATCCGCACTTCGATCGGATCTTGCCGTCCTCGATGCGGCGGGTCTTCTTCAGATCGACCAACGCGATGTCGCCATCGAAGCCGAGCTCGAGCCGACCTTTGCGCTGGATACGGTAACAGTCGGCCGGGCCTTGCGTCATGTGATGCACCACGCGCTCGGGCTTGGTCAGACCGCGATGCGCGGCGTCGAGCATCACCGCGAGCGAGGTCTCCACGCCCGGCATGCCGCTGGGGGCTTGGCCGTAGGGCTTGGCCTTTTCGTCGAGCGTGTGAGGCGCGTGATCGGTCGCGATGCAGTCGATGAGGCCCGAATTGAACGCGGCCCATAGCCCGGCGGAGTGTTCGGCGCTCCGGATGGGCGGGTTCATCTGGCCCCGAGTTCCGAGTCGTTCGTAGACCTCGGGCGCGTGGAGCACCAAGTGCTGCGGACAGACCTCACAGCTGACACGGCCGTTGCCCTTGCCTCGCGTGCGCAAGAGCTCAGCCTCATCCTTGGTGGTCATGTGCAGGATGTGGAGGCGGCGATTGTGCTTCTCCGAGAGCAAGAGCGCTCGAAGCGTAGCCAGCACGGCGGTCTCGGCGTCGCGAATGTCCGAATGCTGGGACACCTTCGCATCGGGACCAAACTGAGCCTTGCGCTCGAGCAACCGAGCTTCGTCCTCGGCGTGCACCGCGATCAAGCGCGAGCCGTGGGCGAAGATGCGCTCGAGGTCCTGTTGCTCCGAGATGAGCAGGGTCCCGGTGGACGAGCCCATGAAGACCTTGATGCCGCAGACCTGTTCGACCGTGTTCAAGACCTCGAGGTTGTCGGGGGTGGCGCCAATGAAGAAGCCATAGTCGACCAGCGAAGTCTCTGCCGCCCTCGCCTTCTTCCACGCCATGGTCTCGAGCGTGGTGGTCGTGGGGTTCGTGTTGGGCATCTCGAGAAACGCGGTCACTCCGCCCGCCGCGCAAGCGCGCGAACCACTGGCGAGGTCTTCTTTGTGTGTGGCACCCGGCTCACGGAAGTGCACTTGAGGATCGATGACCCCCGGCATGACGAGCAGGCCACGCGCATCAACGATCTCTCCGACATCCTTCGAGACCAAGCCGAGCTGGGTGATGGTGCCGTCTGTGATCTGCAGGTCACCGGCCTGGATGCGAACTTCGCCGGTGCCGGAAAGAGCGGGAAGCGCGAGCAGGCCCCCGCGGATGGTCAGCGATCGCATTCTCCGCCGATCATGTTGAGCGACCCGAAGGTGGGCACCACATCCGCGAGCTGCCCACCCTCGATCATGTCTTGCAGGGCCGACGTGATGGGCCAGCAAGGCGGCCGACAGCGGATCTTCCACGGCTTTCCGCCGCCGTCCGAGACGATGTAGAAGCCGAGCTCTCCGTTGGCGCCTTCCACATAGGCGTAGGCCTCGCCCTTGGGGACCTGAATGCCGTCGATGATGATCTTGAAGTGATTCATCAGCTCTTCGATCGCGGTGTGCACCTTCTCCTTGTTGGGCAGATGCACGCGCGGATCGTCGACTTCGAGTTCGGGCGGCGTGTCTTTGATCTGATCGAGACACTGCAGGATGATCTCACGGCTCTGGCGGATCTCGTGCATGCGCACCAAATACCGGTCGAAGTTGTCGCCGTTGGTCCCCACCGGGACCTCGAACTTCAGGCGGTCGTAGATCGAGTACGGGTGCGCCGAGCGGACGTCGTACTGAATGCCGGTGCTGCGCAGACACGGGCCGGTCCAGCCCCAGCTCACGGCGTCTTCCTTCCGCACCACGCCCACCCCCTTCATGCGATCGAGGAAGATGCGGTTCCTGTTCATGAGGTTCTCCACGTCGTCACAGAGTTCCATGACGTCATCGAGACGCTTCCTGAGACGCACATCGAAGCCGTCGGGCTGATCGCCGACCACGCCGCCGATGCGCACGTAGGACACCGTGAGCCGTGCCCCGCAGAGCTCCTCGGCCGAATCCCACAGCATGTCTCGGCCCTCGATGAGGTAGAGCATGCCGGTGAAGGCCGCGAGCTCCATCGCGGAGGCCCCCACGCAAGTGCAGTGGTCGGACATCCGCGAGATCTCGGACGCGATGACCCGAAGGTACTCGGCGCGCGTGGGCACCTTCAGGCCCATCAGCTTCTCCACCGCCATGGCGTAGCCCACGTTGTTGATGAAGGCGGAGTTGTAGTTCAGGCGATCGGTGTACGGAAACACCATCGTCCAGGTGGCGTTCTCCGCGCTCTTCTCGAAGCCGCGATGCAGATAACCCACGTCCACGTCGGCGCGCTCGATCTTCTCGCCGTCGAGGCGAACCCGGATCTTCACCGTGCCGTGCATCGCCGGGTGCGAAGGACCCATGTCGATGACCATCTTGGAGGAGCCTTCCGGCTCGAGACCAAACGCCCCGAGCTCCGGCAAAGGCGAAGGCGTCCCCAGCTTCAGCTCAGAGAGCGGCTGGGGAGCATCGGAGACATGCGAGGACACTGCGTCATGCGCGGTCATAGGGCGCAGAATCTCGACGCGATGCGATGCGGTGTCAATGTCTAGGGCCCCGCCCTTCGGGGTTTCGCGAGGCGTCGGTTCTCATTCCAAACGGCTGAGAATACGGCGTATTTGGCGGGTCCTGCGCCGCATCAACCTCGCCTCTTCGGCCTCTTCGTGGTCGTAGCCGAGCAGATGCAGGGTGCCGTGCACGACGAGCAGCTCGAGTTCATGGTCGAGCTCGACCCGACGGCTCTTCGCCTGTGCGCGGGCCCGCTCGACGCTCACCACCACGTCGCCGATGGGACCAAAGGACTCTCCGGCTTCATCGAGCGCAAAGGCGAGCACGTCCGTCGGCTTGTCCTTCTGTCTCCAGGTTCGGTTCAGCTCGTGGATCTCTTTGTCGTCGGTGACCAGGAGCGAGACCTCGCGGCCCTCCGCCCCCTCGACCTCGAGGGTCTTCTGAACGGCGCGCTTCATCCGCGGAAGGTCGCCGCCGCGCGCCCCGCGTCGGCGTCGTCGCGTGACCAGGACCGGCATCAGTTCGGCGGGTCCTCGAGCTGAGTCGAGGAGAACACGACGCGCGGATCCTCGATGTGCGACGGGGATGCGGGGGGCGGCCGACGATGCCGGGCGAGCATGCTGTGCAGCACCTCCACGAAGACCGACGTGGAACGATGGACTTCGTGGAAGGTCAGGGGGCACTCATCGAGATGCCCGGCCGAGAGGTGCTCGCGGGTCACTCGCTCGACGATCGCGCCGAGGGTCATGGGATCGAGAGGACGAGCGGCGATCTCACTCGACGCCTCCACTTCAATCGCGTCCGCCAGGAGCACCAAACCGGCTTCTTTGGAGGTGGGCCGAGGCTGTGCGGGGCCCGGGTGGTGCTGAGCGATGATCTCGAGCACCTGTGCGCCGAGACGATTTCGAGCGCCGAGTTCGAGCCCGTCCGCGACGTGCGCCCGCAGGCCCGAGGTCGAGGCTTCGGGGGGCAACGATCCGGTTCCACCTCGCTGGTTCTCGGCATGAAGCTGCGGCGCCTTGAGCTTGCCGATGTCGTGGTAGTAGCCACCCACCTTCGCCAAGAGGGGGTCGGCTTCAATCGCGTTGGCCCCCGCCTCGGCGAGCGCCCCCACGACGATGGAGTGGTGATAGGTGCCCGGCGCCTGAACCAGGAGCTCACGCAGCAAGGGATGGTTCAGATTGGCCAACGTCTCGAGCCGGAGCTTGCTCGAGTAGCCGAACAGCACCTCCGCGATGGGGACGAAGATGAGCACACCGAGCACGGAGAGCAGGCCCGACCCCAGGGCGGCGCCGGCCCCGGTCGCGGTTTCGTAGAGATCAAAGCCACGCGCAAAGAAGGACAAGGTGACCACGATGAGCGCTTGCAGGAAGCCGGCGTAGAGACCCGCCGAGAAGAGGCGCCTTCGCGGCTGCAAGCCCGGCGACACCGCAGCCGCCGCGAGCGCACCCACCAGCGTATACAACGTCAGCTCGAGGCTCCGGTCCATGATCCATCCTGCGAGCAAGGCGGAGACCGGCACGAAGGTCATCGCCACGCGCGAGCCCAGCACGAACCGAAGCAGCAACACCGGTCCCGCGACCGGCAGGAGATACCGCGCGGTCTCGACGGTGATGTGGGGCGCCATGACCTCGGGGAGCCAGTTCGCGAGCTTGTACCCGCTCCACAGGAACACGAGGTTGATGAAGCAAACCGTGGCGACGAAGGTGAGGTCTCGGTGCGTGGAGAGATAGACGAGCTTGGTCTGTCTCGCGAACTGGTAGGCGCTGACCAGGAGCAGGAGCAAGAGCAAAGCGTTGCCCGCCGGCAACGCGAAGCGATGCTCGCCTTCGAGTTCGTGCGCGATGCCGTCGAGGATGAGGAGATGCCGCGTGGACACTTGCTCGTTCGCTCTCAGGATCAGCTCGCCGCGCTTGAGCGGGATGACGACCGGCTTGACCGCTTCACTGGCGCTGGCCGCTCGTCGTTTGGTCTCGTCCTCGTTACGATCGATGTTGGGGCGAAGAAGCCTTTTCGCGAGCAGCGCGACGCCGCGGCGTTGGTCCGCGCTCAAGTGCGCGAGACGCTCGGCCACGATCTGATCGACCTCGGTCCTGGCCTCGTCGATGCCGAGCAGCTCACTCGCTTCGAGCACGCTCTCCTCGTGCGAGACGCGGCCATCGGGTTGGAGGACTCGGAGTTGAAAGCCGTCTTTGGCCTCGAGCTTGAGAAGCTCTTTGTCGGAGACCACCTGGCGCTCCGAGAGCGCGCGCACGACCATGACCACTGCATCGCCCACGGCCTCGGAGAAACCCGCGCGGCCAAGGATCTGAAGGTCGGCGGCGTCGAAGTAGAGGCCGAGTGCCCGCATGAAGCTCTCGAGTTGATCGCGGTCGGGCTCGCCTTCGTCCGCCCGAAGGATCGCAAACGAGCGGCCCACTCGCTCCTCGGCGCGCCGGCCGTAGCCCACCTGCAGGTCATACACGGGCCGCACGGAGCGACTCGCTTCCGCCCGGAGCGCGGTGGTGGTGCCCGGATCGAGGATGGCGAAGTCGCGAGGCGCCTTGATGTTCCTCGGCGCGCGCTCCCCGGCGACCAACTCGGGCAAGCCGAGAAGCTCGTCGTCGTTTCGCGGGGAAAGGAGCAACGCCGCCGCGCCCGTGAGGAGGAGCAGCAGGAACAAGATGTTGAGCTCGCGCAGGAACCAGGCGCGACGCTCTAGGGAGGGGCCCCCATCCGGGGCCTCCGGCCCATCGCGAACGGGTGCAACCACGTCCCGGAGGGTGCCCAAAAGGCCCCTCTGGGGCAACGTCCACCTGGCGACAAAGATAGCTCGCAGATCCGGGGGATGTTCGCTAGAAAGGCCCAACCATGAAGCTTTGGACCGCCAAGGATTCCGCCGAACTCTACAACATCTCGGGTTGGAGCAACGGCTACTTTACGACGAACGAAGAGGGACACGTCGAGGTCACACCCTTCGGCGAGAACGGCGGACGGATCGACATGAAGCGCGTGGTCGATGACCTCGTTCGCCGAGGCTTGTCGATGCCCCTCCTGCTGCGGTTCTCGGACATCCTCGAGCAGCGAATGCACGAGCTGTGCTCCGCGTTCCACAAGGCCATCGAGCAGTTCGAATACAAGGGCAAGTACGTTCCCGCCATGCCCATCAAGGTCAACCAGCACCGTCCCGTGGTGGAGGAACTCGTCGAGTTCGGAAAGCGACACGGCCTGGGGCTCGAGGTCGGCAGCAAGCCGGAGCTCCTGATCGCGGTGTCGATGATGCACCGAAAGCACGGCCTCATCATCTGCAACGGCTACAAAGACCGCGCCTACATCGAGACCGCGCTCCTCGCCCAGCGGCTGGGCATCACCACCCTCATCATCGTCGATCGTTTCCAGGAGCTCGAGACCATCATCGCCGCCTCTCGGAGCCTCGGCGTGAAGCCATGCATCGGCGTCCGAGCCAAGCTCTCCGCTCGGGGTTCGGGCCGGTGGGCCGAGTCCGGCGGGGATAGCTCGAAGTTCGGTTTGACCGCGGCCGAGATGGTGGGCGTCGTCGAGCGACTGCGAACGGAGGGCATGCTCGACAGCTTGGTGTGCCTGCACTTCCACATCGGCTCGCAGATCACCGCCATTCGCGCGGTCAAGGAGGCGCTCGACGAGGCCGCCCGCATCTTCGCGGACCTCTATCGCATGGGCGCCCCGCTCGCGTACCTCGACTGCGGCGGCGGCCTCGCGGTCGACTACGACGGCTCCAAGACGAACTTCCACGCATCCAAGAACTACACGCTCGAGGAGTATGCGGCGGACATCATCGGTGAGATCTCCTCCACTCTGGACGGCGGCGATATCCCGCACCCCACCATCATCACCGAGTCCGGGCGGGCGATGGTGGCCCACCATTCGGTGCTGGTGTTCAACGTCCTCGGTCACAACGCCGCCTCCTTCCGCGATCCCGAGAAAGAGGTGCAGCGGCCCAAAGAGGAAGAGCCTCAGATCCTCCACGACATGTGGGAGGTCTACGCCGGCATCACCAAGAAGAACTACCAGGAGGCCTACCACGACGGCCTCAAGCTCAAGGAAGACGCCCTCTCCTTGTTCCGACACGGCATCATCAACCTCGTCATGCGTGCGCGCATCGAGGAGTTGTTCTGGGCGAGCGCCACGAAGATCTGGAAGATCTGCAAGGAGCTCTCCTACGTCCCCGACGATCTCGAGGGCCTGGAGAAGACACTCGCGGACATCTACTTCTGCAACTTCTCGGTGTTTCAGAGCATGCCGGACTCATGGGCGGTCGACGCCCTGTTCCCCGTGATGCCGATTCACCGCTTGCGTGAGAAGCCCACGCAGCTCGGTATCCTGGCGGACCTCACCTGCGACAGCGACGGAAAGGTCGACCAGTTCATCGACCTGCACGACGTAAAGAACGCGCTCGAGCTGCACACACACCGCGTGGGCGAGCCGTACTTCCTCGGGGTCTTTCTGGTGGGGGCCTATCAGGAGGTCTTGGGAGACCTTCACAACCTCTTCGGTGACGTCAACGCGGTGCACATCGCGTTCGACAAGGAGCGCGGCTACACCGTTCGCCACGTGATCAACGGCGACAAGGTGAAGGACGTGCTCTCCTACGTGCTCTATGACTCGGGCGCGCTCATGCAGCGCCTCCGCGCCTCCATCGAAGACGCGCTCCAGGAGGGGCACATGACCTTCGAAGAGAGCGCGAACCTCGTGAAGCACTTCGAGGCCGGGATGGCCGGGTACACGTACCTCGAACAGCCCGAGTTGGCGGAGTCATTGCTCAACAGCGTTCTTCCCAAGGAGAACCGCTCCGTGCGGCCGGCGCCGGAAGAGCGGCCGGACGAGATCCAAAAGACTGCCTGAAACGACCCCGGATGGACTGGATCGTAGAGACACTCCGGAGAGTTCGGGCGCTCCGAGACTGGCGTATGAGTCGACGTAGACGAAAGAGGGGCGAAGTCGGGGCCCGCGCGCAGGCGCCCTCGGGTGCCCCGCCGGTACTCCCGGCCGGCCCCGAGTCCGGGGTTAATGGGGGCTCGCGCGGCGGACGCAGCGAGGACCGGCTCCTTCCCCGCATCGGCCCCGTCGAACGGCCGCGTCCAGCGCCCTCGCGTGAGTCCGAGGGCCGACGCGGCGGGGACAGCAGCCGACGCGACCAGCGCCGAGGCCGAGACCAGGGGCGGGGGCGAGACCGCGGCCGGGATGGTCGACCGCTGGGCCCCCCGCCCAAGCTACCGGTGGACCCTGAGATCCCGCTTCACCTCATCGACCGCGACGCCCTCGACGTCGTGAGACGCCTGCGTCGCGCCGGTTTCCGCGCGTACCTCGTGGGTGGCTGCGTCCGAGATCTCCGGCTCGGAATGACGCCGAAGGACTTCGACGTGGCCACGGACGCCCGCCCCGAGGAGATCCGCTCCGTCTTCCGAAACTCGCGCATCATCGGAAGACGGTTTCGCCTCGCGCACGTGTACTTTCGCGGAGGCAAGATCATCGAGACCTCCACTTTCCGAGCGAACCTTCCGAACGAACCCGATTCGGATCTCCTCATCCGACAGGACAACGTGTTCGGCACCGAGGAAGAAGACGCGCTCCGCCGTGACTTCACGGTGAACGCGCTCTTCTACGACGTGGAGACCGGACGCATCATCGACCACGTCGGTGGACGCGCGGATCTCGAGTCTCGGACCTTGCGCATGATCGGCGACCCGGAGATCCGACTCCGCGAAGACCCGGTTCGAATCATTCGCGCGGTACGGCTGGCCGCCAAGGGGGGGCTCGCCATCGAACCCGTGTTGCTGGAGTCGATGCAGCGGCATCGCCAAGAGATCTTCCGCTGCTCGAAGCCCAGGCTGCTCGAGGAGACCTTCAAGCTCCTCCGGGGCGGTCAAGCCGAGCGTTCGATCCGCCTCGGCCACGAGTGTGGCGTCCTGGACGTGATCTTTCCGGAGCTGCTCGAGCACCTGACGCCGTCCGAGCCGGGTGCGCCGGAGATCGACGTCTTCAGCTATCTCTCCGCTCTCGACCGGCTGGTTCGACGACAGGGCGTGAGCGACACAGTGATGCTGGCCTCACTTCTCTCCCTCCCGGTGCGCGGGATCCAGGCCGAGAGCGAGCCCTCACAGCATCTTCGACTCACCACCGACTACCTGGCGGAGGTCTGCACCAAGCTCGGCGTTACTCGAAAGATGAGCGAGCGACTCCGCCAGATCTTCTTGGTGCAACGAAGTTTGCCTCGAAGCTCCGGAAAACGAGGACGACGCCGAGTCGCACCCGCAGTCATGGCACGCCGCTCGTATTTCGAGGACGCCATCGACTTGTTCGAGATCGAGACCCTCGCGGAGAACGGAGATCTCGAGGACGTGCGCTTCTGGCGAGAGCGTGCTTACGGCTCCGACGAGGTCGGAGACGAGGAGCCCCTACCGGACGAAGAGTCCGGCGAGGAGTCCGAGAGCTCTGAGGGCGAACGCCCGCGACGGCGGCGAAGGCGAAGGCGAGCGGGCCCTCGTTCGGGGGCCAAGCCCGCCTGAGTTCCGAGGCCCGACGGAGGGCTCGGGTCAGGCCTTCTTCTTCGTGCTCTTCTTGGCGGCCGCGATGCGGCTCTTCTGGATCTTCTTCTGCTTGGTCAGCTTGATCCGACGCTTCATTCGCATTCGCTTCTGTTTGCTCTTAGCCCGGGCCATAAATCGACTCTCCTAGAGGCTCGGCAGGTGACGCGACGGGCTTCGTCGACGCGCTCGGATTTGGCCGAGCAACGCGTCGAGCATGACCGCCTCCTCACTCATGGGAGCGCTCCGGGGCGCTGATACGAACCCCGGCCCGGGATCAGCAAGCGCCATCTGCGGCTCGTATGGTGGGTTTTCACGCGAGGCCGCGGCCGCAGCCGGGGGAACCGAGGCGGGCTCGAACTCATAGACCTCGTCGTAGGCCACCTCGTCGTCGCCGAGTTCGAGAGGCTCGTCCTCCGCGGGCCCGGCATCGTCGAACACGGGCAGTTCGGAGGCGCTCGCGAGCTCGGTGGCGGCGGCGTCCGCCGAGAGCAGATCGGCGCCCAGCCCCTCCGAGTAGTTCACCGGTTCCAGTGCTGATTTGGCCGGTGGGGCCGTCGGCACCGAGTCGCGTCGAGAATAGCGGTCGAAGGCGGCCTGCATGCGGTCCGCCCGTTCGCGAGCTTCACGGACCAACGGGTCTTCCGGCGGCGGGCTCGCGGCGGCCGGGGCCGACCACGCCTCCATCGGCTCGTCCTCGATGGAGAACGCGTCCTGCTCCGGTGAGGAGGAGTCGGCATCCCAGCGATGCGCGGGCGGGGGCGCCGACCGCAGGGCCGGCGGGGCCGAACGGGGCGAAGCAGGGGGAGGCGCGCTCCGGGACACGAGCGGCGGGGGCGTCGGCTCCGACCGGCCCGCACGCAAGAGGGGGTTCGGCGCCGACGGCAGCGAGCGGTCGACCCACTGAGGTCCGGGCCATTCACCCAGCTCGGGCGCCGGCTCGTCGTCGGGCTCTGGCGCCTCGTCGAAGTCGACCGGGACCGCCTCGAAGGGCTCATCGATGTCGATGGCGAGTTCCGGCCCCTTCGCCGCCGCCGGTGCGCTCGGCGCAGAGACTCGGGCCTGCTGAAGCTCAGAGAGTGCCGCGGCCTTCACGATCTCACGAGCCGTCCGCACCACCTCGTTGGGATCGGGTCTAGGTTCGTCTGCGGGCACCGAGATCGAAGGCGCGTATCCCGAAAGCGCCGAAACCGAGGACCGCGCTGGAGGCGGCATGGAACCGTGGGCGAGGGGCGGGAAAGAGCCCGGCGCCGAGGGAGGCACGGACGCAGGGCCCGGCGGCGGGAAAGAACCCGGGGCCGAAGGTGGTACCGAAGCGCGCGGAGGTTCGGGTGAGTACGAAGGACGAGGCGGCATGGCGAGTTCGTCCAAAGACATCTCCATGCTCTCGCTCGCCCGCGCATCGAGCGGATACCGCGGCGCAGGCGCCGGGGGCGGGGCCTGGGGCGGGGTGCGTGGCACTTGGCTTGGCACTTGGCTCCGCGGGGGGAGCGCGGCCGCGGCGGCCAAGGCCGGATTGTCGTCGACCAAGAAGGCGGGCATCTCGCCGGTGCGATGGGTGATCGCATCCTGCGGAAACCGCGCACCAGCACCGGCGGGAGCAGCGGAAGGCCCCTTGGGGGCCGGGGGTGAATACTGAGGCTGCGCAGGCGGCGCGTACTGAGGCTGCGCAGGCGGCGCGTACTGAGGCTGCGCAGGCGGCGCGTACTGAGGCTGCGCAGGCGCGCCGTACTGAGGCTGCGGAAACGCGCCGTACTGCGGCGGAGGTGCCGCAGCCTGAGCTTGCTGTTGCTGAATCTGACGCGCAACGTAGAGCGCGAGATCCCGGACCTGCATATTGCCTGGCTCGCGCCCAAGCGCGATCCGCAGGAGCTGAAGCGACTCCCCGAGGCGACCGGCCTGAAGATAGGCGTAGGCGTAGCGCACCGGCTCGGCGAGCACTTGAGCCTGAAGGGCCGCGAGCGTTTGCGCATCGTAGGGCTGCTCGGCAGGAGCGTACCCGCTCTGAGCGGGGGCCGGCGCGGGCGCGGCCGAGGGGCCGACGGGAAGCCCGCTCTGCAGCCGCTGCTGGATGAGCGCCTCGACCTGTTGCGTCCGCGCACGCAAAGCGGCGTCATCGGGGCGCTGTTGCTGGAGCGAGAGGAGAAGCTGATGCGCCCCACGCAGGTCTCCACGCTGGAGCAGCGCGACCACCTGGTGTTCCGGCGTGCCCTGACTCATGCCCCTTCATGGGTACGCTCAACCGACATTGAGCACAAGAGTACTGAGGTAGTCCCCGCGGTCCTCTTCGTCCGGCTCGGACACGGAGGGGTGATCCCAGTCTGGAAGACCGAAGCGGTGGGCGAGCGTGACCACGCGGCCATCGGCTCCCGCCGAAGCGGCCTCGAGGGCTCGCTCCTCCTCGAGGCCCGCCCCGTGAAACGCGACCAGGAGTCGTCCGCCCGGCGCCACCAGCCTCGCGGAGAGTCCGACCAGCGCCTCGAGATCACGCCCGAGCGCCAGCACCTTCCCCTTGCGGCCTCGCCCGAAGGTGGGCGGATCCAGAACAACCAGATCGTAGCTCAGCCCCCGGCGGGCCGCCCGCGCGAGGTGTTCAGGCACGTCGTCCGCGAACCAGCGGTGCTGGTTGGGGTCCAGCCCGCTCTCGCTCATGTTCTCCCGTCCCCGCGCGAGCGCACGTTTGGAGATGTCTACGCTCGTCACCCGACGAGCACCCGCCAGAGCTGCGTGGACCGAGAAGGAGCACGTGTGAGCAAATAGGTTGAGGACCTCACGATCCGCACAACCCGGCCGGATGAACCGTCTCGTCTCGGCCTGATCGAGAAACAGCCCGGTGCCGAGTGAGCCATCGAGATCGCAGAGAAACACCGCATCTTCCTCTCGAACCCGCACCGGGCCATTCAGGCTTGGGCCCAGCAGGACCTCGCTCGAACCCGAGCCGGCTCTTCGCTCTCGCAGCTTGAGAACGACGCCAGCCCCACCGGTGGCAGCCAGCCCGGCCTCACCCCACGCACGCAGCTCGGGCAGCGCCGTCCGCGAGGACAGGACCAGCCAGTCGCCGTAGCGGTCGAGCGTGAGCCCGGGCGGCGCACCGTCACCACGTCCATTGAGGAGCCGATACGCGTCGCGGCGGCTGCGCGGATCGAGCCGGCGCCGCTCGAGTGCGCTTTCGAGGATTTCGCGCGGCGCCTGCATGCACCCACCTTCGCCCCTTTCACACACACGCGTCAGCTCGAGAAATCGGCGGGCCAGGAATTATTTTGAGGGCCCTTACATTTTCTTTTGGCAGGTCCCCACATATAAATATTTCATTGGGGCTATTTTCGCCTCCTTGTCACGGCGCTCGTGGTGAGGATGTCGAAGGCGCCTCCGAGAGGAGTCCGAGTTGTTCGCCAGAACGGGCACCAAGAGCGTGTTCCTCACCTTCGTGGTGACCGCTTGCGGCGGCCCGCTCGACGTCCCGGACTCTGAACTCGTCCTGAACGAGAGCCCCATCGAGGTCTGGGCCGAACCACCCTCCTCCGAATTCGGCAAGAACACCGAGATCGTGCTCAGCGCGACCGATGACGGCTCGAAGATCTACTACACGCTCGACGGCACCGACCCGAGCAATGAGGCCGCTCGGCCCTACGACGGTCCGATCGCCCTCTCCCGATCGACCCTCATCACCTTCATCGCTCGGACGCCCAACGCGGTCTGGTCGAAGCCCAAGAGCGAGTTCTATGCCTCGCGCCCCGAGGTTCAGGCCGCGAGCGGGCCCCTGCAGCGTGATCTCTGGATCGAATCCAACTCGCTCTTCATGGCCGCGCGAGCGGGCTCGAAGGACCTCGTGGTGAGGCGCTTCAAGCTGCGCTCCATCGGCCTGCAGCGGATCACGATCAACCGGATGGTGATGACCGCGAACCCGAACGGCGGCAGTTTCTTTAGAACCGGCGCCTTCTCCTACGAGATCCTCACGGACGCTACGGAGTTCCCGCTCTACATGGAGCCGGGGGAGACGCTGGAGCTCGAGATCTACTATCGGCCTACCGAGACGTTCAGCAGCGCCGCGATCATCATCGAATCCAACGCCGAGCGAGACGCCGGACGCGTGCTGATCGAACTGTGGGGCCGAGTCGTCGCTTGGTGAGGCGTGGTCCCCGGGGGGCCGCCGCACTCGAGGAAGACGCGAAGAGAAAGGGGAGATAGAAGCGACCGATGCGCAGCGACGCTGCCGCGCATCGGTCTTTCTCGAACTAGCGAGGCATCTCGGCGCGTCGGTTGAAGCGCCGCATGATGTCGATGAAGCCCACCGTCTCGCGCAAGCTCTGGTGCGCGGCGTTGAACGCCTGGCACGCAGTCGAGCGTGGGTCGTTGGCGGCCCGACAGGCCACCTCGTTGGGCTGATACTCCTCGGTCAGGACGCGGTTGGCCTCGCGAAGGAGGTCCGCACCAATGCCCCAGCGGTTCGGTCGGTTCACGCGCGGGGTGATCGGGAAGAGCGTCTGACGGCCCTTCGCCTCGATGTCCGGCGCGCGATATCGAAGCCGGGTCTCGGGATCCGTGAACTCAACCAGCGGCATCGACGCCGGGTAGATCACGTCTTCCGGGGTACCCGGGATCGAGATCTTCGTGAACCGGTAGAACTCCGGTGAAGAGTCGTTGATCGAAGAGAAGTTCGAGATGGCGTAGGCCAACGCGTAATACTGTAGCGTCCACGACCAAGCCGGCTCGATCTTCGGGGCGGTGTTCAGGCTGAGCTGAACCGAAGCTCCGGTCTCGGCGTCCTCCTCATCAAAGAAGGGCATGTAGCGCACGTAGGGCTCGTTCGTGTCGGGATCACGCAAGATCGCCGAACGGTAGCCATCGTGGTCACCACGGATGAGGCCGGAGAAGCGCTGGATGATCGGATCTTCCCAAGCGCGGAGGTACCCGAGCGAGAAGGCTCGTCGGTCAAACAAGTCCGAGAAGTCGCGGATGAATCGGCCCGATGAGGTGGTCATCTGACGGATCGCCGCGAGCTTGTCGTAGAACATGCCGATGCGGTTCGGCTTGTAGTAGTACTCGTTCGTCCAAGCGGTGTTGTAGTACTTGCCGCCCTCCATACCGAGCCCGAGATCAATGGGGCTGTCACAGCTGGGCAGCGTGTTCTTGCCCTCCTCCACGTAGATGTTCGTGGCGGTGTTCAAGCAGTACCGACCCGGCTCTGGCGCCTGGATGATGCGCTCGAGGAAGTTGACTCCCTTGAAGGCAGCATTCAGCCACTTCTGGACCACCGGGGTGTCGGCGAGCGCCGAGCGGCGGTAGAACAGGTAGTACCTGAACGCGTTGACCATGTGGAAGAACGTGCGGGACTCCAGGCGAGCCATGTGGCTGCGCGGGTTGCCGTAGTTCACGCGGTCGCGGCGGAAGTAGTCGAAGTAATAGTTACCCTCGTACCGGTTGACGATGTAGTCGATCTGCTCTTCGAAGTCCGCGCCGTGGTCCCAGGGCTGGCAACCCGGGTTGTAGCCGGCGTACTCGTCCGGGCAGAACTCGTAGGGAACTCGGTGGAAGACCTCTTCGTAGCAGGTGTTGGCCTTGCGACGACGAAGCGGCACGCCCTCGATGTCCGTGAGCTGGACGCCATTGCCGTCGAGCCAGGGCTCGTCTTCACAGCCGAAACCGGAGTCATCGGCGATGCCATCGCCGTCGTCATCCTTGCCGTTCTTCGACTCGTCCTCGTTCGTCGCGGCGTCGTCCCACTCGGGGGTGTTGAGGATGATGCTGCGCTGCTGGTTGATCAGCTCTTCCATGGGCGCGATCATTCGTGCGCCATGGATGCTCTCCGGCTTGGCCGGAAGATCGTCGATCTGAGCGATGAGCTGCGTGAGGTCTGCGATCAGCAGGTAGCAGTCGGAGATAGAGCTGTTCGCGGCGGCGTTCGCCTCGATGCGTCCCACCAGATCTCGGTAGTACCGCTCGACCTGGCTCTCCACCCTCTCGCCGTTCTCGTCGTACTCGGGGGTGGTGCCCACGAGGTTCGGGAGCGACTTGTAGTCGAGCCAGAAGCCGATGGAGCTGAGGCTCCAGCCGGCGGTGTCGTGACCGCAGCGACGTGCGAAGCTGCCATACTTGCGGGGATCTGGAATCACGACCTTCTCCGGGTTCCAGACGTCCACGAGCTCGCCGTACATGAAACGGATGGCCGCTTTATCGTACTCGCCCACACCGTGGAGGAACTCGGTGGCGACGTTGAAGCCGTAGTCCATGATGGAGGCGTACTTGAACTCTTCGCCCCGGTGCTTGTTGTTCGGGCTCTGCTTGTTGTTCCAGTACTGCGCCCAGAAGTCCGGCTTGTAGTTCATGGCGTCCATGGACGCGCCGAAGTTGTGCTCGAGACCGATGGCGTGACCGACCTCGTGGCCGTTGACCGTGGTGTAGAGGCGAGTGCGCAGCCACTGGAACGTCTCGTCCCGCGGCTTGCCTCGGAACTCCTCGGCCAGACCAGAGGTGGTCAGGTCGAAGAAGTCGGCGAACTCGACACCTTCGCCGGCCATCTTCTTGAAGGCGGCGAAATACTCGTTGTCGTCGAGGGTCGAGCCCCAGTTGACGGGTGAGGCCTTGGCCATGGCGTCTTCGGAGACATTGCCTGGGAAGACGTTCTGGTCGAGGAGGCCCACGAGCTCACGCGGCGCGGGAGCCCCGGTGCTCGGCTGGTAGGCGAGAGGGCCAGCGAATCCTCGCAGGATCTCGTCGGTCACGAGCAGCTCGCGCTCGATGTCGGTACCGCCAAAGAGGCGCTGGAAACGGTCGCCTTCCTCGTTGATGGGGGTCTCGCGGAAGAGCAGCGCGCCGGCCTTCTTCACGAGGTCGGAGTCGTTGGCGTTGAGCGCCTGACGGACGTCCTTGTGCATGCCGTTGGTGGCACGGCCGGTGGGTCGACGAGACGAGACGACCTCGCGCGTGACCGAGCCACGGAGAAGCTCGTTGTCGTCGAGCTCGCCGTTCAGCCACTGAATGCGATCGACCTCGCGGTACGCGATGCTGTCATTGGCGCCACCGAAGATGTTCGCGGTGGTTCCGATGAGCTCGCCGGTCTCCGGGTCGCGGCTGGGCACAACCACGCCCCAGGGGCCCTGCGGCTGGAACTGCTCGACGTAGTTCTGGAAGTTGTAGCGGGTGTCGCCCTGACGCTCCCACTGGAACGCGAGCAGCTTGCCCTGCTCCTCATCCACCTTCTTGGGATCCATGGTGTAGCCGAGGTTGTTGATCTCGTGGAACTGAATGGCCGCGCAGACCTCGCGGATGTTTCCGCGGGCGAGACGGTTCAATCCACCACCCACGCGGGTCACGATCTGCTCGTAGGCCTCGCGCTCAGCCTCGGGACGGCTCAGCACGTACTGGCGTACGCCCACGACGCTGCAGCTGTTCCGCTTGCTCTGGAACATGCGGAAGTCTTGGCCGTACTTGGCGCGAAGGGCGCCGATGTCGCCGCGGCCGTCCGCGGTGATCATGCCCTGGAGGTAGGCGACGGTCTCGTCGAAGGGATTGCTCCACTCTTCCGCCATGCGATTGGCGGCGGCGACCATACCCACGTCGTTCTCGGACTCTTGATCCGGGAAGTCCGCGTTGAGGTGGTAGACGATGGGCCGAGGGGCGCGGTCCGCGAACGGGATGAGCGCGCCAGTGGCGTCGTTGTAGCTGTCCTGCCAGAGGTCGAATCGACCGGCGAGGTAGATACGACCGGTCCGGGTGAGGAAGCGCTCGCGGTCGAACGCGGTGCGCATGGTGCGGATGTTGCCGAAGGCCTCCCAGTAAGGGACGGTGGCCACGCGGCAGTCCGACGGGTCCCGCTCCGCATCACAGATGCGTCCATC
The DNA here is from genome assembly GCA_011526105.1 of Deltaproteobacteria bacterium. Taxonomy (GTDB): domain Bacteria; phylum Myxococcota; class Kuafuiibacteriia; order Kuafuiibacteriales; family Kuafuiibacteriaceae; genus WYAZ01. The sequence continues at coordinate 45,994 of WYAZ01000135.1, read as the reverse complement.
GAAGTTGATGACCAGCGCGTTGCCGGTGTCGTCCCGGATCTCGAGGCTATCCGGGTAGATCATGGACTGGTAGTCGTCCGTGGGGTCGATCTTCTTGAAGGCCACGCGAACCTTGACGCGCTGACCACCGCAGCTCGGCACGCCGTTGAAGACCAGCATGACGTAGCAGTAGTAAGGATCCGGATCGATGTTGTAGCGGTTCGTGACGTCGAAGTAGTCCTCGGTAAAGACCGGACGGTCGATGTTGGTCTCTTCGTGGTCACGGATGTAGTGGCTCGCGAGCGCGGTACCGCTGAAGTAGGCCTCTGGGTAGTTCACCCAGCCGGTCCAGAACCGAGCCGGCGTACCGACCATGTTCTGCGACCAGTCGACGCGCATGTACGCGCGCTCGTGCCAGGGGCGGTCCGTGGTGTTCTCGACGATCACGTTCGACTGCACGCCCGTGGCGGCGTTGTAGTCGCGCTGAATGTCGAAGTGGCTCTCGATGGCGTAGGCCACCACCGGGGAACCGAAGAAGTCCCGGCCGGCGTCGTCCAGGCCCTCACCGTAGGGCACGAACTCGTAGCTTCGGTAGCCGACGAGCATGTCCTCGGTGATGTCCCATCGGAGCTTGTCCAGACCGGAGGCGTAGCCGTCGACGGCGAAGTCGCCGCCGGGCTCCGAGTCGATGATGGTCGCTCGGTAATGCCAAAGTCCTGCGAACTGCGACTTGTGAATCGCGTTCGGCTGAGTGCGGTCGATCGTCTTCACGTCACCGCAAGCCGAAGCGAGCAAGCCGCCGAGTACGAGTGCTGATGCAATCTTGGTATTCATAATCGTCATTCTCCTCATCTGCTCTCGCATCAATCTCAGCGGTCGAAGACGCGGCTTAGGTCGCGGCTGTATTCGAGTTTCTCGAACCACTCGCGCCACACTCGGTGGAGGAAGTCGCTGTCCTGCTGCTGCTCCCAGAGGGTCTGAGCCTCTTGGGCCTTCTCGATCAGCATGCAGCCGAGGTGAGCGATTTCACCCGGCTGACGGATGGCCCGGTACTCGAGCCCCGTCCAACGGTCGGTCACGGAGCAGATCTCCGCGGCCGGGAGTGCACGCCAGTCCACGGGCTCGTCGTCCGAGCCGAGCACGAAGACCTTCAGCGACTTGCCCATGTCGAGCTCGGTGTCGAACGGGTTCGAGAAGAGCGCGTGGGCGTAGAACATCGCCGAGAAGGGCAGGTTCGACAGGATCTGCGGGTAAATCGGGGCCGGGTTCACGCAGTTGCTGGTCGGGCCCGGCAGCGAAGTGCCGAGCTCGGGGTCGATCAAACGGCGTGGCTCGTAGTGACCGAGCGCGGCGATGGTCGGGTCGTTCTCGTCGCGGCACCAGTACGAACCGACGCTCTCTGCTACCCCGACGATGTCGGAGAAGTAGAGGAGGTTCGTGTTGGTGGTGATGATGTTCTCGTAGAACTTCCGAAGCTCCGGTTCGAACAGCCGGAAGAGGCTCAGGTAGTAGGTTCGAACGTCGAGCTCGTAGTTGAAGCGGAAGAACGTGGGCCGGAACAGGCCCAGGTACAAAAGGACGTTCTCCTTGTCGAAGTACGAACCGATGAAGTTCCACTGCCAGTCGACGAAATCGTCGCTGAGCCCGAGAGAGACCGGGCGCCCATCACCCAGGGGCACCTGGATCATCTCGGCGTCGGTCGCGTACGCGCTGTTCAGCGGCGCATACTGATCGCAGCCGTTGAAGAAGAAGTACGGCATGAACACGCCCTGGTTCAGGCAGAAGCGGATGGGCTCCGGCGTGCTGATGACCTCGGCGGCCATGTTCAGGCCCTGCGCGATGGTGGTGACCATGTCCTGCCCGAGGTCGGTCTCGAGGAAGGAGTTGTCGAGGGCGCTGTAGTAGTACAGCCACTGGCCCACGCGGGTCGTGTAGCCCATGGCGCGAATGGCCGGGATGAGCGCGTTGGTTGGTGACCACGCCGCGGGCGAGAGGCGCTCGCGGGCGAAGTTGTTGAACGGGAAGTACCCGGACCAGCTCACGTACATGTCCGCGAAGATCTCGCGGACGTTCGAGCCGAAGTCGCCGGTCTGGCAGAACGGGGTGGGCGTACCGTACGCGTACTCATCGGAGCAGAACGCATAAGGGACTTCGTTCGCCGGCGGGTTCTGCGGATCGAAGCTCACCCAGCGGCGGTCGAGGATCTTGTTGGTCTGCTCCTCGGCCGAGCAGCCGGGGCAGAGGTGCTCGGGCAGCTTGGTGTAGTCGTTCAGCATGCGCCAGCGGTACAGGTCGCGACCGCCCTGGATGCTCGCGTCGCCAAAGACGTGAACCTGGTTGGCGTAGCCGAAGCGAATGGCAGCAACATCGTAGGGGCCGAGGTGGTCGGCGAAGATGCGGCCCTTGCTGGGCGCGTACTCCATGACCGACGACACCCGACGAACGTCCCAGTGGTTCGCCTTCTTCTCCTCATCGCCCGAGGAGAAGTACCGCCAGAACTCGGGGTAGTAGTTCAGCGAGTCGTAGGAGCTCTCGAAGTTGTGGCGAAGACCGACGTTGTGGCCGAGCTCGTGCGCCATGACGTGCCGGATCATGCCGTCGACGATGAAGTTGTAGGCCTCGTCACGCGGCATGTCCTTCACGAACTCCGCGAGGCTCTCGTAGTAGGGGTCGACGTCCTGCTGCAGGAAGCAGTAGCCGGCGCTGGAGAGCTTGCGAAGCGCGTCCATGCGGCGGGGGGACATCGGGTTGCCCATCTGGACGCGGCCTTCCATGGTGGCCATGTACTCGACGTCGTTCTTGAACTGCTCGGGGAGCGCGTTGTTGTCCTGACCCCAGCTCGGACCGGCGAAGAGCTTCTCGAACTCCTGGCTCTTGAGGTGCTCCTGCTCGGGACGCGTGCCGTTGATCCGCTTCATGCGGTTCATCTGCCAGTTCGGGTCGACCTCGCGGAGGAGGTCGTCCTTGGTCTGGCCGAGCTCACCCATGCGGTTCGAGATGCGCTGGACCAGCTCGGGGCTGGCCTTCTGCGACCGCATTGTGGCGGCGCGCTTCTGGGACTCGGTGATCTGGCGGCGGATGTCCTGACCGTGGACGATCTCGTCGATCGTCTTCTTGTCGTTCATGAGGTCGAGCACGTCGAGGACGTTGGCGGCCCCCATCTCGTAGTAGAAGCCACGGATCCAAGCGGTGGCGGAGATGATCTCGCCGGTGAGGGGATCGGGGTGGTTGGGACCGTAGCCGCCCCAAGGCGACATCTGTGCGGTGGGCAGGTACGCGACGAAGCTGTAGCGAACGTCGCCGAGGCGCTGCCACTCGAACTCGGAGGTGCCGTCTTCGCGCACGGTGGCGGCCTCGAGGGAGGTGCAGACCTCCGCGAGGTTACCCACGCCGACCATGGTCAGCGGATCCGCGGGGCAAGCGGTGCCGTTGTTGCAGACCGCGCGCTCGACCGCGAAGAGGAGGTCCGGATTGCTCGAGACGAAGGAGCGAACGTTCGCCACGTTGCAGTCGTTCTGACGGATGTCGTACATCTTGAAGTCCGCGCCGTACTTGGCTCGGAACTGATCCACGCTGATGCCCTGAAGGTCGGCGACCATCTCGGTGTAGACCTGGTTGTAGTCCGCCGCGACCGCGTTGGCGGCCTGGCGCCAGCGCTCGGGGTAGTCGTAGTTGGTGTAGTAGATGATGGGTTTCGGCGTGCGCTGGGCCTCGGGGAGAACGCGCCCGGCGTCGTCCGTGTGACGCTCCCAGATGTTGAAGAGCTGCGCGCGGTAGAGGCGGCCGCTCTCGGTGGTGCCGTAGCCGCGGTCGTAGGTGAGCCGCTCGGAGCGGAAGTAGCCGAAGCGGTCGAAGACCGGCTCGCGGAGGACCTCGCCCGTGACCGGGTCGGTGATCTCTTCGCCGTCCGGACCAGTGCGAACGACGGAGTCGGGGAACTCGCGGGGAATGAAGTCGGACTCCTCGGCGATGCGCTTGAAGGAGTGGCGCAACATGGCCTCGCCGTATCCGCAGTTCTGATAGCCCGAAGACGCGAAGCCAGTGAACTCGGCGCAGGTGTAGATGTCCATGGCCAAGAAGGCCTGCTCGGTGACCTCGATGTAGTCGCTGGAGAAGCGCGCCGCAAAGGGGTCGGTCGGCTTGGTCTGCAGATTGGTCCACTGCTTGCCGGTGGAGATCGCGTTGACGATCCATCCGGGGCTGGAGCCGGCCCAATCGCTCTTTTCGATCAGGTTCTCCGACCAGTCGACGCGCATGTAGTCGCGCTCGTGCCAGGGACGATCTTCGGTGTTCTCATCGATGATGTTCGTCTCCTGACCCGACAATGCCTCGTAGCCACGACGGATGTCGAAGTGACTCGTGATCGGCCAGACGCCGATGGCCGATCCTTCGAAGCCGATGGTGCCTTCGTAGTTCTCGAACTCGGAGCCGGGCAGCGCTTCGTGCGCGCGGTACGCGAAGAGGTGGTTCTCTTCGACGCGCCACTTGATGCGCTCGAGACCCATCGAGACGCTCATGCCTTCCCAGGCGATGGCGTTCGTGACGTCGGACTTGACGAGGGTACGGTTGTAGTACCACTCGCTGTCCTGCTCGAAGATCGCCTTCGTCACGTAACCAGGCTGCACCCGGTTGATGTCGTCGTTCCGTCCCAAGCAACCAACGGCCGTCAGGAGCATCGCCCCAGCGGTCGCGGTCGCGAGGCTTCGCCAGGCGGCCTTCGCAGTGTTCATTCGGTGTCCTCCACTGATCTTCGTCATCGTCTCGGCCTCATCCCCCGCCGGCGCGTTATGTGCCTTGCGGTTGTCCCCCTCTAAGGGGACGAACGGATTGGGGTGCGTTTTGGTGCGCTTCTGGATGAAATGTGTCAACTCGCGTGTTGACCGACCCGGACCGAAATCCGGATCTCGGGCAACCCTCGGACTGCCTTCGTTTACCCTGTCATAACCCCTCGAGGGCTCGCTGCGGGGTGGTGTCCAATCTCTCATGGTCCTCAAGCACTTACCTCGAGCACCGTCAGCAAACGGGACGGGCCCTGGTGACGTGGAGCACCATCCGTACCAAGTCCCGCGGGTGCAAGAGGAGTCGGGAATTGGCTGAGCGAGTCGCTGATGTCCGTTGGACTGCTACTCATTCGGGGTCGATCGTCAGCGAAGTAACGGCCGATTTGGTCCTCGAGCACGGGGGCATCATGGGAGATGGTTACCCACATGTCGTCAGCCGGACGACCGATCAGATCTGTGGTATCCCCCTCGCCGCATGAGGCCCCCATACTATGGAGTCATCCTGGTGCTCGCAGCGGGCTGCACGAAGGGCGCGGGTGATGCTTCCAAAGACCCGACCGTCGCCACCCTTCGGCTGTCGGTGGCCCCAAGACCCACGCAGCCGTCAAACGCTCGCTTGCTCGAGCGAGAGGGCTCGGGCTCGGCCCGCTACCTCGGCTTCGACGCCCAGCCGGCCGGTCCCTACCGACCCGGAGATGCGGTGGAGCTTCGTCACTACTTCGAGGTCGAGCATGCGTTCCGCGGCGAGTACCAGGTGTTCGTCGATGGACGGAGCGCCTCGGGGGCAGAAGCGCTCTCCGGCGATCACCCTCCCGTCCTCGGACGAGTCCCCACCAGTCGCTGGCAGAAGGGAGAGATCTGGGCCGATCCCCACAAGGTCCGGATCCCGAAGGACGTGCAGGGTTCGAGCATCGAGCTCTTTGTGGGCCTCTCGGCCCAAGATCAGCGTCTCACCGTCGAGACCACCCCGGGAAAGAGCGACGGCCAAGATCGGATTCGAGCCGGTCGCCTCCTACTGAGTGGGGGGGGCGCCGCCGATGACCTGCCGAGCACCCAGATCTCTCGCACCCGGGAACCGCCGAAGCCCGACGGCATTCTGGATGAACCAGCCTGGGACAAAGCGCCGGTCCTGACGTTCTCGGACACGATGGGCCGAGGGATCGAAACGCGTTTTCCCACGAAGCTCAGGCTCCTCTACGATGACGAGAACCTGTACGTCGCCTTCGAGTCGGTCGACGCGGACATCTCCTGTCCCTATGAGAAGCGCGACGATCCCATTTACGACCATGAGACCGTCGAGCTCTTCTTGATGCCGAAGGTCCGCGCGCCCGACACCGGGCCCTACGTCGAGCTACAAGCCTCCCCGAAGGGCATCATCTTCGACGCTTCCTTCACCGGCCGGCGTCAGGGCATGGATAAGACCTTCGACGCGGCTCAGGTGGTCGGCACCCAGCTCGATGGCACCCTCAACAACCACGACGACCAGGATCGTGGATGGGTGAGCGAGTGGGTCGTGCCGTGGAAGAGCCTTCGCTTCGTCGACGCACCGCCGAAGGCGGGCGATGAGTGGCGGATGAACGCCTTCAGGATCGAGAAACACCGCGTGGACGGAGAGCTTCGCGGCGAGTACACCGCGTGGTCCCCGCCGCGCGTGGGTGACTTTCACAACATCGAACGCTTCGGCCGAGTGACCTTCGGCGCGGAGGAGGCAACGCCATGATTCGTGGAGCCCTGGGACTGGCCCTTTTGGGCATGCTCACGCTGAGCGCTTGTAAGGACAAACCGATCCCCGCGGAAGAGGTCATCGCGAACCTCGATCACTACCTCGGGAAGCGGGTGCGCATGAAGGCGAAGCTGCGCTCGGGCGCGCGCTGTCGCGTGGGTGAGTCGCCAGAAGACTGGAAGACCTACTGCAAAGACTGCCAGTTCTGTAATGGCCCCTACGTCGTTGATCTCGGCCTTCCGCCGGTGGAGACCACGACGACCTCCACCGCGACCGACGAGCCCCCCCAGGACTGGCCGATGATCCTCGGCGGATCACACGACTACAAAGCCATCCGCTGCCGCGGTCCGCTGAACGAGATCGCGTGCTACCCCTTCGAGCTCGGCAAAGAGTACGTGGTGGAGGGGATGCTCGAGCGGAACCGCCCTCCCCGACTGATGGTCGACGGCTTTCAGCCCGCCGACTGAGCGCGCTCGCGCCGGCGAACGATCGAGACGAGCCGAAGCATCGGCCGAGTCTCCAGCACGGCGAAAGACCGCTCAACCCTCCTGGGCATATGCGGCGTCGATCATCCGACGAAGATAGAGGTCGAGCTCCGAGCTATCGCGCACCAGCGTATGTAGACGCGCGCCCCTCGGCCCTTTCAGCCGCTTCAGCGGATCCGGGATCTCTCCCCCGCGCGGAAAAGAAAGCGTGAGCCAGAGTTCCGCCGGCAGGACGCGCAGAAATCCTGGCCCATTCGGCTCGTCGGCGTGAAAGACGAGCTCCCGCCCTTGGACCTCTGCAACCACGTCCTTCCCCTGCCCCAGCGCGTAGTCGTACACCGTCTTGATCAAGTTCTGCGTCACGAGGAGTCGACCCTCGAGGTAGCGACCGATCTCTGGGTTCACGCCAGGCCCAACTTGCTGCGGATGTCCGCCATGTACTGCCGCGCGATGGCATCACGCTCCTCGTCGGTGCGCGCCACCGCGACCCCGTCCTCGAAGACCGACACCGCGTCCTCGGGCAGCTTGTCGAGGAAACGCGAACGCGCACGCGGGACGATCTGTCCGTACTTGGTGCGGTTTCGAGCCCAACTCAAGGTGAGCTCGGAGCGCGCTCGGGTGATCGCCACGTACATGAGGCGGCGCTCCTCTTCGACCTCGCTCCCCACGTCGATGTTCTTCTTGTGAGGCAAGAACTCCTCCTCACAGCCCACGAGAAAGACGTGCGACCACTCGAGGCCCTTGGATGCGTGAATCGTCGAGAGCACCACTTGGTCGTCGCGGTCTTCCTTCGAGGTACCATCTTCGCGGGTGCCGAGCGCCATCTCGGACAAGAAGCCCGAGAGCGTGGCCTCGGTCTCGAAGTCGGCGAAGAGCTCCTCCGCTTCGAGGCCCTCGGCATCGGCGGCGGTGGGCCCTTCGGCCTTCTCGCGCTTCCTTCGGACGCGAGCCTCGTAGCGTTCGATCTGACGGACCAGCTCCTTGACGTTGTCGACGCGACGGCTCGCGCTCTGCGGATTGTCGCTCGACTCGTGAAGGACCTCGAGCAGCTTGGTGTCTTCGAGCAGCTTTCGGGCGGTCGTGCTCACTTTGCGACGCGACGCGCCTTTTCGAAGCTCGTCGATCATGGCCACGAACAACATCACCGCGTCTTGGGCTTTGGCCGCGACGCCCTCGACCTCGTCGATCCGGTGGAGGGCCTCGTAGAGCGAGAGCTTGTGGGCTTGGGCGAAGGCCTCCGCGCGATCGACGGTGGTCGCCCCGATGCCGCGCGCGGGAAAGTTGATGATGCGGCGAAGGGACTGCTCGTCGTCCGGATTGTCGAGCAGCCGAAGATAGGCGGTGAAGTCTTTCACCTCCTTCTTGTCGAAGAGATCCTGACCACCCGAGACCCGATACTTGATGCCCATGGTGCGGAACGCCAGCTCGAGCGCGCGCGACTGGACGTTCGACCGAAATAGCACCGCGATCTCCTTCGGGGGGACGTTCTTGGATTCGAGGCCGAAGACCTCTCGCGCCACGAGCTCTGCTTCCGCGTCCTCGTCTTCCACCGATACCAGCCGCACGGGGTCGCCCGGCCCGGCATGCGCTCGCATGGTCTTCTCGTGGCGACCCTTGTTCTCGTGGATGACCGCGTTGGCGAGCTGGAGGATGCAACCGGTGGAACGGTAGTTGGTCTCGAGCTTCACGATCTTGGCACCGGAGAAGTCGTGGTGAAACCGGAGGATGTTGCCTAGGTCGGCGCCGCGCCAGCCGTAGATGGACTGGTCGTCGTCGCCCACGACGCAGAGGTTGCGGCGCTCACCGGCGAGGATCTCCATCAGCGAGAACTGAGCCCCGTTGGTGTCTTGGTACTCATCGATCATGAGGTAGTGCCATCGGGCTTGAAGCCGCTCTCTCACTTCGCCGTCGGTCTCGAGCAAACGCTGCGTGAGCAGCAGGAGGTCGTCGAAGTCGATGACGTTCTGAATGCGCAAGCTCTCTTGGTAACGCTCGTAGGATTCGATGGCGCAGATGATGTAGTCCTCATCCGCGTCGTCGGAGGTGCCGAAGCCACCTCTCTCGCGCAGCACCTCAGGGGCCCATCCGGCGTTCTTGGCCTTGGAGATGAGGCTCATGACTCGCTCAGCGTCGAAGCGGCGGTCGTAGATCGACAGGTCGCGGATGATCCGCCGGACCGTGCCGATCTGCTCGGCCCCGTCGGAGATGGTGAAGCCGGGACGAAGCCCCACCTTCTCGGGCATGTCACGCAGGATCCTTGCGCCGAGCGCATGGAAGGTCGACATCGTCGCGCCCTTGAGCGTGCGGCCCACCAGATCGCGCGCCCTGGTGCGCATCTCGAAGGCCGCCTTGTTGGTGAACGTGACGCAGAGGATGTTGGTCGGTGAGACGCCGTGCCGGATGAGGTTCGCGAGACGAAAAGTGATGACGCGGGTCTTGCCGCTACCGGCGCCGGCCAGGACGAGCATCGGACCTTCGGTGTGGAGCACCGCTTCGGTCTGTTCGCGGTTCAGGGTCGACAGATCGAGCACCGGTCCCCTGGCGTCATGCGCATCGTTCACGAAGTCAAGGAGATCTCCGGTCCAGCTCGGGGGCATGACGCTCGTTGACCGGAACCCGGCGAGCGCATACCCATGCCCCGTGTCCCGCGTTCACGAGGTGTCGTTCCTCTTGTATTCCTACGAGGTCGACGCTTCGGAGCGCTTGTCGATAAGAGCGCTCTGCCAGTTCCTGCAAGAAGCAGCGGATCAACACGCCACAAAGCTCGGCGTCTCGATGGCGCGTCTGGCGGAGGAGAAGCTGGCCTGGGTGCTGCACCGACTTGGGCTCGAGGTCGATTCGTACCCGCGCACCGGCGCTTCGCTCTGTGTTCGAACCTGGCCCACCGGCTTCGATCGCGTGACCGCGAGCCGAGACTGGGAGGTCGTGGACGAACAGGGACGGCCCGTGGCCCGGGCCTCGAGCCAGTGGGTGATGGTCGATCTGGAGAAACGCGCGTTGGCGCGGCTGCCCACCTGGGCCACCGCCCTCGGACACGAACTGGTGAATGTGCAGAGCTCGCTGCTCGACGTGAGTCGGCGAAAACTCGCGCCGGCCAAGACCCCCGAACTCCGGCAAGACTTCCGCGTTCGACGGAGTGATCTCGACCTCGTCGCGCACGTCAACAACGTGCGCTACATCGAGTGGGCGCTCGAGACGGTGCCGAGCGCGACCCTGGAACGCGAGCAACTCCGACATTTGGACGTGGTCTTCCGTCGGGAGTCGAGGTTCGGTCAGACGGTCAGTGCGGAGACGCAATCCCTCGAAAGTGGTCGGTTTGCGCACCGCCTCATCGACCGCGAAACGAGCGTCGAGCTGGTGCAACTCGAGAGCACCTGGGTTCACGGGGAGTAACCCCAGGTTGACCCGGGTCCGCGCTGGCGGAAACCTCTAAGGATGGAGGGCGCACCCATGACCCGCATGTCGATGTTCGTCGCCGCCGCGCTGACGGTCGGTCTTCTACAAATCCCCGTGGCAAGCGCGGACGTCGTCGTCCTGGTCGGAGGGGAGACCATCGAGGGGATCGTGCGCGAGACGAAGACCCAGGTCATCGTGGAGCTCGACGTCGGCACTCTCACGCTCGACCGCGAGTCCGTCAAAGAGATCCGAAAGAGCCACACCAAGCTCGACGAGCTCCGGACCCGCAGACAGAAGCTGCGATTCAACGACGTCGCCGGACTCTACGACTTGGCCAAGTGGGCACTCGAGCAGGGGCTGACCACCCAGGCGCACGTGATCAGCCAGGAGATCCTCGGGCTCGATGAGAACCACGAGGGCGCTCGAAGGATGCTGGGTTTCGAAAAGCACGACGGCCTTTGGCTCACCGAAGATGAGCGGATGAAGGCCACCGGACACGTCCGATATCAAGGGGCGTGGATGAAGGCCGAAGACGCCGCGAGGCTCGAAGGCGAGAGGAAGCAGCAGGCCGACGAGCGAGCCAAGGAAGACCGGCTCGCTTCGATGGAGCGCTCGGTGCTCGAGGCGCAGCGCGAAGCGGCGGAGGCGAAGACCGAAGCCGAGCGCGCGAGGCAGGAAGCGGAGAGCGCGAGAGAGAACCAGTGGTGGCGCGCCGGCGGCAATGGCTACTGGCCCTTCAACCCGTATCCCCGCGTCTATCCGAACGTGTACCCCACCGCAGGCTCGATCCCGCCCCCCAAGAGGAAGCCGAGCGCTGCGCCCGCACCGCCGTCGCCGCCGCCCGCCGCCCAGGGCGCAACCCAGAAGACGCGACCCTAGAACCGGATCGACAAAGAGATGACCGGGCCGCTGATGTCGGCTGAGCCGAGGTCGTGCCAGAAGCGACGGAACATCCACCCGGCCTGCACGTTGACGGAGTCATCCGGTCGGCCCACGAACAAACCAACACCCACGCCGAGCAGAGGACCGTCGAGCGCGGGCTCCCAGCGGTAGCCGACCTCGGTGCCGACGAAAGGGACCGCGACCCATCCCAAAGGCGGCGTGAGCAGCAGCGTTCCCGCCGTCTCGCCCGCCGCGTAATCACCGAAGAAGACCACCCCCCGCACCCCAGGAACGACCCCGTGAAACACAGCGTAACCGGTGCTGGCACCGATCGCGAAGACACTCGCGTTGCGCGAGAAGGAGGCCCCGCCGGACAGTCCGAGGAGAAACGAACCCTGAGGGTTGTGGTACTCGGGGGCCTCCGCGCGCGCAGTAGAGGCCGAGAGGCCGGTCAGGAGCGACAGAGCCGCGACGATTTTCCAGTGCTTTCCAGGTTGATGCATGTTCGGCTCGCCCCTGTTAGGCTCTGATGGTGCGCGCCGTGTGGCAAGTCCTGGAGGCCCAAAGACGAACCATGCTCGCCGGCCTGGTCCTGGTCCTGCTCGTGACCGCGCCCGCCCTGGCCTCGGCTTGCACCCTGTTTGCCGCGCCGTCCGCAAAAGAGGCCAAGCTCAAGGTCTTCTTCACGCGCTTCGAGTCCGAGGACACGAGCGGGGGCAAGTACAAGAAGTGCCGCATCGTGAAGAAGAAGGACGAGAAGACCGAGACCTTCTTCATCACCCCCTTCCGGCAGGATGCGAACGTGGTGGTCCACCGAAGCAACTGGCCCAAGTAGGCCAGCGGCCCGCGAGACCCGTTGGGAGCCGGTCCGGCCTATGGTATGGCCTGGGCCGGACGGGCCCATGGGCGAGCCGCAGGTCTACGGAAAATACCAGCTCCTCTCGCGCATCGCCTCCGGCGGCATGGCTGAGGTTTGGCTGGCCCGCTCGTCCTCCATCGGAGGCTTCGAGAAGATTCTCGCGATCAAGCGGATGCATCCGCGCCTCTCCGCGAACCGAGACTTCGTGTCGTTGTTCATCGAGGAGGCGAAGCTCACCGTCTCGCTCAATCACCCGAACATCGTGCAGATCTTCGACTTTGGACGCGTCGACGACGATTACTACATCGCCATGGAGTACGTGGAAGGCGTCGACTTCGCCGCCGTGGCCGCTCGCGCCCGAAAGCTCGGCACGCCGCTGCCGGTGGACGTGGTGTTCTTCGCGATGTCCGAGGTGTTCGAAGGACTCGCGTACGCCCACGGGCGACGCAACGCGAAGAACGAATCCACCGCGGTCATTCACCGCGACATCAGCCCGCACAACATCCTGCTGTCCCTCGAGGGGCAGGTGAAGATCAGCGACTTCGGCATCGCCAAAGCGGCAGAGGAGATCTCGGCCACCGGGCAAATCGTCGGCAAGGTGGCCTATATCGCGCCCGAGCAGGCCCGCGGAGATCAGATTGGTCCGGCGGCGGATCTCTGGAGCGCGGGGGTCATCCTCCACGAGGCGCTCTCGAACGAGCGTCTCTTCGCGCGAGACAACGAACCCGACACCCTCGAGGCCGTGCTCGAGCACGAGGTCACGGCACCGTCGAGCCACAACACCGATGTACCCGAAGAGATCGACGCGCTCGTGCTGTCGCTCCTCGAACGGGACGAGAAGAAGCGCCCCACGGACGCGAGGCATGTCGCGGAGGTCTTGCAAGACAACTTGCGCAGGCTCTACCCCAAGACGAAGCACCAGCGCTTGGCTGAGGTCATCCGAGACCTCTGGGGAGACGAGATGGTCCCCCTGCTCGCGGGAGAGTCCCTGAGGCCGCGAGGCTCGGTGTCGCTCGACGCGACCGTGCCGTCTCAGACCGCGAGCAGCTTTGCACACGACGAGCCCTCGGACACCGACGTTCGCGGGCGAGCGCCCCTCGCGCGGTCGGGCTCGACCGAGCACACTCGGAACGACGACATCGACAGCACGCAGGTGGGAGAGATCGACGTTCAGCGAGAGGTCGAGCGACTGCAGGCGCTGTTTCACACGAACCCGAGCCTCTGGACACTCGTGGACATCGGTGAGGTGTATCAGCGCGCGCGGCGAGAAGACCGAGCCCTCGCCATGTTCCGGTTGGCCGCAGCGATGTTCGCGCAGGGCGGATTCCTCGCCCAGGCGGTGGCCATCTATCATCGGCTGGTCGATCAAGCAGACGACCCAGCTTCACTCGACCGCGAGATCGGAGACCTCGGGGAGCTGCAGGGGGTGAGCAACGCCGAGCTCTTCTCGCGGCTCTTCGACGGTCGGGAACCGGACTCGCACCTCGACGAGTATCGCGACCTCCTCGATCTCTCGGCGGGGGACGCCGGGCCGCCCATCACCGCGCGCGCGCCGATCTTGGGCGCGCTCGACCGCGAGCAGCTCGTGAAGCTGTTCCACTCGATGCGACTCTACCGAGTCTCGAGCGGCGAGGTCGTGCTTCGTGAGGGTGAGGCCAGCGACAGCTTCTTCTGGATTGGACGCGGCCGAGTCGTCGTCTCGACCACCAACTTCGAGAACCGAAAGGCCTACCTCACCTCTTTGGCCGAAGGCGACTGCTTCGGCGAGCAGGCGTTCTTCACTCAGAAGGCTCGCACTGCCAGCGTCGAGACCGCGGAGGAATGCCTGCTGCTCGAGGTCGACCGCCGCGCGCTCGACAACCTGGTCCGCGCGTTCCCTGCGGTTGAAGACACACTTCGTCAGTTCTACAAGGACCGCATCGCGGAGTCGCTGATCGCGCGTTCACCGCTCTTTGGGCGTTTGGGCGCGCGGGACCGGCGCGCGATGTCGGAGCGCTTTCGCTTCGAGAAGTTCCCGGCCGCCGAGGTGCTCATGGCCGAGGGTGAGACCTCGGACGCCTTCTACGCGATTCGCTCCGGGCGAGTGCATGTCTTCACCGAGGGAGACGGCGAGAAGAAGCTGATCGCGGAGCTCGGCCCCGGAGACGTCTTCGGCGAGATGGCGGCGGTCAAAGGCACCCCCCGCACCGCGAGCGTCGCCACAGTCGAGGAGTGTGAGTTGCTCGTGCTCGAAGCCGAAGACCTGAAGTCGTTTCTCGCGCAGAACAAAGAAGTCGCGGCGCGGGTGGAAGAGACGATGCAGCAGCGAGAACGCGAACGTTCCGAGCTGACGAAGAACTAACGCGCGCCCTTGCGGATGTTCTGCAGCACCAGCTTCGAGATCTCCTTCAAGGTATCGAAGACCCCGTAGCCGGTGGTGGCGGTGGCCAAGAACTCTGGGCGCCGCCAAGGATTGAGCAAGGACGACATCTCCGCGGTGGGGGCCGCGTTCGGCAAGTCGCGCTTGTTGTACTGAATGACCATCGGGATGCTGTCGATGTCGAGGTTCTCTTCACGCAAGTTGCGCTTCAAGTCGTCGAGGGACTCTTGGTTCGCCTCCATGCGCTGCACCTGGCTGTCCGCCACAAAGACCACCCCGTCTACGTTCTTCAAGATGAGCTTGCGGCTCGCCGCGTAGAAGACCTGACCGGGCACCGTGTAGAGGTGGAAGCGGGTACGGAAGCCTTTGATCTCGCCGAGCGAGAGCGGAAGGAAGTCGAAGAACAGCGTGCGCTCGGCCTCGGTGGCGAGTGAGATCATGCGCCCCTTAACCTTGGGGCTGGTCTTGTCGTAGATGAACTTGAGGTTCGTCGTTTTTCCGCAGAGACCCGGACCGTAGTAGACGATCTTGCAGTGGATCTCTCGCTGAGCGTAGTTAATCGTAACCAAGGCGGCCTCTCAACTTCCAACACTCATTCGGGAAACAGGTTATCGATGTCGTCGTCGGTAATCTCGGCGAACTGCGCCGTGGCTCCGGGCATTTGAGACCGCTGCAATAACACATCGATGATTTGGACCAACTCCTCCGCGCACTTTTTTACCCGCAGCCGGACCAAGCCCAGGCTCGAGCGTTTGTCGAAGAGGACTACGAGAATCACCCGCCCCCCCACCAAGGAGATGTGGAGGTTCTCCTTAACCCCCTCGTGGAAGAGCACGCTGAAGTCGTTCTCTCCGATCAGGCGGGCAAGGCCACCGGTCGCGGCCATCTCACCAGCCACCAGAGACGCCAAGGACGTGCTGTCGACGCGGTCGGCGTCGCCCCCGGAGGCGAGCAGCTGGCCGTTCTTGTCGATGACGTAGACGATGCGGGCGTTGGCCTCACGAACGAGCCGGTCGCAAACCTGCGTGATCCGCCGAAACTCGTCGTCGTACAGAACGAGGGTTGCGGTCATGAAACCGCCTCAAACCCTGGATTCGATGCCGTCTGGACCATTTCGAACTCAGACGCACGACGCGTCCCGACCGGCGGATGGTAGCACGGCCCGAGCGCCCCGCAAGTTACGTCCGGCCAATTCTCAAACCGCGCCTTTCGCAGGCTAGAAGCTGTCCATGGGCTCGATCGGGACGCGCAGTCGAAAGGGCTCACCAATGTGTGGGGGAAACCGGAGGTTCGCGAGCGCTTGGAGCACGCAGGTCTCGAGGATGGGCTGCCCTGCAGGCTCGGAGGTCAGCAGGCTGACCGGGACCTCGCCCCCGTCATTCGGGATCGCGAGTTCGATCAGGAAACGCGCGGGGCTCGGCGAGTTCAGGCGCTCCGTGCGGTAGCAGCCCGCGAGCTTTCCTCGGCGCTGGCTCACCTGATGCTCGACCTCTTTTATCGTCACCGGTTTCTGCCTGACCCCGTCGACGAACTCGGGCGTCTCGGGGGGCGGACCGGCGGCGCGCTCGGAAGCACAGGCCACGAGCCACAGAGCGACCATGAGGAGCGAGACGGCACGGCGCATGTGCGTTTCATACCTCGACTTGACGGCTCTCCGCGAGCCCCCGAGGCTCCGCCGGTGAAGAAGGACTCGAGGCGGCTGCTCGAATGGTACGAGCGCAACAAGCGATCGCTGCCCTGGCGCAACCAGAAGGACGCATACCGCATATGGGTCTCGGAGATCATGCTTCAGCAGACCCGCGTCGAAACCGTTCTCAACTACTACGAGCGGTTCCTCGATCGCTTTCCCAGCGTAGAGTCCCTTGCGGCGGCTGATCCCGACGAGGTCCGCGCCGCCTGGTCAGGGCTGGGCTACTACCGAAGAGCACGCTTCATGCTCGAGGCGGCGAAAGCCGTGGTGAGCGAGCACGCCGGCGAGTTCCCAAACACCCTCCTGGGTCTTCGCGCGCTCCCCGGCTTTGGTCGCTACACCGCCGGCGCGGTGGCCTCGATCGCTTTCGACCTGCCTGCCCCCGCGGTCGATGGAAATGCCGCCCGGGTGATCACGCGGTGGCGAGGGATCCGAGAAGACCCGAGCCGCGGCGAGGGGGAGCGAGTGGTCTGGGCGGAAGCCGAGCGTTTGGCGAAGGCGGGACCCGCGGCCGAGATCACTCAGGCGCTCATCGAGCTCGGCGCGACGGTGTGCCTGCCCCGCAACCCGAGTTGCACGCGCTGTCCCTGGCGATCGAGCTGCGTCGCACACCGAGATCAGCTCATCTCACTCATCCCCGCGAAGAAGAAGCGGGCGCCGAAGAAGACGGTCGAACTCACCGCGCTGGTGGTGCTCGACGAACGAGACCGAGTGCTCTTGCTCGAGCAACCCGACAGCGGCCTCTTCGGAGGCCTTTACACTCCACCGCTGCTCGAAGGGCACCTGAGCCCAAGGAGGTCTCGATCGACCGCGAGGAACGAGCTCGGGCTCGAGCTCGGCGAGTTGGCGCCAGGAGGTCAGCTCCGCCACATCCTCACCCACCGCGAGCTCGAGCTGCACTTGTTCCGTACTCGCCTCGTGGGCCGGGCGCCCGCGGGTCTGCGGCCGGTGAGCCTCGGCCGACTGCACGAGCTCGGCATCCCCACGATCACCTCGCGGGTGCTCGAGCAGGCTTTGCCGGAGGCGATGATCGAAGGTCTGGTGCTGCCTTCGCGGCGGTCCGCCGCGCTCGCGACGCGAAGACGCAGCTCGTGAGAGTAGGACTGCGAGTGGGCCCTGGCGGGATCGAACCGACGACCTTGGGATTAAAAATCCCCTGCTCTACCGACTGAGCTAAGGGCCCTGACGAAGGCTCGGATGCTGACCTTCAACCTTCGCCCACGTCAAGCCTGAACAGGCCCGCCCGCGACACGAACGCCCCGCGACCAAGGACTCGTGCTAGTCTCCGCACCCATGACGCGCAAGTCCTGGCGGCTCGGGCTCTCCCTGTCGGCGCTCGCCATCGGGCTCCTGGCTTGTCCTGACGAGAACTCCACCCACGTCTCGAGCGCGAAGGCGGATGTGAAGCCGGTCGAGCCCGCCGCGCCACCTCCGGCGCCGAGCGCGGACCCCGCGCCCGCAGCGCTCGTGCCGACCGGCGAGTGGGCGAAGGGCGCCGCCCCGAGCCTGAAGGTCGTCGAGGGCGCGGTGCAAGATCTGTCGCGATGGGTCGAGGCGGGCGCCAAGGATCCGAGGAACTCTTGGGCGCTCGCGCATGGGCTGCTCGCCTTCGGTCCGGACGGCAAGATGGCCGACGGTCGCAAGATGGCCGACGTGCTCGTGGGGGACTTCGCCGAGAGCGCGGTCTTCGAGGGCAAGGAGCTCGTCGTGTTCCCCAGGCGCTCCAAGAACGGTGAAGTGGCGGAGGTTCACCGCAACCTCTTCACCAAGACCCTGCTCGAAGTGGGCCTGCCCTTGGATCGCGTGTTTCGGCTCGCAGACGGCACCACCGTCGAGCTCGGCGGGCTCCTCGAGAGCGCGCTTCGCCCCACGATCGTGCCCAAGGATGACGAGGGCTGGCACGACTTCGCCTGGACATCCTCGGCCTTGCTGCTCGGGCAGAAGCTCTCACCCAAGCTCTTCGAGGCGAGCGCCGCGCATCTCGACCCAAAGGCGCTGGCCTCCGGGATGCTCCACTACGCCAAAGAACAACAGGCTTTTCTCGAGCCCCTCCACGCCGCGAACAAGCCGGAGCTGCTCGAGAAGAAGAAGCAGTTCATCTACTCGCACAGCTGCGGTGGCCTGCACGTGATTCAGGCCGCGATGACCGCCGCCGCCTCACTGGGTGATGCCGCCTCCAAGAAGGCGGCGCGAGAGCAACTCGAGCTCTTGCGATTCCGCTACCGCGCCGAGCGTCGGATCTACGCGGAGTCCGTCGTCAAGGCGCCGGAGTACGAGCTCCTCATCCTGGTGCAGGAGCTCAAGTTCTACGGGCACGTGCTCGAGACCCTGGGCCTGGCCCACCGCCAGGGTCTCGTCGAGGCCACACCCGAGCTGCGAGCCGAGGTGCAGGCCATCATCACGGACCTCTTCCAAACCCTGCGAAAACTCGGCCCCCACTACGGCCAGCTCTCGAAGATCCGCACGGTTCGGGAGCAGACCTACCTGGACATGATCGGCGACGGGTGCCACGCAATCCGTGGATTGCGCGAGGCAAGTGTGGCATTCTTCCCCCCCTCATGAGCAAGCGGAAGATCCGGGTGGTCGCCGCGCAGATCGAGCGCGACGGCAAGTACCTCATCACCCAACGCAAGCCCACCAGCTCTCTGCCGCTGCTGTGGGAGTTTCCGGGTGGCCGGGTCGAAGACGGCGAAACCGACGAGGACGCCCTCAGGCGTGAGCTCCAGGAAGACATGCGCATCGAGGCCGAGGTGCTCGCGCACTCGGTCGCGGTCACGCACGAGTATGTGGCGTACATCATCGACTTCCGCGTGTATCGGTGCCGAATCCTCACCGCGGACGACAAGATTCAGAAGGTCGGCATCCACGACTTCCGATGGGTCGCGCCGCACGAGTTCGATGACTACGAGTTCCCCGGGGCCGATCAAGCCACCGTGGATGCGCTGCTCAAAGAGTACTGAGCGCCGCGCTCAGTTGGTGCAGGAGCTGGTCTGAACCAAGAGCAGGTTATCGAGGCCCGGGTAGCTGTAGCCGATCGTGCTGGTCGGCACGAAGTGCATCAAAGGAAGCTGCTCGGCCTCAGGGGGCGCGACGAATTCGAACACCCGGTGCTGCCACGAAACGCTGTTCGTGTAGCCGAAGCGGCCGAGCACCGAGGTCTGTGCCAGGCCGACGCCGTCCGCGAGCGAGACGACATAGGTGCCGTCGGAGGTGATGTCGCCGCGGATCGCGGGGTGCATGTAGCCCTCGAGGCGATAACGCGCGCCCGGCGTGAGCGACGAGGTGAGGACCTGGCCAAAGGTCTCGGGTAGGCCGTTCCAGCCCGCGACCCACCGAAGGCCGTCCTGGGCGACCACGCCGGTGAAGTTCCCGAAGCCGTTCGGAGGCAGACCGAAAGAGCCGTCGTTGCTGTAGGTGTCCGGTGAGGGCAGGACCACCATCCACTCGTCGGGCACCACGCCTTGGCCCAGCACGATGACACTCGCGGTCTCGAAGCTCGGATTGCGGAGCAGGTTCCCGGTGTTTGGGCAGGCCGGGCAGAGGTTGTTGCACCAGCCACCGCAGTCGACCCAGTGCTCGTCCTCGTTGCGAATCCCGTCGCTGCAGCTCGGGCCGGTGTCGACCGGGCCGGTGTCTGCGATGCCCGCATCGGGCTCGACGCCAGTGTCTTCGGGGCCCGCATCGACGACCATGGCGTCGGGGTGGACGCCGGTGTCGGACGGGCCGGTGTCGACGATGCCGAGGTCTGGGGTGCCCAGATCCGGGGTCCCGAGGTCTCGAGTGCCGAGATCTCGAGTGCCGAGATCTCGAGTGCCGAGGTCGCGAGGGGGCACGGCCGCGTCTCGGGGCGTGACCCCAGAGTCGGGGACCGTGAGGCCGGCATCGCTCGGCGAATCATCACCGCAGGCGACGATGAGGGTGAGCAGTCCGAGAGCCGGAACACGAAAGAGGCGCACGGGGCTGCCTACTTCCCCACGGAATCGAGGTCAAGCGCAGGCCGTGCTTCATCCACCGTCCCCCGACCCGTCCATGACCGCATGCTCAGCCTGCGCGAGGGCGGTCTTCACGCCGGCAGCGTAATGCGAAACGTGGTGCCTTTCTTGGATGTCTGCACCGACACCGTACCCTCGTGCTCCTCGACGATGTGCTTGACCATCGCGAGCCCGAGCCCGGTCCCCCCGGTCTTTCCGTGGGTCGAGAAAGGCTGAAAGACACGCCCGCGAACGGCGGCGGGGATGCCGGGTCCGTTGTCCGAGAAGGTGAAGACGAGCTCACCCTTCTGCTTCTCGAGGCTCACGCGAAAGCGCCCCCCGCCGGGCATGGCCTCGCGCGCGTTCCGCGCGAGGTTGTGGATCACCCGCCGGAGCTTGGTCTCGTCGAAGCGCGCAGCGCCACGGAACTTCAGATCCAACTCGAGCTTCACCCCGGTGCCATCGAGCTCCGTGCGCAGATACTCCTCGATCTCGGCCATGAAGCGATCGAGATAGACCTTGCGCACCAGGATGGACCGCTCGCCGCGCGCAAAGGAGAGGAGGTCCTTGAGCATGTGGCTCATGTGCTCGACCTGACGATGCAAGCCGCGGGCGTGTGCCTTCCGCTCGTCTTCGGTCTCGGCCTCGACCAGTACATCGGCGTAACCAGAGAGCAGCGTCAGCGGCGTGCGGAGATCGTGAACTACGCCGCTCAGCATTCGGCCGATGGTCTCGAGGTTTTCGGCCTGCTCGCGCGCTCTGCGCTGACGCTCGGCGTTGATGGCTCGGCCCGCCTGTGAGGCGACCACACGCAACGCCGCGAGGTCACCGGCCGCGAGGTCGCCGCCTTTGGGCTCGAGGATCTCGAGCGCGCCGATCACGCCGTCGTACTTGGTGACGATCGGAACCAAGAGCCGGTGATGCACACGAAGGCGTCCGCGGCGCAGGACCCGGCGGCGTTCGGGCGTGTGCACGACCCCTTCCGGAACGAGTTCCCGAAAGCTCGGGTCTTCTACGGGAAAACTGAGGCGCGCGAGGTCCCGGGCGTAGGTGCCCGCGGCGGACGCCGCCACGAGGTTCTTCTTGGGTTCGTCGAGCAGGTAGATCACCCCCGAGCGCGCTCGGAAGCGCTCGAGGGCGGTGCCCAGGATCGAGGCCAGCATGGCCTCGAGCTCCGAGAGGCTGGAGATCGCACGCTCGGTCTCGAGGAGGAGCTGAAGCTCCCCCCGGGTGCGCTCGAGCGCCTCGTTGCGTTCGACGACCTCCTGGTAGAGGCGCGCCGCGGCCAAGGCGACGCCTATCTCGGAGGCGATGGCGGACAGGAGCCGCTCATCACCCCGGTCGAAGCTGCCCGAGTTCTTGTTGAGCACCTGGATGACGCCGCTGACCCCACCTCGATGGGGGTCTCGGATGGGCCAGACCAACATGCCGCGGGTTCGGTAGCCGGTCTTCTTGTCCACGGAGCGATTGAAGCGTGGATCTTTGTAAGCATCGGGGATGTGCAGGGGCTCGTTGTTCTCCGCCACCCAGCCGGCCACCCCGCTGCCAAAAGGCAGGCGGAGCTCACGCATCTCGGAGCCCTCGAGCACCTGCGAGCAAAGCTCACGACGCTCAGGGTCTACGAAGAACAAGGTGGAGCGATCAGCGTCGAGGATCTCGGTGGTGCGGGCGACCAGCCGCTCGAGCAAGATGTCGAGCTCGAGGTTGCTCCCGAGCTCTTGGCCAATCTGCTTCATCGCCTCCACGCGGCTCTCGGAGCGACTGAGCTCCACGCGCAGGTCGAGCAGCTCGTCCTCGAGCTGATGAATACGACGCTCCGCGTCCGCGAGGTTCTTGGATCGGCGGGGCTTGGGACGCACCGTGCGCATCCGGAATCAGTGGGCCTCGTCCCAGTTCGCACCCACATGGGCTTCGGCCAAGAGCGGGACGTCGAGTGGAAACACCGCACCCATCTCCTTGACGACCATGGCCGCGACGTCGTCCGCCTCGGTGTGCGGGGCCTCGAGCAGCAGCTCGTCATGCACCTGAAGCAGAAGCTTCGTGCTCGGCCTCTGCTCGAGGCGCGCGGCGACCCGAATCATGGCGAGCTTGATCAGATCCGCCGCGCTGCCCTGCACCGGGGTGTTGATGGCGATGCGCTCGGCGCCGGCGCGTGCCATGCGGTTCTTGGAACCGATGTCTCGCACGATGCGGCGACGCCCGAGCAGCGTACGAACCACACCTTCGGCGCGAGCCTGGTCTAGGGTCTTATCGATGAAGGCTTGGACCGCCGGCTGCCGCACGAAATAGTCCTCCACGAACTTGGAGGCGGTGCGACGAGGGATGCCGAGCTGACGCGCGAGGCGCACCGGACCCATGCCGTACAACACCCCAAAGTTGACCGCCTTCGCCTGTGCGCGTTGCTCGCGGGTCACCTCTGTGGGCGCAACCTCGAACAACACGGATGCGGTGCGCGTGTGGATGTCCGCGCCATCGCGAAAGGCCTGAATGAGCACCGGCTCGCCCGACAGATGCGCCAGGACTCGCAGCTCGATCTGCGAGTAGTCGACCGAGATGAGCTTAGAGCCCTCCGCGGGGATGAAGATTCGGCGGAGGAGCCGACCGGTCTCGGAGCGGATCGGGATGTTCTGAAGGTTTGGGTCGTGGGACGACAGCCGCCCGGTGGCGGCGGTGGCCTGCGAGAAGGTGGTGTGCACGCGACCGGTCGAGGGACAGACGAGCTCGGAGAGGCCGTCGAGGTAGGTGCCCTTGAGCTTGGTGAGCTGCCGGTACTCCAGGATGAGCTGCGGGAGCGGATGCTCATCGACCAGTTCTTCCAGCACCGAAGCGTCCGTGCTCGGGCCCGTCTTGGTGCGCTTGATGATGCGGAGGCCCAGATCTTCGTAGAGCACCTTCTGCAGCTGCTTGGGTGAGCCGAGGTTGAACTCGCGGTTCGCGGCCTCGTAGCACTTCTGCTCGAGTTGACCGATCTCGGTCCCGAGCTCCGCCGATAGCTTCTGCGCGAGCGCGAGATCGACCCGGATTCCGGTGGTCTCCATGCGCGCGAGGATCGGTATCAAAGGCAGCTCGACGTCCGTGAGGACCTCGTTCACGCCAGCCTCGACGAGACGCGGCGACAGGACCTCGGCCGCACGCAGACTCACGTCCGCCGCTTCGCCAAGCAGCGTACTGGCCTCGTCGAAGCCGAGATGGCCGAAGCTGCGCTTCTTCTGGCCGCGTCCCAGCACCTGGTCGCGCGACTCGAGCTCGAGGCCGAGCGCGCGGCGCGCCACGGTGGCGGGGTCGTGCGCGGCTTCGTCGGGATCGAGGAGGTAGCTGGCGAGCGTGGTGTCGAAGCCGAGACGACAAAGGTCGACGTCGAAGCGGTCGAGCACCGCGACCAACGCCTTTCCGCTCGAGCTGACCTTCTCCACCTCGAGCTTCTCGAAGAAGGGGCGAAGGGTGGTCACGGTGTGTTCGAGGTCGAGATGCCCCGGAGCGCCGGGGTAATTGTGATTCACCGGCACGTAGGCCGCGGACCCGCGCTCGTAGGAGAAGGCGAAGCCGAAGACCTCTGCGTCGACCACTCGAGTGCTGGAGAGCTCCACCTCGACCGCGACCCGCTTCTCTTGTAGCAATCGATCTCGAAGCTCCGCCAACGCCACCGGCGACGTGATGATGCGTTTGGTCTTGTGTTCGATCTCGCGGGTGCTGGACGCCACCACCGCCCCAGGAATCTCGGCCTCGCCCGGACTCGGGATCAAACGCTTGAACTCGAGTTCGGTGAACAGCTTGGTCTGCGCCTCGCGATCGGGCCCCGCATACGCCAGCTTCTCGATCGAGAAGCCGGGCATCGGCACGACGTCCACGAGCGTCACGAGGCGCTTGGACATGAGTGCATCCGCTTCCGCCGCGGCGATCTTCTCGCCGACCTTGCCCTTGATCTGTCCGTTCTTCGCCGCTTCGAGCACCCCTTCCACGGTGCCAAACTCGAGGAGCAGCTTGGTGGCGGTCTTGGGGCCCACCCCTTTGACGCCGGGGATGTTGTCGGAGCTGTCGCCGGCGAGAGACAACGCATCGAGCACGCGCTCCGGCGGTACCCCGAACTTCTCCTCCACCTCTTTGGGCCCGATGTGCACCGCCTTCATGGGATCGAAGATGGTCACCCTCGGCCCCACGAGCTGCATCAGGTCTTTATCGCCGGTGACGACCACGACGTCCTTGCCGTCCTCGAGCGCGAGCCGGGTCATGGTGGCGATGAGATCGTCCGCCTCGTACTCGGTGCTGACGAACGTGGGCAGCCGAAACGACTCCGCGACCTGGTGGATGCGCGGGATCTGCGGAACGAGGTCCTCTGGGGGCGGGGGACGCTGGGCTTTGTACTGAGGATAGATCCGCTGCCTGAACGTATGGCGAGAAGCATCGAAGGTGATGGCCACGAACTCCGGCTTCTCGTCGTCGAGCACCTTCTGGATCATCGTCGCGAAGCCGTAGACCGCGTTTGTAGGTTCGCCGCTCGCGGTCGAGAGCGCACGGATCCCGTAGAAGGCACGGTAGATGTAGCCCGACCCGTCGATGAGGTAGACCCTGGACGCGCTCTTCACTGTCGCCTCGCTCCTGACATGTCGCATGCCAGACTTCACCCCGGGTGGCCAGGCTTTCATGTCCGTCCAGGATCGGGTGTAGACTGAAAACGCGTGGAGACGACCCAAAAGGGCCCTCGTCGGTTCGGTCCGTACATCATCTTGGACCGAATTGGCGACGGCGGGATGGCCGAGATCTTCTCCGCCAAGATCCAGGGCTACGGCGGCTTCGAGAAGGCCGTCGCGCTGAAGAAGATCCTGCCGCGCTACAGCGAGAATCCGTCCTTCGCCAACATGCTGATCCACGAGGCCAAGCTCGCGGCGCGGATCCAGCACTTCAACGTCGTTCAGGTGCTCGATCTCGGAGAGATCGACCGCCAAGTCTACGTCGCGATGGAGTTCGTGCGAGGCAAGGATCTCGCGGCGTTGCTCTCCAACACTTACCGCCGCAAGGAGAAGCTCCCCGTCGAGCTGAGCCTGTTCGTCGCCACCGAGTTTCTGACCGGCCTCGACTACGCGCATCGACTCCAGGCCGAAGACGGAAGGCCGCTGGGCCTCATCCACCGAGACATTTCTCCGCAGAACATCCTCATCTCCTACGAGGGCGAGGTTAAGGTCACGGACTTCGGCATCGCGCGTGTGATTGCGGCCAAGGACGGCTTTCAGCTGCCCGGAAACCTCCACGGCAAGTTCGGTTACATGTCGCCCGAGCAGGTGCTCGGCAAGCCTCTCGACCAACGCTCCGACATCTTCTCCGCCGGGGTGGTGCTGCACGAGATGCTCACCGGCCAGAGGCTCTTCAGAGGCAAGAACCCGCAAGCCACGGTGGAGATGATCCTGAAGGACGCGGTCCCACCACCTTCCTCGACGAACGAGGCGGTGCCGTCCGAAGTCGAACGCATCTGCCTGAAGGCCCTCGCTCGCGATCGAGAGGAGCGGTACCAGACCATCGGCGCCCTACTGGGCGAGCTCTCGAGGGCCGCGGACAACCTCGCGAAGCGCGCGGCGCGGCGCGACCTCGCCGTGTACATGCGCCGTCAGTTCGGCGGTCTCGCTCAACGCTCGGCGCGGGGTGCCGCTGCCGGACCCAACCCGAGCGCGGTCAGCGCGTACAGCCCCACCGCTGGCAACCGCACCCCGATCGGCGAATTGCTCGTGGCGCAAGGCTCGCTCTCCATCGCCGATCTGGAGATCGGCCTGGCGGAGCAGAGAGCTCGCGGCGGACGCATCGGTGAGATCCTCCTCGAGACGGGCATCATCGCGGAGCACGACCTGGTGCGCGCGCTGGCCCAGCAATCGAACGTGCCCCTCTTGGACACCGAGGTGCTGCTCGCCCGCGAACCGCTGCCAGAGCTCCTGCGTCGCTATCCGCGCGAAGTCGCCGAGTCCACCCGCATCCTCCCTATCGGTCTGACCGAGGACCAGACCCGCGTCGAAGTCGTGGTGGAAGACCCCTTCGACCAGCGCTCCATCCTCGAAGCCCGGGTTGTCCTCGGCGTGGGCGCCTTGAGCGTCTACCTGGGCCCGCGCAGCGCCATTCGAGAACTCACGGAGCGTTGGTATCCCGCCGCCGGCGCGCCGGCCGGTGCGGTCGCCAGCGAGTTTCGACCGGTGCTGATCGCGGACGCCGACCCAGCGCTTTCCGAAGAGCTGGCCGAGCGAATGCGAGACGAGGAGTACGACGTGCTCGTGGCGAACGACGGCAAGGAGGCCCGTGAGTTCTGCCGCACGCGCGATCCAGCCGTGGTGTTCCTCGATGCGTTCCTGCCGAAGATCGATGGCTATAACGTACTCCTGGATCTGAGGAGTCGAGACTCCGATGCAGCGGTGTTCGTGACCTCGGCGCGTTCGGACGACTTCCATCAGGCGAAGGCGCTCGAGCTCGGGGCCGATGACTTCTTGGTGAAGCCGCTCAGCATCGAAGTGACCGCGTCCAAGATCCGGCGCGAGATGCAGAAGCGAAAACAGGGCAAGCGCGCCATCGCCCCGCTCTCGACCTTCAGCGGGGTCTCGGGTTCGTTGCTCGAGATGACGGTCATCGACATCATCCAGAGCCTCGAGCTGGGTCGAAAGTCCGCGCACGTCGTCATCCAATACGAGGATGGACGGACCGGGGAGATCGGCGTGCACAAGGGTGAGACCACCTCCTGCACCGCCGGCGGACGAAACGGCGAGAGCGCCTTCTACTGGCTGGCGCGCTCCGGACCGGGCGTGTTCCGTATCGAGTACCGCGCCTCCACGCTGCCCAAGAACCTGAACTCGCCGAACACGTTCCTCATCCTAGAAGCGCTCCGGCGCCTCGACGAGGAGGGTGCGGCGGACGACGCCGCCATCCCGCCCATGACTCAGCCGCCGCCTACGCCCGACCTGCTCGACGCACCGCCGCTCGCGGATCCCAACCGAGGACGGCCCACCATCGTACAGCTCGAACCTCAGAACCGGGCACCGAATCCAGCCCCGGCGCCGATGCCCTCGCCGCCCAGGAGCGCCTCCCAAACGCGGCCGGTGCCGCGCAGCGCGAGCGCCCCCCAGGCGCGGGCGCCCAGCGAGGCCGCCCGCCCGCCTCAGGTCCAGATGCGAAAGATCCCGGTCGCCGGTCAGAGCTGGTCCTCGAACTCGCCACCTCCACTACCACCACCCGATGGGCCGGAGGAGGTCACGCAGACCGGCCTCAACGTGGCGCCGCCCAGAAAAGATAGCAACGCGGGCTGGTGGGACGCGACGGTGTTCCCGGACGGGCAGCCCGCCGTCCGCGGCGCCCCGCCGCCCGCCCGCGCCCCCAGACCAGCCGCCCCCGTCGGAAGCAGCAGCAGCGGCATGAGCCCGCCACCGAATCGAGTTCCTCCGCCTCCGCCAGAGACGCCGCCCGAGATCGATCCAAAGACCGGGAAGCTGCTCGCCCGGGTTCCCATTCGCCGGGTCGCGAGCGAACTGCAAGACGCATCGCCGGAGGTTCCGACGACCCTGGGTGCACCTCCGGCGGGTTGGCGTCCGGACTCGAAGTGAATCGAAGGAGAGACGAGTCGCTCAGAGGAGCACACTCGCCGCGATACCTTCGTCACCCGCCTCAGCGCCGGTGATCACGGAGACGATGGTTCCACCGGGGCCTTCATGTTCGGCGAGGTTCCGGATCATGGTCTTCTTGATGGGCTGGTTCTGCGCGTCGCGAACGACACGAACGTAGGGCTTCTCGAAGAAACGAGGATCGTTCGAGTTGTGATACACGACCCCGATCTCACCGGAGTCCAGACGCACCGAGCTTCCCAGCGGATAGAGACCCATCAGGTTGACGAGGATCTTGACGATCATTGGGTCGAACCGAGTTCCGGACTCTTCGCTCAAGAGGCGCAGGGCCTCGTCGGGAGGAAAGCCGTCGCGCCAAGGCCGCCTCGTGGTGAGCGCGTCATAGGCATCGGCCACTGCGACGATCCGAGAGAAGAGATGCGTCTCCATGGGCGAGCCGGTGACGGGGTCCACGTACGGCAGATGGTGTTCGTAGGCGACGATGGTCCGTCGCATGACCGAAGCATTGATCTTTCCGTCACCGATGAGCATGCGTACGGTGCGCATCATGGCATCGCGAACTGCCTCGCGCGTGGCTTCGCTCATCTCTTCCGGTTTGTTGAGGACCTCGGCCGGAAGCAGCCCGAAGCCCATGTCGGCGAAGAAGGCGGCGGTGCCTAGATCGACGAGTTCGAGTCGGTCGATGCGCAGGGCCTTGCCGATGACCAGGGACAGAACACACGTGTTTGCGGCGTGATTGAACGCGTACTCGTCCGAGTTCTTGATGGCCCCGAGTTTGAGGAGGAAGTTGACCCGTTCCGTGGCGATGTCGATGAGGTCCTGCACTACGCGCGTCACCGAAACGCGCCCCTTCATCGGGTCCTCGCCGGACTGAACGAGCTTCATCGCCTCTTTTGCCGCGACGACGCTCTTGGCGTAGGTCTGAAGCGCGAAGGTCTTCTTGTCGACGCGGATCTCGTCCACCGAACCTTGGTCGGCGAACGTCCGCTGTTCGAGGAGCTCGAGCGCGAGCTCCTTCATCTCGGAGAGCGAGCGTTTGAGCTCGTCGAAGTCGTTTTCTCCCTGGGGAGGCTTCGCGAGCAGCACGAGGAAGTCGCGGAGCGTCGCGGTGTCCACCGGTCGCTGAAAGGCGAGGCCACCGAGGCCACGCGCTGCGAAGTCCTTTCGGAGGTGTTCGATGTGGGTGAGGAGACTGGTGTCCACTCGCAGTCGCGCGTCGTTGAGATAGACGAGGTCTTCGACGAACTGCAATCGAATGCCGTTGAGCGCCGCCCAAAGGGTATTGATGGTGTCTTTGAGATTCTCGGTCGCGATGAGGAGAGCGTTGTTGGTGGGGTCGTGGATGCGGCTCGTCCGCAGCACCATGGTGAGTTGTGTCACGAGCTGACGACCAAGCGCCTGCACCTTGGGCGTGAGCGCGCTCCTCGAGTTGTCGCCGGAAGCCGGATCCATCTTCGCGTTCTACTTCTCTTCGCCGCCCTTGGGACCGGACGAACCGGGCCACACGGGCGGAAGCCAACCGGGGGGAGGATACTCCTGTTCGGTCGATTCATCGTCGATGGTGAGGTCGACCGCGAGAGAAAAGTCGGGCACCGAGCCAACGGCATCAGCCCAGCTCGGCCCGAGATCGGGCAGCGGGGGCAACGGAGACCCCGGCGGAAGCTGACCATAACCTTGACTCACGCTCTGCGGGGCGGGCGTCGAGCCACCCGGGATGTGGCGAGACCACGGCGTCTGGCCCTGAGAGCTCTGGCTCGTGAACGGATCCCCGGAGGGGCCCCGCCCGGCGTCCGCCCGGGGAGGAGCGAGAGGTGGCAGGTAGCTCTGAGCATCCGGGCCCGACCAGGGGCCTCGAGGCGGGTACGCACCGGGCGAGGTCTGTGACGGACCCGGCGCCGAGTACCCCGGCGGCGGCGTGTAGCCGTGCGGCGGCGGCGTGTAGCCGTGCGGCGGTGGCGTGTAGCCATGCGGCGGTGGCCCGTAACCTTGCGGCGGTGGCCCGTAACCTTGCGGCGGTGGCGCGTAACCTTGCGGCGGAGGCGGGCCGTAGCCGGGGGGCGGGCCCCCATAACCGCCAGGGGCTGGATGACCGTGCGGCGGAGTGTACGCCGGAGGAGGCGGACCATAACCCGGCGGGACCGGGTAGCCTTGCGGAGGCGTGTGGACCGGCGGTGGCCCCGAGTAGCCGGGGGGCGGACCGTAGCCCGGCGGCATCGTGTAGCTCTGCGGCGGCGGTTGCCCGGGCGGCATCGAGTAGCTCGGCGGCGGCGTATAGCCAGCGGGCGGTTGGGGGTAGCCGGGCGGGGGGCCCACTCGAGTCGCGGGCTCTGCGGGCCAGCCGGGGGGCAGCCCATGACCGGGCGGCGGCGTGTGAGCCGGCGGCGGTCCATAGCTAGGCGGGGGCCCGTAGCCGGGGGGCGCCCCAACGAAGGTCGGCGTTTCGGATCCTGGCCAGCCACCCGGCGGCGTGGGCGGTGGCGGAACTTGGGGCGCCGTGGAAGGCGCCGGCCGAGTGCCCGGAGGCGGCGCCGCCGGAAGGCCCGCTTTTCCCAAGCCGGCCGCGCTGGGAACAACACTCGAGACTCGACGTTTGATGGTCGGCCGAATCTTGGGCACCTCGATCGCTGGCTCGGAGACGCGATGCGCCTCCACGTGCAAGCCATCGAGCTTGCTCGGCACCGCGTCCGTCTCGCGGTACGGAGTGCGAACCTCCGCCATGCCGGAGAGCTTCGGGCGCGCGTTGATGGTGCTCGCGAGGGAGGGCGCCTCGGGTGCGGCTGAAGGTATCGCGACCTTGTCGAGACCGAGGAAAGGGTCGGGCTCATTGGGCAGAGCCACCTTCGCTGGCATCCGCTCCTTCGAGTCGCCCTCTTCGCGATCGAGCGCGCGTCGACAAGCGTCGCGGACCTTCGTGTTCAGAGTTCGGGCGCCCCGGTTCAGCGCCTCGATCGCCTCTGGGCTCGAGATCATCGCCAAGGCCGCAGCCGCGGCCACCTGCCCGTCCGTCATCCTGGACCGAGCAAAGAACCCGGGGTTCAAGATCTGCTCGAGCACCGGCACCGCGGCGCTGCTCGCGAGAGCGGCGTAGGCCGCCATCATGGTCTTCAGCTCCCGGGGATCGAGATCCCAGAAATCCTCGGACCTTAGGATCTGCCCCACCGCCTCTCGGACCTTCTCCGAGCCTCGACCCGCCCCGAGCCGATAGGCCATCAAGCGAACGTCCGGCTCCGGGTCGAGGCAGGCGTCGGCGAGCAAGTCGTCCGCCGTTCCGCGCGGGAAGTTCCGAAGAAGTTGAATGCTGCGTGCTCGCACCTTGGGATGTTCATGCCGAACGGTGTCTGAAAGAACCATAGCCTGCTGCTTCCAATCGTGTTGCGGGAGCAGACCGAGCAGATCGACCGTGACGAACCACTTCGCCTTCTTCATGGCCTCGTGCAAGACCGGCGCCGGTGGAACAGCGCCCTCCGCGATGAGATCGCAGAGCAGGCGTCGGTGCGCCGGGGCGGTGACGTTGTCGAGCGAACCGACGATATGGTTCGAGGCGGCGGGGCCAAGAGCGCGGAGGAAGTCTGCGATCTCGGTCGGGTTCGTGCCTTGGCTCGCTTCGTTGAAAGCTCCCACGACCTGATCCACACGCGGCTTCGAGGCGAACACACGAAGCAGAAGTCGACTGATGTGCAGTGTCTTGAGGTCTTCAGAGGCTTCGGCCGCCTCCCTCACCTTGCTCACCAGGCGATGCGCGTGTTTGAAGCGGAAGCCCATCAGCAAGGACTCGAAGAGCTGCTGCAGGAGCTCGATGGTGGGCGCTGACTCTTGGGCGGAGTCCTCTCGGTAGAGCACACTCACCAAGATGTCGATGAGGCGCGTGACGAGGTCGTCGTTGGTCTCCTCGGCCACAGAACGAATGAGCTCGGCACGCGCACCTTCGGAGACGTGTGCGATCGCACGCTCGGTCACGTGATCGAGGATGGCGAGGTCTTCCTCGGTCTCGAGCTGGATCTGCTCGAGGGCCTCGAGGTCCTCTCGATTGATGGAGACGCCGGCAACGAGCTCGTCGTCGGTGACGTCGGCGTTGTGCGCGGTGTAGATCTGGGCGACGAGGTCGTCGATCTCGCCCTGGAGGCGGTTGACCTCCTCCGCCTCCCGCTGCTGCTCCTGAACCGAGCCGCCCACCTTGGTGAAGGCCAGGGTGTCGAGGGTGAAGTAGCGAAGGTGAGGTAGCTGCAGCCGCCACAGCACCGTACACAGGTCCTCTCCCGCGTGGTCGACACTGCCAAAGTCCGTGGTCAGAGCCTTCAGGAAGTCGATGAGCTCAGCTGAGTCGAAGCCTTGAACGAAGGTCAGGCGCCGAAAACCGTTTCGATAGAGGACGTACGGGATGCCCTCCTCGCGGTCCGGGTTCGAATGCACCTCGTCGCGACCGTGATACAGACGGTCTTCGCGAATCGTCAGCACGATCTCGGCCTCGAGGGAGTGCATACGGACCATGTCCTCGGTCGCGGTGCCGATGAAGCGTCGAAACATCTCGTTGTTCTCGGCGTAGACGCGAAGGCCCTTCAAGGCCTTCTGGACCGAGGTCAACCACTGCTGGACGTACGGCGAGGCCGGATCCTCGAAGCCGCTCGAGGCATGCCCACCTCGGAGGGCAGGGTCTGTGGCCGCGTCGGGGACGGATGGCCCCGTGTTCGCCTGTCGACGATCTCCCGTCATGGATGGAATGCCCCTATCGTGAGGAACAAGGCTCCCTAGAGTAGTAACACGGTTCCCAAGAAGTGCGCAGAAGTGGCCCTCCCGGGCTCTATACCGCCCGAGAGCGAGCGGAGACCCGCTCGACGCGGGTGGGAGCTACCTCTACACCGGCTACCTTTGTCAGACGAACCGGCGGCGCACGCGTGAGGAACTGCCGGGCCCAGCCCTCGAACATGAGGATCGACCAGAGCGCGGTGGCGTGGTTGGCGAAACCGAGCTGGTGCTCCTTCCAGATCCGCCGCAGGCCTGGTCCGTCGAGCACCCCGCTTCGCCCTCCGGACTCCGCGAAGTAGATCTCCTCCGCCCGAGCCTTGAGCCCGGAGCGAAACCACTCGGGCAGCGGGATTGAGAAGCCCATCTTCTTGCGCTGAAACGTGGATGCTGGGAGCAGCTTTGCCGCGACCTTCTTCAGCACGAGCTTCGTCTCTCGGCCCGCGAGCTTCATGCTCGAAGGCATGCGGGCGGCGAGCTCGATCACCCGGTGGTCCAAGATGGGCACGCGAACCTCGAGCGCGTGCGCCATGGAGGCTCTATCGACCTTCACCAGGATGTCGTCCGCGAGATACATCTTGAAGTCGACGTACTGCAGCCGAGCGAGCGGGTCGTCGGTCCCGGCTCGACCGAGGTGGCGCTCGAAGTGGACGTAGGGGTCATAACCTCGCTGACCTCGAAGGAAGTCGGGCGCGAGAAATCGAGGGTAGCTCTTCTGCGTGAGCGACAAGAAGTAGGCGCGCTCGTGGCTCACCGAGAGGTTGGTGAGCGTCGCCTTGGCCCTCAAGAACTGCGGCAGGTAGTCTGCCTTGGGATAGGCCCGAGCCAAAGGGCCGACGATACCGCGACGCAAAATCTCGGGAACTCGGCCGCGCACTCGATCCTCCAGCATCGCGAACACATAACGACGATACCCAGCGAAGGTCTCATCCCCGCCATCACCGGAGAGCGCGACCGTCACTCGCTCCCGGGTCGCACCCGACAGGTAGTACGTGGGTACGGCAGAGGAATCACCGAAGGGCTCATCGTAGAACCACGCGAGACGACCCACCACATCCGTGGCATCGACCGAGACCTCGCGCTCGAAGTGCTCGGTTCCAAACCGCGCGGCGGTCTCGCGAGCGTAGGCGCGTTCGTCATAGGCGGCCTCGCGGAAGCCGATCGTGTGTGTCTTGACCGGCGTCTCGAGCTGCCCGGCCATGAGCGCCACGATCAGGCTCGAGTCGATGCCTCCGGACAGAAAGGCGCCGAGGGGCACGTCCGAGCGAAGCCGCAAGCGGACCGCCTCATCGAGCTCGGCCCGAAGCTCGAGCGCGCGCTGCTCGAGGTCGGGCCCGGGATCGACCGAGGCAAACTCCACGTCCCAGTAGGCCCGCGTCACCTCGCGCCCGCCGTTTCGGAACAAGTAGTGGCCGCCGGGCAGCTTCTCCATGTGCTGGAACATGGTGCGCGGCCCGGGCACGTAGTTGTAGGCGAAGAAGTCCGTCACCGCCTCCGGGTCGAGCACACGGGGCACGCTTCGGTCGGCGAGAATCGCCTTCGGCTCGGAGGCGAAGATGAGACGTTCGGCGTCCCGGTACACATAGAGCGGCTTCTTTCCCAGCCGATCACGCGCGAGGAAGAGATCACCGGTCTTTCGGTCGTACACCGCGAACGCAAACATCCCCCGGAAGCGATCGACGCACCGCTCGCCCCACTCGCGATACGCATAGAGGATGGTCTCGGTGTCGGAGTCGCTCGTGAAGCGATAACCGTGTCCTTCGAGTTCCTGCTTGAGCTCGCGGTAGTTGTAGATCTCGCCGTTGAAGACGACCGCGAGACGACCCTCGGCGTCCCACATGGGCTGGCGCCCTCCCCCCAGATCGATGATGGAGAGCCGGCGATGGCCGAGCGCAACTCCGGGACCGAGCAGAGCGCCGCCGTCGTCGGGACCTCGGTGAACGAGGCTGTTCACTTGATCGAGGAACGTGTCCTCGTCGGGCACCGTTTCACGGTCGAAGTAGTAGACGCCGACGATGCCGCACATGGGATGCTCAGGGGAGACGGCGATGGACCCAGGGCCCGACCCGCTTGGTGACCTCGAGCGGGAGCTTCTTCCAGAGCTCGATCGCCTTGGCGTATTTGGGATTCGTCGGATTCACGTTGGGCAGCTCCGAGCCCTCGACCAGATCGTATTGGTACGCGAGCGGAATGGGCTCCATGCCGAAGTGGCGCTTGAAATGAAACGGGCCGGTGTCCGCTTTGCTCCGTCCGAAGTCGAAGGTTCGAAAGCCACGGTCGTAGCCGGTCTCGAGCAGGTGCCAGTAGAGGAAGTTGTTGACCCCGACGTCCCGGGCTTCGGGCACCGTGCCGGCGAAGAAGGGCAGGATCGTGTCCTTGAAGTAGAAGTTCATCACTGCGCCGATGATCCGGCCGGCCTCACGTGCATACAGAAGATCCACCTCACCGGGCTCGAACTCCTCGAGCAGAGCCGAGAACAGCGTTCTCGGAAACATGGGGGTCCCGAGGTTTCGCAGCGAGAGCGCGTAGAGATCGAGGAAGGGGTCGAGGTCGTCGCGGGTGAGCTCCGCCTGCAACTTCGCCCCGAGCGCGGCTCGCAGCACCGCGCGGGTCTTCCGCGGGATGGCCTCCATCTGCTTCTCGGTGTCGCCAAAGATCTCCTGCCGAAACGTGAAGTAGAGGTTGGTCTTGGTGGCGAGATCGGGAAACCGCGCGAGCTCGGACTTGTACTCGACATAGGCCAGGCCTTCCCGAGCGGCGATGATGCGCGCGCCGTCCTTGAGCATTCCGGCGACTTCTTCGTCCTCGGCCAGGACGCCGCCCCCGACCCCGACCGGCACCGAAACCAGCGCGCGAGTGAAAGGCGCACCTCCGACTTCGAAGAGCGGCAAAACGCCCACCACCCCTCCTGCGCGCTCGACGTAGAGGTAATGCGGCCGATGGGGGAAGGCGCGCTCGATGACCCGACGCCAACCCAATAGGTGAAAGAACGTGGCGCTCGCCTGCGAGCGAACATACGTATCCCAGCGCGGATCTCTCGAATCATCCAGCGTGCGAAGAACCGGCAACGTCGCCATCAGCCTCGGTACTCCAGCTCCACGTCCGGCCCGAGCTGCTCCACCAGGTGCTCCTTGAGTCGCTTGCGGATGCCGTTGACGATCTGACCCATCCGCTGCTTGGTCACCCCGAAGCGTTCGCCCAGCTCGCCGAGGGAGGTCGGCTCGTCGGCCATGAGGTGCTCGCTCCAGGCCGCGATCTCGCGCGGGTCCTTCAGGGTCTGCGCGAACGCGTCGAGCGCTTCGGAGACATCCGATGAAAAGGCCGCTCGATGGGCCATGGACTCCGGGCTGGCACCTTCACCCGGGAGCATGTCCAGCACGGTGGCCCCTCCGTCGAGGTGCTGGCTGAGCGGCGCGTCCAGCCGGACCTCACTCTGGTCCATGTGCTTGGAAACCTCGTCGTAGTCGGCCTGCGAGACACCAAGACGCTCGGCCAGCAGCTTGGGGCCCGCCTCCATCCCGAGCGCCTGCAATCGCTCTCGCTCCTTGTTGAGGCGGAAGAACAGCTTTCGACCGGCCCGGGTGCGCGAGATCCGAACCATACGCGAGTGCTCGAGCAAGTACCGAATGATGTACGCGCGAATCCAATAGGTGGCGTAGGTCGAGAAACGCGCGCCGCGGAAGGGGTCGAAGCGCTGCACGGCCTCGAGCAGGCCGATGTTACCTTCCTGAATGAGATCGAGGACGCTGGTCCATGCCCGCCGGTACTTGTAGGCCATCTTCACGACGAGCCGCAGGTTGTGGACCACGAGTTGCTTGGCCGCGACGGGGTCCTGTTGCTCGTGTACACGAATCGCGAGCGCCTTCTCTTCCTCGGCGGACAGGACCGGAAAGCGTCCGACCTGAGCCATAAAGAGCTCGAGCGCAGAGCTCGGGGTGGCTCCATCCCGGCGAGACCGCACCGGCAGGGTGGCGGCGGAGACCGCCATGGAGACCGAGGAGGAGGCGGGAGCACTTCCCACGGTGGGGATGTCGATGATGTCGTCCGCGTCCGAGCCATCGGTGGGGACGGAACTCACGCCCGAATCGGTGTCTTCCTGCGCATCGTCCTCGACGACCTGGGGCGACACCTTGGCCTTGGGGGCGGCCCGCTTGCCCGGGCTGCGGGCCGGAGGTCGCTTCGACACCTAGGCAAACTCCGGCGGTCCGAGCCGGAGGTCAAGCAAAGAAACCCGGTTTGAGGCAGGCGCTACAAGCTGGCGTCGAACTCGAGCCGAAATATGGCCTGCGCATCCAGGTGAATCGGCCCTTGGTCGGTGGAGCCCACGAAGTCGAACTCGATGGGGTCGTTGCGGTCGAACGCGAGTTCAGAGGCGAATTGCCGCTGCGCGCTCGTCATGCTCAAGCGATAGGACTCGTTCGCGACGATGGGCACGAGGTCGAAGCTCGAGACCACGGTGTCGTTGGCCTTGAGTTCGCCGCGACCGTACTGAGCCTCGTTGCCGGAGTTGATCGAGGTCACCAAGAGCGTGATGGCCGTGACCTGGCCTCGATCGATGCTGTCGCGATTCTCGCGAACGTCCTCGTTATCGTTGGGGTCGAAGATAAAGGTACTGGCGTAGGTGTTCTCTTCATTGATGACCTTGAAGGCGATCTTCACCTCCCCCGTGAACTCCTGGCTGAGGAGACCACAGCCGCTGAGGGCGAGGAGACCAGCCGAGGCGCAAAGAAGGAGTCCGGTACGAAGCGCGCGAAGCATAGGCGCCCATCATGGTGGCTCGTGCGCTCAACTGCAACGGGGTCGATGTGAGCCCCGGGATCTTCAGCCTCCGAAGGTGAGCCAACTCACCAGGGAAACGATCAAAACGGCCGCGAGGTTGACCCAAAAGCCCACCCGGACCATCTCCGCGATGCGGACCCGGCCGGTGCCAAAGACGATGGCATTGGGCCCGGTGGCCGCCGGCATCATGAAGGCGCAGGAGCAGGCGAGCGCGGCCGGAAAGAGCAGCACGCGGGGGTCGATGACCATGCTCTGTGCGGCCGAGCCCAAGATGGGCATGGCGATGTTCGAGAGCGCGGTGTTGCTCATCAGTTCGGTCGCGAAGGTCGTCCCCAGCACGGTGAGGCCCATGAAGACCGGGGCGGGCGTGTCGCCAAAGTCGGCGAGCACGGCACCGAGCCAGGTCGAGAGTCCGGTGGCATCGAAGCCCTTCGACAGGGCGATGCCCCCGCCAAAGAGCAGCACCAGATCCCAAGGCACCTTGACCGCGGTGGACCATGGCAACAAACGCGTGCCCTCGGGGTCACCGCCGGGGATCATGAACGAGAGCAGCGCGGCCAAGATGGCGACCGTGCCTTCGTCGGTGCCAGAAAGACCGAGCCTCGACGCCCATCCCAAGATCGTGGTCTCGCCGAAGCTCACGTCCGACTGCGTGACCCACAAGAGGGCTGCCACGCCAAAGACGAACAGCGATCGCTTCTCGCTGTTTCGAACCGGCCCGAGCTCGGCGAGATCGGCCCTCAAGACCGACTCGGCACCCAGGCTCAGCGTGTTGTCGACCTTGATGACCACGCGCGTGAGGAGCCACCACATGACCGGGACGAGCAGAACGACGATCGGAAGCGCCGCGGTCACCCAATTGAAGAAGCTGAGCTCGGGCCCGTCCGGGAAGTAGTGCTCGAGCGCGCCGATGGCGATGACGTTTGGCGGGGTGCCGATGGGGGTGCCCATCCCGCCGATCGACGCTCCGTAGGCGGTGCCGAGGAGCACCGCGAGGCCAAAGCGCTCGCCGGCGGCGCGATCTTTGGTCTGCGCACGCTCCACGATCGCGAGGGCGATGGGCATCATCATCAGCGTGGAGGCGGTGTTCGAGATCCACATCGAGAGCAACGCGGCCGCCGACGCAAAGCCGAGGACCAGACGCGATGGGCTGGTGCCGACGAGGAGCAGCACGTACAGAGCGAGCCGCCGATGCGCGCCGGAGCGCTCGACCGCCAAGGCGAGCATGAAGCCGCCCAAGAGCAGCAGGACAAACGGCGAGGCGTAGGCGGGCGCGACGACCTTGGCGGGCGCCACATCGAGCATGGGAAAAGCTGCGGCCGGAAGCAGCGCGGTGGCGCCCAGAGGGATGGCCTCGGTCACCCACCACATCGCGACGATGATCGTGATGCCGAGCGTGCGCAACGCCGCCGGGCTCAGACCATCAGGCGTGGGCAGGTGAGAGGAGAAGAGAACGAGGGGTAGACCAAAGAAGAGACCCAACCAAAACCCGATGCGCGCAGACCGAGCCGGCGCTTCGGGATGGGTCACTTGTTGGCCTGCTCCAGCTTGGCTTTGTAGTCCTTGAGGAGGTCACCCAGAGAGTTGAAGCCCTTCTTCTCTTGGTTCTTGCCCATGTACTGCGAGTACTCGGCGCGCTCCTCGGCCTCCGAAGCTCTCCGGATGGAGAGGCGGATCTTGCCGGTCTTCTTCTCGACGTCGATGACGGAGACCTTCACGGTCTCGCCGGCTTTGAACTCTTTGGCGAGGTCCACCCCGCGCGGCTTGCCGGTCTCGGGCGCGGGCACGAGGCCTCGGGCGCCAGTCGGCAGCTTCACGAACAGGCCGAAGGTCTCGATGCGCTCGATGACGCCTTCGTGCACCTGGCCTTGATTCAGCTCCTTGGCGAGCTCTTGCCGTGTCTTGACGAGCGACAGGCCGATGCGGCGCTTGCCCCACTCTGTCGAGACCACGGTGGCCTCGACTTCGTCGCCGACCGCGACCACCTTGCCCGGATCACGCACGTTCTCGAGGCTCATGTTCGAGACGTGGATGAGCGCTTCGACGCCGGGGATGAGCTCTACGAAGGCACCAAAGGGCTGAATGCGAACGACGCGGCCCATGACCTTGGCGCCTTCCTTGAACTTGGTGCGCGCGATCTCCCAAGGATCCTCTTCGAGGGCCTTCATGGAGAGGCTGATCTTCTTGCCGCCCTTTTTGTCCTCGATCTTGAGGATCTTCACGACGACGACGTCGCCCGGCTTCAGGGCGTCGTTCGCCTTGGCAACACGGCCGTGAGAGATCTCGGAGACGTGCACGAGACCCTCGATGCCGTCGAGGTCGACGAAGGCGCCGTAGTCTTTGACCGAGGTGACCACGCCGCGGGTCTCGAGACCCTCTTCGATGCGGGTGAGCGCTTCTTCGGCCTTCTTCTTGCGCTCCTCGGCGAGGATGGCGCGCCTGGAGACGACGATGTTGCGACCGTTGTCTTTGTACTCGGTGATGCGAAAGGCGAACTTCTGACCGATGAGTGCGGCGGCGTTGTCGACCGGACGGGTGTCCACCTGAGAGGCCGGCAGGAACGCACGCAAGCCACCGAGGCTGACGTCGAAGCCGCCCTTGTTCTGACCGGTGATCTTGCCTTCGACCGGAAGGCCGGACTCAACCGCTTCGCGCAGCGCTTCTCGGTTCTTGACGCTCTGGTGC
This sequence comes from Deltaproteobacteria bacterium, assembly GCA_011526105.1. Taxonomy (GTDB): domain Bacteria; phylum Myxococcota; class Kuafuiibacteriia; order Kuafuiibacteriales; family Kuafuiibacteriaceae; genus WYAZ01. The sequence continues at coordinate 6,079 of WYAZ01000135.1, read as the reverse complement.
GCGAGCACTTTGCCGAGCTTGAGCGAGGCGCCGTCCGTGCTGAGCACGCGGACCTCGACAGTGTCGCCTTCGTGAAGCTCGAACTGACCGTCCTCGGTCTCGAAGTCGGCTTTGGGTGCCACGCCTTCGCGCTGACCATCGACCGCGAAAAACACGGAGTCGTGGGAGAAGCCGATGACCTTGGCCTCGAGCACGTGCCCGGCGTAGAGGTCGCCGTCATTCCGCTTGTTGCCCTGCGACTTGCTCGACTGAGCTTTCCGCTGAGCGGCCTCTTTCTCGGCGAGGGCGAAGAGCTCGGCAAACGAGATCTCACCTTCGGGGAGCGCAGGGGCGGCGCTGGGCTTTGCGGTCACCGCTTCGGTCTCGGCTTGATCCGCGACGCTTTGTTGCGTGGGATCGGCCGGCTGAGCGGGGGTCTTGGCGTTGTGATTGTCGGCTTCCGACATGGCTACTTCTCTCATCACGGGGAGCTGTGCTCTCGAAGAGTCGACTCCCTTACTGGATTGGTTTCATGCTGTCACCCGGTATCATGACCGGCCCGGAGCCCGGCGCGCCCACGGTCCTCGCGGTGCAAGAAACGCCGATCGGTATCCCCTCCGCGCGATTGGTGGCGAAGGCGTAGACCACGAAGAGTACAGGCAATTCGCTGGCGAATCGGCTGAAGCTGACCCGGTAGGTGTCCGCGCCCTCGCGCTGCGCATCCGTCCACCGGGAGTCCAGGACGTTGACGCAGGGCTCCGAGATGAACCCTCGCTGGACGTCGTCGTAGATGTCTTGACAGGTGAGGTACCGCCCGCCTGCGGTCTCCGCCGCGAGCACGACGCTGCCAAAGCTCTCTGGAACGGCCCCCAGCCCCTGGGCCACGAAGCTCACGGTCTGGGTGTCGCCGGTGAGGAGCAGCGGCGGAGTGTGACAGCCCAGCGCACAAAGCGCGGGGTTGTAGCGGGGGCAAAACGGGCACATGGGCGGCATGCTCCCTGGGGTGCCGCAGGTCTCGCTGCTCACGCAGGTCGCGTTGGTATCGACCGGACACAGCGCCCGAACGCCGGCGTCGATGGGCGCGGCATCGGCGTTCACCCCGGCGTCTTCGGCCGCGATGTCGTCTCCACAGGCGGAAGCGAACGGGATCAGAGCCGCGAGCACGAGCGTTGAAGTCAGGTGGTTCATGTTTCTCGACTCTTCAGGTCGGCCAGGAGCCGCGTGGCCCGTGGACCATGGGCCCGAGCCGACATCTCGCGCACGTCTTCCCCGCTCACGGCAAGCCGAATCTCCAGCCAGTCTGCGGGCGCGGCCTCGGGCAACATGTCGATCCACTCCACGAGGGTGAGACCCGGCCCGTGAAGGATCTCGCGTGCGCCGATGCCCTCGAGGTCCGCGACGGACGAGAGGCGATAAAGATCGGCGTGAACCACCGGTGGATCACTCGGATACGGCTGCACGATGGCGTAGGTGGGGGAGCTGACCTCTTCGGCCGCCTTCGGATCCAAGGCTTCTACGAAGCCGCGAACGAACGCGGTCTTGCCCGCGCCGAGCGCGCCCACCAGACCGATGAAGAACGAGGGCTCTCCCGCGTTGAGGATGCCGGCGGCGAGTCGCGCGAGACGACCCGCAAAAGCTTCGGTCTCTTCGACCCGCTCGAACACGAGCTCCATCAGGACTCCGGATCGAGGTCTTGCATCAAGTGCTCGAGGAGATCGGAGGCGACGAGACGTTTCTCACCGCCCAGCTTGGCCGCGCGTTCGCCCGCGATGGCGTGCAGCAACGCTCCGGCTCTCGCGGCCCGGCGGGGCGGGAGACCTTGCGCGAGCAGACCGCCGATGACCCCCGCGAGCACATCACCCGTGCCGGCGGTCGCCAGGGCGGGATGACCGCGATCCACGATGCCGAGGCGACCGCTGGGCCCCGCGATGAGGGTGCCCGCGCCCTTCAGCACCACCGTGCATCGGCTACGCTCTGCCAGTTCGCGCGCGGCGCCCGGTCGATCCGCTTGCACCTCCGCGACACTCCGCTTCAGCAGCGTGGCCGCTTCGCCCGGATGTGGGGTGAGGACCGTCTCCTCGGCGTGCGCGTGAAGCACCGAAAGATCGCTGATCGAGCCGAGCGCCCCCGCGTCGAGCACGACGGGCACCGAGAGCTGGCCGAGGAGCGACGCGAGGTACTCCGCCACTTGCGACGGTGGAAGCGAGGGGCCGAGCACCAGCGCGCGTTTTCCGTCGAGCGCTGCGAGCAGATGCGGCAGCTCGATACTGCGAGCACCGAGGGTGGCGCCCATGAGTTCGAGGAACGCGGGGGAAAGGCGTCGGATGGTCTCTTCGTCACTTCCGATCGTGACGAGCCCCGCGCCCACCCGCGCCGCCGCGCGAGCCGCGAGCAGCGCCGAGCCCGGTCGGTCGGGCACGCCAGCCACGATCAGCACGTGCCCGAACGTCCCCTTGTGTGCATCGGGAAGACGCGGTTCGAGCGCGCGCTCGAGGTCCTCGGCGTCGAGGAGCTCGGCTGCGGTATCGAAGGTGGGGAGCTGGGCGGTGAGAGACAGCGGGATGCCGATGTCCACGACCTCGAGGCGCCCCGCGAGAAAACGCCCGGGGTGTTGAAGCAAGCCGAGCTTGGGGAGCTGAAAGGTCACCGTCACGTCCGCGTGCACCGCGGCGCCGAGCTCCTGGCCCGAGCTCGCATCGAGACCAGAGGGCACGTCCACGGAGACGGTGGGCCCCGGGCTGAGGTCGGTGGTGGTGATGATGCGCATCATCTTGGGGCTGAGCGGCCGCGACAGCCCGGTGCCAAAGATGGCGTCGATCAGGAGCTCCGAGCTGCGAACCGCCTCGGAGAGCGCCTCTTCCGACGCGAGGTCAAAGGCCTCCTCGGTGATGGTCGTGATTGTGCCGCCGAGCCGCAGCCAGATCTCGAGCTGAAGCCGAAAGTCCGGCGAGGCCCGTTCCGGCGCGCCGATGACCACTACGCGCAGCTCATGGCCCCGCTCTTTGAGGTGGCGCGCGGCGACGAGGCCATCACCGCCGTTGTTTCCGACCCCCGCGAGCACGAGGATCCGGCCGGTGCGACCGAGGAGGCCGTGCGCGACCTCGGCCACCTGTCTTCCGGCGGACTCCATGAGCACCGGGGCCGGAATCCCGATCGTTTCGATCGCGAGCCGGTCCAAGGCTCGCATCTCTTCTGCGTTCAGGACCAAGCGCGCCATCGCTGGGGTTTACGACTCGGGCCGGCAAAGATCAAACGCCTTCACAAACAGGCCCGTTCTGGCGGTACCCGCTTGGACTGAATCCGCGCGACCGCTCTCCGCTCGGCTGCGCCTCACTGCCCGGCCGGTTGAGTTTATCAACCCAACCGGTCCTTGCTATGAGCTAGGATGCCGCCATGCCGAAGTGCCTCCGCCTCTTGGCCCTCGCCGTTCTCTTCGGCTGCCCGGTTCAGGAGCCCACCCCTCCGCGCCTCGATCTGGGCATTCAGCAAGTCGACGGCAGCATCTCTTGCGTAGGACAGCCATCGCTTTGCGAACGCGGCGAGCGCTGCGACCAAGACCGCGGCCTGTGTGTGCCGAACACGACCTGCACCGGTCACGCAGACTGTTTGGTGGACCTTCGGTGCGTGGATGGAAGCTGCGCCATGCCCGAAGGCGCCTGCGTAGAAGACCGCGACTGCGCGGAAGACGAGCGTTGCGCGCCGTCCAAGGTCTGCATTCGCGACATCGACCCATTGGGGAGCCTGCAGCCGGTCTGTTCCGAGCGTTCGACCTGCCGACTGGGCACCAGCTGCGTGCTCGGGGTCTGTGAGTCGTGTGGAGACCAAAGGCCCTGCCCCGGGGCTCAGCTCTGCCGCCAAGGGATCTGCGAGGAGCCGAGCACCTGCCGGACCAGCGCCGACTGCTTCAGCGGTCACAGCTGCAACGCCGGGACCTGCACGCGTCCGGTCGGCGGCTGCGCGCCCGACCCTAGCAACGATCTCGTGAGCGGCGCGACCTTGCTCCGCGAGGTCCACGTCGAGGGTTTCGACCTCTGCGGGTTCGATCGAGACTGGTACGCACTTCGGCTCGAGCCCTACGTTGGGGCACGCATCATCATCACTCCGGAGGCACCCTCCGCTGGTGCCTTCGTCGCGCTCCAAACCCGTGTCACGGGCGACCGAGGGGAGAGCATCGAAGGCGTCAGCACTCTGCATTGGCCGGGCCGAAGCATCATCGAGGTCCCGGGGCTAGACAGCGCGCGTGAGCTTCGGCTCGAAGTCTCGGGCAATCAGAATGCACGCTACGCGATCGACACCGAGCGGGTGATGAGCTTGTGCGCCGGCGACATGCTCGATCTGCTCGGCGACGAGACCGAGGCGAGCGCACCCCGCGCGAGCCTCTCGAAGGTGCGCGGGCTTCAGCTGCGTGCGTGCCCCGGCGATCGTGATCACCTCCGCCTAGAGGTGTCGCGAAACGAGCTTTTGAGCCTCGGGTTCGAGCTCGAGGCCGAAGAGGGGGCGAGGCTCGGGCTCACCGCGCAGGCCGGAGCCAGCGGCCCCATTCACCGCGCCAGCTTCACCGCCACCGTCACCGAGCCGCTCACGCTCCCTAGACTCACCGAAGACGCCGAGCTTCGACTCGCGGTCAGCGGTGATCGCACCCCCGAGCTGGGCGCCACGTACCGCTGGCTCCCGGACCTCGAGACCGCGGCGCGCTTCCAAGCCTGCCAAGCCCCAGCGCCCGCGATCAGCCAGCCCGCGCTCGATCTCGGCGCCGATGTCATCCTCGGAGACTCTGCGTGCAAAGCTTCGGTGGCCTTTGAAGCCGAGACCATCTTTGTCGTGAGGCCGGTGAGTGTCCCTACCCTGCTTCGCGCGACGGTCCGGACCGTGAGCTCCACCACCGCCGAGCTCGGGCTGAGACTGCTCGACAGCTGCAGCCGGGATTCGTCGATACGCACCTGCGACGCCTCGCCGCGTTCGGGCCTCGGTGCGTCGATCGAACACATCATTACGAGCACCGCGCCGGTGTATCTCGTGGTCTCGACCACCGAGCCGAGCTCACTCGTCACCTTCGAGGTCGGCTTCGACGAAGATGACAACTTCACTTGCATCGGCGGCCGCTCCGACCGCCTCGATCAGTCCGGAACCCGCCCGGTGTCCACGGTCGAAGCCACCCGCAGCTTCGAGCTCAGCGCCGGCTCCATGTGCGGACCGGCCGGCGCCGCGAGCGGCCCCGATCGCTTCTTCGAGCTGGACGTCTCGGCCCGCCAGACGGTGGTGCTCGAGCTCTCCGGACGTCCCGACGGGTTCTTGTGGGTGGGCACAACCTGCGCCCGCCTGTCCGAGACCTGCACCGCCGCCGCGAGCATCAACGACATCGCTTCCCCCGCCCGCGTGGTGCTCGAACCCGCGATCGCCACACGCTACGTGGTTGTGGTGGATGGCTACGGGCCTAAAGATGCGGGCGACTACGAGCTTCGCACGCTCTTTTCGCCGCAGTGTCTCAGCGACTCCGCTTGTGCCGGGGGGCAGCGATGCGACGACTACGTGTGCGCCGGGCCCCCCGCCAACGATCAGTGCCCGGGCACCGCGCTCACGCTCAGCAGCGGGCGCGCTACAGCCAACGGCTCCACCGGGGCCGCGGGTGACGACTTCGACAGCACCACTTGCCTCGGCGGCATCGGCGGCAGCGACGTCGTCTATGCGCTCGAGCTCGCCGCACCCGCGGCGCGGCTCGAAGCGCGCATCACGCGCGCGACCTTCGATCCGCTTTTGTACGTGCGCCGGAACCTGTGCGAGAGCCCGGCGGCGGAGCTCGTCTGCAACGACGACCAAGACCTCGCCGCCGGCAACCTGCTGCCCGCCGTGGTGCTGAGCAACGTACCCGCGGGCACCTACTACTTGGTCGTGGATGCGTACTCGTTCGGCGGTGTCGAGCGTGGCGGCACCTTCGAGCTCGAGCTCAGCGTGACGCCCTAGAGCTCATCTCAAGACCCCCGACCGAGCGAGACGGCCAAGACGCGAGGCCCGCAAGGCGGGCCGACGAATGCGCTATCCTGCGATAACGCGAGGAGGCCCAACACGGCGGGCCGACGCGGATCGGCCGAAATCGCGACCG
>WYAZ01000006.1 GCA_011526105.1 Deltaproteobacteria bacterium | reverse complement strand
TATCTTTCGTCGCTGGTCGGCGCGCTACGAAGGGAGTTGGGTCGCCCCCAATGACCGAGGAGCCCGAAAGGGCGGCCGCAGGCCGCGCGTCGGCCAGGGGCGAAAAGGACAAGCGCGAACGTGATCGAACTTCTCGGACGGGACGCTAGCAGGCCGGAACGCCCGCTGCTAGCTTCGGCGCCCCATGGCACGTCGTCTATCTCAGCTGTTCTTCTGCATCGTCGCGGGCGCCTTGCTCCCGAGCTGCGGGGATGACGACACGCCTGGGAATGATGGCGGATCGGGCGGGGTCGATGCGCGGGTCGCTGACGGTGCCACGCGAGACGCCGCCGCGAACAACGACGCCACGGCCGGAGACAACGGCATCACCGGGGACGCAGGCCCAACGACCGACGGCGGAAACCGCGATGCCTCGGGCGGGGATGCCTCCGACGGCGATGCGTCGACCAGCGGCACGATCGGGCCGGGCGGCGGCACCGTCGACTCGAGCAACGGCAGCGTGACCATTCCTGCGGGCGCGCTCAGTGCGGACGTGGAGATCGGCGTCGCAGAGTCCGCAACCCCACCCACGCCGTTGCCAGGTGAGTATGCCGCGGCCTCTCCGATCTACGCTTTCACCCCGCACGGAACGACGTTCGCCATGCCGGTCACCTTGTCGCTGGCCTTTAGTGGCAGCGCGGACACCGTGCTCGTGCTCGACGGTCCCGCTGACACGACCTGGGACGTGGTCGCTACACCCGTCATCGCGGGCAGCACCGCGACGGTGATGACCAGTAGCTTCAGCTTTTATGTGGTGGCGCGTTCGGCTTCGGCGAACGTGGTCCAGCCGTTCTATCCCGGCGCACCCAATTGGAATGAGTACGTCATCAACGACGGCGCCGACTGGTTCTCCGCCACGAACGCGCCCTGCACGAACGCGGTGTCGGCCACAAAGAGCTCTTACTCCCAGTGCATCCACGGCGGCGAGATGCGCGCGGCCCCGGTCATGGGCCGAAGCAGCTGCGCAAACCTCACCGCGACCGATGCGCTCTCCGCCTTCGAGTGGACCTGCGTGGTGCGCAACAACGTGGCCACCATGGTCTCGACCAAGCTGAAAGAGGACGTGCGCATGGCCGCGCTGCTCGACTTCACGAGCGGCGCCTGGCGGCCCAACTCGATCACGTTCTTCGACGGAGGCACGGGCCTCAGCTCCACGCCCATGGAGCAGTGGTGGACAAACCCAGTGGTGATCGATAACGACGGCATCGTGGTCGAGTCCACCGGGACCATCTATCTGGTGTCCGCCGATACGACCGCGGGCTATCACATTCGCGGCCCCGGCAACGCGCTGATCATCGAGCCCGGTCGAAAGATCGGACCCGTCGGCCCCTCCATCTACCCCGTGCACATGGAAGGCGGCGCGGCAGCGTTCGGCCGCTCTGAGGTCGGCCAGTGGTTCGAAGGTGCGATCGTCGGCAGCGACGGTCAGGTCACGTCACGCTTCGAAGCGCTGTTCGGCGTGGTTCGGCACTTCGAGCACACTGGACTTGCGTCCTCATCTGCTTTTGAATTCTATGACTTTCACAACAGTCGGGTCGAACACGGTCGCGTCGCGTGCGTCGGCGCTTCCCAGAATCCGCCCACGGCTTTCTACTTCGACCAACTCAGCGGAGGAAGTTCCGGCAATCTGGTTCGCGATCTTCGCGCTGGAGGCTGCAGCTCGCTGGGCGCGCTCTCTGTGCGCGGCGTGGTAGAGAGCCTGACCGGCTTCTCCAACGTTTCTGGCCTCGAGATCGGGCGCAACAGCGTCGCGGCGGACATCACGGTCGCTCACAACCACTCGCATCCACCTGGTTCCTTCACGAACGGCATCTTCGTCGGCGACGGCGCCATTCTGATGCACGCCACGGCCGCCAACAACGTCGGCAACGGCATCACCACGCGGTACAGCGCGGTGGTGATCGGTGTGGCCTCCACACAGAATTGGGCCTCCGGACTCACGATGGTGAGCGGAATCAACCCTCCCACCAACATCACTTCCACGATCATCGATGCCGCCATCTTCGCCAACACCCACTACGGTGTTCTGTTTGAGTCCAGCAATTCCGGCCATCGTTTTAGCGGCGGGTTCTACACCGGCCAAAACGGCGGCAATCCTCCGACGAACTTCTACACCGGTATGGGATGTTATCAGAACGGATTTCCTCAGCGCCCCAATCCCGGTGATTGTTATGGCTCGCGCACCACACTGACCGGCGCACCGGACGGCCTGCGCACGACGACCATGGCGCCGTTCTCGTGCATCGCCGACACCAACTCGGATACTGTGGTGATTGGCCTGAGCGGCATGGGTGGTTTCTTCCGCACGCGCGCGACGGACGATCCAGTCAACACCAGCGACAACATCGATGGTTTGGCGACCTTTGCGAGCATCACGGATTGGAACAACTTCGAGAAGCCATACATGGGTTGGGGCGCGGAAGGCGCGGCCACCCCGGATTGCTTCGCGCAAGGTGCCTGCAACGCGGCGGCTCAGGGATCGCTTGGTTGCCAGGTCTACGACTACTCACTGCGGACCAGCGCAGATCAGATCCTCTATAGGCCCACCACAGCGCGACCAAACGGCGACAACGTAGTCACCGTCGACTTCTCGACCGGTCTATTCCAGGGCATGACCACGGCTCACTGCCAGGATCTGTTTCGCCACGTGGAGATCCTGCCGGCGGACGCGACCCACTCCTATCCCTACTGTCGCGTGACGTTTCTGCTGCATGCGCGCGAGGTGTTGCGTGACTTCATCGGCAACGACAACCTCTTGTGTGAGTCAGGAGAGACCTGCTTGTTCACGCCGAACTTCGCGAGCTATCAGGGCCACGGCCCGATCATTCCGTCCTCCGGAACGTTCGTGGACGGCGTGATCTCGAACGTGTCCCTGGTCGAGTACACGACGAACGGCTACCCCGAGGCGTACCGACCTTAGCTCAGTCCTGGACCTGGCCGATCACGCGCCAAACTTGGCTCCCTGTGCAGGTGAAACCGCGCCACGGCCCGCCAGCCCTGGCGTGAACCACGGACTCTGGGTAGGACTGTAGTCCGATCATGGACCCGCTGAACCCCGACAACCTCGCCTTCGCCGAATCGCTGTATCTCGAATACCTCGCAGATCCGAACTCGGTAGACCCAACTTGGAAGCAGGCCTTCGCGGATCTCGAGCCCGCGACGGCCCGGAGCACGCCCAAGGTCGGCCCGAGTTTTCTTCCACGAAGCATCTTCGATCCGAACGGATCCAAAGACTCGGCCTCGGAAACCACCGCTCCCCCCGCGCCGACGGTCTGGCGACCCACAAACGGGAAGAAGAGCAACGGCAAAGGCCGAACCACCCACGAAGCCACCGCCGTCTCCGCCACCACCCTCGTCAACGACCGCGTGCGGTTCCTCAAGAACCTCGGCCTCTTCGCGAAGCTCCCGCTCCCCGAGCTGTACGCGCTCGGCGAGGTCGCGGAGGAGATCGAGGTCCCCGAGAACACCACGCTCTTTGTGCAGGACGAGATCGGCGGAGACATGGTGATCGTGCTCGAGGGCAAGATCTCCATCAAGCGCAACGGCACCGAGCTCCGTGAAGTCATGGTCGGTCAGGCGCTCGGCGAGATGGCGATGCTCAACGACATGGCTCGCGTCGCCGACGCCGAGACCAAGACCAAGGTTCGTATGCTGCGCATCACCGCCGAGCGCTTTTGGGCGGTGATGGAGGCTCGTCCGAAGCTCGCCAAGGCGATGGTTCGAAGCTTCGCTCAGCGCGCGAAGCAGACCGGTGCTCGCCAGGACAAGGTCGACCAGCTCGTGCGGGCCTACCGCGTGCGCGGGCATTTGCTGGCCGACCTCAGCCCGCTCGGCAACACCCCCACCTCCCACCCCGAGCTGGATCCCGCTTTTCACGGCTTCACCGCCCAGGACCTGGACGAGGTCTTCTCTTCGGAGACCATCCCCGGGTCCGAGATGATGAAGCTGCGGGACATGATCGCACATTTGCAGACCACGTACTGCCGCACCATCGGCGTTCAGTTCATGCACATCGACGACATCAACGTGAAGATGTGGCTTCAGGACCGGATGGAGCGGACCCAGAATCACACGACGCTCTCACGCGAGGAGCAGATTCGCATCCTGCGGAAACTCACTCGCGCCGAGGTCTTCGAGCAGTTCATTCATCGAAAGTTTGTGGGCGCCAAGCGCTTCTCGCTCGAGGGTGCGGAGAGCCTCATTCCGCTGCTCGACCTCGCGGTGGAAGATGCTGGCGCACGCGGCGTTCGAGAGATCGTCGTGGGTATGGCGCACCGCGGCCGGCTCAATGTACTCGCGAACATCATGGGCAAGAACGCCCACCAGATCTTCCACGAGTTCGACGACACCAACCCAGACAAATACATGGGTTCGGGCGACGTGAAATATCATCTCGGCTGGTCGAGCGACGTGCAGACTTCGAGCGGCAACCCGGTGCACATGTCGCTCACTTTCAACCCGAGCCACCTCGAATTCGTGGGGCCGGTCGTGCTCGGCCGGGTGCGGGCCAAGCAGGACCGCCACGAAGCCCAGGGTCGCTACGATGGCTTTGGGATCATCATTCACGGCGACGCCGCTTTCGCCGGCGAGGGTGTGGTCCAAGAGATCCTCAACATGAGTGGGCTCGCCGGCTACGAGACCGGCGGCACGGTGCACATCATCGTGAACAACCAGATTGGTTTCACCACCGACCCCGAGGACTCCCGCTCGACTCTGTATGCGACAGACGTCGCGAAGATGCTCCAGATTCCGATCTTTCACGTCAACGGTGAGGATCCAGAAGGGGTCGCTCAGACCATCCGCGTCGCCATGGACTTCCGCCAGGAGTTCAAGAAGGACGTGGTCATCGACATGTACTGTTACCGGCGCTACGGCCACAACGAGGGCGACGAGCCGGCCTTCACTCAACCGCTCATGTACAAGCGCATCCGCGAGCGGAAGTCGGTTCGCGAGGGCTACCTCGAGCGGCTCTATCGCTTGGGCTCGGTCACCGAAGAGGATGCGGAGCGAATCGCCGTCGCGGTCCGCGAGGAGTTCGAGGCTGAGCTCACGCGAGCTCGATCTCCGGAGTACGAGACCATCGACATACAAACCGGGCGCGGCGTGTGGCTGGGGTATCGAGGAGGGCTCGACCACGAGGCCCCCGAGGTCGAGACCCGGGTCGACCGTTCGACCTTGCAGCGCTTGCTGCTCCTTCAGTCCGAGGTCCCGTCCGGATTCGCGCTGCACGCAAAGGTCGAACGCATCCTCGAAACGCGAAAGGACATGGCCGAGGGCAAGCGCCCTCTCGATTGGGCGACGGCTGAGGCTCTCGCCTTCGCTTCCATCCTCGACGCCGGTCACCCCATCCGCTTCACCGGCCAAGACGTGATTCGCGGCACCTTCAGCCACCGGCACGCCGGCCTGTTCGATGCAAACAACGGGAAGATGTACATGCCTCTGCAGGAGATCGCACGAGGCAAAGCGCGGCTCGAGATCTACAACAGCCCGCTGACGGAGACCGGGGTGGTGGGCTTCGAGTACGGCTATAGCCTCGACACCCCGGAGGCCCTGGTGCTCTGGGAGGCGCAGTTCGGCGACTTCTTCAACGTGGCCCAGGTCATCGCCGATCAGTTCATCGCGAGCGGAGAGGACAAATGGAAGCGGCTCTCGGGGCTCGTGTGTCTGCTTCCTCACGGCTTCGAGGGCCAGGGCCCGGAGCATTCGAGCGCCCGGCTCGAGCGACTGATGAATGCCTGCGCCGAAGACAACCTCCAGGTGGCCAATGTCACAACCCCAGCGCAGTACTTCCACCTCCTGCGGCGCCAGGTCTTGCGCTCGCTCAGAAAGCCGCTGTTTGTCATGTCCCCCAAGAGCTTGCTTCGTCATCCGCTCGCAGTCTCGAGCATGGACGAACTCGTGGATGGGGCCTTCGAGCGCATCATCCCGGATCGCAGCGTGACGGACCCCGGCTCAATCCGGAAGGTCCTTCTCACCAGCGGAAAGATCTACTACGACCTGCTCGAGGAGAAGGGTCGGCGCGAGGCCGAACACGTCGCAATTGTCCGCATGGAGCAGTACTACCCGCAGCGTCCGGAGCTGCTCGATCAAGCGCTGGCGGGGTTCGCGAAGGGCACGCCCGTCGCATGGGTGCAGGAAGAGCCGAGGAACATGGGGGCCTGGTCCTATCTCTACACCCACTTCGGCCCCGAGCTCCTCGGTCGTCACCCGTTCAGCGGAGTCACACGAGCGGAGTCCGCGAGTCCAGCGACGGGCTCCGGCGCGTCACACAAGAAGGAACAGGGACTCCTCCTCGAGGAAGCGTTCCAGGAGCGAAGCTAAGAGATGACCATCGAACTAAAGGTCCCGTCCGCTGGCGAATCGATCACGGAGGTCATCGTCTCCGAGTGGCTCAAGGAGGAAGGGGCGTGGGTCGACACCGACGAAGTCGTGGCAGTAGTACAGACCGAGAAGGCCGACATCGAAATCGTGGCCCCCGCAGCCGGGAAACTGTCCAAACGGCTCAAGGGCACCGGAGACTCCGCCGCGGTCGGTGATGTCATCGCGCTCATCGATGAGTCCGCCGCCCGCCCCGAAGACGGAGCCCCGACCGCGCCACCGGCTCCGAGAGCTCCGCCGCCCGCTCCGGTCGCCGCGAAGGTGGCCCCGCCGGCCGCCCCTCTGGTCCAACCCAGAGCCACGCCGACCGCGCGAAGGGCGCTGCGTGAGGCTGGCGTCGATCCGAGCACGCTCGGCCTGGCTGAAGACACCCTCCTTACCCTCGGGGACGTGAAGCGACTGACCGGTGGGGTCACCGCCCGAGCGCCCACGGGGGCCGTTCTCTCCCGAGAGGAAGAGTCGGTGCCCATGACGCCGCTTCGCAAGAAGATCGCGGAGCGGTTGGTCGAGGCGCAGCGCACCGCTGCGATTCTCACGACCTTCAACGAGGTCGACCTCTCCGTCGTGATGGCGCTTCGGAAGCAGCACCAGGAGGCTTTCACGAAGCGCTACGGGGTGAAGCTCGGCTTCATGTCCTTCTTCATCAAAGCTGCCATCGAAGGGCTCAAGGAGTTCCCGGGGGTCAACGCGGAGATTCGCGGCGACGACATCGTCTACAAGAACTACTACGACATCGGCATCGCGGTAGGCGGCGGCCGGGGGCTCATCGTGCCGGTGCTGAGGGGCGCGGAGCGCATGAGCTTTGCCGAGCTCGAGAGAACGATCGCAGACTTCGGGGAGCGAGCGCGTATCAACCGCATCAAGCCTGACGAGCTCCAGGGCGGCACGTTCACGATCTCCAACGGCGGAGTCTACGGCTCCATGATGTCCACTCCGATTCTCAACCCTCCGCAGAGCGGGATCCTGGGCATGCACGCGATTCAGGAGCGACCGGTCGTGCGCGACGGTCAGATCGTCATTCGGCCCATGATGTACCTGGCGCTCTCTTACGATCACCGGGTCGTCGACGGCCGTGAGGCGGTGAGCTTCCTCGTTCGAATGAAACAGGTGCTCGAGGAGCCGGCGCGTCTTCTGCTCGAGGTGTGAGCCGAAGCGTGCGCTACTCGAGGCCCTCGACCGCAGCGTAGAGGTCGTGCACGCCGAGCTCATGGTCGATGACCTGCCGAATCCCATCGAGCGAGTAGGTCTCGATTCGGGGCTCCGGGGCTTCCCGCTCCATCACGAGCGAGCCCAATGAGAAGAGGCCCTCGATGAGGCCGCGAAAGCGCTCGTCGAGGATGCGGATCCTACCCTGAATCCCATCGCTCGAGACCTCGGCGATCTTGACCGGACAACCCTGAAGGCCTTCTTGGAAGCGATCGAAGATCTCCACCCGGTGGGTGGGGCGAAACCGGCTCGGCTCGTGCGCGATCGACACCGAGGTCGACACCGCAAGGAGCACGCCAGTCGATGTGGGATGCTGTCTTCTGGTGGGAAGTCCGCGGGGCTGCAGGCCGTAGGGGCACGTGGCGGCTGTGCAGCCGAGGGCATCCTGCACCCGGTTCGTTGCAGCCGCCTTCCGGTCGAAGTCGCTGCACGACGTCGTGGTACGCTGCGTGCGTGCCACCTCGGGGCTCGACGCTCGCTCCCATGGGGCTCCTGTGTCTCCTGGCCTGCGAGACGAACCAGCTCCAGCACATCCAGTCGCCCGAGGTCCCTGGCGCGCGCTCTCTCCTGATCGCCATCGCTGCGGGTGAGGAACTCATCGTGACCGCCCAGGAACTCCGCGCCGGCGCCCCTCTTCTCACTCGGGAGGTCAGCGGAGGGTCTGCGGTTGAGCTGAGTCTCATTTTCTACGCTGAAGAACTCGCCGCGCTTGGACTCGAGGCCGGTTCGGTTGGGGCTCGTAGCTCCCTCGATCCTCTGCCTCCGTTTCTCGAGACGTATCAACTCACACTCGAGGGTGACGACGGGGCGGAGTTCGAGCGCGTCGATGAGCTGGGGGAGCCGCTTCTTTCTCATCTCTATCCGCATCCCGAGGGCTGCACCGAGGTGTCGCGCGGAGGCCGAGAGTACTGCGTACCGAACGGATGCACCGGAGACTGCGCGCGAGACTTCTGCTTCGATCCACCCGAGCCCTGGACGGGGCTCGACTCGGTCTCCCCGCATGACGGCGTGTCTACGGTGCGTGAGGGGGGCGAGGTCTGGCTCTACTTCCTCACACGGCACTGGGCCTCGACCTCGACCGGGCCCGCCAGCCGCGGCGATCACGCAAAGGTGCGACTCATCGATGCGTCGACCGCCGAGCTCGCAAGCTTGACCAAGCTCGACAACTTGCCGCCGACCGAGCTCACGCATGTCTCACGTCCTTCCGTGACGCGTGACGGGCTCGAGCTGATCTTCTCCGCGCTTCCCGAGGGAAGACAATCAGAGCAGGTGTTCGTGAGCCAGCGCTCCAGCCTAAACGCCCCCTTCTCTCGGGCGAGCTTTGCGATCTCGGGTCTCGACGCGCAGGACATGTTGGACCCACTCATCATGCTCGACCCGACCATGGTGCTGCTTTGGTCGGGCGTCCCAGACAAGCTCACGCTCTTCCGGCGTGGCAGCCCCGAACCCGGCGCAGTCGACTTCTCGGCGGACATCTCTCTCACGCCCACGCTCAGCCCGGACCCCGGCATGCGGCTCGGGAACGTGGCCTCGTTCGCACGCCCGAACCTCTCCTGCGATGGTTGGCATCTGTTGCTCTTCCGCAAGTTCGGCGACGACGTACTTCCGAGCACGACCCTGGTCACCCGCCATACTCCGCTCGAGCTCACGCCGTTTCAGGTCGTGGAGGATCTGCGTCCCCCGGCCGGCGTCCGATACACGAGCTGGACCGAACATTCCGACTGCACGGCCGCGTACCTTTCGGATGGAGAGCGGCTCTACATCGCTCGACGCCGACGGTGCGAATGACAAACGCCGTCAAGACACCCCTCTCACTGCTGCTTGTGCTCGCGGGGTGCGAGAACAGCTCGCGCCTCCTCCTGCCACCGCCGGTCGTGGGCGCGTCGGTGGTGGTCCTGGAGGAGACGAGCCAGGTGCGACTGTGGATCTTCTCGGAGTGGACCACGGAAGCTCTGCGAGTTGAGGTCGAAGATCCGAACGCGGCGGAGGTGAGTGTCGCCGTCTTCGAGTCCCAGGCGCTCCAGGCGCTGGGCTTGCCGGAAGGAGCGGTCGAGCTCGGAGCGACGGGCGCAACGGCCCGCGCACTGCCACTCGAGCGGCCGGAGGTTCGCATCTTCGAGTCGCGCGTCGACGGTGGTTGGCGAGAGGTGGCAGAGCCGAGCCCAGTCATGCGGGATCTACGATTTCGGGATCCGAGACTGTGCCCCGATCTCGAGACAGAGAGCGTGTTCATTCCTGGTCCCTTCTCATCTCGGGGCTTCGGGCTTGGGGCCGCCCTCGA
This sequence comes from Deltaproteobacteria bacterium, assembly GCA_011526105.1. Lineage (GTDB taxonomy): Bacteria > Myxococcota > Kuafuiibacteriia > Kuafuiibacteriales > Kuafuiibacteriaceae > WYAZ01. The sequence goes on along the minus strand of WYAZ01000006.1, from coordinate 35,277 downwards.
TGACAACACCGCGTTGATCGGTGTGTATCGCGGGCCGATCTATCGGGTCGATGCCGAGAGGCGCATGCAGCAGATCGAACTGTCGGGTCTCGATGGCAACGTTCGAACCATGACCGCGAGCGAGGGTGAGCTGTGGGTGGCCACGTCGAGTGGTTCGATCTTCCAGGGCCCGCGCGAGGATCCCTTCGCCCTGAGCTTTGTCATGAACTCGAGCACGACATCGCTCGAGCGCATGATCGTGACGCGCGTGGGCGATCACCAGGAGATCGTGGCCATGGATCAGACACGGGTCGTGTGGCACCACGACGGCCGCGCCTGGCAGTCGGTCCACCAGTTCCCCGATGACGGAACGAACAACCGCTCGAACTACCTCCTTGAGATCGAACCCGGCCATGTGCTCGGTTCTTCGCTCGGTGAACCGAGACTGCTTCGCTTTCGGGATGGCGCATTCAGACTCGAGCAACCGTCGGTTCTTCCTCTCACCGGCTTCAGTCGTGTGGCTCACCTTCGTGGTTTTGGATCGCTGGCCGCGGGGAGTTTGGGCGAGATTTACGCCGACGCGAGCGGAGCATGGGCTCCGCACATGAGCCCCAGCGTGTCGGTCAACATTGGCGCCATGCTCGAGGTCGATGGCGCGCTGCTCGTCGCGTCCATCTCCAACGACATCGAGCTCATTCATCCCGAACGACGCCTGCTCTGCGGGCCTACGACCGTGCCCATCGACATGCGGGTCGACTTCATGGCCCGCCTCGGTGAGCACACGCTCTTGACCGGATTGCTGCGGCAGCCCGCCGACGGCTACCCCGTCATCTACGTTCGGACCGTTCCAGTCCGCTGATTTCAAAGGACTTGACGCAAGTGTATTATACAGTTATACACTTGCATGCGTCGCAGGCAAAACGCGGTGGACGAGCTCGTTCGGTCGGTCACCCGTGAGATCTTGAAGGCCCCGGCCGATTCGGCCGCATCACTGCCGCCCATCCGCGCGCTCGCCGAGGCGCATGGCGTCACCGTACCCACCGCTCAGCGCGCCATCGCGCGGCTCGAGGAGCTGGGCCTCATCGACATCAAACACGGCAGCGGCATGAAGGTGCTCGATCCGCGGCGGCATGCAAACCTCGCGGCCCTACCTTATTGGTTGGACGCTCTGAGATCGAACCCCAAGGAAGCGCGGCGTGTGCTCTCGGACTTCCTCGAACTCCGAGCCGTCCTTGCGGTCGAGCTCCTGGATCGAATCGGTCCGCGACTTCGGACCGCGTCGGCGAAGCCTCTGCACGCCGCGATCGAAGCTCTCGATGCACGAGTACAGGCGAAGGCCGGACTCGACCTCATCGTGGAGGCGGACCTACAGATCGCCCACTGCCTCCTCGATCTCGCCCCTCAGGTGGCCTTTGCAGCGCTGTGGAGCAGCCTCGCCGCGCTCCTGGACGCGGTGCCGGAGGTCGCACGCGCCATGTACTTCGAGCCGGCCGCAAACGTCGCCGGCTGGCGAGCCTTGATCGAGCTCTCGGCCACGAGCGACGATCTCCGCACACAGGTGCTGCCTCTCATCCGAGAGTTTGATGCACTCACTTGCGATCGATTCGTGAAGGAGCTGAAGCGATGAGTTTCTTCAGGCAGCCGGTGTCCGCCTATCGCGACTTCCAGATCGTCTTCACGCTCCTCACTCTAAACTTCGCGATCCCGACCCTTGGCTATGTCTTTGCCCCCGAGCTCGCCGCGGAGCAGTTCCGCGCGCTCAACCTGAGCTTGGGTGGTGCTGACTACTCGGTCCCCGAGGCGAGCAGCCATTTCTGGCGATATCTGGGCGCCGCCAACGTCGGCACCTTGGCATTCATGTGCATGCTCCTTCAGCTCGACCTCGATCGCTTCGCTCCGGTGCTCGTCCCGCTCTGCTTCATGAAGGGACTCGCCGCGACCCTGTGGCTCGCCGGTTACCTCGAGCATCCGGAGTGGCCTGCGTTTCTGGCGGCCGCGGTCCTCGACTACGCCACCACGTTCGCCTTCGCGTTCTTCGCTCGTCGCGCGCAGCGAGCCTTGGTGCGCGATCCGGTCGCTCGCCTCGTGCCTCGGCCTCTGGGGCGCGCATGATCGGCTGGCTTCAGTTTGAACGGGTCTGGCTTCGCACCCTGATCGACGTGATCCTCCCCGGCCCCATCGATGTGCGTCCGGAGTTCTGGGCGGAGCTCGAACGGGCTTCACCTCCTCTGCTTCGGATCGGCTTGCGCATCGACGCGTGGCTGCTCGGATCATGGGTCGGCCTCCTTTCTGTTCAAAGGCGGGAGCTCTACCTCGATGCCCTGTCGCGATCTCGCTTCTACTTGCCTCGCCAACTCGTCTTCACCGCGAAGCTGGTCGCCTGCTTCGCTCGTTCTTCGCAGGAGACCGACGATGCACATCGTCACTTTGGATCCATCGAAGGGTCATGAACTCGAAGCCGGGGTCGTCGTCGTGGGGAGCGGCCCCGCGGGCGCCGCAGCGGCGTTCGCGGTGGCTCAGGCCGGCTTGGCGCCGCTGGTGATCGAGGAGGGGGCGCTCTTCGAACCCAGTCGCTTGGGTCAGGACGGCTTCCGCGCTCTGTCGCAGCTGTATCGAGATCTCGGCGGCAGCCTGACCTCTGGACCCGCGCCCACCCCGTTTCTGCAGGGCCGCGCGGTGGGTGGCACCTCGGTCATGAACGGCGCGATCTCCTGGCGACTGCCCAAACACGTGCACGAGGAGTGGTGTCGAGACGATCCAAGCCTCGAGGGCTCTTTGCCGTTCGACCTGGTCGAGACGGTGACCGATGAAGTCGAAACCCGACTCAACATCCGGCCGACGCCGCCCGGGATCGCGGGTCGAAACAACGAGCTACTCGCGCAAGGGGCACAGAACCTCGGCCTCGAGCACCGTCCCATCTCGAGGAACGTGCGAGGCTGTGAGGGCCGAGGCCAGTGCATCGAAGGCTGTCCGGCCGGACGCAAGCTGAGCATGGACCGAAGCTACCTCGAAGCAGCGTCGGTGCTCGGCGCGAGGGTCCTGCCTGAGACCACGGTGCTCGCGGTCGAGCACGACGGTCGCCGCGCGCGCGGCATCATCGCGCGCACCAGGGGCGGTCATCCACTCCGAATTCGAGCGAAAGTTGTCATCCTCGCCGCGAGCGCGGTGCAGACCCCGGTCCTTCTGCTCCGAAGCGGGCTCGTTCGACCGCCGACCGGCTTTGGCTTTCAGGCCCACCCGGGGGTGTCGGTGTCAGGGTTCTTCGAGGCGCCAGTGGAGGTGTGGAGGGGCGCCACCCAGGGCCATGAGGTCATCGGGTTGGTCCACGAGGGGATCAAGATCGAGGCGCTCGGTTTTGACCGAGCCATCGCCTCCACACGCCTGCTCGGTGTCGGCCAGAGGCTCGAAGAGGCGATGGCTCAGCTCGCACACTACGCCTTCTTTGGCGCGGCCATTCGCGCCAGAGCCCGAGGCCGGGTCAGCGTGGGCCTACGCGGAAAGCCGCGGGTGGAGTACAGCCTGCTCGAAGAGGACCTGTCCAAGATGCGCCGCGCGGTTTCGGTGCTCGGCCAGCTCATGTTGGCCGCAGGGGCGGAGCGCGTGTTTCCAGGCGTGCATGGATTTGCCGCGGAGGTGCGTCATCCAGTGGCCATGCAGGCGATCGAGCGCACCGGTCGGCTCAGTCCCCGTGCGTATCAGAGCGTCATCACGCACATGTTCGGGACCGCGCGGATGGGCTCCGTCCGCGAGAGCGCGGTGGTTCGACCCGACTTTCGACACCACGACCTCGATCGGCTCTACGTCGCCGACTCCAGCGTGTTTCCGAGCAACACCGGTGTGAATCCGCAGACCTCCATTCTCGCACTCGCGACGCTGTGCGGTCGCGAGGTCGCCAGGGCGCAGGCGTGAGCCCTACTTCAGCCCACCACTCGGTTTCGGTCCGCGCCCGCTCAGAGTACGCTCCCTGAGTGCGCCTGGCGCTGCTCCTCCTCGTGCTCCTTGGCTGTGGAGACTCGCGCGTCTACTTGGCCATCCCAGAAGGCCCGTCCGCTGAAACTCTGGTGTTGGTGCGGCAGTCTCCACTGTCCCTGAAGTTGCTCGGTGACCCCCCGAAGGTGGAGCGAAGCTCCGTCACCGGCGACCTGGAGCTGCTTCTTCTCAGCTATGACGCTTCTTTCGAGTCGCTCGGACTCAGTCCGGGCCCGCTCGCCCCCGAGGCGTTGTGTCGGCCGTGCGTGCTGCAGAAGCCGGAGCGCGTCTACTTCAGTCGCGACGGCAGTCCTTTTCAAGAGACGGATGAGCGTCCGGCGTGGCTGCTCGAGGCTTTGGTCCCCGACGCGGCACAGCGCTGTGGTGGATGCGCGGTTCAGCTTCGCAGCGAGTTGGTCCCAGGCGACTTCACGGCCGGACAGTTCGACTTTGTGTTGCTTCCCTGGACGGAGGACTCAGCCCTCCTGGTCGGAGGTCGTTCCGGGAGTCTCGCGCGCTTGAACCTGGACGGCCGGATTGAGCCCCTGTGCGTGCCCAGCACGGAGCTGACGAGAACCAGGGCGGTCCTCTCGGGCGGACGCAACGAGCTGTGGATTGGGGACTCGACCGGCGTGCTCTCGAGTCTGCAGCTCGACGAGCTGCAGACCGACCGCCCCTGCAGCGAAGCGCTGATCGCTCGGAGCAGCCCACTGGGCCTGGGGATCAAGCGGCTCGCCGGTCCAGCAGACCAGCGCACGCCGCAGATCTACGCTCTGGTGACGGACGGCGAGAGCGCGAACGGTCTCTACCTCTTTGACGGAGCTACATGGTCGTCGCGCGGCGAGTTCGAAGACTACGGCGGGGAGCCGAGCTTGGTCTATGCGTCGGATGGCTGGGTCTACGCGGTCGGGGGAAGCAACGAACTCATTCGCGCGCGAGGGACCGAGTCTGAGCATGTGCGCCTCCCCGCCGAATTCGGTGAACGAGAGATCACGGTCGTGGGCGACCTCCCTGGGTTTGGTATCGTGATCGGAGACCGGATGGAGGGCTTGCTCGTCTCGGATGGGAGCGACGGCCTCGAGCCGCTGGGCTTGCTCCCGATCGCGGACCGAGGCGCCGACCGGTTTCGTGGACTTCTCGCCCTGGATGGGGGCATCTTGCTCGGCACATCCCGTGGTGCAGTCCGGTTCTTCGATCGCGAGAGCGGCTTCTGCGCCCCTCAAGGCGGACTCTTTGGCCGAGAGGAAGTATGGAACATGGTGTTGTTCCCCGGCCCCGTCATCTTCACGGGCAACGACAGCTTGTACCGCGCCTTCCCTGCGAGCGACTGCCCACGCTGAGAGAGGAGGATGCGGAACATCGCCTTGGTTTGGTCCTCGCTGTGCCTCGTTCTTTGCACGTCTAGAGCTCATCTTCGTCGCCTAGTGTCCCGTCCGAGAAGTTCGATCATGTTCCCGCGAAGTATCTTTTGTCGCTGGTCGGCGCGCTACGAAGGGAGTTGGGTCGCCCCCAATGACCGAGGAGCCCGAAAGGGCGGCCGCAGGCCGCGCGTCGGCCAGGGACGAAAAGGACAAGCGCGAACGTAATCGAACTTCTCGGACGGGACACTAGGTGCTGCGGCGGCGCTCGACGACAAAACGATCGAGGTCGTGGGCCACGAAGCTCGCTTCAAAGACCGCCCTCGACTCCTCGAGAAACGGCGTGAGGTCCGCATACCGGGGCGCGAAGTGCGTGAGGACGAGCTTCTGCGCGCCGGCAGACCGCGCGAGTTCCCCGGCCTCTCGCGCGGTCAGGTGTTTCCTCCGCTCCGCCTCGGCTCGATCGGCCTCGACGAAGGTCGATGCGCAGACCAAGAGATCCGCACCTCGAGCCAGCTCGGTGGCCGCCTCGCAGGGCCGAGTGTCCATGATGAAGGCCACCGCCTGACCCGGTTTGCGCACGCTGTAGTCTTCGACCTTGTGCGCTACGCCCTCCACCATCACTCGCCCCGTCTTCTGGAGCTCGCCGATCGCGCGACCGGTGATGCCCGCGGCGGCCAAGCGCTCCGGGAGCATCGTCACGCCCTCGCGCTCCTCGAGCCGAAAGCCATAGGTCTCGACGGTGTGATCGAGCGGAAGCGCGTGGATCGTGAGCGTGTCGTCCTCGTGGATGACGCCGGGACCTTCGATGGGGCACGGTCGAACGCGGGCGACGTTGTGATAGATCGAGGCCTTGATCAGGTTCTCGAGCTGCGCGGCGCCGGAGGCCGGAAAGAACACGTCGACCTCCTGCGGGACTCGGTCCAAAGAGATGCGCTGGCATATGCCAGAGAGCCCCAGGCAGTGCGTGCCGTGGAAGTGACTGATCAAGACGCGCGTGATCGAGGTGGCGGTGATCTCCGCGAAGATGAGCTGACGCTGCGCACCTTCTCCGGGATCCAAGAGCAGTCCCTCGCGGTCCCATCGAAGAAAGGTCGCGTGGTGAGCCCGCTCGGCGGTGGGGATCTCGGCCGATGTGCCGAGCGCGACGAGTTCCCTGACCGACAAGGCGCTCATGCTCTGTCATCATCACAGAGGCCGAGCAACAAAGACCTGCAGCGCTCACTGCTCACTGGTTCAGGCGCGGCGTACCCGGGCGAAACGAGGTCGTAAACGGCCGGTCCGAGCGACCGGGCTCTGGTGGTCGGTTTCGTCCTGCTGGTGCCGAATGCTTACGTCGACGCCCCTGTCGGCATGCTGGCTTTGCTCTCGAATCGAGCGAGCCGCTCGGTCCACGGCGGCGATCCGCCGGTGTGGAGATCATTCGCGACTGAGTTGGTGCGCGAGGCGAGTAGGCGCGAGTGGGTTGATCTCGGCGCGTGCGCCGCTGCTCTCGAGTGTCGTTGCCTTGACGCACGCATCGCCTCGGGAGGATCCTCATCGCTGCGTTCTTGGTGCCGTGGATTCGGCTCGAGATGCGCGAGTTCCGATTGGCCCACGACGATCACAAGCCCCCCCTCGACGCCCTTCAGTTCGGCGTCCTCGATCCCGCGACTTTTCCTGCGCGCAGCATCCGACCGCTCGCCCTCGCCACCCCCGAGATCCAACTCCTCTGCGTTCGCTGCTGGAGCGCGGTAAGCGGTTTTTCGGAGGCCAAGTGCACGAGCTGTGGCATTCCGCGCCCGACACACGGGTGGCCAACGCTTCCGTACGTCTTTCGGCAGAGGTACCTCTTCGTTCGACCCATCGGACGTGGCGGCATGGGCGCCGTCTTTCTCGCGTACGACGAGCAGCAGGAGCACAGCACCCGCGTGCCGCTCGCGGTCAAGGTCGTGCCCCAGGCCTCCTCGGAGGAGGCGCGGCAACAACTGCGAGAGCTCTTCGAGCGCGAAGCCTCGGCCGCCGCGATGCTCGCGCAAGCGCCGCACTTCGTCCGAGTCCTCGCCCACGACGTTGGCGTAGACCCCGCCTTTCTCGTCATGGAGCACGTGGATTGGCCCACCTTGCGCGACTGCATTCGTCAGGCGCGGGAGGATGGTCGAGGCCAGGGACTCTCGCCGGCGATGGTCGCTCGCATCGGCATCGCGGTGCTGAGGGGCGTCTCGGTCATGCACTACCACCGGGTCGTGCATCGAGATCTCAAGCCCTCGAACATCTTCTTTCGGCGAAACGAGAACGACGACTTCGATATCAAGATCCTCGACTTCGGGGTGTGGACCCGCGAAGCCACCGAAGACGGCCCCCACGACTCCGTCGTCGGCCTTGGGCATCGCCTCGATCAGGTGCCGGTGGGCACGTATTCGTACATGAGCCCGGAACAGATGGCGGGGCGACCCGTCACCGCGCGTTCGGATCTCCATACACTCGGCTCCGTGCTTTGGGAGCTCGTGACCGGCACCGTCCCGTACCGTATGAACAACGCGCTCCAGGGGCGCGCGCTCTCCGATCGATTCGAGCGTCTCAAGTCCCTCCCGGTCAAGCCGGAGAACATGAGCGACGGTTTCTACGGCGTGCTGGCACGTGCCCTCGCGTTCGAGCCCAAGGAGCGCTGGGACTCTGCCGAGGAGATGAAGCTCGCGCTCAAGGTCTGGCTCGCCGAGGAGGTGATGCGCTCGAAGTCTGCGTTCACCGGCTGCGCGGGCCGGATCGAGACGCTCGACGCCCAGGTCGAGCACGTCAAGGCGCAGCTCTCCCCCGCGCGCGACTTGCTTCACCAGGTCGATCAGCTCTCGGGTCTCGTCTACTTGCTCAAGAGCCAGGCCGAGGACGCCAGCCCCGACGCGATCTCGGGGGCGGTCGAGGAGATGGAGATCCGGGTCGACGCGCTCGCGAAGGAGCTGAGTGTGTTCTCGCGAGACGTCATGGAGAGCTCGCAGCGCATCTCGCGGGAGAAGACCGAAGACCTCGGCGGCAGCCTCGACCTCCCGGCGCTGCGCGACCCGGCAAACCAGAGGGTCGCCGCCTTCGTCGGACCCATCGCGCCTCGCCTCGTCCTGCTCGCCAGCGTCGTCTCCGCCCTTATCGCGGCGGTCGCCTTCACCGTCGTGTTGGCGCGCCGCCGCCCCGTCGACCCACCGCCCTCGCAGGCTTCGAAGCTCGCCGCCGTGGCCCCTTCCGTCGCTCCGCGATCGGAACAACCACCCCGGACCGAACCACAGGGCCCCATCCGGATCTCACCCGCTGGCCACACGCGCGGACCGATCCTCGTGGGCTTCGAACTCAATGGCGTGCTCAGCGCCGGCCGAGACGGCTCGGTCTTGTGGCTCGAGCCAAAGACCGGCGGGGTCGAACGCCTACACAACCTCTCCTCGGGCGTCACCTCACTCGCGGTCTCGCCGAACGCACGCCTGGCGGCTTTGGGCCTGGCCGATGGGCGTTTGATCATGCTCGAGACAAGCTCGGGTCGGCGCCTGCTGGAACGTCCGACCGAGAGCGGTCCGCTCACTCTCGTGCGCTTCTCGCCCAATGGGCGTCACGTGGTCTTCCCGGGCGACGGAGAGAGCCTCTCGGTCCTTCGCTCCGACAGCCTCGAGCTGAGGAGCCTGGGCGCGAGCTCATCGAGGCGACGCGGGTCTTCCGGCGCACCCTCGACCACCCGGGACCTCGGCTTCTCCGAAGACGGACGAACCTTGTATGTCCTCGGCAAGCGCGGGACTGTGCGCGTCTTTGACCTCGAGAGCGGCCGCAGCCTGCGAAAGCCGATCGAGCTCGCCTCGCCGCACGCCGATCAACTCGCGGTCGCCGGCGACGGCAAGCGCCTCGTCTACACCGACGGGCGCGGCGCCTTGCACACGCACATGCTCGACGGACGTGCGCAGGTCACCGAGGCGCTACGCTCGGGCGGAGAGCGGACGACCGGCTTCGTGGTGGTGGGCGACACCTTGTACGCCACCCGCCTGTCGGGGGGCATCGAAGCCATCGACCTCTCGAAGAAGCTTCCGCCCGCGGTCATCGCCCCCGAGATCGGCCCCGCGGTCTCACTCGCGATCGATCGTGCCCGGGATCGACTCGTGGTCGCCGGTCGAGATCGCCGAGTCCACGTCCTGTCCGCCAAGAAGCGCGGCCTCGAGCGGACCTTCGCGGCCGGTCCTCGTGCCCTGTCGGCGGTCGCCGCCGCTCCGGACGGCCGAGGTCTCGCGCTCGCGGAAGCGGATACGGGTCTCGTGCGCATCGTGGAGCCAGAGGCCCTCCGCTCCATGCGCATCCTCGATGGTCCGACCTCGGGGCTCCAAGCCCTCGCGTACCTCTCGGACGGACGCCTCATCGGCGGCGATGAGAACGGCCTCCTATGGTTGTGGCCCACAAAGGAGGACACCGCTTCGCGCCTAGGCCCACCGGAGGCGAACGGCATCACCGCCTTGGCCGCAGACCCCAAACAGGCACGCGTCTTCCTCGCGAGAGGTCGCCAAGACGTGGAGCAGATCGACGTAGACACCGGGCGGGTGCTTCGCCGTCTGGACACCGGACGCGCGAGCGTCACTGCACTCGCCGTCAGCCGCGACGGCGCCCTGCTCGGAGTGGCCTCCGACGACGGTCATGTGACGTTGTACGAGACGGAGAAGGGGCGACGGATCCACGACGTTCGCGCTTCCCGACACACACTGCGTGCGATCGAGTTCGCTCCGGATGGTCGCTCCTTCGCGAGCACCGGGGATGAAGGAACGGTCCTCATCCACCGGACCGATACTGGAACGCTCCTCAGGACCCATCGCGACGACGGGGTCCGGGCCTTTCAGCTCGCCTTCTCCGCCGACGGGCTTCGCCTGATCTCGGGACGGGCCGATGGCTCGCTCACCATCCTCGAGGCGACGGGGCCGATGCGGCTCGCTCACATCACTGCCCACGCCGGACCGGTGGTCGGACTCGTCGCTCAGGCCGATGGCAAGCTCGCCAGCGTCGGACTCGACGGGCTCCTCCGGACGCACGGCGCCCAAGGGGAGCCTGTCTTCGCCGGCGGCGGCTCGGCCCGCGACTGGATCGGCCTGTCCCACTCACAGCGCCCGGTCTGCGAAGCGCCGGTCTGCTCCATGTTCAGCGTGACAGCCACCGATTGACGCTCCGGTCTCCGCGTGGCGAAGTGCGCTCATGGTCGACTTGCCCACCTGGGGTCCGGACACGTGGCGCAACAAGCCGATTCGTCAGAGTCCAAAGTACGGGGACGCCGCAGCCGCCGAGCGCGTGGTCGCTCGACTCCGGTCTCTGCCGCCCCTCGTATTCAGCGGAGAGATCGAACATCTGCGCCAGGCGCTCGGCCGGGTATGTGTCGGCGAAGCCTTCCTTCTGCACGGGGGTGACTGCGCCGAACGCTTCACGGAATGCGAGTCCGATCGGATCGTCCGAAAGCTCAAGATCCTGCTTCAGATGAGCCTCGTGCTGACCCACGGCGCGAGGACGCCGGTGGTGCGCCTAGGACGAATGGCCGGCCAGTTCGCCAAGCCCCGCAGCGGCGAGACGGAGTTGGTCGGAGGTCACGAGATCCCCGTGTACCGAGGCGATCTCATCAACGACCTCGAACCCACCCTCGCGGCGAGGACGCCCGACCCCTCGCGTATGCTCGACGCGTACTTTCACTCCGCCGCATCCCTCAACTTCATCCGAGCCCTGGTCGACGGCGGCTTCACCGACCTGAAGCACCCCGAGCACTGGCAGCTCGACTTCATGGCGGGCGCGGCCAAGCGGAGCGAGTACGAGGCCATCGCGGACCGCATCCGCGATGCCATCGATTTCTTCGAGACCCTGGGTCACACCGGCTCGCTGCGAGATCCGATCGCTTTCTTCACCTCTCATGAGGGGCTGCACCTCCCCTACGAAGAGGCACTCACCCGTCGCCCGCCTAGGCGCGATGGCTTCTACAACCTGGGCGCGCACTTCATCTGGATCGGAGACCGCACGCGAGGACTCGATGAGGCGCACGTCGAGTACGCACGCGGACTCGAGAACCCGATCGGGGTGAAGATCGGCCCCTCGTGCGCCGATGACGAGCTCTCGCGGCTGGTTGAGATCCTGTCGCCCGATGGCAGCCCTGGTCGGCTCACACTCATCACGCGGTACGGCGCGAGCCAGATCGACGGGCATCTCCCCCGGCACGTGAAAGCGGTGCAGCGAACTGGGATCCCGGTGATCTGGAGCGCGGATCCCATGCACGGCAACACCACCACCACCACCGGTGGCCTGAAGACACGACGCTTCGACGACATCCTGGCGGAGCTCGAGCGGGCCTTTGTGCTTCATCGCGCCCTCGGCACTCGACTGGGTGGGCTACACTTCGAACTCACCGGTCAGGACGTGACGGAGTGTGTCGGCGGTTCGCAGGGCCTGACCGAGCAGGATCTCGCGAGGCAGTACGAGACCGGCTGCGACCCGCGCCTCAACTACTCGCAGAGCCTCGAGATGGCTTTCCTCGCGGCCGAGCTGCTGGCTTCGGCTCGAAGCTCCGCATGATGGCCTCGAGGGACCCTTCGACCCCGAGCTCGGAGGTATCGACGGTGAGCCGAGCCCTCGAGTAGAGCGGACTCCTTAGACCGAGCAGGGCGCGCAGCTCCGCCATCGCGGCCGGGCGATGCCGCATGGGTCGCAAGTCACCTTGCGCCTGCACGCGCCCCAAATGGTCTTCGGGACGCGCAGAGAGCCAGATCGTGTGGGTGTGGGTTTGAAGGAGCTGCCAGCTCTCCGGGTCTGTCACCAAGCCGCCGCCGGTCGCGATGACGAGCGCTCGTCCGCCGCCCTGCAAGAGGTCGGTGAGCACGTCGCGTTCGAGTCGTCGGTAGTAGGTCTCCCCGTGGAGCTCGAATATCTGGCTCAGAGGCAACCCGGCGCGGGTCTCTATCGCGTGATCCAGCTCGACGAAACGCGCCCCGAGGGCCCGGGCCAAACGGGCGCCGATGGTGCTCTTGCCCGCACCTCGCAGCCCGACCAAGGCTACGTGTCTCGGCCTCGAGCGCTCCACACCCTCGGGCATCGCATCCAAGGTGGACACGAGCTCGCTCGGTTTGACCTCGAGCGCTCGCGCCACGCGGAGAAGCTTGCCCACGGAGATGTTCCCGCGACCGTGTTCGAGATCCGAGAGAAAGCGCAGCGACAGACCCGAGCGCTCCGCCAACGTCCGGAGGGTGAGACCCTGCGCGGCCCGGCGTCGCCGAATCTCGCTTCCCAGAGGCTCGAGCTCGGACACCGATGCACTATACTGCATCGGACGGGTGGCACAACCGGCGATTTACTGCTTGCCGCCCACGGGTCCGAATGACAAGTTCGAGGCCATGCCCGAAACCCTCACCTTCGAGACGCATCCTGATCGCTACAAGCACTGGAAGGTCAGCTTCGACGGCCCGGTGGCCCGGCTCGACATGGACGTGCAGCAGGATCAGGCCCAGCGGGATGGTGCCTACGAGCTCAAGCTCAACTCCTACGACATCGGGGTGGATATCGAGCTCTCAGACTTCATCCAGCGCGTCCGCTTCGAGCACCCCGAGGTCCGGTCCGTGGTGGTGGGTTCGGCGATCGACCGCATCTTCTGTTCCGGCGCAAACATCTACATGCTCGGCAGCTCCACCCATGGGTTCAAGGTGAACTTCTGCAAGTTCACGAACGAAACCCGCCTCTACCTCGAAGACCTGGCCGCCCACAGCGCCATCCGCACGATCGCAGCGGTCAACGGCACCGCGTCCGGGGGTGGATACGAGCTGGCCCTCGCCTGCGACAAGATCTTGCTCGTCGACGACGGAAACTCCGCGGTCTCTTTCCCCGAGGCCCCCCTGCTCGCGGTGCTCCCGGGCACCGGCGGCCTGACCCGCCTCGTCGACAAGCGGAACGTCCGCCGAGACCGCGCGGACGTCTTCAGCACCCTCGTGGAAGGCATCCGCGGAAAACGCGCGCAAGAGTGGGGCCTGGTCGATGAGGTGATTCCACGCTCGAAGTGGGACGCTCGCGTGGCCGAGGTGAGCGCCGCGCCGGGCGCGAACACCGCCCAAAAGTCCGGTCCTGGGCTGCGCTTGCCGCCGCTCGGCGGGACCTACGAACCCACGTCGATCGAACACCGCTACGTAAAGTGCGGCATCGACACGAAAGGCAGGCTCGCGAACCTCACCCTCTTGGGTCCCACGGGGAACGAACCCAACTCGGGCCAGCCCTTCCTCGATAACGCCAACGAGTCCTGGATGCTGCGCTTCTTTCGCGAGCTCGACGACACGCTGCTTCATCTCCGCTTCAACCACCCGGAGATCGGCTTGCTGGTCATCCGATCCAAGGGTGATCCGAACAAGGTGCTGGCCGCAGACAAGGGCCTCGTGGCCGCCCAGAACCACTGGCTGGGCCGAGAGATCCTCCACCAGGCCAAGCGTACGCTGAAGCGCCTGGACCTCATGGCGAAGTCGATGTTCACGCTGGTGGAGCCGGGCTCCTGCTTCGTGGGCAGCATGCTCGAAGTCCTCCTGGCTTCCGACCGCAGCTACATGCTCGACGACAGCGATCGACCGGTTCACCTCGCGCTCTCCGAGCTCAATCGGGGCTCGTTCCCCATGCCCAACGGCCTCACCCGAATCGAGAGCCGCTTCTATCTGGATCCCGAGGCCAAGAAGAAGGCGCTCGCGCACGAAGGCCCGATCGACACGGAGACGGCGGACGCCCTCGGCCTCGTGACCTTTACCCCCGACGAGCTCGATTGGGATGACGAGGTTCGCTTGGCGATCGAGGAGCGGGCGGGCTTCTCCCCCGACGCACTGACGGGCATGGAGGCCAACCTGCGGTTCGTGGGCCCGGAGACCATGGAGACCAAGATCTTCGGCCGCCTCTCCGCCTGGCAGAACTGGATCTTTCAGCGTCCGAACGCGGTGGGACCAAGAGGTGCCCTCACCTCCTACGGCAAACAAACCCGTCCCGAATTCGACTTCAAACGAACCTGAGCCAACCCGAGGAGCAACGAATGACCCAAGCGATCGTCAACAGCGAGAAGATCCCGAACAACGTCAACCTCTCCGGCGACCCCAAGCTCCAGCGCGCCCTCGAGAAGTGGCTGCCAAACTACCTCGAGTGGTGGAACGAGATGGGCCCCGAAGGCACGTACCAGAACGCCGACATCTACCTGCGCACCGCGGTGGACGTGGGCTCCGAGGGCTGGGCGCACTTCGACTACGTGAAGATGCCCGACTACCGCTGGGGTATCTTCCTCGAGCCGGCTCAAGAAGGCCGCACCGTCGGCTTTGGCGACCACGCGAACGAACCGGCCTGGCAGCAGGTGCCGGGCGAGTATCGCAACATGCTTCGCCGAATCATCGTCACGCAAGGCGACACCGAGCCCGCGTCGGTGGAGCAGCAGCGCCTTCTCGCGAACTCGGCGCCGAGCGGCTACGACATGCGCAACCTGTTTCAGGTGAACGTCGAGGAGGGGCGACACCTGTGGGCGATGGTCTACCTCCTTCACAGCCACTTCGGACGCGACGGCCGAGAGGAGGCGGAAGCGCTGCTCGAAAGGCGCAGCGGCAACGCCGACAAGCCACGCATCCTCGGAGCCTTCAACGAGCCGGTGGACAACTGGCTCGACTTCTTCATGTTCACGACCTTCACGGACCGAGACGGCAAGTTCCAGCTCCTCTCCCTCGCAGAGTCGGGCTTCGACCCTCTGGCTCGCACTTGCGGGTTCATGCTCACCGAGGAGGCCCACCACATGTTCGTGGGTGAGTCCGGCATCGGCCGAATCATCGAACGAGCCTGTGAACTCATGAAGCTCGACAAGAACGAGGACGCCAAGGCCCAAGGGGGCATCTCGCTCGATCAGATTCAGCGAGCCCTGAACTTCTGGTTTTCGGTCTCTGAAGACTTGTTCGGCGGCGAGGTTTCTTCGAACGCCGCGAACTACTTCGCCTCCGGCATCAAGGGCCGAGCCTACGAGCGCAAGAAGTACCAGGACCACCTGGCGCTCGACGGGACCTACAAGATGAAGCTCGTCAAAGAGGGCAAGCTCGTCGAAGAGGATGTCTCCCTCCGCAACGCGATGAACGAGATCCTTCGAGACGATTACATCGAAGACACGGAGCGAGTGATCACGCGCTGGAACAAGACCATCGAGGAGTCGGGCGTCAAATACGAGCTGACCCTGCCTTCGCGACGATTCCACCGTCAGGTCGGGGCGTATTCGGAGCACAAGTTCGACCCGCAGGGGAACCTGATCGACGAAGCCACCTGGAACGCCAAGCGCGACACCTGGCTGCCCACGCGAAAAGACCTCGACCATCTACGCACGCTGCAGACCCGCGTGACCGAGCCCGGCAAGTTTGCGCACTGGATCGCCCCGCCCCGCGTCGGGATCAAAGGGCGTCCAGTCGAGTTCGAGTACGTACGGCTCTAGTTGGTCTCGTTGAGGATGAAGATCATCCCCGGGACCACGTTGTTGATGAGCACCAGGTCATCCACCGCCGTCCAAACCCGACCCAGCTCGAGTGCCTGAGGGCTCCGAGTGACCGGGATGGGGTCGGGACGGAAGAAGCCGCCTTGGGGTCGTCCCACGAGCAGCGCCACCGCGTCTTGCGCCCCATTCAGCACCACGACGTCGAGCAGGCCGTCGCGGTTGAAGTCCCCGGTGTTGATGCGATACGGCGCGGATGGAGTGCCCCCGTTCCATGCGGCCGGGGTCTTGAAGCCGAAGTTCGGGTCCGACTCGAGCACGATCACGCCCGATTCACCGACGCCGATGAGATCGGGGCGATCGTCGCCCGGAAGCAACGCGGAGGTCAGCGCGGATATGGAGGCGTTGGTGTTGTAAATGCTCCGACGCCACCTTCCGGTCGCCTGGTTCCACAGGTGCACCGAGACGTTGTCGCTCTCGGAGTTCGCCACCGCCATGTCGAGGTAGTTGTTGGGGTCCGCGTCGAGGTTCCCGATGACGACGCTGCTCGCACCGAAGCCCACCCGGTTGCCGTAGAGGAACGCTCCCGAGCCCTGGAACACGATGAGCCCTCCGGGGAACCCGTCCTCAGAGAAGACGGCTTCGCCATCGCCATCGGCATTCACGTCCCCGATGACCACGGACTGAGGAACGTTGATGAAAAGATCGCGGCGCGTGTAGCTAGCCGGCCCGTCGTTGATCAGGAGTGCTGCCGTCGGCAACGGCTCCGGATCCCCTGGATCGAAGGGCTTCCTCGTGCCCACCCCGATGTCCAGACCGAGCTGTCCATCGAGGTCTCCCACCGCCAACGCGGAAGGATCCATTTCGTCGCCGATGTCCGTCTGACTCACGCTCGCGAAGTCGCCGAGATCCAGATTCTCCATCACGAGAACCGCGGGCGGGATGGGCAGGACTTCCTCCATTGGGTCGAATGGATTCTCGTCACAAGGGACCCCATCAACGGCAAAGACCAAGTCGACCAGCGGGCTACCCGAGAGTTCACCCAGAGCCAGAGCACCGGGGAGGCGCTGCGGATCGTACGGTCCATACGGACAGGCCCGGATGTTCTGCACAAAGTCGATCGGGATGACCGGCGCCGCGCCGAAACGCCAAGGGGCTGCCGCCGAGCCGCGGTTTCGCGCGATCGCCATGGTCGTGCGGGTGGGCGACTGAACCACGAGGTCAGGAAGACCATCTGCGTCCATGTCGACAATACTCGGCCGAGTGATGTCGCGCGCGATCGCGTAGTTCCGCTTTGGGCCGAAGCTCCCGCCCACGTTCTCGTGAACCTGGACCTGGTTGCCCACCGGCAGCGTGACGACGAGGTCCAGCAGGTTGTCCCCGGTCCAGTCGCCGAGCGCAAAGCCGTTGGGGTTGTCGAGGAGCTTGACGCGCTCCACCGGGCTGAACTGCCCCGGAGATCCGCTGGACCCCGCAAGCACCTCGATGTAGCCGTCGGTCCCTCCCAGAGCGGTGACGACGATGTCGGGGTAGTTGTCGCCGGTGATCTCCGCCAGCCTCGCGTATCGCGGGAATCCGAAGGTGGCGCTGTCCTGCCCAGCGCCGAAGTTTCCGGTGCCACCATTTAGGAACACCGTCACGAAGGTGGTCCGAACACGTCCCACGAGGACGTCCTGGTCCGCGTCATCATCGGCGGCGCCGATCTGGATGCTCGTGACCTGTCCGACCAGGCCGAAGGTCCCGGTCTGCACAAACTGCCCTGATGCCGTCTGCTTCATCACGATGAAGTCGGCGATGCCGGCCGCCGCGTGACCAAAGACCACGTCCACGCGGCCGTCGCCATCGAGGTCACCCACATCGAAGACGGAGAGCGCGGCGATCGTGGGGTTGTAGACGGGACCAGCGGTGAAGACCCCGCTGCCGTCATTGAAGTAGAGCGCGATCCCGCGGCCAGTGAAGACGACGAGGTCTGGGTCGTTGTCCGCGTCGAGATCGACTGTTCGGACGTCCTTGGCCGCGGGTCCTACCGACGTCGGCACATCGAAGACCATCGGGGTCTCGGTTCCCGCGTGCACCTCGAGGGTGGGGGTGGTGAGGATGAGATCCAAGTACGCATCCCCGGTGACCTCGGCGAAGAGATAGGCCTCGTTCGTCCCGCCGACCGGCATGCGGATCTCTTCCGCGAGCCGAAGCCGCGGCGGCGGCACCACGAGCACGGTGGCGGTGGTGCTGGTGCGATTCGCGGCGGTGTCGTAGGCCACCAACTCGAGCTCGACCGTCCCGGTCTCGCGTGTGAAGTCCCAGGTGAAGTCGTAAGGGCCAGCGTTCAATTGCGCCGCGAGCTCACCATCCACGTACAGCTCGACTCGGTCGAGGCCGTTGGGGGAGAACGCATCCGCAAAGATGTTGGTAAGCTTGTACACGCCGTCACCATCTTGTGGATCGCGGAATCGCAGGACGGGGGGCCGATTCGTCTCGTTGTAGATCTCGTAGCTGATCTGGCTGACCGAGCGGTTGCCGGTGACCACGCCGTCGATGATCGTGGCGTCGTAGACCGTTGCGGTGACCACATACGGCCCGTTGGGGAGGAACAACGTGTCCACGATGCAGTCGGTCGGGTTTAGGTTGCTGACCTGACCCTCACACTGGATCTCGCGGATACCGGCCGTGTCGGTGCCGGTGATGGTGACTGGCGCCGGCCCGGAGAGCTCGGTGCCCTGCAGCGGTGAGAACAGGATGCCCGGACCGGTGCGATCGATGAAGATGCTAAAGGTCTCGCTGATCTCGTTCCCAACGTTGTCCTCTGCCCGAACCGAAAAGAGGTGGGCCCCCTCGGCGAGTGAGGATGTGTCGACTTGGGCATCCAAGATACCCGCCATGGCCTCGGCGACGAGGTTTCCATCGATCGAGGCCGAGAGGGTGCGAATGCCCGAGCCGTCCGTGGCGCGCGCCAAGATGTACAGGGCCCCGGCGTAGCTCGAGGCGGCGACGGGTGTGTCGACCTCCAACTCGGGCGGGCTCACGTTGTCGACCCGGATGGTCACGGCGTCGGTCGCGTTTCGCCCCTGGGTGTCGGTCGCGGAGGCCTGAAACAAGTACGGGCCGTCCGGCAGAAGCTGCGTGGTGTCCACGTCGAAGTAGTACTCCTTGCCCGCGCTCCCGGACTGCGTGTACTGGCGCGTGCCCTGGGCCAGGGTCACACTCGCGACTTGGTAGTCGTCGTCGGCGAACACGGTGAAGGTGACCGTTCCGGCGTGGACGCTGTTGGCGGCCGGAGACTCGATCCGAACCTGAGGGACGGCTACATCTGCGCACTCCGGCTCATCGACAGTGCCGTTGCAGTTGTTGTCCTTGCCGTCGCTGCAGGCCTCGGGGAGCTTCGAGTTCACGGTGGGGTCGTTGTCGTCGCAGTCTCCGCCCGGCTGGATGGTGGAAGACGCGGCGTTGTCGCCATCGCGATCGAGATCGAGATCTCGCGTCGCGGGGTCGCAGTCGTCGTCGGCCCCGTTGTACGGGATCTCGGCGGCGCCGCATTGCACGCATTGGCCCTCGTCGCCGGCGCGAGTGATTTCGCAGCGGAAGCCGTTCGCGCAGTCGCGCTCGGTGAAGCAGGTGTCTTCGCTGCTACATGCGGAGAGCGCCGTGCCGAAGGCGGCGAGAAGTAGAAGTGGTGAGATGCGAGTCATTCAGAGCCTCCAGGCGGAGCGAAGGGGGTGTGTCGAGATGGATTCCCCCGGGACAACGGCCCGAGTTTCCCTGCCCTCTGGATCAGCGTCAAGGAACGCACTGCGCCCACGTCCGCAGGGATGCGCGCGGCACCTACATGTCGGATCGGAGCGCCTGCCCGATGGGCGCTTCTGGGGGCTCAGCAGAGCGTGCCCGCTAAGGGAGGCAAGCCACGGTATAGGTCACCGACACGGTGGTCCCGGCCTGCGGGATCGCGGCAGCAGTGAACTCGATGCTGTTCGTGGGCTGATCGTAGCTCCAGTTGGTCTGGCCTCCGGGCGAGACGCTGGGCACCGCCTGGCCGTTCACGGTCACTGAGACCGTCGTGGGGACCGGCTGCGAGGACAGGAAGAACTTACGCTTCAGCCCGAAGGTGTTGAGGCCGATGTTGGCGAGCGTCTGTCCCCAGTTCGCGGTGCAGATCGACTCCGTCACCCCACCCGTCTGCTGGGTGACCTGTTGGTATCGCAGACCACGGGAAGCGCCACCGCTCGAGCAGCTCGGGTTCTGCGTCGACAAGACGATCACGCTGCTGAAGGAGAAGAGCCCCTGATTCTGAAAGCCCTTAATGTTCTTGAAGAAGTCTGAATAGAAGCTGATCGCGCGTGGAGAGAAGTCCTCTTCGTCGGAGACCAGAATCACGGCCAGCGCCGCATCCGTTCGAAGGAAGCCCGCGTTCCAGGTGTTGATCGTGGGGTCCGAGAGCGCCAGGTACGCCGCTTCGAGCCCCCGCTCGGATCCAGAGCCGTCCGATCCCAAGGCGGTCACGATGCGGTTGAACAAGGTCGAAGCGTTGGGCGTGGTTCGAGTGATGATGCGCTGACCATCACACTCCACGAACTGCCCGCGCTTGCCGCCGTTGTAGGCGCAGTACGAGCCGCCGCGGCGCGTGGGCCCCGAGTTGTCGACGTCGGTGGTGGTGACCGCGATCTGGTAGTCCACGCCCTGAGTGTTGGCGTAGGACAAAAACGAGTCGAGCTGGGGACCGAGCGCGGTCTGCTCGTCTTCCATGGAGCACGAGTCGTCGATGACGAACAAGATGTCCGCGGCCGGCGTGGGCAGCTGCTGGAACGTGTCCGTCACGACCGCGTTGATCTCTCCGCGGCCCGACAGGGGCACCGCGAGCGGAAGAGTCGACTCGCTGTGCTCAATGAGCAGGAGGCCGGTGTCGCTGCCGATCTGCAGCGGGTGGTAACGCACGTTGATGACGTAGTTACCGCCGCCGGCGAGGCTGTACGGCACCGCGGGGGTGAGAGACTGAAGCTCGAACTCGGCGGAGGTCGAGGCGTCGAGGTAGATGGAGCGAAGCTGAATGGCGGTGGCGCCGGTGTTGTACACCGTGATGCCGCGATTGGGTGAACGGCAGGTCACCGGCACCACGCTGAAGTCGAGGGTGGACGGGACGACGAGCAGCCGGCTCTCCGCGCTGCCGCCGCTCACCGGAACTTGGACCATCGGTTGCGCGGGGTCGTCGACGTCGAACTCGAGCACCGTCGTGTGATTGCCGTACGCGGTCGGGCCGTATCGGAGATCGACACGCTGGACCTGACCGGGCTGAACGGTGAAGGCCGGGTTCGTGCCGGGCGCCACCGAGAAGCTCGCATCACCGGTGAGTCTCAAGTTGCTCACCGCGCACGGCTGGGCGCCGCCGTTTCGGATCTCGACCGGCAAGGTGGCCACGCGACCACGCTCCACGAGACCGAAGGTCACCTGCGTGGGGGCGACCGCGACCGAGCAGGCCGTCGGCACCCCGCCGAAGCCATCCGCCTGCACCCGCAGGTTCGGCTCGTCCGCGTCGTTGGAGTCGATCTCCACGAAGGCCTGATCGGCCCCCGCGTTCGTGGGGGCGTAGCTCAGCTGAATGGTGAAGGAGTCGCCGCCGATCACGGTGCGAGCGGCAGGACCGCCGGGCAAGGTCATCGTGATCTCTGGCGTAGGGGTCACGAGCCGAATGTCGGTGATGTTGAGGTCGCGATTGCCCGCGTTCTCGATGAGGAGGTTCTTAGCGACCGGGGTGCCGCCGATGCCCACGGTGCCGAAGTTCACGTTTCGCGGAAGCGCACGGATGTCCGGCCCATTGGACTGCGCCTCGAGCTGAACGAAGGCGGTGTTGTCGGTGCCGGCCGGCGCCCATGCGTTGCTGGAGACGGCGATGGCGCCGTTCGCGAGCCCCGGGCTGGCCGCGGTGTACGTCACCGACACCGTGATCTCGCAGCGACCGCTGGCGGCGCACAACCTCGAGGCGGCGTCGGGGGCGTCGAGCACGATCGGGAGCATCTCGCCGGAGCCGAGCTGAGGGGTGATCGTATAGTGCGGAGGCGTCGCGCCGGTGAGCGCGAAGCTGCTGATCGTGAGACCGGCGTTGCCGACGTTGCGCGCCACGAAGCTGAGGGTGTTGGTCTGCCCCTCGTCGAGATCACCAAAGCTCAAGGTGCTCGGCGCGAGCTCGATCTGAGGCCGCACGCCAACCCCGCGCAGCATGATGTCGGCGTTGCAGGTGGGACAGTAGCTGACCGGCAGGATGTTCATCGCCGCGCCCTCTTCGACCGGCCGGAACCATGCCTTGAAGGTGGCGCTCCCCTGGGGCGGGACCTCGACCTGGAGGGGCTCGCCGTCGAGCGTGACCTCCATGCCGGCGCTCGCGCTACCGAAGACACTGGCCCCCTGCGCGACGGGTCCGATGGTGACGGGCTGCGGGAACGGGTTGGCGTTTGTGAGCGTGACGTCGACGAAGACCTGCTGATCGACGGTGACCTCGCCGAAGTCGATGTCCTGGGGCGACACTTCGACGCGCGGCTGGACGCCGCGGCCGACGAGACGAACCGAGACCGTGGGGTTGGAGCCGTCGTGCGCGAAGCGCGCGCTGGCCTCGAACGAGCCTTCGGTGGTGGGGCTGAAACGGATGACGATGTCGTGATCGGCGGCGGTGACGAGGTTGAGGAGCCCATCGTTGAGCGGGCCCCACGCGATGGCATACGGGCTCGCTGCGGGTTCGATCTGCGAGAGCTCTCGGCAATCCGGCGAGTCGCCCTCGTTGATGCAAAAGACGAGCGTGTCATCGCCGACGTTCTCGGCCGTGATGGTCATCCCCTTTGTTGCGCCGAGCGGGATGTCACCGAAGTCGAGCTCGAGGGGCGCGATGTCGAGGCGTCCCTTGAGGACCGAGATCGGTGGTTGGTCCTCACAGTCACAGCCGGCGGCGGCGAGAGAGAGGCCCATCATGGCCACGGTCAGCGAATTGCGCGTCCTTGCGTCTAGGTTGAGGCTCACT
This sequence comes from Deltaproteobacteria bacterium, assembly GCA_011526105.1. GTDB lineage: Bacteria > Myxococcota > Kuafuiibacteriia > Kuafuiibacteriales > Kuafuiibacteriaceae > WYAZ01. The sequence goes on along the minus strand of WYAZ01000006.1, from coordinate 12,539 downwards.
GCGAAAGTGTGCGGGCGGGGCCGGGTATCGGCCTATCCGGCCTCTGACGTATGCGGAATGCCTCGGCTTTCCGCGCAAACCGGGGCGCGATGTTCGCCTACAGGTCTCGCAGTGCAGCCTGCACGCGGGATTTCTCGGGCGCGGGCAAGGCCGCATGCTGGGCCGCCAGCTCCAAATGACGCCTGGCCGGCTCGCGTCGGCCGTCGTGTTTGTGTTCCATGCCCAGGAAGAAGTGCGCAAAGGCCTGGTTCTCCCCCTCCCCTTGGGCAAGCTGCTCGAGCAGCTTGAGCTGCTCGGCGCGCGCTCGGTCGGCCTCTTTGGTGTTGCCCTGTCCGCGAAACACCAGATGAACCATCGCCAGGGCCTGCGCCGACCAAAGGTCCGGGGGGGTTCGACCGGCGACCTTTCGGAGTTCGAAGACCGCCTGCTGAACCTTACCTCGCCCGTGGAGCAGCATGCCGAGATGCAGGCGCGCCTGGGCCGCGACCGCCTTGTTCGAGCTCTTGATCGCCATACGCAGCCTCGGCTCTGCTTGATCGGGGTCTCGGTCGCGGAGGAGCGCCGTGAGGCCGAGCCGAAAGCTCGCTTCGGCGCTCTCCGGCGCCTCGGGGAAGGTCTCCACCAGCTTTTTTCGGAGTTCCTCGATGCGTGCCGTGTCCTCGGATTGCTCCGCGCGCCGGAGATCCGCGAGCACGTCAGCTTGTTTGGCGCCCATGAGCTCGCCTTTACGACGTTTTGCTTCGGCGTGCGAGCGGCACGCGCGCGCGCGCGAGCTTCGGCGCGACCGCCCTGAGGCCCACGAAGAGCGCGAGGAGGAGGAGCCCGAGAAGCCCACTCCTGGGCGCGCCGCGCCCGGCGGTCTGACAGCCGCAGTCATCCTCGGGCAGATTTCCCGGCCCGTCGGGGTCGAGCACGGTGTAGCCCTGCGGGAGCACCGCGGCCTGCAGATCGGGGTTTTGAACCGTCACGTCGTACGTGCCGGCGGCGATGCCAGGAGGTACCTTGGCCAGGAGCGTCGTCGTGCCCGGCACCGAGACCGACACCGCGGGGATCTGACCGATGCGAAGCGTCGCGCCGCTCGCGAAACCGGTGCCCGTCACGAGCACGTCGATCGCTCGATCACCCAGGCCCTCGCTGGGCGTAATGGCGGAGATCGAAGGCGCTTCGGAGGGCAGCCCAGCGTCGCTCTCCGTGCTCGAGGCATCGAAGGCGCCGCTGTCGCTCGGCGCTGCCGCATCTTCGGCAGGCCCGGCCGCGTCATTCGGCCCGCCGAGATCCACGGGCGTGCCCGCATCGAGCGGGAGCTCCGCGCCGGGCTCTGCGTCCATGGAGTCCGCATCGGACGGCTCCGCATCGGACGGCTCCGCATCCGCCGCCCCCGCGTCGGGATGCACGCCGGTGTCACTGGGCCCGGCGTCCGGCGTCCCGCCCGTGCACTGGCCGCCAGCCTGCCACGGCGTGAGATCAGAGAGTTCGACGATGGGACGAAAGATGAAGTCGCCGGGCACCCCGCGGTCGGAGGCGAGCGCCCAGCCAAAGGGCCGAGGTGGATTGAGGTACACGGTGTTGTAGCCGGAGACCCCGTCTGCATCGAAGTAGGTGTGACGCTGAGAACTACCGGATTGATCGGTGAGGCACAGGCGCAGGGGCACGGAGAGGTTCTGATAGGCCGCCGCCGGGTTGAGGCTGAACTCCACCCAGCCAGTCCCAGAGATCGTTCCTGTCGTAAAGCATTGAGCGTTGACACTCGCCGCGATCGGTCTCGTCGGCGCTGTGGCAAAGGACTCCTCGAAGAGCTCTAAACAGAAGGACACAAGTCCGCCCGGCGTGAGCAGCGTGTAGGCGCCGCGAAGGTTGTAGGTCGCGGCCGGGGCTGCGTGCCCCACGCAGAGCCGCTCCGGGAACTCGGCGAGCGCGAAGCTCCCGCCAGTCGCCGCGGTCGCATCGAAGGAGTCGGAACACAGCACGTAGTGCCCGGGGCGACTACAGATCGGACCACAAGTCTGTGATCGAGCCGGCGGCGCCACGCTGAGCCCTCCGAGCAACAAACAAAGCCCGGCGGCGAGTCGCCACACGCTGCGATCCATCACGCTCCCATCCTATGCGCATCCGCCCCGCTCGCCGATAGGGGCAGAGGTACGCGCTGCACTCACTCGCGTGCGTCCTCGACCCAGGCCTCGAGTCTCGAACCCACACGAGCCGCGCGAGCACGAACGAGGCTCGCCTCGTCGGCGGAGAGGCACAGCACACTCGGGTGGGCCTCGCCGGCCTCGAGCATCTCTTCGATGCGCGCCGCGTCCTTCGCGTCCGGACGCAGCTCGAGATAGTCGCGAAAGCAGGCTTGCATGCGATCCATGTGGCCGAGGGAGCGATGCACGAGCGCGAGATTCCTGAGCACGGTGGGCTTCGCTCGCGCGCCCGGCTGAGCCAAGATCAGCTCGTAGACAAAGCGCGCGTCCTCGTGACTTCCGCGGCGGCTCAGCGCGGCAGCGGCGCGAAACAAGTCCTCGGGGCTGATGTGCTGCTCGGAGTCCTTGGCCTTCGTCTTCGGTTTCGCCTTGCTTGGAACCTCCACGACCGGGACGCCCGCATCCGGCGCCTCGGCCGCCACGGTCGGAGTTCTCACGGGCGGATCGGAGCGCGGAGCGGCGCGAGGCTCGAGCGGATCGAAGCGCGGCTCGACGCGCTCTGTACCGCCGATCACCGATGCGGCGACCGCGCCCACCGCTACGAGACCGGCGACCATGATGACCGCCGGCGCGAGCTTTCGGCCTCGCAGAGCCGGCGCCACTGGGGGCGCCGTCGAGACCTCAGTGGTCTTGGCCACCGAACGCAGCTCGGTGTCGGGCACATGCGTCTGTGCGTAGGCCGCGGTGCTCGTGTCGCCCCAACCCGGGAGCGACGAGGCCTCGCCGCCCGCCGCGAGCGCGCTTTGGAGCGAAGGCCGAGCTTGGCGGAGGTCCGGGAAGAGCTCATCGAGCACCTCCACGAGCCGGGCGCGCGGGGATGCGGTGCCCATTCCGTGCAGCATCTGCTCGAGGTCTCGTCCCATCTCCGCCGCGGTGGCGTAGCGTTCGAGCGGATCACGCGCGAGTGAGCGAGCGACGAGCTCGTCGAGCCCCGGCGGGAGGTCGGCGCGAAAGGTGGAGACGGGCGGCGTGGGCGACTTGAACAGGAGCATCATTCGATCGCGCAGCTCGGGCGCGTCGAATGGGTTCCTTCCGGTGAGCATTTGATAGAGGCAGATGCCGAGCGAGAAGACGTCGGAGCGCCGATCGAGCGGCTCTCCCAAGGCCTGCTCGGGCGCCATGTAGCCGGGGGTGCCCTTGACCGATCCGGCCGCGGTCTCCGTGATGCGCTGCTCGGCGTGCGCGATGCCGAAGTCGATGAGCTTCACCGCCCCCACATCGGTGAGCCTTATGTTCTTGGGTGAGACATCCCGGTGGACGATGTTGAGCGGCGCGCCATCCGCCGCCGTCGCTCGGTGCGCATGGTCGAGCCCCGCCGCCGTCTCGGCCGCGATGTAGAGCGCCACGTCGATGGGCGGCAGCTTCCCCACGTCGAAGCAGCGCCGGAGGAGCTCTCTCAGATCGAGGCCGGAGAGGTACTCGAGCACGAGGTAGACCTCGGTCGGGTTCGAGACGAGATCGATGACCTGGACGATGTTGGGGTGTGAGAGGCGCGAGGCGATGTGCGCCTCATCCACGAACATCGCGCGGAATCGAGGCTCCGCCGCCAAGTGGGCCCTCGGCTTCTTGATCACGACCTCGCGGACGAAGCCGTTCTCCCCGCGCATCAAGCCGAGAAAGACCTCGGCGCTTCCACCGGTCTTCAGCGCTTCGATGATCTCGTAACGCCGGCTGCCACCCTCCCCGCTCACGTTTAAGCCCAACCGGGCCGGATCATGGCCCCTAGCGGGGTCGCTGGCCAGCCGGCGGCCCGAGCGCGCTCCTAGGCAAATATGCTAGGCTTCCGGGGCGTGACGGTGCGTAAACCCGGGGGTGGGATCCCAAACCAGCCGTCCCAGCCCGCCGCCGAACTCCGGGCCCGAAACGCCGCCGGACGTCAGGCCGCCGAGAGCCCCATCGCGGACTATCAACGTCCGCACCGCGCGCACGTCGGCCGCGAGATCCGCGTCGCCACGGAGCGCAAACACGCCGCCGAACTGCTCGAGGAGGCCCATAAACGAGCGGTCGGCGAGCAAGAGGCCCAGCAGGCCGCTGCCGAAGCCCATATCGACGAGAGACATCGGGTCACCGGGCTGAACTTCGACGACCGCCGCAAGAAGCGCGGCCGCCAGCCCCAGGACCAGGACGAGGAGGAGCGAGAGCAGAGCGAAGAGGAGGCGGCACGTCAGCTCGGCATGGGCACCGACAAGGGCAAGCTCTTCGAAGATCTGCCCGAGGATCGGATAGGCGATCTGTCGCTCGTCGACAGCAACGAGATGAAGCGCGTGCTCGGCTCACCGATGCGGTTTGCTCAGCACGCCATGATGCTCGCCTCGCAGCGTCAAAACGACGGCGCCCCGCGCGAACAAGCGATCGAATACTTGGCGCAGATCTATCTGGGGGTCACGGATCGCACGTACGCGAACAAGGCGCTTCGGCAGTTTGGCGCCGCCACCGGCATCCTCGACATCTACCCGGCCGAGGTCATGCATCATCTGCTCGCGCACGCCCCATCGTTTCTGCGCAAGGTGCAGCTCGGCCAGTTCTTCGCCGCCGTTCCCAAAGAGGGGCACAAGACCCAGGTGGGTCGTCCCATCGTGCTCAGCTACGACGAGACCCTGCGCATTCGTGGCTTCGCGCTCCGCGGCGGCGGTCAGCCCGGCTACCTGTTCGAGCCCGTCGACCCTCCCGGGACCTACCACTTGAGCTTCGCGGTCGCCGGGACCTTTCAGGTCTCGATCTCTGCGCTCACCAAGGACGGGTACCTGATCATCGAAGACTTCGAAGTCGTCGTAGAGCCTCGCAGCACGGACGAAGCCTCACCCGAGCTCGAGCGCATGATCGGCGCCGCAGAAGAAGAAGGGGAAGTCGGCGAGGCCGAGAAGAAAGCTCAGGACTTGAAGGTCGTCATCCCGCGATACATCTGAGGTCGGAGCGGGCGCCCTCAAGGGCACTTGGACCGGGCCACGAGGTCCGTGACCGCGCCGCTCGGGGTAAAGCTTCCGAGCCTCGAGGCCCCATCCACCGTGATTCGCCCGACGTGCCAGCTCTCCCCGCAGTTGGTGAACTGGTGGACCGGGCGCGCGACTTCGACCCCGAAAAGATTGATGGGCACGTTGGCGATGGTCGGGCGGCCACCGACCGGGGAATTGTAGTAATGGACGTAGACGTTGTACTCGACCTCACTCACGAGGGCGAGGTTCATCTCTTCGGGCCCATAGCCGTTGATGTCGTCTCGGTCCAAATAGGGATTGTCGAGCGGATCCTCCGGGATGCCCCAGTCCGGGTTCTTCTGTTCAAAGAAGCAGTCGTGGAGCCTATTGAAGGGTGCCTCATTTCTGCGGATGAAGTGCAGATCGAGGTCCGTGCCCGGGGTGTCCCAGTTGAGGCTCACCGAGACCTGCGTGTCCGCGATCGGCGGCGCGACGACCTCGGCCCGGAAGAACAGCGTCGTGGCGACGCCGCCGCCCTCGGGCGTGAGCGTGAACTCCGCTTCGTGGACCTTGGGCAGGCCCTGGGCCACGAAGTTGACATGGAACAGCACGGACTCGCCGGCCGCGAGCAGGCGCCCCACTGGCGGGGCAGACTCGGTACCAAAGAAACGAGACGCGCCCACTTCGAAGCCTACGTTCGAGAGTCGCACGGCGCCGTCGACCGCGGTGCAGCGCACACTCGCCCGATCGAACTGCCCGCGGATCTTCTGGCCGAAGTCGTGAAAGACCGGCGCGCACTCCAGAGCTCCGGGCACCACGCCGGTCCCGGAAGTCACCACGATGGCGTTGCGGGTGGTGAAGCGCAGATCGAGTTCCGCTGCGCTTTGGGTCTCGGCGCTCGGCTTGAAATGCACCTCGAAGGTCTGGCGATCTCCGGCGGCAAAGAAGACATCACGAACCGCGGTCTGTTCGCCCGGCTTGGTGAGGTAGAAGAGCGCGTTGTCCATCCGGTCGGGCATCGGTAGGCCGCCCGAGAACACCTCCACCAAGCTCATCGATCGATCGCCGGCGTTTTCGACCTCGATGGTGCGGCTCACTCGGCTCCCGATGAGCACGGGACCAAAATCGAGCGTGCTCGGGGTGACGAGGATGTCGGTGTTGCCTTCCACGCCGCTAGCCTTGATGGGCAGAGGGACCTCGGTCCCGCCCACGCTGATCAGCATGGCGGTGTCGTAGGCTTTGACTTCGGCCGGCTCGAAGTGGATTCGAACGTCCAGCGGCCGACCCTCACGCAACGGTTGACCGGTTAGAGTGTCGTTGTTCTCGGTGCGCGCCGTGAACGCGGCGACGTCGGGATCGAAGCGCACGGAACCGACGACGGCCTCGGTGTTCGCGCGATTGGTGAGCGTGAACTTCTCGGTGTAACGGCTGCCGACGACCCGTGGGCCAAAGTCGACGGACTGGGGGTTCAGCCAGTCCACCTGCGCGATGAGCGCGGTGTCCTCGCAGCCCAACGAGAGCGTCAGAAGTCCCGCGGCGAACAGACACCGCCGCATCCTGGCCTTTGAGGGCCGGGGCGATGGACTCGAGGCCCTCATGCAGGGTTCAAGTTGCCACGAAGAACGGCATCCGACCAGTCGGCCATGACCTCGCCCGGCCTGAACTTTGTTCCGATGGGTGTCGGAGGAGGTAGTCAGAGGTGACGACTCGGATGAGGCCCACAGGGCGGAGCCAGGGAACGATAGCCATTTCGCGCCACGACGACGTGATCCGCGACGGGGATGCCGAGCAGTACGCCGGCATCGACGAGGCGGTCCGTGAGCTCCAGGTCCTCCGGCGAAGGCTCGGGATCACCGCTGGGGTGATTGTGAACGAGGACGACCTGCGCCGCGCGACGCCGAAGCGCGGGCGCGAAGACCTCGCGGGGGTGCACGAGGCAGGCGGTCAGGGTCCCTTGCGCGATGCACTCGAGCCCGATGGGTCGCGCCCGAGCGTCGAGCATGAGCACCCAGAAGGACTCCACCGGAAGCGCACCGAGCCGCGCCCGAAAGTACGCGGCGACGTCTCGGGCCTCGGAGACCCGGGCCGGCAGCGGCGCGGACTCGGCGAAGGCCCGGACCAGCGCGAGCACCCGCTCGAGGCGACGAAGCTCGCGACGCGTGAGCGCGCCGCCCCCTACCCCTTCGGCCCCTGCGACCTGGAGGCCGGGGAGGCCACCGAGCGCCGCGAGGCGCTCGGCCAGACGAGGTACGCTGGCCGGAGGCAGTCCGATCACACGCGCGAGGAGCAATGGCGCATCGGGGAGCAGTCGCGTCGAGGCTGGTTTGAGCATCGGGAGGCGCATTGCTCGCGGCGTGCCAGGACAGCTCGGCCCACGGTGTGGCCGCGAACGTCCGGATATCGGACTCGGTCCGATAATCGACCGGACGAAGCGAGGGCATCGTGTTAGCTGTCGAACGTGCAGCTGCCTGTCGCCAAGCCCGTGCCCGGACTCGGTGGGAGCTTCTTTACCCTCGTTCCCCTGCAGCAACCTCCGGTGCTGGAGCTCTTGCACCCCGAGGAGAAGGCGATCTGGGACGCTCTGGCAGCAGAGTCTCGAAAGCGAGAGTGGTGGGCGGGGCGAATCGCAGCCCGGGCGGCGCTGCTCGCCATCGACGTAGAGAATGCCGCCCTCGTGCGCGACGAACGTGGACGCCCGCGCCTCGTGGGTGCGGGCACCGAGGACGCCTTGGTGTCGGTCTCCCACGGCCGTCGATGGAGCGCGGCGCTGGCGGCGAAGCGCTCCGCGGACGTGGCAGGCGTGGGCGTCGACCTGGTCGAACCGGAGGACATCGTGCGCCTACGGAAGTTGGCCTCCAGGTTTCTCGGTGAAGGCGAACTCGATGGCGTCGTCGATCCCGAGCTCGGACTCGCCGCCGCCTGGGCGGCTCGTGAGGCGGTCGCTAAAGCCACCGCGACCGGCATGTGGGCCTTCGCCATGAGCCGAGTTCACTTGGACGGCTTTCAGTCCGAGGGGCCTCACCTCGAAGTCGACGTACCCGGGGCTCGGCTCGCGAAGCTGCGGCTCGAAGACGGCACACTCCTCGTGGGCGCCCTCGCCGACCGAGCCCTGGTCGACGCCGCCCGCGCCATCGCCTCGCAATGAAGGTCTTAGCGGTGCCCGCTCGAAGTAAATTCGAGCGACCGCCTTCGCTCGGCTCCGCCTCGCTGCGCGTCCGGGCGGGGCCCGGACTTGCTGGGTCTTAGCGGTGCCCGCTCGAAGTAAATTCGAGCGACCGCCTTCGCTCGGCTCCGCTCGCATTCACTTCGAGCGGGTACCGCTGTATGCTCCGCCGCCATTACCGCGATATTCCTCAGGTTGGCCTTCATCCTCGGCTTCCCCACGTCGCTCTATCTGGCCTCCAGAGAGACGATCTGGGCGCTCGCAGCGGCGATCTACGTCTACTACGCCGCGCCGACTCGAGAGTTCCAGGCCCCGGGCCTGCCGTATCAGCCGTTCTTCTTCGGCCTCACGATCTTGCTCTCGGTCCGCTACTCCCGCGACCACCGAAAGCGCGCGAGGGAAACGCTGGAAGCGCTCGGCAAGAGCGTGGGCCGCGCCGCGCTCGAGAAGGTTCGCGAGCCCATGATGCACGGATACGTCAACGCCATCGTGCGAGGCGCCTCCATGGGAGAAGCACGCCACGTCGCCCTGCTCGAGGTCGAGAAGCAGGCCCTCGACGAGGTCGAAGAGACCTCCCCCCGTGCGCTCACCGCCAGCGTTCAGAAGGCCGTTCGCTCCGCCCTGGCCGCAGCGCTCGAGACCATGGGGCAAGAGACTCAGCGCGCCCTCGAGACCGCCCGCGGGGTGGCGGCCGGCGCGCTGCGCGCGTCCTTGATCGCCCGCGTCGTACCGCTGGCGACAGAGTCCCTGCACAAGGAGCTCGATAGCCGAGTCGACTCGAGTCTGGATCGGCTCATCCGCGAGGATGCAGAGCAGCGCAAGGTCCAGTCCAAGGACAACCAGACCGGGCCGCTCGGGATGCCGCTCCCGCGCGGCGTCTTCGCGGCCGTCCTGAGCAGCTCTGGCCTGTGGCTGTTCAGCATCTTCGCGATTCTCACGATCGTGGGCTGGAACTACGCCAAACACGATCAGTTCATGGCGTGGGCCGCGGTCAACCGCGTCATCCTCCTCTACATCCCGCTCATCGCGATCATCGCCGGCACTCGGACCGAACGGCACTTCAGGATCTTCTCGTGGGCTTGGATGTTCGGCTGCTGGCACATCGCAATGAACGGCGTGAAGTACTGGGCCAGCTTCGGCGGTCGAGCCGACGACGTCGGTGGCCCGGGCGGCGACGCCAACGCGCTTGGCGCCGTCTGCGCTTCGATGATCCCCATGGGGCTCTCCATCTTCTTGAGCGAGAAGGACAAGAGGCTCAGGTGGTCCGCGGCGGGGATGTCGGGTTTCATGGGTCTGGGCATCCTCGCCAGCGGCTCGCGCGGCGCGCTGGTCGCGGTCGCGGTCGGCATGGCCTACTGGATGATCTCGACCAGCCGAAAGGCCCTCGCCGGCGGGCTGCTCACCCTCGCCCTCGGTGGCTTTCTCGTCGTGGCGCCCGAGACCTTCTGGGAGCGCCTCGCCTCCACCATCAGCGCCTCGAGCGACAATCCCTGGGTGGCGCGCGAAGTCGAGCTCTCTGCCCAAGAGCGCATCGAGCTTTGGACGCTCGCCATCGAGGTTTTCAAAGAGAACCCTTGGACCGGCGTCGGTCCCTACAACTACGTCGTCGAGTCCCGCGAGCGCACGATGATCACCGATGCGTACTTTGGAGCCCGCGGCATGATGACCCACAACTCGTGGCTGCAGATCCTCTCGGAGTACGGCATCATCGGCTTCTCGGTCTGGGTGTTTGGGTTCTGTTATTCGCTTTGGTGCTTCTTTCGCGCTCGAACGCGGCTCAGAGACTACCCAAACTTCGCTTGGTTCAAGGGATACGCGGTCGGCCACGAGGCAGGTATGATCGGCACCGCCATCGCCATCACCTTCGCGTCGTTTCAGTGGTTCGACTATCTCTACTGGGGCTGGATCGTGGGACCGCTCTACCTGCAGATCACCGGCGAGCTGATCGAGCGAGAGAAGTGGCTCGAGCCGCGGAAAGAGACCGTGGACCGGCTTCCGCCCAAGTATCCGCCCCCTCAGCACCAAGGGCTCCGGCTCGACCTCGTCGATCTCCGCGCGACGCCCGTCGTCTCCTCCGAAGGACGCTGAGAACCTGCGCGTGCTGAGAACCTCTCACAGCTTCCGGAAGCGCTGCCTCGAACCGCACGGCTTCTGCACGAAGCACGCTCCCGGTTCGAGCACCGCCCGATCCACGATGGCATGAACGGGGCAGATCAGCTTCCGACGCCGGCACAAGCCGAACCTCGCTCGTCAAAGTCTGACGATCCGGCGTCCGCTCACGAGCGCTGCGGTGCCCTCAGCGAAACCGGGATTGCCGATCAGCTGTAAGGACGTCTTGAGCGCGATGCCGTTCCACAAGCCTGCACCCTGACCCCGTTGAAGGCGCCCCCGTGGATCATGAGGTAGTGCGCGAGATTCATGATCCCGCTGTTGGTGTGGACCCCGCCCGCGTCGCCCTCGGTGATCACGAATCGCGAATAGCGCGCGGGCTGCCCGAAGAGCAGGGCGCCGAGAAGCTGCGAATGGGAAAGGTGTCTCCGAGGGTCGTGTCCTTGAAGCGATCCTCCGCGGTCACGGTGAGGGCCGCGCCAAAGAGATCCGCGAGCGCTTCGCTGAGCGCGCCCGACTCGTAGGCACACGCGAGCCGTGAGGTCACCCCGATCACGTTGTGCATGAACTCGTGGCCCATGACCTCCACGTCTCCGGCGAACGAGTAACCGCTGGGGCCAATGAAGCCTCCGGCGACAATGGTGCCGCTACTGCCCCACGCGTTGAAGGAGGGTGTCCCGTCCTCGTTGCTGTTCCCGTTGACGCCGACGAACAGCGACGAACCGCGGCCGTCCCAACTCCGCCAAGTTCGGGCCGCCCACCACTCCAGCGCCAGCGAGGCGGTTCGCATCGCGGAAGCCAGCTGAAGTCTCGTGCCGGTGAAGCCGTTTGCGGCCTCCCACGTGTTGCCTGTGGCGGGCAGGTTGTAGGGCAAGACGGTGAGCGATCCGCCGCCTTGCGCGTCCGAGAGCGAGAGATGCTGACGGTCGCGAAAGTGACGGGCGCTCTGGAAGTTCGAACCGTAGCCCATGTAGAGCCGACCGTCGGCCCGGACGGAAGGAATCGACTGAGATACGTTCGCCTCGTCGAGTGCGGTCGCCGAGACGACGAAACGCGCATCGTCGTGCCACTCGCTCGGCATCACGTCGAGCGCCTTCAGAACGCCCCCATCCTTCGCATCGACGACGATCAGAGCCTCGCGGGCGCCCATGCTCACGTGAACCTCGTAGACGAGGCGCAGTCGCTCCCTGCCATACACCCCTTCGGGAACGAACAGGAGTTCGGCGGCCGCGGTCGCCGTCTCCGTGAGCCGGGGATCGGTGAGCCAGGCGAGTTCGGGACGCCCAGCGGCGATGTCCGGCAGCTTGGGAACGAGAGCCTCGTACAGCGCCGACCGAGTGAGCGCTCGACTCGAAGTTCCCGTGGTGTCGAGGGGGAGCAGGCGAGTGGTCACCTGATACAGATGCCCATCCGCGTCGAAAGTCCCGCCGATGTAGCGCCCCTTCACCAGCACGCCCAGGTGAGTCTGCACCAGTCGCGTCGCTCGCTCCGGACCCTCGGGCACCTCGTTGTCGTTCTCGTCGAGCTCGGGATTCGTGGGGTCGACCGGCAACCTCGAGCTCTCTGGGTCGATCCCAAACACCGGCTGCAGCCGCTCGACGAGCTCCACGAGGGCCGAAGCGCGACCCGCAGTACCGAAGCCATGGGAGACAACGAGAGGCTGCGGCAAAACGAACTGCTCGGGCCCTGGGTCGCCCTCTTGCTCGATGGGCAGCGCGGTGGCGATGGAGAGCACGTGTCCGTGAATCTGACTGAAGGTCACCTGGGCGCTAGGAAAGGCGGCGAAGGCGAGTTGCGCGGCCTCGACGACCGCCCGCCCAGGCACCGGCGAGGATCCGACAACTTCCCTGACACAGGGGGGTCCTTGGCGCCCGCATCCTGCGAACCACCGTCGGCACGCGGCCTCGCGTCTGGGGGGGCAATCCACCATCGTCCGGGGCTGGGCCGGCCTCGCTGTCACCGCAGGCTGAGTCCAGGAGGAAGAGGAGGAGGAGGAGGAAGGGGTGGGAACGCTCGCTGCGACGGCGCATGAGTTCACTCCTACAGCACGGATCACGTGGGTTGATAGTGCCAGCCGCACTTCCGAAACAGGCGTTTCATGCTGAGGTTCTTCGTGCGCAGCCAGGCCGCCTTCGCGGCGCGTCGTAGGTCGTCGCTCGCCCGAGC
>WYAZ01000134.1 GCA_011526105.1 Deltaproteobacteria bacterium | reverse complement strand
TCCTACGTGCACGTCGAAGCCCGAGGTCCGCCGAGGCTCGGTCACGCTCCGAAGTAGACCCGAGGGCTCGCGTGCAGCGGACGAGAGCCACGCTTCGTCGCCCTCGGGCTCGATGACCTCGTTCTCGAGGAGGTCGTGGCGTTTCAGCCAGCGCACGAAGCGCTGCTCGACGTCCTCGGCGAGGCGGTGTTGCTCCAGCAGTCGGACGAATTTTTCGGACTCTCGCTCCAGCCCGCCATCCGATTCTTGGGCGTGCCGGAGGGAAGCTTCGGCGTCGGCGTGGGCCTCAGAGCCTCGATCCCGCTCCACCATGGCTGTCCGTACACGGCCGAGAAGGGAGCGGTCAATTACGCCCGCTGCGCCTTGGGCAAGCCGGTCCTGCTGCAGCTCGAAGTCCCGTTCGGAGTCTACTGAGTGATGCGCCCCTTCCTGCTCGTCCTGGCTACTTCGGTTTTCGCGTGCGAGCCTGGCTTCGACACGTTGCAAGTCTTTGTTGACGGCACCACCGCCGGCTTTACCTGCGGCGGCGACTTCGAGAACTATCTGTCGGTAGATCGGGGGGCTTTGAACTGCCTTGGATACATCTGCGCAAGCGAGTACCAGCCCGGTTCGAACGAGTGCACTTCGAGCACGACCAACGAGCTGCTCGACACCTGCGTCGCGCAGTTCTTCTCCTGCTTTCGGCCGTCGGGCGCCTGCAACGCGGACAACCAGAGCTGGCCGGATGGACACCGGATCGAGGTGCTCGAAGGCTCTCAGTCGCGAGGCTTCTTCGCGCCCGGGGCCGAGGAGCCCTGCATTCTCGAGGATGATTTCGGCCGCGAGCTCACGACCGCCACCTTGGTCCGGCGTCGCTGAGCCCTAGCTCGCCGATGGGCGGCACGTACCTCTCATCGCGACCCGCCCTCCGACCACGGGATACAGTGCGTTGCCAACTCCGCCCGTGGTAGAGACGCACCATGCCTACCCGCTTGGCGGCCGCCTTCGCGATCGGACTTTGCGCGGTGTCGTGCACTCAAGCGCCCTTGACCGCGGAGCTGCCACGCGTCCCGGACTCGAGCGCCCTCGGCGAAGAGACGGCCGCACCATGCGGTGATGCACCCGCTCGGCCACACATCGTTCGTCGGCCTCGGTCACGGTATCGCGCCAGCACATGGGCCGATAGATCGGCGCCAGAGACGTAGGCTTCCAAGAGCGTGGGCTCCATCGACGAGAACAAAGCCTCGCGGGTCGACGTCTTCTGCGGACGCCGCACCCACCCCTCCGCAGACAGCAGCGGCTATTGTCGCCACGCGCCACTGATTGACCGAGCGCGACGAGGCGCGACAACGAGGTGTGCTCACTCGTGCCCGGTGCCACCGCGTACTGCGGCGATGGCCAAACGGACGCGGCCGAGGGCGAGATCTGCGACGATGGCAACCTGAGCAGCGGCGATGGCTGCAACTCGACTTGCGAGGTCGAAAAGGGCTTTGAGTGCGAGAACGATCCGAGCGTGTGCGAGCCCTTAGACCCCGATCCTCCGTCTCCGGCGATACTCGATGGTCTGCCCACCGGCGCCCAGGTGGGCGGCGGTGGCAGTTGCTCCGCCGAGCCCACGAACGAGCCCTCCGGAACGCCGTACCTCAGCCTGCTTCTGCTGGGCCTTTGGTGGGGGCGACGAGATCGAGCTCGTCCTCTCCGGCGTGGGACTTGATGCCCACGAGCGCCTTCGCATCCTCCACGATGAGATAGAGCGCCGGCACGAGCAGCAGGATGATGAAGGTGGAGAACATCACTCCGAAGCCCAAACTGATCGCCATGGGAATGAGGAAGCGGGCCTGCATCGAGGTCTCCACGATCATGGGGGCGAGTCCGAGAAACGTGGTGATCGAGGTCAGGAAGATCGGCCTGAGCCTACGCCGGGCCGCGTAGTGTACGGCCTCGAGCGGTGACAGACCGTCTTCGCGCCGCGCGCGGTTCGTGGTGTCGACGAGGACCAGCGAGTCATTGACCACCACGCCGCCGAGCGCCACCACCCCGAACATGCTGATCATGCTCAGGCCGTACCCCATGAAGAGATGGCCGAGCAGCGCGCCCACGATACCGAACGGGATGGCGGACATGACCACGAGTGGATGGGCGTAGCTCTTGAAGGGGATGGCGAGCAGCGCATAGATCACGATGAGGGCGATGATGAAACCGCTCGTGAGTGCGTCCATCGTCTCCGTCTGCCGACGGTTCTCTCCCTCGAACGAGAAGCTGAGGCCGGGGTACTTCCGGGTCAGCTCGGGAAGGATCTTGGTCTCGAGGTCCGACTTGATCCTGGGGATGCTCGCCACGCCGATGACCGCATCCGCGGTGACGTCTACCACCCGCCGACCGTCGGTGCGGGTGATGGCGGTGTAGCTTCGCCCTCGTTCGACGGTGGCGGCTTGGGCGAGCGGGATCTCGCCCCCGCCGGGGGTGCGGATCAAGAGGTCCTCGATGGTGAGCTCCGTCTCGCGCTCCGTCTTGGGGAGGCGAACCATGACACGCACCTCATCACGACCGCGCTGCTGCCGAAGCGCCTCGGCGCCAAAGAAGGCACTTCGCACCTGACGGCCCAGCTCGGCCGCGGTCAGGCCCAGGCTCTGAGCCGCCGGCTTGAGGTGAAAGTCGAGTTGCGGCTTCCCGGAGGAGAAGCCATCGTCGATGTCGCGCAGACCTTCAAAGCTGTAGAGCGTCGCGGCGAGATCACTCGCAGCGCTCTCGAGCGCCTCCATCTTCTCGTGGCGGAGTTGAACGTCCAGTGCGGGTGCATCCGAAGGACCGGTGCTGTAGCTAAACGTCAGCTTCTCGAGTCCGATCAAGTGGCTCGTCTTGTCACGCCAGAGGCGAGTGAGCTGAGTGGCGCCGATGTTGCGCTGGTCCATGGGGACCAAATAGATCTGGACGTTCGTCAAGTTGCCTTGCACGGCCCCTTGGCGAGAGTTGGGGCCGCCGCCCGAAGCGTGGCTGCCGAGCCCCGTGTAGATGCCGTCGATGATCGCGTCGCCCCCGTTCTCGTCGATGATCTCGCGTGCGGCGCGAAGCAGCTCGAGCTGCACCGCGCGGGTCTCTGCGATGGCGGCGCCGAAGGGCAGGGTGGCGTTCACCACCACGCGATCGGACTCGACCTTGGGCATGAAGCTGAAGTCGATGCGTCCGCCCGCGATGTAGCCCACAGCCGAAAGGAAGATCGTGACCGCGATGGCGAGGGAGAGATAGCGGTTCGCAGTGACCCGCGTGAGAACCGGCATGTAGAGACGGCGCGTGAACCAGATCAGACCGGCGGTGACCTGCTTTTGCACCGAAAGAGTGGCGCGTCTCAGGGCGCCGGGAGGACGGTCAGAGATGTGTGCGAGGTGTGCCGGGAGCACAAACAACGACTCGACGAGCGAAATGAATAGGACAGAGAGCACGATGATGGGAATGACCCCAAAGAACTTGCCGCTCATGCCGGGCACGAACAGCAGGGGCGAAAAGGCGACCATCGTCGTGGCGATCGAGAAGATGACCGGGACCCCGACCTCTTTGCATCCGTGGATCGCGGCCTCGAGGGGGCCGAGGCCCCGCTGACGCGACTCGAAGACGTTCTCTCCCACAACGATCGCGTCATCGACCACCATGCCCAGGGTCACGATGAACGCAAAGAGCGAGATCATGTTGATGGACACGCCGAGCGCCGGCATCAGGAGGAGCGACCCCAAGAAGGAGATTGGGATGCCCATGGTGACCCAGAACGCGAGTCGGATCTCGAGGAACAAGGACAGCGCCACGAGCACGAGGACGAGGCCGAGGTACGCGTTGCGAAGGAGGAGGTCGATGCGGTCCCGGTACACCTGGGAGCTGTCGTTGATGGTGGCGGCCGAGACGCCGGACGGCAGTTCGGCGGTGAAGCGCTTCGCGTACTCCTTCACGGTGTCGGCCACCGCGATGGGCGTCTGATCGCCCACGCGGTAGACGTTCACCATCACCGCGGACTGCCCGTTGTAGAAGTCGGCCTGGTCGTTGTCGGCGAACCCGTCGATGACACGAGCGACGTCACCCACCCGGACCCTGGTCCCGTTGGCGGCAGTGAGGAGGGGCAGGTCCGCGAACTCCGCTCCGAGGTTTCGGCGCTCGGCGGTTCGGAGCAAGATCTCACCCCCGCTGGTCTTGACGGCTCCCCCGGGCAGCTCGACCGAGGCGCGATTGATCACCTCCGCGATCTGCTGCAGGGTCAGACCGTAGGAGCGCAAGTTGGCCTGCGAGACCTCGACGCTGATCTCGCGGTCGCGGACGCCGGAGAGCTCGATGAGCGTCACGCCAGGCTGCTGAAGGAGCTCCAGCCGGGCCTTCTCCGCCAGGCCGCGAAGGGTCTCCTCGTCACGATCGCCGTAGATGACGAGCGAGATGACCTGGCGGCGATTGGCGACGAGCGAGACGATGGGCCGCTCCGCGTCTTGGGGAAATGAGCGGATTCGGTCGACGGCGTTCTTGATGTCGGAGGCGACGCGGGCGTTGCTGGCCCCGAGCAAGAGCTCCGCGACGACGACCCCCATGCCCTCGGCCGAAACCGAGTCGATCTTCTTGATGCCATCGAGGCCGCGGATCTCCTCCTCGATCGCGAGGATGATGCCGCTCTCCACCTCGGAGGGGCTGGCGCCTGGATAGGGGACCTCGATCCGAACGATGTCCAGCTCGAACTCTGGGAACACCTCCTGCTTGACCCTGGACCCGACGATGACGCCGCCGACCATCAAGACCGCCATCAGCAGGTTGGCGGCGACTGGGTTGCGCGCCATCCAGGCGATGGGGCCCTGGCGCAGCCGATCCGCTCGAGCTCTAGACATCAGCGAACCTCTCGAGGCGACGCCATGTCTGTGGTCGCGGGTCGTTCCAGTCTGTCCGCCCGGGGGAGCTCGGAGGCGCTCTTCATTCGCACGTCGAGTGCCGTGCCGGAGAGCGCGGTGGCCACACGCGAGACGATGAGCCGATCTCCGGCCGCGAGGCCGGAGGAGACGTACACCACCTCCGCCTTGCGCCATGCGATGCCGACCTTTCGGATCTCGAGGCGGTCCTCAGGGCCCGCGATCAGCACCGAGTCACCCCCAAACAACGCGGAGCGAGGCACGACGAAGACGTCGTCGAGCGCATCCCCGACGATGGAGACCTGCACGAAGCTGCCCACGAGCAGGGGGACACTCGAACTCGAGTCGTCGTGTGTGAAGGGGTCCCTCACGCGCACGACGACACGGGCCATTCGCCCGACGGGATCGAGGTCTCCGAGGAGGCGTACCACCTCGCCCCGCCGCTCGAGGATCTCACCCGGGCCGATGTCGAGCTGTATCGTGGCTTCGGAGCCGGGCTCTCCGCTCGCGCTCGGCAGTTTAATCCAGCCCAGGCGATCGAGCGGCACCGAGACCTGGACCCAGAACTCCTCCGTTCCGATGAGGGTCATGAGCTGCTGTCCCGGCGACACGAACTGTCCGACCTCCACGTTCTCCGCCTTGAGGAAGCCTTTAAAGGGGGCTCGGATCGTCGTTCGCTCCACGTCGAGTTCGGCCCGCTCGAGCGCGCTCTTGGCGGCGGCGACCGCGGCCTCCATGTTCGCGAGATGGGGCCGGCGGAGGGCGAGGTCTTGACCGTCCGGTTCCTCCTCGGCTCGCTTGTTCATGAGGCTCCATTCCCGCTCGGCGATCTTCCCTCGGCCGCGCTCGACCTTGAGCTCGAACTCCGCCCGCTCGAGGTTGGCCTTCTGCTGCATGGCGGAAAGCTGGTAGTTCCGCGGGTCGATGCGAAGGAGCGCTTCGCCCTTCTCGAACTGCCCGCCGGTCACGAGACGAGGGTCTTGATGGATGATGCGTCCGCTGACCTCTGCCGACAACACGACCTCTCGAGCCGGGCTGACCGCACCCATGGCGTTGATCAGCACGGTCTCCTTCGCCGGTTGAATCGTGATCGCTTCGACCGGCAGGCCCGAGGTCGCGGGCGGGACCTTCTTTGCGGAGGGGCGTGTCTTGATCAGAGTGACCGCGATGCCCACGCCAGCGAGGAACACGACGATGGGGAGCGCTATCTTGAGCGGTTTGTTCATGACTGGGAGTCCTCGTAGTTCGGGGCCGCTTCGCTCTCTAGGTCGGGCGCGGCGAGCTCGCGGGTCCAGTGGCCGCCGAGCGCTCGATGGAGTTGAATGCGGTGAGAGAGCAGCAGCCTCCTCGCGCTGAGCTCCGAACGTTGCGCGGCCTGGTGACTGGTGAGCGCGGTCAGCACGGGCAAGTAGTCGCTGAGACCGGCCGCGTAGCGGCCGCGCGCCTCGCGCAGGGCGGCGCTCGCAACCTCGGTCTGCGTCTCGAGGTGCACGAGGTGACGCATCTGCGCGTCCTCCTGCACCAGCGCGTCTTCGACCTCCCGCATCGCGACGAGCAGAGTCTGACCGTAACCGGCCACCAGCTCCTTCATCACCGCCTCGGTGCGATCTTGCTCGGCCGCGAGCCGCCCGCCGTCGAACAACGGTGCGGTGAGCCCGGCCGCGAGCCCCCAGACCCAGTTGGAGAAGGGGTTGTTGTCCCAGAACGCGTTGAAGCCGGTGCTCGCGCTCAAGCGAATACCCGGGAGACGATTGGCGATGGCTGCGGCCACCCGATAGTCCGCCGCGGCGACTCGCATCGCGGCGCTCCGAAGATCCGGTCGTCGTTCGAGGAGATCGGCGCCCACCCCGGTGGCCGGCAACGCCGGGGGATTCCGCAAACTCGTAGCGGGCAGATCCAGTGCGGAGCGCGGTGGCTGTCCACGCAGCACGGCGAGCTGGTGTTGCGCGAGCTCGAGGCGGGCCTCGACGAGGGGCAGCTGTGCTTCGGAGCCGACCAGGAGCTGCCGCTGCTGGTAGACGTCGAGGGCGGAGGCGAGTCCTTGTCCAAAGCGAAGTTCGACGAGCTCGAGCGCGACGCGATTGGACTCGATTTGACTCTTCGAGAGCTCGAGCTGCGCGCGTTGCTCGACCAAGTTGAACCAAGCCTCGGCGACCTGGGCCACCAAGGTCATGGCGGCGGACTCCAGGTCTTGGCGCGTCGCTTCGAAGTCGAGCTCGGCCGCGTTCGAAGTCGCCGCCACCCGCCCCCAGAGGTCCACCTCGTAGGAGGCCGTGAGCCCCATTGGGTAGCTGGTGTTCAAGAAGGCCCCGAACGCGAACGCCTGCTGGTTGCGGCGGATCTCGGCGCTGGCAGTGATCTGCGGCCAGTAGCTCGCATCGGCGCCGTCCATGATCGCCGAGGCTTGCTCGAGCCGAGCCCAAGCGCGACGCAGATCCAGGTTGCCGTCGAGCACCTTGTCGACCATCGAGCTCAGCGCTGGATCCTGGAAGCTCTCCCACCATCGATCCGGTCCCGATTCATCGCCGCTTCGGGCGAACTGACCGGCCGGCTCGATCGGAGGCTTCGGTTCCTCTTCGACGTCTCTCAGCCAGAGGACGCAGCCGGTGAGGTGGGGGAGGGCGACCAAGGTCGCGAGATGGAAGAGTGATTGACGCGTCACGACTCGAGCTCCCTCGAACCGGGCTTGAGCCCGTGCCACAGATGATCGACCACGCTCTTCGCGAACGTGCTCGCATCCTCTCCTTCGCGCGCCGCGATCCCCAGGTATTCGAAGAAGGCGAAGTTGTGAACGGCGGCAAAGAGCATCCGGGCCGCGACCTCCGGCTCGATGTCGCGCAGGCGCCCCAGTCTCGTCTCTGCCGCGAAGTAGTCACGCAGGCCGGCCAACAGGACGGCCGGCATCGACTGCGGGTTGTTGCGGAAGCGATCGAAGGGGCCGAGGCCGGGCTGCGAGCAGGTCATGAGGACGCGCGGGATCATCTCCCGGAAGAACTTCAGCAGCTCGATCGCCAAAAACTCCAGGTTCCGCTCGATTTCGCCCTCTCCGATCAGCGGCTCCGTCAGCGCCCTCACGTCGAGCCGTGGCAGGCCCATGCTCTCTTGAAAGAGTTTCTCCTTCGTCCCAAAGCGCTTGAAGATCGAACCCTCGGAGACGCCGGCTTCCTTGGCGATGGCGGCGGTCGAGACCACATAGCCGTGCTCGAGAAAGCAGCGGCGAGCGGCGTCGAGGATCTGCTCGTTTCGAATACTGACGGGGCGGGCCATAAAATGAGTGAGGTCTCACTAACTATGCTGTCCGAGGCAGTCAAGGCGCTCTGCACGTTTTTCGTCGGTCCCGGTTGCGGGAGCGCCCGCGAGAGGGGTAAGCGCCGGCCCCATGAGAACGACGCTCTCCCGACGAATCATCCACGGATCCCGGCTTTTTGCTGCCTCCTCCGTCTTTGCCCTCGCGAGCCTGGTCGCGGGCTCGGCCTCGGCCCAAGAGGACAGCTACTACGACGCGCCCAGCGCGGGCTCCAGTTCCAGCTCGAGCCGATCGTCCGGCGGCAAAGCACAAGGCCTCTTCGTGGGGGCAGAGTCGCTGCTCCTCGGCGGCGCCCCGGGTGGGGTGGGCGGTCCCGGTGGCGCCATCACCGTCGGGTGGGACGCATCGCAGTGGCGGATCGAAGGGCTCATCGGCCTGCTTTTTCGCGACGGAGCCGGTACGAACTTCGGCTTCGGGGCGCGAGGCTTCTACGTGCTCCACAAGACCAAGTTCGCCGACTTTGGCGTGGGTGGTCTGCTCGGGCTCGTGCTCGCGGGCAACAACGCGGTCTTCCTCATCGAGCCCTCCGCCCAGATCCGAGCCTTCATCGTAGAGAACGTAGCACTCACCGCCACCCTGGGTATGGGCATCGCGGTCGGTGACGTTCAGGCCACCATCGCTTTTCTCGGCCAAGTGACCGGCGGGCTCGGCATCACCTACACCTTCGACTGAGCCCAGCGGTGACCGTCTCGATCCGTCCTGCGACCCCCGAAGACTACGGCGCCTTCGCGGAGCTCCTCCCCGAGCTCCAGGTGGACGATCCTATCCCGCCGCGTGACCGCTGGGTCCTCGAGCTCATGCCGACCACACTCATCGCAGAGGATGAGCACGTGGTCGGCTACCTCTACCACCAGTGTTTCGGCGCCGTGGGCTACGTGCGCCATATCGTGACGCGCCCCTCGGGCCGCCGCAGGGGCATCGGGCTTGCGCTCATGCAGGCGGCGAGAGCGATCCTTGTCGAGCAAGGCGCGTCGGAGTGGGTGCTCAACGTGAAGCCCGACAACGTGCCGGCGCGCGCGCTCTACGATGCACTCGGCTTTCAGCTCGCATATCGATCACTCGCCTTGAAGCTCCCCTGGACCGCGCTCACCACGTGGGTCGGACCTCAGACGCCGGAAGGGAGCACCGTGCAGGTCCGGCAAGTCGAGCCTTCGGAAGACGCGGACTTCGAGTCGAGTCAGGGCCTCCTGGTCGGTCAGCTCGCGAACGCGCGAACGCTCGCCGATCGGGTGATTCTCGGCCTCCGCCTGAACGATCAGCCGGAGGGGGTGCTCGTCTTTAATCCTCACTATCCAGGCTGCTTCCCGTTTCGACTGAGCGATGCGGCGCTGCTTCCGGTGATGCTCTCGGAGCTCGAGCACCACAAGCGTGGGGAGCACAGCTCGGTGCAGCTCGTCATCGAAGGCCAGCCCGCGCTGTCGGAGGCTCTTTTGGCCAACGGCGCCGAGGTCCGGCTCGAGATCCTCTCGCTTCGCGGCGCTCTTTAGAGCTCATCTCAAAACCCCCTCGGTCGCGATTTCGGCCGATCCGCGTCGGCCCGCCGTGTTGGGCCTCCTCGCGTTGTCGAAGGATTGCCCATTCGTCGGCCCGCCTTGCGGGCCTCGCGTCTTGGCCGTCTCGCTCGGTCGGGGGTCTCGAGATGAGCTCTAGAGCGTCGGTTGTCTGGGCCCGCGCGTCGAGGATAGCCTGAGCTTCGTGAGGGTGCGCTCCACCGCCATCGCGTGGCTCCTGCTGCTCATTGCGGTCGCCTGTGCCGAGCGTGAGCCCTGGATGCTGACTTGGCCGCTCGCGCCGGACGCAGAGACCGCGATCATGCTCACTCAGACGAGTGAGAGGAGTGTGGGCGAGGTCATCCGGGTGCAGGATGGCTTGCTCGACCGCGGTCGAGCGCAGCTCGAGCTCCGCGACGATCTCAGCTTGCGTCTGCTCTTGTATGCACGCGCGCCTTCGGAGCTTGGCCTCGAGGTCGGCCCCCTCGAACCCCGGGCAGAAGGCGTCCTCCTCACGGATCCACGCACCGGTTTCTCGAGGCAGCTCGAGCTCACGGGACTCACGGACGATGCTCGCCCGGCGTGGATGGAAGCGGCGGACGAGCCCTCCACGAGCTTCAGGTTGAGCGAGCAGAACCTCGGCTGTCCCGAGTTCGAGATCCAATTGCTCGAGAACGGTCTCAGCAGCGACCCTCTGCTGCTCGAGGTCAACGAGGCGGGTCAGTATCGCGTCCTCTTCCGCGAAGGAATGGCGCGGCTGTACTCAGGCGAGTCCGTTCCGCTCGTGGACTACCAGCTCCTCGCGGCCGCCGCGATTGGAGGGCGCTGGTGGGTGATGGACGGCTACGCAAATCTCTACGAGCTCGATCCGAACGTCGAGGCCTCGTCGATGTCTCTAGAGCTTCTGACCTACGGCGATATGAGCGAGGGCTATTGGATCGCCGGACACCATGACGAAGAGCGAACGGAGATCTACACCCTCGCTCAAAGCGGAAAGATCGAGCTCTGGGATGGCTCGAGCCGAAGAGCGGTACATCAGCTGCCCGCGTCGATGGTGGAGTACCACGACCGCGCGGGCGGGCTCGCGTGGCTCGGACCCGGACATGTGCTCGCGGGCTGGGCGAGCAGCCCGGACGTCGTGTCGGTCCGTGATGGCGCAATCTCCACCGAGATCACGGGCGCTACTCGAGGCCTGGTCTCACTCCGCGGCCTCGCTTCGGGTCGCGTGGCCGCGGGAGACGCGGTGGGGGGACTCTATCTGAGGGCGCTCGATGGCACTTGGACCGCGTTGCCCGGAAACGAGATCAAGCTGTGGCCGCTCACCTTTGCCGAACGAGGCGAGAGCTTGGTCTATGCGACGGCGCTCGGCGCACTCGGTGCGTACCGCCCGGGCTTCGGCTACTGCGCGCCGCTCTACCCATATATGGGGGCGACCTTTCGCGCGCTCACCGTCGCGGGTGATGCCATCTACTTGGCCGGCGCCGCCAGCGGCGGCGGGGTGATCTTGCGAGTGCGGCCCCGCTGAACGGCCTCAAAGTTCTGAAGTGCTCACCCGCTTTTCGGTGAGCTTTCGCGGCGGAGGCGGGGGCTCCGCTGGCCCAAGCGAGCGGGACGATGGCGTTTCGTGCGCCAGCTCACGCTTGGCCCGAAGCGTGCAACCCCACCCGCACCATGTTCCGAACCTCCGCCCTCGCGCTCACCTCCTCCGCCCTCGTCCTCGGTGCGGGCCTACATGTGCCGGGGTCGGCCGAGGCCTGCGGCGGGTTCTTCTGCGACACCGTCCCGGTGGTTCAGGCGGAGGAGGCGATCATCTTCGACGTCGATCTCCCGAACAACACGGTCACCGCGATCATCAACATCGTCTACCAAGGCAGCGCGGACGAGTTCGTCTGGGTGCTCCCGCTCCAAACCGCGCCGGAGACCATCTCTACCGGATCTCAGCAGGCGTTTACGACGCTGCAGCAGACGACCACGCCGCGCTTCCAGTTCACCGAGGTCGAAGACGTGGGCGCCTGCAGCGAGCCCGACGAGTTCCTCGCGTTCGCCTCGAACTCCGACACCGCGGGCGGTCGGGGCGCACCCGAGTCTGCGGAGGACCCGGGCGTGCAGGTGATCAGCCGCAAAGAAGTGGGCCC
Source organism: Deltaproteobacteria bacterium (assembly GCA_011526105.1). Lineage (GTDB taxonomy): Bacteria > Myxococcota > Kuafuiibacteriia > Kuafuiibacteriales > Kuafuiibacteriaceae > WYAZ01. Next base: position 5,320 of record WYAZ01000134.1, on the reverse strand, counting down.
CTATGCCACCGTGGTCTTGGAAGGCACGCCCGAGGGCGTCCGCACCTGGCTCGTCAACAACGGCTTTCTCGTCACCGACGCCATGATGCAGCTCGTGACGCCCTACCTCGCCAAGGGCGATACGCTGCTCGCGCTCAAGCTCTTGAGCGACCGCGACGTGGGTGAGATTCGGCCGATCGAGGTCACGATGTCCGCGAACGCGAGCGAGAAGACGCTCGAGGCCTGCGTGCCCATCCGGCTGACCGCCATCGCCGCCAACACGGACATGCCCATCACGACCTACGTCTTCACCGACGCGGGCCGGGCCATCCCGCAGAACTTCTTTCACGCGGTGCCCAACCTTCTCAAGATCGACTGGCTCAACCGGGGCAGCAACTACCGCCAGCTCATCGCGGATGCGGTCGATGAAGCGGACGGCGGGCACGCCTTCGTGACCGAATACGCAGGCTCGCCTTCGTTCCTCGCGGGAACCATCTACACCGAGGGGCAGTTCGACTTCGCGCGACTTCGAGCTCAGACGGATCTCGGGCGTCTGCTCGACGAGCTCGCGCGGCAGGGGCTCCGCTTTCGGTCCGAGGTGCAGACCATCCTCCAAAACCGCTTCGAGGCGGTGGCCGACTGCCCGAACTGCAACTCTACGCAGTTCCTCGGCAAGACCATCGATCCGAACCCCGCGCTCGACGAGATCGAGGCCGACGTCGTCGAGCCCGACCGTCGCGCTCAAGCGATCTTCGACCGCCGCGCCCACTTCACGCGGCTGCTGACGATGCTCGATCCCGAAGAGATGACCGTCGACCCGGTCTTTACTTACGACGCCACGCTCCCGGAGGTCTCGAATCAGCACGACGCCAAGCTGATCCGCTACTGCGGGATGGGCGGCACCCCCGGCAGCGCCGGCCTCGCGGTCGAGCTGAAAGATGGCCGCCGCGTCTACTTCGACGGCAGTGGGCAGCCCAATCGCGAGTTCATCGATGCCATGCCGAACGCGCTCCGCATCGAGCAGTTGGCAGAAGGCATCCTCGTGAAAGATAACTCGGGGGCGATCGGTGACTTGCTCGATGGCCACAACGACCGAAATGGCGCGGGCTGCGATTGCGGCTCCGCCCCTGCCAAGCGGAGCACCGCCGGCGGACTCTTCGGGGTCGCCCTCCTCGGGCTCGTCCTCCTCCTGCGTCGTCGAACACGCTGAGCGCGTGCTCGTGTCGAGGCTCCTCGCGCTCGGGCTCACGCTGGTTTCTCTGGCGTGCGGAGATCCGACTGAACTCCCGCCGGACTCGAGCACCGTCGTGTGCCCCACGCATGACAGGGCCCAGTTCGAGCTGGGCACCGGAGAGACGAGCTTCGTCCGCATCACGGACGAAGGCCCGCTCGCCATCACCTCGGGCCCGCAGGGCGGCTGTCACTTCTTTGTCGCGGTGCGCACCGACGGCTTTGCCGAGCGGCGGCTCCGGGTGGAGTACGAGGTCTTCTACGCCGACGGTGGCGAGAGCACGGGAAGCGCGAGTGTGTTCACGCTGCGGCTCGAAGGCGCGCCGGACCATCCTGGGCAGTGCCAGGCCCTCGGCATCACGGCCTTCCTCATTCAGCCTTGGAAGTTCGAGAACCAACGCGTTCGCTTGGCGGTGACGGTGACCGATGACGAGGGCCGGACCGCGACCGAGATGAAGACGGTGATTGCGGAGTGGCCGAGCACACTCGGGTCCGAGGCCTGCGGGCCGCGAACCTGAGCTCCGGCTTCAGCTCGGCTCGCTCGTCGATCCGAGCGCCCCGACATATGTCGTGGCCCCCCGTTCAACGGCCTCCTCATATGTGAGCATGAACACCACCTCCAGCTTCCCTCGCACCATCGAGCGCTCATGGCGCCACCTTTTTGCGCTCGCGTTGAGTCTATCGGCTTGCGCAGGACAGCCCCCAACGAAAGCGGCTCTGGCGACGACTCCACCTGAGCCCACCAACCTCAAGGTGCTCGGTGCAGTTTACACCGTGCCCGAGTATCTAAAGCTCGAGTCGATCGAGTCGGCCCCCGGCTTCGCAAAGCTCAAGTACGAGGACGGACTCACCGGCTGCACGGGCTTCTTGTTCTTCAATACTGTCGCGAATAAGGACCAGCACGATGCGTACGTGCAGACCAACTTCGACGAAGGTGGGGTTGAGAAGTCGCTGAGCAGCCAGAACATCCTCTTCAAGCGGAGTGAGTCCGAGATCCCGGTGCTCGGAGCACAAGCAAGACTCGTCAGCTGGACCTACATCGAGAGCGAACGCGAGGTGCAGAGTGGCCTCTACGATCTCTTTGTCGCCGAGCAGAACCTCAGCTTTGCGGGTCTGCACGACTGCCCTTTGGGTCTTCTGGAGAAGGAGTCACAGATCGTCACCAGTTCGCTGGAGTCGCAGAAGACGTTCTGAGCCATGCGCCCGAAGGGTGGCCCGAGCGTGAGCCGCTCCCGCGTGTGAACATCGACATCTCGCCCTCGAACTCCGGCGTGTCGATGTAAAACATCGGCACGTCCGGTTCACGTTGCAGTCGCAGGGGCACGAAGGTGCTCGCGCTCGAAGGAGAACAGAAATGACGTTCGACGTGAGCGGTCGAAGGTTGGCCGCTCACGCCGAACACCGATCAACTAACGCATCGCTCGAGAGACATTCAAGACACCTCGACCAAACTTTCCGCCCGGGATGGGCGGGTCCGAGAGGATCTTCAAGACCTCGGCTGCAGTCATCGGGCTTCTGCCGGCGTCGACCAGCAGACCTATCGCCCCGGCCACGTGTGGCGCTGCCATGCTCGTCCCCCCATAAAGGGCGTAGCCCGGCGCGCAGTTCTCAGCCACCACGCAGGGCAGGTCCGCGAAGGGCAATGAGTGTCCGTCGAGAGCGGCCATCAGCGAGTCCCAAAGCGGGTCGAGCTCGATCACGGTGTTCACGACCAGATACGATGGGTCATCGAAGTTCGGGCCCCAGTCGCCTCCCGGCGCCGCGATGTCCACCACCCTGCCGAAGTTGCTGTAGTAGGCGTTCACGTCCGTGCTCGCGCCACCCGGCTCGTCACTGTATCGAATGCCTGTGGCTGCGACCGTCACGACGGATCCTTCCTCGGCGGGAAGCGAGGTTGCGTATGGGCTGTCTAGATCGCCGAGCATGCTCGGGATTCCGAAGTACGAACCGGGCAGATCGCCGTCGTTGCCCGCGGATGTGACGAGAACGCTGCCACGGGAGTTCGCGTAGCGGGCGGCGCGACGCCACGCCTCGGCGGCCGCTCTTGCCTCCTCCGAGTTCGCCGTTTCCGAGACGTACGTGCTGCCGAGGCTGAGGTTGATCACCTTGTCGCCGTTCTTGACGGCCGCGACGACGGCCGCGAAGACCCCAACGCCCGAGGCCCACGGATAGAGGATTCGGTCCGGCTCGCCGTCTTCATTCACGTCGGACCAGAGCTCAGCTATCTCGAAGACGTTGTAGCTGGCGAGGGCCAGGTCAGGACCCACGCCCACCGCGGCCCCTCCGCCAAACCGGGCTGCGATCGTACCCGCTACATGCGTGCCATGAGCCTCGGTCGTCGGATAGGTCCGGCACGGGCCGCGACCCATCAGGCTGCTGAGCGTGAAGCACTCCGCGTGCACCACCTTGCCCTGGAGGTCAGGGTGATTGGTCGCGACTCCGGTATCCACGACGCCCACCACCGTGCGCGCAGAACCTGTCCCGCGCGCCCAGACCTCGGGAGCATGCACACGATGCAGCGCCCATTGTTCAGCGAACAACGAGTCCGATTCCTGCACGAAAGCCGGCGCGCCGCCGGGGACAGCGCTGGTCGCCGGCGGACGCACCCGCCGGGCCGCGCGCTCGTTGATGAGCGCGGTCGCTCGCTCGCGTCCCCCGGTCGCGATTTCGGTGGGTGTCGGGGTACCGGGCACGGTGTACATGCGCATTGGACCGACCTCGGCCACCTCGGACATGAGTCGGAGCCCATCGGCGTCCTCGATGCGCTCAAAGCGCGCGAATGCGAGGCCAAGTTCTCGGATGAAGACCACGTCCGAGGCGCCTTTCGCCTTCAGCTGGCCTTCGAAGTACGCCGCCGCGGTGTCATTCGGGATGGCTGGGACGGAGAGCACGATCTCTCTCCATTGGAACACGCCCTCGAGTAGATCTGGAAAGGAGATGAGTTCATCCTCTGCCTTGTTCTCCTGGTGGTTCGGCTCGGTGCCACAGCTCATGACGAGTGTGCACGCGAACGTGGTGGCGAGGGCCCGCCAGCCAAGCCTCCCGCGGAGGCCAACGCCCGTGGTTTCAGACCTAGTTTGAATTCGTTTCATTGTTGTTCTGTTCCTTTGTCCCGTCTCGTGTCCAGAAGGTTAGTTGCGCCCGCAGCACCAACGACGATCTCGAAGGCCTCGCTGAAGAAGCGTGCGACGAGGGCGTGCTTTGGTTTTCGTTGAGGTGACAGTCAATTCATTTCCAGTAGTCTCGAGGCTATTTAATAATGTCTCCTTCAGACACCGCACGTCGCGCTCGTCGATCGCGTGGCTGTTTCTCGACCGCTCTCCCTTCATCGAGCGTCGACGCATCGAAGTTGGTGCATGGGTCATTGCGACTGCGGCCTCTTCTTGATCTCGGTCGCGAGAGTGGCCGGCGCGCACGGACGTTGGGAGAACAACTGCGCGAGTCAAACGCGGTGTCAGCGCTTAAACACCGTCACCGTCTCGGAACGTGGTCACCGAAGCCAAACTCCGATGCCGCGCATCACCAGGCGCGAACCTCAGGAAGGAAGCATCCTTCCCGTGAAGGGGCCTTCTCAGCTCCACTTCGTTCGCGAAGACTCCGCACCTCGATGAGCGCGCCGCCGTGCCGGGACGACGGGAAACCGTGGTCCGCGAGTGCGACCGGAGCGGCCTGCCCGCTCCGGCGCTCGTGAAGCTCTGCGGGATTCGTCCCGAGGCGCTCCGGTCGTGAAGTCGCGCTCCCCGTGACCTCGGATTCATCGAACTGAGCGGCCGTGACGACGCCGAGCTGCCTGGATCGACAGAGGCGCAGGTCGAGATCTCCATCGGCCCACGTCGCCTGACCTGCTTCGCCACCTGGTCGCCGACCGACCTCGCAGCGTTCGTGCGCGCTCTCGAGCATGAGGCATGTTCGTCGCTGCCACCCGCATCTTCGTCGCCACCCATCCCGTCGACTTCTGCGGCTCCTTCGATCGTCTCGGCGGCATCGGTGAGTGTCAACGTTGTTGTCGGATGAAGGTTCATGCTGCGGCCCGCCCCAGAGCGGGCGCATCGCTCCGCTTGGACTGATGCTCCGCGGGATTCAAGTAGACTTCATTAACGGGCGTCCAGTT
>WYAZ01000133.1 GCA_011526105.1 Deltaproteobacteria bacterium | reverse complement strand
CGAGATCCGCCAACGCCTCCAGATCGTCGATGCCAATCAGGGGCGTTTGGCCTCCACCATGCGGGAGAGGCTCCAGCTTGCCTGTCCTACGATGGAGTCGGACGATTCGATTGACGCTTGCCTCGCCTACGCCGAAGCGGACAAAGGACCCCTCGCCGGCAAGGTACGCCTTGAGGATTCGAGAGGGGAGATCGAGAGACAGCGGAGGGGGCATCGTCATCGTTGATCACGACTACCCGATCCAGGCATCCGAATTCCGCTATAGGAAGCCGAGACTCGTAGGTCTCGACTCCTGCCTGGCTCGCGGCATCTTCGGCGCACGCCGCGACCTCCAAACACGGAGATATCTCGAAAGCCTCGCACGGAATCCTTCGAGCCCGCCGAGTGAGCCCGCCGGTCGGAAACTGATCCACCGCCCAACACTCGGCCTACTACTCGCGGTCTCCGACAGCCACGCCCTGGTGACGCTCGTGCGGACGTGGATACCACCGGTCCGAAGACGCCACTGGACTGCACCAGAGCGCGCACGAGTGGCTGCACCACTATCGCTCTCAGGTTCTAGAACGCGTCACATCGACAGGCTACCGGGCCCCTCTCACATGGAGCTGAGTGGATGGGTGGGCGTTGGAGTGAGGCGGGGATGTCAGCGGCAAGAGGTGAAAGCGATGTAGGGGCCGGCGATGTTCGACTCCTCCAATTACTCGCCGCAGGCCGCGGTATCGCCGGCTTCGCAGGCCTTCGCGTAGAACGTCTTGGCCTTGTCTGGGTCCGGCGCTCCGCCGACCCCGCGCTGATAGAGGCTGGCGAGCAGCCGGCAGCCCGGGGCGGAGCCACGACCGCAAGCGACGTTGCTGAGTTCGCGCGCCTTCTCGCCGCCGCCGGCCTTCTCGGCGAGGCGGGTGCCCTCGACGCAGCCCTTGTTCGATCCGAGTGCGCATCCGCGCTCGAAGGCGGTGAGCGCGGCGTTGAAGTCCTTGCCTGCGAGCTCCTTGCCGAACGCGACGCAGGCTTCAGCCTTGCCCGATTCACACTCGGCGCCGCGATCCGGTGCGGCGGGTGGCGCAACCGGGGCCTCCGTGTGCGCAGAGGGGGCCTCTATCGACCCCAGCTTCGCGAGCGCGTTGTCGAGGCTGGTGTCGGGCTCTTCCGAAGCACCGCGCTTTGAGCGCTTCGATGCTCGGCGCGTCGTCTTTCGCGCCTTGGGTTCAGCCTCGGCTTCGTCCTCGTCGTCCGGGGCAGCCTCGAGCGTAGTTGGGGCGATCTTGGTCACGGGCGCAGCGGCCACCGGCTTCGGCGCCGCGGCCGGCTTTGGAGCGGGTGCCGGCTTCGCCTCGGGAGCTTCGGGCGCTTCGGGTACCGACGTCGCGGCGGTGGCGGCAGTGGGAGGCACCGGGAGCGCTTCCGTCGTGGCCGACGGTGCGGCAGGAGCCATGAGTTTGAACACGACGGCCACACTCGCCGCGGCGACGACCACCCCCACCCCCACCAAGACCTTGAGGTTTGGACCGCCCGATTTGGGGCCTCTCATCGGCTGACTGGGGCGACCGGCGCGAGCCCTCGCATCCGGCCGCGCATTCAGCGCCTCGTCGGAGACGGCAAACTCGGTGTCGAAACTCGGCTCGTGGTCGAGCACGGGACCCGAACCAGAGGTTCTCTTGCTGCTCATCTGTCCGTCTCCACCTATACGCCTCCGCCCTGTGGGCCGCCATCCGCGTCAGCGAGGGGAATCCCCCGATGGAAGCCTTGGTAGGCCGGCATCGTCCGGCCCACTGGGAGCTGGAACGCATGACGGTACAAAGAAGATGCACCATCCACCGCAAAAGTCGCCCCGGTCACGTAGGCCGCCGCCGGCGAGAGGAGGAAGGTCACGCAGCTCGCGACCTCGGCCTCGGTGCCGAAACGCTGCACGGGAATCTCCTTCGGCAAGCTCCTTAGGGCCTCTTGCACCGGAGGCGGGTAGCTCTCAAAGCCGCTGGAATCGATGAGGCCCGGGGCGACGGCATTTACGCGAACGCCATACTGCGCCCATTCGAGGGCCGCGGTCTTGGTCAGGTTCACGACCGCGGCGCGAGCCGCCCCCGAGTGCCCCATCATCGGCATGCCCCTGGACATCTCGGCGACCATGTTGACGATGACCCCACCGTGGTCGGCCATCGTTCGCGTCACGACCTCTTTGGAGACGAGAAACGGCCCGGTCAGGTTGGTCTCGATCACCGCGTTCCAGCCCTTGAGCGAGATGTTCTCGATGGGCGATACGAACTGACCGCCGCCGTTGTTGACGAGGTAGTCGATGCGTCCGTGACGTTCGAGCGTTTGGGCCACGAGGTTTTGCACCTCGGCCTCGATGCGGATGTTGCAGACGATGCTGTCGGCCAGCCCGCCGTCGGCCTCGATCTCCTTCTGCGTCTTCTGTAGCTTCTCGAGGGTGCGCGAAGCGAGGACCACCTTGGCCCCGAGCGCCGCGAGCTCGTGCGCGATGCAGCGCCCGATGCCGGTGCCGCCGCCGGTCACGATGGCCACACGACCCTCGAAGAGCCCGGGCCTGAAGACGGACTGATACTTCATCCCCGATACATCGCGGGAAATGGAGGGCCAGACAACGAATATTCGGCGCTCTGGGCCGCTATTTCTCGGGCGAGCCTTCGTCTGGATCCGTGCCTTCGAGTGGCTCCTCGAGGCGCAGCGTCGTGTCGGGCGAGGCGCGCACGGTGGGCCCATCTTCCGGGATGTCTCGCCCCGCGAGCCAGGGCGCCACGACTTCTTCGACCCGGCGCCGGCCGGTGGAGGGCTCCTCGACTGCGAGTGGGGGCTCGGGCGCGCTCACCGCGGCGGGCATGACCTTGGTCTTGGGACGCGGCGCGAGTCGCGGCGCGAGCCAGTCGGCGAGTGCACTCGCCGACACGTCTTGATTTGGGTAGTCCACGAACAGGATCCTGGACAGCCGCTCCTCGACCTCTCGCATGCTTCCCGGCCGGTCGCTGGGCCGGCGCGCGAGCATCTGCATGACAATCTCACGGACCGACTCCGGCAAACCGACCGCGTGCTGGTCGATGGGCGGCACCAAGGCCTCCGAGACCAACCGGAACAACTCCATCTCGGAACGCGCCGCGAACAGGCGACGCATGGCGAGGAGCTCCCAGAGGATCACGCCGAGCGCGAAGATGTCGGTGGAGGCGCTGACCTCCTTCGCGAGCGCCTGCTCGGGCGCCATGTACGGAATCTTTCCCTTCACCACCCCCGTCTTGGTCTTGGTGAGCCGCGCCGCGGCCTTGGCGACGCCAAAGTCCACGACCTTCACCTCACCCGTGGTGAGGATCATGATGTTCTGCGGCGAGACGTCTCGGTGCACGAGGGCGAGCCAGGTGCCATCATCGGTGCGCTTCTGATGCGCATAGGACAGACCACGCGCGATGTCGCGAGCGATGCGAACCGCCATCGCCGAGGCGAACCGGTCGTCCTTTTTGGCGAGCGCCACCAGGACCTTCTTGAGGTCGTGGCCGAGCACCAGCTCCATGGCCTGAAAGAAGCACCCCTCGTGTTCGAACCCGCCGATGACCTTGACGATGTTCGGGTGTCTCAGACTCTTGGCGATGCGACACTCGTCGAGGAACATCGAACGGAGCGCCTGATTGGAGAGTAGGTGGTCCTTGGGGAACTTGAGCGCAAAACGGCGCTCGTCGCCCTCGACCTTCTTGGCCACCCAGAGCTCCGCCATCCCGCCCATCGCGAGACGCGACTCGAGCACGAACTGATCGAAGACTTGACCGGCCGCCAGCAGAGTCAAGACGCGCCTCTCAGGGCGCCGTGCGGCTGGAGGTCTGGGTGGGATCGTAGGGCTTGTGCAAGACCACGTCGAACGCAACGCCGTTTCGATACACCGTCAGCGCGGTGAAGCTTCGGTCGCCGACGAGCTTCTCGAGCGTGTTGGTTTCGTCATCGATCCACTTGAAGTCCGCGCGGACGATGACGTCCCCCGGCAAGAGCGCGGCTCCGGCTGCTCCGCTGCGCGGATCGACCTCGGTGATGATCACCCCCTTCAGCTTCTCGGGGATCTGGAGCGCCGCTTTCTCATCGGCGCCGAGCGCCCGGGTCGAGAGCCCGTTCACCGCCGAAGCCGCGTAGTCGAAGCCGGACGGTGGCACCCCGTCGCTCGGCTTCGGTGACTCGCCTTCTGCGTCTTCCGGCGCGGTGGGGCCCGGCGCCGATGGCGGGATGAGGCTGCGACGGGGTGCGGGTTCCGAAGGCGCCTCGGCCCTCGTCACCGCAGCGGAGGTCGGTCGTTTGGGCCCGCCCGCGGGCCGCGAGAACAAGTAGGCGGCGAGAAAGAGGATGAAAGCCGCGAGAAAGGCGAGGAGGAGCCGAGGCTTCATACCTTCCATTTGCCCGAGATTACCCCCGCTCGGCAATCGTTGCCTCGGCCGAGGGGCGCCAATCCGGCGTGTCCTCGAGGCCGGGCCAGCCTGAAAGCAGCTCGTGAGGCCGGAAGTTCGCCTTGTACTCGGAGGAGGCGCATCCCCGCACCCGGTAGCCCAGGTATAGATGCGCGCGGTCGAGCCGACGCGCGAGCTCGACCTGCCTCAGGATTTGAACCGTGCCCGGGGAGAGCTCGGCATAGCTGGGATCGAAGTAGGTGTAGACCGCGGAGACCGCTCGCGGGGTGATGTCTACGAGACTCACCGCCACGAGGGCGGGCCCGCCGCCAGCCTGGTCATCCCAGAGCGTGAGTTCGTGCGCGACCGGATGGGGGAAGACGAACTCGTGCCAGTAGCGCTCCTCGTCGATGACATCCATGCTCCAGCCGCGCCGCACGCCGCGCTCGTCGTGCCACCTCTGATAGAGGCTGAGCCGCGCGGCGTCCATCTTGGGTTCCGTGATCGTGCTTCGCAGGTGCTGCGCCCGCTGCACGACTCGGCGCTGTCCTCGGGAGAGGCGAAAGGTCTCGGTGCGCAGGCGAATGGACACGCACTCGTGACAGTTCGGACAGGGCGCGGGCCGGAAGTACATGGGTCCAAAGCGGCGCCATCCGCGCTCGAGCATCAACTCGTACTGCTCGGGGCTGACGTCGAGCATCACCCGGTAGGTGAGGCTCGCGATCTCGGTGTTGAGGTACGAGCAGACCCGAGGCTCGGAGTCGAATTCTTGGAGAACCCGCACGGCCTCGGCTTCAACCCGCGGGCGGCGCCCCGGCCGGAGTGGCGGGCACCGAAGGCGCTTGCTCCGATGGCGGCGGGGCTTCGATGATGCGCCCCTCTTTGATCGTCAGCACCGACACCTTGCGCTTGGCTTCGTTGCTCTCGACCAAGGAGGTCTTCCCGGTGACGCCCGGGAAGTCGTGCACTTTTCGAAGCGCTTGCCGCATGGCTTCGCGCGTGGTCGGCATCTCCTTGAGCACGACCTCTTTCATGAGGCGGGCCGCGTCGTAGAACTGCGCCTCTGGCAGACCGGGGGTGCGCTTGAACTCGCGCCGGAATGCATCCACGAAGCTCCTCACCTCTTTAGACTCGGAGTCTGCGAAGAAGCCGTCGATGAAGATCGCGTTCTCCACGTAACGTCCGGCCTTCTCGGGGAGTTCGTTGCTATTCCAGCCGCTCGCGCCGAGCAGAGTGACCGGCTTCACGGTGCGGCCGAGGGTGCGTTCGATGCGACGGATGTAGCGCTCGTCTCGCTCGACCACGATGTCTTCCGCCGCGAGCGCAGGCGTGATGAGCGCGAGACTTCGCGGGTAGTCGGGGATGAAGAGCCCATCGAAGTCGACGATGGGTTTGATGGAGGCGTCGAGCTCTCGAACGCAGCGGGCCTTTCGGTAGCTGTCGGGTTGCTTCTCGCACTCCCTCTTGGCGAGCCGATAGTCCGAGCGAAGGTCGAGCCGGGAACGGCCGACCAGGCGTTTGACCGGGCCGGTGAAGGTGGTGTCGTTCGCGCCGTAGGACTCGACGCCGCTCACCTCACCTCGGCGTGCTTCGACCCGATCCCAGAACAGGTGGAGCATCGCCTCGCCGTAGGGGTGCTTCGGGTAGAGGATGGAGAAGCGCTTCATGCCCAGCACGTCCATTGCGTACTCCACGAGCGCGTCCATCTGCGCGGAGCTGGTGAGACCGTTCCTGAAGACAAAAGGCCCGGTCTCGGTGATGTCCTCGGCCGCAGTGAGCGACAGCAGCGGCACCCCGAGTTCCTGAGCCTTGGTGGCCGCCGATTCGGCCTCGACCCTGAAGAGCGCACCAAAGACCGCCACCACGCCGTCGACGGTGACGAAGTCTTGCACCGCCTGCGCGGCCGCCGCCGGATCACCCTTCGAGTCGCGCACCACAAACTCGAAGCGGGTATCGGGCTTGGCCGCGTTCATCTGCCCGCTCGCGAGCTTCACCGCTTGGAGCGCGTTCTCGCCGTAGGCCTTGAGCTTGCCCGAGATGGGGACGAGCACCCCGATCTTGCCGGGGACGACCTTGCTGCGGGCCTCGATGAGCTCGAGCATCGACTTGGCCCCGGCGAGGTAGCTCGAGCTCGGCCAGGTCGAGAGGAGCGACTCGAGCGTGGACTTCGCGTTGGCGAGATCACGGATGTGGTACTGAATTCGGCCGAGCTTGTAGGTCAGCGCCTCGGCCGGGAAGTCGGACTTCGCGGTCTCGAGCAGCGAGCGAACATCTTGGAACGTGACCTTGGCGTCGATGAGTTCGAGGATCTCGGCCTCCACCGCGCGCTTGGAAGCGTCGTCGCGCTCGAGCGAGCGCACCTTCAGGAGCCAGTCCGCGGCCTGCCCAAACTCGCCGGCCTCCATCGCCGCGTCCGCCGCTTTGGAGGCGACCTCCTTCTTTTCGGCGTCGTTGCCCGACTGCAGGTATTGGTTCTCGAGCTGAACCAGCGCGCCGGACTTGCCATCACCTTCGGCCTGACAGCGCCCCATGACCTCTTTGGCGGAACCCGCGCGAGGGCTCGAGGCGTAGTCCCGGGCCAGTCGCTCGTAGTAGTAGAGCGCGCCTTTACATCCCGACTCATCCAGATAGATCGCGCCGAGCTCCGCCAGAGCATCCGCGGCCCGCGCGCTCTCGGGGAAGCGCTCGTAGACCTCTTTGTAGTCGCTCTTTGCGTTCGCGAGATCGCCGGCTTCTTGGGCCTTGCGACCCTCCGCCAAAAGGTACGCAGCAGCATCCTCCGGCGACATCTCGCGACCGTCGATCAGGACTTTGGTCGGACCACAGGCGGTGGTCGACGACAGCACGCCTGCCAAGATGAAGAGTCCGATCATGAAACTTCGACGAACGTGCACTAAACGCCCCTACAGCTAATTTCGTTCCTGGTGAACCCCGGACTGGCGGGATATTCTGCCCCAATGGGTTTTCGGGCGTTCCTGAGGAGCGCGGAGCCGTCGGAGCCGGAGCGCTACGACCTCTTCTCCGTGATGTATCGCGCACCGGTGAGCGGCGCGCTGCTCGACGTGGAGCACGACATGGCGGCCCTCGAGGCCCGGTCCGGAGACACATGGAAGGCCCTCTTCGACCGCCGTCGGGCCCGGGCGCCGTGGCCGCTCAGCTCCGGGGTCTGGTCGAAGCTCGAATGGGTCTTACCCGAGGCGGCGCACGGGAGTCTGGTGAGCCTCGGCGAGGGCAACACGCCGCTGTTGCCGGTGCCCGAACTCGGACGACGGCTGGGGGTGGAGCAGCTCCACTTGAAGCAGTGCGGCACCACACATACTGGCTCGTTCAAGGATCTGGGTATGACCGTCTTGGTCTCGGCGGTGGTCGAGATGAAGCGCCGCGGCGTGCCCATCCGCGCGGTGGCTTGCGCATCCACCGGCGACACCTCCGCCGCGCTCGCCGCGTATGGCGCGGCGGCTGGGGTTCCGACGGTGGTCTTTTTGCCCAAGGGCAAGATCACGCCCGCGCAGCTCGTCCAGCCTTTGGCCCACGGCGCCCATGTGCTCGAGCTCGACACCGACTTCGATGGCTGCATGCGACTCGTCAAGGCGGTGACCGAGAATCCAGACTGCGGCCTCTACCTCGCGAACTCGATGAACCCGCTCCGCATCGAGGGACAGAAGACGGTCGCGATCGAGATCGCTCAAGACCTGGACTGGCAATCACCCGACTGGGTCGTCATCCCCGGTGGCAACCTGGGCAACGTCTCCGCGCTGGGCGCCGGCTTCGACATGATGTTCCGCTTGGGACTGATCGAGCGTCGTCCCCGTCTCGCGGTCGCGCAGGCTCAGGCCGCCAACCCGCTCTTTCGCGCGTATCAGACCGGCTTCCAACGCATCGAGCCCATGGTGGCTGGCCCCACCGTCGCGAGCGCCATCCGCATCGGCGACCCGGTCAGCATGCCGCGCGCCATTCGCGCGCTGCGAGCTGCGGACGGCGTCGTCGAAGAGGCCACCGAAGCCGAGATCCATGAGGCGGCCGCGGGTGCCGATCGAACCGGGCTCTTTACGTGTCCACACACCGCGGTGGCCCTGGCGAGCCTGAAGAAGCTGATCGCAAAAGGAGTCATCGACGGCGGCGCGCGTGTGGTCGTGGTCTCGACCGCGCACGGCCTCAAGTTCACCGACTTCAAGGCGGCGTATCACGCCGGCGACGGCGGTCCGCTGAGCAATCCGCCCGAGACAGTCGCGGGCGATGTCGACGCGATTCGGCGCGCGCTCGATCGCCGACTGGGCCATGGCTGATCCAAAGGCCTATCAAGTCCTCGGGGTGCGCCTCGACGCCACCACCGAGCAGATCCGCGAGGCCTATCGAGCGCAGGCCAAGCGACTGCATCCGGATCAAAACGCAGAAGCACGCGGGGATCACGCGGCCTTCTTGGCCCTCACCGCCGCCTATCAATTGCTCGTCGATCCCGTGCGCCGCCGCGCCTACGACCAAAACCCGGACGGACGGCTCGAGGCCGAGATCTACGCGGAAGAGCGGAGAAATCAGCTTCGGCGCCGAAAAAGACGCCTCCGCCGACTCTGGGAATGACCGCGGGCCGCCGCGTTTGCTAGTCCCCTGGAAGCGTGGAGGCGAGCGAAATTCGGCGAGCAATCTTCGTGTCTGGTCGTCGCGCGAGGAGGGCGAATACTCTCTGTATTCAACCGACGAGAGCCAAAGGCGTCGCGGCGAGCAGCCGCGAAGAGGGCCGG
>WYAZ01000132.1 GCA_011526105.1 Deltaproteobacteria bacterium | reverse complement strand
TCCCCGCCGAGAAGCTGCTCTTTCTCGATGAGTCCGGAGCGAACCTCTCGATGAGCAGAGCACGTGGCTGGGCGCCGCGAGGACTTCGTGCCCACGGGCTCCGTCCCGCCAACCCTGGCGTCAACCTCACGATGGTCGGTGTCGTCGGCCTTCGAGGTCCGGTGTGCCTGCGCACGTTTGAGGGCGCAATGAACAAGAAGCGCTTTGTGCGTTTCATCAAGACGGCACTCGTCCCACGGCTCGAGGCGGATCAAGTGCTGGTGCTCGATAACCTTCGGCTGCACTGGAGCACGCAGGCGATCGCCGCGATCGAGGCCGCAGGCGCCCATGTCCTCTTTCTCCCTCCGTACTCGCCGGACATGAATCCCATCGAAATGGTCTGGTCGGTCATGAAGGCAGAGCTGCGCAAGGTGGGTGCTCGAGCAAGCGACGACCTACGACGCGCGGCAAAGGCGGCTTGGCTCCGCACGAAGAACCTCAGCATGGAACGCCTGTTTCGGAAGTGCGGCTGGCACTATCAACCCACGTGATCCGTGCTGTAGTGTCCCGTCCGAGAAGTTCGATCATGTTCCCGCGAAGTATCTTTCGTCGCTGGTCGGCGCGCTACGAAGGGAGTTGGGTCGCCGCCAATGACCGAGGAGCCCGAAAGGGCGGCCGCAGGCCGCGCGTCGGCCAGGGGCGAAAAGGACAAGCGCGAACGTGATCTAAACTTTTCGGACGGGACACTAGGTCTTCGGTGGGCTTCGAACTCTGAGGGAGTAAGCTCGCAAATCATCGGCTCCACTCGGCCGCAGGCTCGCTGTCTCATCCGGGCCGCCTTCGCGGGAGTCCGTCGGCGGCTCGCTCTCGCCTTCGAGTGTCGGCCAATCCAAAGAAAGGTGCGTGTCCCCTTTCTTTCTCCCCCTTTCTTTCTCCCTTTCTCGCCAGACAACTCCCAAAAGGCCTGAATTCCCACAAAACCGTTTGACTTGGCTCAGCGGAGGCATAACGTATACTCATGTCTCCCCCCCCCCGCATCCAGCACTCAGTCATAGTTCTCACCGCCGCATTCTTCTCGCTCGGATGTGACCGCGAAGTGGGCCCCTCTGGCCTCGCCCAGCTCTCTACCGCTCACCGGCGGCTCACCCCGAGTTCGCGGGTGGAATCGAGTACGGTCGCCAGAGACTTCGCCCAGAGCCACGTCCGTTCGCGCCTTCATCCAGCCCAGGAAGCTCTTCTGAGTGAACTCGAGGCGCACGCGTCGTTCGTTCTCGGAAGCAACGAGGATGAAGGGGTGCTCAGCGTCCTCAGCCTCCGCGAGGGTGATCTTCTGCCCGAGGGTTGCAGAGCCGGGAGCGGTGGCGGGGGCGAGTTCGATGCTCGTGCATCCGCGCTCTGTTTCGCAGAGCACTATGCACGTCTCTTCGGCGATCACGCGGGGCAAGCAACGTATCGTGTTGCGCGGGTGCTTCCTGGCGTTCACCCGGACGAGCAGGCTCTCATCCTGAAGGAGTACGTTGGAGACCACCCCGTGAGCGAGAGCCACCTGGCGCTGACGTTCGCCCAGGCTCGACTGCTGGCGGTGTCCGGGCGGAATGTCGAGACTGGTGCCGTTCGACGAGCGGCGCCAGGGATTGACGAGGCTCGCGTCCTAGCCGGTCTAGCGCCGGATGCGCGCCGTCTCGATCCGGAGCGGGGATTTGAGTACAGCGTGGAGCATGGGCGACTGGTTCTGCGGGCCTACATCGAGTCGACCGAAGGGGTGGCCTATCTGCTCGAAGCTGAGAACGGACAAATCCTCGCCGAGTTCGACCCGCGTCATTACCTGCCGATGCCGCGGACCGGAGACGCCTATCAGTGGGCCGCGAACTTTGTGGGACAGTCCATCTCGTGGGCCCCAACGCAGGTGACCACGGAGTGCACGGACCAGTTTCCATTGAGTTTCTGCGGCTCGGGCAGCACGAGTCCTTGCACTTTCAAACCGATCCACCCCGTGGGACTGCAGAGTTCGAAGGATCGCGTCACGTCGGTGTTTACGAGGGAGGTTAGCCAATCGAACGTGGTGGCGGTCACCCACACCGGAGTCTGCAACGCTCAGCCCTGGGCGAGCCTGATCGATCACTCCACGAGATGGGCCGCTGTGTCCGTCAAGAACACGCTCGATGGCATCGCGGACTATGTGAACCATGCTGATGCGATGTACGGTTGGGGAAGGGACAAGCAGGAAGTCAGTCTGGTGGTGAAGCAGCATCAGAACTCCGCGCTGCCGTGCACGAAGAACAGCCACTGCCTGACGAATAACTGTAAGCAAGCAGGAACTGGAGCGGACTGTGTGGCGGGGATGAGCTGCGTCTGCACTCAGGACGGCTGGACGAGTTATCACCCTGGGACCCGCGAACTCGACATCCGACACTCTGTCCCGCCGCTCCAGGCTCAGCACGCGGGGGTCTATGGCAACTTCGTCGCGCACGAGTACACGCACTACATCCAGCACATGTACAAGTGGAACTCCGACGGCCACTACGGGGCTGTTCGGGAGGGCATCGCCGACGCTGCTGGAGTGCGATATGCGGCCTGGAAGAAGCTCGTCGGCGACTGGCCCAGCCTGACGTACGAATCGAGCCTCGGGCTCAACTTCGCGCATCGGTATCAACAGGCCCTTCGAAACGGTGAGTACCGGCTCGAGAACTATCCTGCACCGTTCGGGGACATCGACATCCATCTGTATCTCGATCCCAGTCTGGGCTCGAACTGCTTCAACTCGTGCATCTCTACGAACCCCGCGTGTGCGTACGATTGCGGTCAACTCCTGCAGCACGTCTATTGGGCTCTCGCCTTCAATCAGTGCCGACTCACGTATCTCTTCTGCACAAACGGTCTCTCCCTCCTCACTGGAGTAGGGTACTGGCAGACGCGTCCCGTCCAAGTTGCGAGTGACGCCTTTTCGTACGCGATGGCAACCGCTTCGCCTTCCGTCACGATGAACGGATTTATGGATCTCGTGGCCGCCCGCTACGCCCAGTACTATGCCCAGGGGCACATCACCTTGACCCAGCTACAGCGAGTCGAGTCTCTGCTCGCGAGTCACTGCGCTGGCCCCGCCAACGTCTGTCCTTCCGGCATCAAGAACCCCAAATCCCCACTTCCTCGGCTCTTCACAGCGAAGAAGGATTACTATGAAGCCGAAGCTGGCGCGCTCTACCCGCCTGCCGAGTCGCTCTACACGGTGACTCGCTCAGCCGACGCGTACGTTCGGATGAACTCCGGAGGTCTGGCCTTCTACGCGGTAAACCTCGCCCAAAGCGGGATGTACCGCTTCAACTTCCTTGCGGATGTAACCTCGCCTCTCGCGGACGAGGTCAGCGCACTTGCCTATGATGGCCGGGATTGGCGCAACGTCGGCCCGATGCCGCTCGCCGGCTACACGTGGTACCCGAGAGATGGCGCGTCCGAGAAGTTCTGCGCTTGGTCCACCAGACCGACTACGATCGTTCTTTCCACTGCGCCGAGCCACATGTTCGACTTCAAGCTCGACGTGATGGTGCTCGAGCGTACGGGGAGCCTAGAAGGCTCGTGCGTGTTCCAGTGCGGCGCATTTCAGGGCTGCCCGTCCGGAATGAACTGCGTGAGCGGGGTCTGCCAGTGAGATTCCGTGCATGTGGCCTAGTTCTCGCGACACTGTTCGTCTCATCGTGCTCGCAGACGCAGCTGGTTCGTGAGGACGATGCGGATGCCAGCGAACGCGTGCTCGACGCAGAGACCGAAGTGGATGCGGATCCCGTCCACTTCGATGCAGCTCCAGTCGGGTGTTCAACTCCGAATCCGACCCGACGGGGCGATTCGGGGACCTACTGCGTTCGGCATCTGCGAAGAGGGTGTTTCGACGAAACGTTCTCGCACGTGTGCGTCGAAGGCAGTTGGCAGTGTCCAGAGCCCGACATGATTCTCGTACGAGACTGTGAGTCGTTCGGCAACTCGGGTGGAGACATCGGCGGGTCCGACTTTGGGGCGGAGGACGCCGGTGGCGAAGACGTGCCGGACGAAGACGGGGGTGGAGAGGATGCCACCGACGAAGACGCTAGCGATGTCGACGCCGACCACTCCGACGTCCCATCGCCCGACAAGTGACGCCACCGGCGCGCTCACGACAGCCCCAGGCCTCCCGTGAGCCTCCGCCTCCTGGCTCAAACCCCTGAAATCTCAGCCACCTTACGTGTAGGCAAGGCACCTCCATTCCGCTAGTGTCCGGCGCTTCGGATTTCATTGCCGATAGGAGCGGGGGGCCGATGGCCGCAAAGCTACCAGCGGAACGATCAGAAACCGTCTTTTCAGACTTCAAGGGCGAGTACACGCGCGAGCAGGCGTTGGCGGAGGCGAATCGCTGCCTCTTTTGCCACGACGCCCCGTGTATCCAGGTCTGCCCGACCGAGATCAACATCCCACAGTTCATCCGGAAGATCGCCACCGACAACCTGAAGGGCTCCGCGCGCACGATCTTCGACTCGAACATCCTCGGCATGAGCTGCGCCCGAGTGTGCCCGGTCGAGGTGCTTTGCGTGGGTGATTGCGTCTACAACGAGATGGGCGTGCCGCCGATTCAGATCGGAAAGCTGCAGCGTTACGCCACCGATCACGCCTTCGATAAAGGCTGGCGCTTCTTTGAAGCCGGTCCCGACTCCGGCAAGAGCGTCGCGCTCGTGGGCGGTGGGCCAGCCTCCTTGGCGGCCGCGCACGAGCTGCGTCGTCACGGCCACGCCTGCACCATCTATGAGATGCGCGACGTGCTCGGCGGCCTCAACACCACCGGCGTTGCGCCCTACAAGATGAAGGCCGATCGCAGCGTGGAAGAGGTCGAGTGGATCCTCGGCATCGGCGGCATCGAGGTGAAGACCGGAGTGCAGGTCGGAAAAGACATCAGCTTCCTCGAGCTCGAGAAGAAACATCAGGCGGTTTTCTTGGGCGTGGGTCTTGGGCCCGACACGCGGCTAAAGCTTCCGGGCGAAGACCTCCCGGGCATCTACGGCGCGGTCGACTTCATCGAGAAGATGAAGCTCGAGCGCATCGCGCTCTCCAGCAAAAAGCGCTGTGTGGTCATCGGCGGCGGCAACACCGCGCTCGATGCGGTGCGCGAGGGCATCGGTCTCGGCTTCGAACACACCACGATGCTCTACCGCGGCACCGAGGCGCACATGAGCGGCTACCTCCACGAGTGGCGCGCCGCGCAGCACGAAGGCGCCCGCGCGGAATGGCGTGCCCTCCCCATTGGCTTCGAAGGCAGCGGCAAGGTCGAGCGTGTGAAGGCGATTCGTCTCGACGAGAACAAGAAGCCCATCGCGGGCACCGAGTTCACGCTCGACGCGGATCTCGTGCTCGTGGCCATCGGACAATCGAAGTTGGTGGAGCTGCTCCACGGGCTCGAAGGCTTGAAGCTCGAGAGCGGCAAGATCGTGACCGAGGCCAACGGCCGCACCGGTCGCAAGGGCTACTTCGCCGGCGGCGACGGCCGCAACGGCGGCAAGGAAGTGGTGAACGCTGCGGCCGAGGGCAAGGCGGCCGCGCTCGCCATCCACGCCTATCTTCAAGGAGGTGCGTGATGATCGATCTATCCACCCATTGCGCCGGCATTCGTTCTCCAAACCCCTTCTGGCTCGCCTCCGCGCCCCCCGCGAACTCGGGGGCCCAGGTGCAGCGTGCCTTCGACGCCGGCTGGGGCGGGGCGGTGTGGAAGACGCTCGGCCAGCCGATTCAGAACGTCTCGAGTCGTTTTGGGGCGCTGCACGTGGGTGGTCGCCGCGGCGTGGGCTTCAACAACATCGAGCTCATCACCGACCGTCCGCTCGAGGTGAACTTCAAGGAGATCTACGAGACCAAGCGCAAGTATCCCAAGCACGCGGTCATCGTCTCGCTCATGGTCGAGACCCGCGAGGAGTGGAAGGAGATCATCAAACGCTCCATCGATGCAGGCGCGGATGGTCTCGAGCTCAACTTCGGCTGCCCGCACGGCATGTGTGAGCGCGGCATGGGCTCCGCGGTGGGACAGGAGCCGCGGGTGAATCAAGAGATCACGAGCTGGGCGGTGGAGTACTCCACGGTCCCGGTGCTGGTGAAGCTCACCCCCAACGTCTCCGACATCGTGCCGCACGGCCTGGCTGCGCAGCGGGGCGGCGCGCATGGGGTGTCGCTCATCAACACCATCAAGAGCATCATCGGGGTCGACATCGACCGCTTCATCCCCGAGCCGCGCGTGGGTCTGCAGTCCTCGAACGGCGGCTACTGCGGCGCCGCGGTGAAGCCGATCGCGCTGCACATGGCGGCCTCGCTGGCGCGTCACCCGGAGTTCAAGATCCCGATCAGCGGCATCGGGGGCATCTGCAACTGGCGCGACGCGGTGGAGTTCATCCTGCTCGGTTCGACCAGCGTGCAGGTCTGCACCGAGGTCATGCTCAAGGGTTATCGCATCGTGGAGGACATGATCGAGGGCCTCACGGAGTACATGCGGTCGCACAACTTCGAGACCATCGACCAGATGGTCGGCAAGGCTGTGCCCGCGTACTCCGACTGGGGCGATCTCGACATGAACTACGAGACCGTTGCCAAGATCAACGCGGAGAGCTGCATCGGCTGCAACCTCTGCATGGTCGCCTGCGACGACGGCGCACACCAGTGCATCCACCCGAACCCCAACGGCACCCGTGTTCCCGTCATCGACGAGAGCGAGTGTGTGGGATGCAATCTGTGCCAGATCGTGTGCCCGGTGGAGAGCTGTATCACCATGGAGCGAGTCGACAACGGCTACGCACCAACGACCTGGAACCAATTCGTGAATGAAGGAAAGACGCTGCGACCCAAGAAGGGCGCGCACTGAGCTGAGGAGCTGAGATGAGCAAGATCGTACGCTGCGGCCTGATTCAGGCCAGTAACCCCATCAACGACGAGTCGAAGCCGGTCGCGGTCATTCAGAAGGCGATGCTCGATAAGCACATCCCCATGATCGAGGAGGCGGCCAAAAAGGGGGTTCAGATCCTCTGCCTGCAGGAGATCTTCAACGGTCCGTACTTTTGTCCGAGCCAAGATCCTCGCTGGTATGACGCGGCGGAAGAGATCCCGGACGGTCCCACCACCAAGCTGATGCAAGAGCTCGCCAAGCGGCTGGGCATGGTCATCGTGGTCCCGATCTACGAAAAGGCCATGCGCGGCGTGTTCTACAACACCGCGGCGGTGGTCGATGCCGATGGCACGTATCTCGGCAAGTATCGCAAGCAGCACATCCCGCAGGTCGCGGGCTTCTGGGAGAAGTTCTTCTTCAAGCCCGGAAACGGCGGCTACCCGGTGTTCGATACCAAGTTCGCGAAGATCGGCGTGTACATCTGTTACGATCGGCACTTCCCCGAGGGCGCACGTTGCCTCGGTCTGAACGGGGCCGAGATTGTCTTTAACCCCTCTGCCACCGTGGCGGGTCTGTCGCAGTACCTCTGGAAGATTGAGCAGCCTGCGCACGCGGTGGCCAACGGCTACTTCATGGGTGCGATCAATCGCGTAGGCACCGAAGCCCCGTGGGGCATCGGCAAGTTCTACGGCACGAGCTACTTCGTGAATCCGCGCGGCCAGATCATAGAGGAGGCCTCGGAAGACAAGGACGAGATCGTGGTGGCGGACTTGGATTTGCAGATGATCGACGAGGTGCGTTCGACCTGGCAGTTTTACCGCGACCGTCGACCGGATGCTTACGACGAGATCGTGGAGCAGTAAACAACTTCTCTCCCCGGATCCTGGAGGACGAATCATGGCGACCCTGATCAAAGGTGGAACCGTAGTCACCGCAGACGGTGAGAGCCGGGCCGATGTGCTCATCGAGGGCGAACTCATCGTCGCGGTGGGGAGCAAGCTCGATGCCCCCGCCGGCGCGACCATCCTCGACGCCGGCGGCGCGTACGTGATGCCGGGTGGCATCGACCCGCACACACATATGCAGCTCCCGTTTATGGGCACGGTGGCGTCGGAGGACTTTCTGACCGGCACCGCAGCGGCCGCGGCGGGTGGCACCACCTCGATCATCGACTTCGTCATCCCGGCGCCCCAGGAGAACATCCTCGACGCGTACAAGAAGTGGCGGGGCTGGGCCGAGAAGGCCACCGCCGACTACAGCTTCCACGTGGCGATCACGTGGTGGGACGAGTCGGTGAAGAAGGACATGGGCACGCTCTGCACCGAGCACGGCGTCAACAGCTTCAAGCACTTCATGGCCTACAAGAACGCGATCATGGCGGACGACGAGACGCTGGTGAACAGCTTCTCACGCGCGCGAGAGCTCGGGGCGCTTTGCACCGTGCACGCCGAAAACGGCGAGCTGGTGTTTCGGCTGCAGCAAGAGATCTACGACCGCGGCTTCCGCGGACCCGAGGGCCACCCGCTCTCGAGGCCGCCCGAGGTCGAAGGCGAGGCCGCCAATCGCGCCATCCGCATCGCGGAGGTGCTCGGGGTGCCGGTGTACTTGGTGCACACCTCCTGCATCGACGCGCTCGAGGCGGTGACCCGCGCGCGGCTCGAAGGCCAACGTGTCTTCGCAGAGGTGCTCGCGCAGCACCTCGTGATCAACGACTCCGTCTATCAGAACCCGGACTGGAACGCGGCCGCGCACTATGTGATGAGCCCGCCGTTTCGCCCCAAGAACCACCAAGAGGCCCTTTGGCGCGGGCTTCAGTCCGGCATGCTTCAGACCACCGCGACCGATCACTGCTGCTTCTGCACCCCGCAGAAGCAGGCGGGGCTCGAAGACTTCCGCAAGATCCCGAACGGCACCGGCGGCGTCGAGGATCGCATGGCGGTGCTTTGGCACCACGGCGTTCGCACCGGTCGGCTCACGCCGAGCGAGTTCGTAGCCGTCACCTCGACGAATGCGGCGCGTATCTTCAACATCTACCCGAAGAAGGGCGCCCTCAAGCCCGGGGCCGATGCGGACATCGTCATCTGGGACCCGGACAAGTCGCACACCATCTCGGTGAAGACGCACCACCAGAACATCGACTTCAACATCTACGAAGGCATGAACGTGACCGGGCAGGCCGCGGTCACCATGTCGCGCGGCAAGGTGCTGTGGAAAGACGGGCAGCTCACCCCCGAGAAAGGCTGGGGGCGCTACGTCAACCGGCCTTGCTTCGGCGAGTACTGGGGGGCGCAGAAGCTCGTGAACGAGCGCGGCGTTCGAAAGCCTGTCGAGCGCCAGAAGCCGGCGCTGGCGAAGTGAGCCAAAGAACCTCCGAATGATCGCCGCCCGCAGCCCAGTCAACCCAGACCCCTCGCTCATCAACGAGGACATCCAGCCCACGCTCGAGGGCGCGCGGCACTGGTCCGTGGTGCACATGGCGAGCTTGTGGGTGGGCATGGTGGTCTGCGTGCCGACGTACATGCTGGCGGCGGGGCTCATCTCGCAGGGCATGAGCTGGGGCCAGGCGGTGGTCACCATCATGCTCGGCAACCTCGTCGTGCTCGCGCCGATGATCTTGAACGGCCACCCCGGCACCAAGTACGGGGTGCCTTTCCCGGTGCTCGCCCGGGCCGCGTTCGGCATTCGTGGTGCGCACGTGCCGTCGCTTCTGCGCGCGCTCGTGGCCTGCGGGTGGTTTGGCATTCAGACCTGGGTGGGTGGCGCGGCCATCTATCAGCTCGCGGGCATTTGGATCGGCGAGGGCTGGGGCGGCGCGCCCATCGGCTTTCTGGGCATCAACGCGGCGCAGCTTCTTTGCTTTCTCGCGTTCTGGGGGCTTCAGCTCGTCATCATCTACAAAGGCATCGAGTCCATTCGGATCTTCGAGACCTACGCGGCGCCGTTTCTGATCTTGATGGGCGTCGCGCTCCTCGGCTGGGCGTACGTCAAGGCCGGCGGCTTTGGCGACATGCTCTCCACCCCCAGCCAATTCGCGGCCGGGCAACCCAAGGAGGGGCAGTTCTTCAGCGTGTTCTTCCCCGCGCTCACCGCGATGGTGGGCTTTTGGGCCACGCTCTCTTTGAACATCCCGGACTTTACGCGCTACGCGAAGAGCCAGCGGGATCAAGTGCTCGGCCAGGCCATTGGTCTTCCCACCACCATGACCTTGTTCGCGTTCATCGGCGTGGCGGTCACCAGCGCCACCACCGTGATCTTCGGGGAGCCCATCTGGGATCCCACCGTTTTGCTCGGCAAGATGGGCGGCGGCATCAGCATCGTCATCAGCCTGCTCGCGCTCTCGGTGGCGACGCTTTCGACCAACATCGCGGCCAACATCGTCTCGCCCGCGAACGCGCTCATCAATCTGAAGCCCCAGAAGATCACCTTCCGCATGGGCGCCTACGTGACCGCGGGCATCGGCATCGCGATCATGCCATGGAAGCTGCTCGCAGACCCGACCGGCTACATTTTCACCTGGCTCATCGGCTACTCCGCCTTGCTTGGGCCCATCGGCGGTATCTTGATCGCCGACTACTTCTTGCTTCGAAAGACCGAGCTCGACATCGACGCGCTCTATCGTCGTGACGGGAAGTATCAGTATCAGTCGGGCTTCAACGTGGCGGCCCTCGTCGCGTTAGGGCTCGCCATCTTGCCCAACGTGCCGGGCTTTCTCGCTCAGATCGGGGTGCTCCACGGCTTCCCCGGTCTTTCGTTCTTTCAACAGCTCTACACCTACGCTTGGTTCGTAGGCTTCTTGCTCGCAGGTGGTTTGCACCTGCTCTTTTCGCGCCTCATGAAGGAGACCACACCATGATTCCTCCCTTTTCCGCCAAGTCCAACGCGTTCACCGAGTACGTGCCCGCTCGCAACCTGATTGCCGGCGAGTGGTGCGATCCGAAGACCAGCAAAGAGACCCAGGAGGTCCTAAACCCCCGGTGGGGCAAGGCGATGTCGAAGGTGCCCATGAGCGGCAAAGACGACGTCGAGGCCGCGGTCCAGGGCGCCAAGAAGGTCATGAAAGAGTGGGCGGCGTGGCCGGTGCGCGAACGCGCGCAGGTCTTGTATCGCGTGCGTGAGCTCATGGTGCAGAACCTGGACGAGCTCTCGTGGCTGGTGTCGCACGAGAACGGCAAGACCTTCGCGGAGTCGAAGGCCGAGGTCGAAAAGGGCATCGAGTGCCTCGAGTACGGCTGCTCGCTGCCGAACCTCGCCTCCGGCAATCAGCTCGAGGTCAGCCGAGGGGTGGCCTGCGAGGTGGTGTACGAGCCGCTCGGTATCGTGGCCGGCGTGGTCCCTTTCAACTTCCCGAACATGGTGCCCTTGTGGATGCTCCCGCAGGCCTTGGTCGGCGGGAACTGCTTCATCTTGAAGCCGTCGGAGCGCGTGCCGCTTTCGGCCATGCGCCTCGCGGAGCTCTTTCACGAGGCGGGTCTGCCCAAGGGGGTCTTGAGCCTCGTTCAGGGCGGAAAAGACGTGGTCGAGGGCCTCTGCGATCACCCGGACATCAAGGCGCTTGGATTCGTGGGCTCCACCAAGGTGGCCAAGGCGGTGTACGGCCGCGCCTCGATGAACGGCAAGCGCGCTCTGTGCTTGGGCGGGGCCAAGAACCACCTGATCGTGGTGCCCGACGCCGACCCCGCGCTCACCGCAGAAAACGTCGTGGCCTCGTTCGCCGGTTGCGCGGGTCAGCGCTGCATGGCGGCGAGTGTCATGCTCGCGGTGGGTGATGTGGATCCGATCATCGAGCAAATCCGCGCACGCGCGGCCAAGCTCGTCGCCGGCCAGGAGCTCGGACCGGTGACCACCGCCGCGGCGCAAAAGCGCATCGTCGGGTACATCGACGACGCGGAGAAGCGTGGGGCCAAGGTGCTCGTGGACGGCCGCAAGGCTCAGGGTGATGCGGGCGGCTTCTGGGTGGGTCCGACCATCCTCGACAACGTCACCCTCGACATGCCGGCATCGAAAGAAGAGATCTTTGGGCCGGTGCTTTCGATCGTGCGGGTACCCAACCTCGAGAAGGCCATCGAGATCGAGAACAACAACCCCTACGGCAACGCCTCGAGCGTCTACACCACCAGCGGCGACATCGCGCAGCGCGTGATGCGAGAGGTCGAGGCCGGCATGTGCGGCGTGAACGTCGGCGTTCCGGTGCCGCGCGAGCCCTTCGGCTTCGGCGGATGGAACGACTCCTGCTTTGGTGCGGGCAACATCACCGGCTGGGATGGTTATCGCTTCTGGACGCGGCAGCGGAAGATCACGAGCAAGTGGGCGGTCCAAAAAGACGCCACTTGGATGAGCTGAGTACGTTCGGTTTCGGAAGGAGAGCAAGTATGAACAGCCAAGAGATCGTCGAACTCTGTCAGAAGCACACGATGTATTCGTGGTCGGCCACCGGGAAGGTGGACCCCACCGCGATTTCGCGCGCCGAGGGTGTGTACTTCTACTCGCCCGAAGGGAAGCGGTGGCTCGATTTCTCGAGTCAGCTCATCTCCGTCAACATCGGCCACAGCCACCCCAAGGTGGTGGCGGCGATGAAGAAGGCCTGTGATGGGCTCATCTTCGCGCACCCAGGCGCCGCGACTGAGATTCGCGCGAAGCTGTCGAAGCGCTTGGCCGAGCTCGTGCCGGGCAACTTGAACACGTTCTTTTATACGCTGGGCGGAGCGGAGGCGAACGAGAACGCCATCCGTGCCGCGCGTCTGTACTCGGGGCGGCCCAAGATCTTGTCGCGCTACCGCAGCTACCACGGCGGCACCAACGCCACGCTGCAGCTCACCGGTGACCCGCGTCGCTGGGCGAACGAGCCGGGCATGCCGGGCGTCGTGCGTGTGATGGACCCGCAGCCTTACGACTACAGCTTTGGCAGCACCGACGCCGAGAAGACCGAGAACAACCTGCGCTACCTCGAGGAGGTCATTCAGTACGAAGGCCCGAAGACCATCGCGGCGATGATCATCGAGCCGGTCACCGGGACCAACGGGGTGCTCATCCCGCCCGCCGGTTACCTCCAGGGCCTGCGCAAGCTGCTCGACAAGTACGGCATCCTGCTCATCTGCGACGAGGTCATGGCGGGCTTCGGCCGCACCGGTAAGCTGTTTGCCTTCGAGCACGGAAACATCGTGCCGGACATCCTGACCATGGCGAAGGGCCTCACGAGCTCCTACGTCCCGCTGGGGGCGATGGCGGTCTCCGATCCCATCGCGGCGCACTTCAAAGACAACGTCTTTTGGGGCGGCCTCACCTACAACGCGCACCCGTTTACGCTCGAGGTCGCGATGGCCGCGGTCGACGTGCTCATCGAGGAGGGCATGGTCGAGAACGCCGCCAAGATGGAGAAGGTCATGCAGTCCGAGATGGCTCGGCTCAAAGCGAAGCACCCCTCCATGAAGGAAGGTCGTGCGCTTGGCCTCTTTGGCATGATCGACGTGCAGAAGAACAACAAGGGCGACTTCATCGCGCCGTACAACGGTGCGGCGCCGGCGATGGGCGCGCTCGCGAAGCACCTCAAAGAGAACGGGGTCTACGCGATCGTGCGCTGGAGCAGCATCATGTGCAGCCCGCCGCTCTGCATCACCGAGGCCCAGCTCAAAGAGGGCTTCGCGGTGATCGACAAGGCGCTGGAGATCACCGACGCGGCGATGGAGGGCTGAGGCTTCCGCCTCGAGACCCAAAGAGCTCCATCGGGTCGCTTCGGTAGCGGCGAAGCGCCTGCATCGACATCGCGCTCCAGCTGGCCGCACCCTCATCGTCGGTCCGAACGAGGACTTCGAAGTGCAGGTGGACGGGTGCGCGACCGAACTTGGCGCGACGATGCTCCGCCTCGTCGAAGAGGCGAGCGAGGGCAGTTGTGCGTGTCACGAGCTCACCTTCCGCCACGCGGACGTCGGTCACGTGTTTGTAGCTCGAATGGAAGATCGAGCCGTCCGGCCGATGATGCCGCACGACGACCGTCAGGTGCGGAAAGGACAGTTGAACGGCCGTCACGAGCCCGGCACACACGGGGTAGATCGTGGCGCGATAGTCCCCTCTCATGTCGACGCCCGCGTGTTTGTGTCCACGGACGTAGCTGGCACGCGCCTCCCCAAAGCGGCTGAACACACGGCCTTCGAGGGCGAACGTGTTCTCTTGGCCGAAGGGTGAGCCTACTTCGTCGCACCCCAAGGGAGCCGAGCTGGGGGCGGACAGGAGCAGGACGAGCGGGATGGGGTGCATTGGGCCCACAACCGACCATGCCGGTCGACTTCTTCCCTTCGGGATGTCGAACGACACACGATTGGACCCGACCCTTCCTTGGTCCCCGCCTCGAGACGGAATGCTTGCCGGTCGCAGACCTTCCCAGCTCCTTCCGCAACGTTCAGAGCGCGGAAGTCGATAGAACCGCGGTAGAGGTTGAGCTCCTCGTGTCTGAGCATGACAGGAGGTATCGGCCGATGAGCACGAGCGAGTCTTCGGAAGAGCGATAGAAGTCGTCTTGATCGGCCATGCTCGCGTTCAGGTTCACGCGACCGAACGAGAATGAGGAGATCGGTCAGGATGCGGGGAACACTGGCCCAGCGAGCAAGATCTTTCCCTATGGCTCGGGTGCGGCCGCGCGCACCCGCCAAAAGCGGAAGGAATACGCCCGAGCTCAATCACTCCGGCCAGAGAAGTCGGGCAAGAGGAGCGGCGAGCGTGTTGAGGTATGCTCGTCGCATGATCGCCCTCGTGATCGGTCGCTTCCACGCCCTGACTCGAACTCAGGCGGATTGGCTGGCGGCGCTCGGTCGGTGCGACATCGATCGGATCGTGTGTGTGCTCACCAGCGCAGACAAACACGGGACGCGTCGTAACCCGATGCGTGCGGAGGTGCGGGAGTCGTTCCTCAGGCCCGCGCTCGCCCGCAGCGGCAAGCCTTTCGATTTGGTCCGGCTCGACGACACTCCCGAACCGAGTGCGTGGGTGGCTCATCTGCGGCTCGCGGTCCGGAGCGCCTGCGGCCTGGAGCTGAGCCCGGACAACACGAGACTGCACACCGCCAACCTCGACGTAGAGCTGCTCTTTCGGGCCGAGGGCTTCTCGGTGGAGCTCGAGGCCGCGCGTGGTCTCACGCCGCACGAACTACTCCAGCGTATCGCCCAGGGCCGGCCTTGGATCGAGGAGGCTTCGCCGGAGACTCGAGGCGCGTTCGAGAAGGACGATGTACTTCATGCGCTTCGGTCCATCTTTCAGGAGACGCTCATCAACGATGACGGGGAGCTGGGTCAAGGACGCGACTTCGCATCCTACGGCGCGATGATGGATGCGTCCTCGAGGCAGAAGCTCGACGACCTGCTTCCCTTCGTACGTCCGGGTTTCATCGTCGACAAGGGCTGCGGGACAGGGAGGCTCCTCGTCGAACTTTCGCGGCTCTTTCCTGACTCTCATTTCGTCGGCGTGGATCTGTCGCGGGAGCTCCTCCGAATCAGCGATCAGAACACCTTCTGGGGCGAAGCGGTCTCACTCGTCCTCGGGAACGCGATGGATCAGAACGTTCCGGCTGGGCGGGCGTCTACGATCATCTTCTCCTCGGTGATGCACGAGCTCTACTCGTACGGAGGCTACGACCTCTCAAAGATCGAGGGGGCGCTTCGGAATGCGCTCACCGAGTTGATGCCCGGAGGCCGGGTGCTCATTCGAGACGGCATTTGTCCGCCACCTGGACGCTGGAGGCTGCGTTTCCTCGCGCCCGAGACGGCCGAGGTCTTCAGGCGCTTCGCTCGGGAACTCTGTCGCGGACGCGGGGTCGAGTTCGAGACGATCGGAGAAGACGAGGTCCTTCTATCCGCCCGAGACGCGAACGAGTTCTTGTGCAAGAAGGACTACCAAACGAACTGGCATATCGAGATCCACGAGGCCTACTGCACGCTCACGCTCGAAGAGTGGCGTCAGATGCTGCTGCAGGTTGGTCTGGTTCCGCTCCACCTCCACGCCTACGTGAACCCGTGGATCGCAAAACACCGCTACGAGGGGGTGGTCACGCTGTGTGATGAGCAGGGGGCGCAGCTTCCCTGGCCGCCCACGAATCTGGTGGCGGTCGCCGAGAAGCGGTAGCCGGAGTCTCGATCAGTCCTCGCAGGGTCCAGCGCTCAGCGTCCCGGCATGATCCCCGGGGGGCGCTTGGGCCCTCGCCGCGGGGCCGAGATCCCGGCGGCCCAAATCAGCCTCAGCACGCGAAACCGATCACCGCGGTAGGGCTCGAGCAACTCGAGCATCCGCCGGTCATCGGCGCGCTCTTCACCCATGAGTGCGTAGGCCACAGTCGAAGCGAGCTTGAGATCGCCGAGGGGCACCGCGTCCGGATCGCCGAGGCCGTGGCCGAGCACGAATTCCGAGGTCCACGGACCCACCCCCGAGACCAGAGAGAAGAGGCGTCGCGCCTCGACGAAGCCCTTCTCCGGCAGGACGTCGATGCGGGCGGCGTGCTTCGCGACCGTCTTCAGGACGCGCGCGCGCTTCTCTTCGATGCCGAAGCCCGCCAGGTCGTGTCCGGCGGCGGCGCGGACTGCGCTCGCGTCCGGGGGGAGGAGCAATCCGAAACCACCCGGCGCCGCCCGAGCGTCCGCGAGGACCCAACTCCGGTAGCTTCGGGCGGCGTCCTTCCATCGGACACGTTGCTGCAAGACCACTTGCACGAGCAGATCGAAGATCCCGAGAGCCTCGATCATCCGGATTCCCGGGTGCCGTCGCGCGAGGGTGCGCACCGGTCCGTCCGCGGGGAGAAAGCTCGCCTCGTCGTGCAGCCCGAGCAGACGCCGAAGTCGGGGCTTCGTGCCCTCGGCCCCGGGCCCATGGAGCTCTGTGTGCAGCACTTCGCCCACGCGGGTGACGACGAGGGTCACGGGGCCGCCAGGGGTGTTGCCGGCGCGCAAGACGCGGTCCGGCTCGAAGCGCATCGTGGGGTCGAGCGGTCCGAGGTTCTGGAGCGCGAAGCTGCGCCCCAGGTCAAACGGGGCGTCGATCTCGAAGCGCTCGTGGTGAGTGGAGGTCATGGTCTGCAGGAAACTCCCGTGTGACGGTGCCCACCCGAGCGTCGACAGGCAAGCGAAGGTCCGAGCTCTGTGTTATGGCCCACTCAGCATGCTCTCTGCTCCGCGCGTCCTCGCCCTCTCTGTCGCCTTGCTTGTTTCCGCGCCGACGATCGCGGCGGCGGACAAGAGCCCCGTCGGCATCTCGCTCTTCGACCCCGTACAGTTTCCCGGGAACTCGAGCTCCATCGAGGGCATCCGCCTCAACCTGCTCTACGGCTACCACCAGTCCGTGCTTGGGGTGGACATCGGCCTCGTGAATCGAGTCGCCGACGACTTCATGGGCTTCCAGTGGCTCGGGCTCGGCTGGGTCAACGGGCGTGTCGTGGGGGTTCAGTGGAACTACCTTGCGAACATCGCCGCCAAGGATATGACCGGCTTCCAGCTCGGGATCGTCAACCTCGTTGGGGCCGCCACGCTCGGGCTCCAGATGGGCGGGGTGAACATCAGCTCTGGCTCCGCGAAGGGCGGGCAGGCGAGCTTCGTCAACTACGCGCCGCGCATGGAAGGCTTGCAGTTTGGTCTGGTGAACATCACGGACAATCTCTACGGGCTGCAGATCGGTCTGGTGAATATCGCCAAGAACGGGTTCTTTCCGGTGTTCCCGATCTTCAACTTCGCCTTCTGAGACCGCGCTGAGGGGCCATGGCCCCGCGGTGCTCAGCAGCTGACGGAGTAGCGCACCTGAATGGTGGCGCTGTGCGGCGGAACAGACGCCGCATCGAAGCTGATTCTCCGGCTCGCGGCGTCGAAGCTCCACTCGGCGTTGGGGCGCTCTATTCCGTTGACGAAGACCTGAATGGTCGTCGGATCAGGGGTCCCGGTCAGGGTGAAGTTGTTGAACCTCGGCAACTGCGGGAACGTGGTGATGGCCGGTGTCCAGCTCGCGAAGCAGATGTTGGTCACCACCCCCTGCGTGTTGTTGGACACGGTGATGAACTCGATGCCGTGCTGCGCGCTCGGGCCGCCGACAGTGTTGCAGCCTCCCGCCACAGTGCCGACGATGCTGTTCGCGCGTGCTCGGCTCGGATCGGTCTTGAGCGCGAGGATCTGGTTGTAGTAGTCGGCAATCGCGTGCGGGGAGTGGTCGGCCTCGTCTGAGAGGTAGAGCATGAGGAAGGCCGCAGCGGGTCGAATGAACGACGAAGGCGCGGCACCCGCGAGCGCGAGATAGCCGGCCTCGAGCCCTTGCTCGTCGCCCGAGCCGTTGCTCCCGACCAACACCCGCTGACCGAGGACCGTCTGGGCGTTCGGCGTGTTGTTCGTGATCACCGCCGGATTCCCCAGCAGCGCACCCTGTGGGCCCTCAGTGCTTACGTCGGTGGTCGTGACGCCGACCTGGAAGTCCCATCCGCCGTTAGAAAGCGCGGTGAACATCTGCCCGAGTTGCTGCCCCAGCTGCTGTTGAAGCGGCCCCATCGAGCCCGAGTCGTCCAGCACGAGGAGGATGTCGATGCTTCCGGGGAGCTGCGTAAACAACTCGACCGTTTCGGGGCGAATGACGCCGTTGCCTTGGAGCCCGACGAAGAGGGGGCTGCCGACCGTGCTGTGACCGATGAGCAGCTGGTCGCTTTGAGGCGACACGCTCGCGGGGTTGAACCTGACCGAGACGCTTTGGCTTCCGCCCGGCGCGATGCTCAACGGAAACGTTGTGGAGACGACCGCGAAGGGTGAGGACGCCCCTCCCCCGAGGGTGGCACCGTTGAGCGTGATGCTTGCGGGCGTTCGATTCTCGACGGACACCGTCCGGACGGGCGGGGGGCAGCCGACCTGTACGTCACCAAAGCTCAGGGGGTCGGGATTGGCCACGACCCCTGCGTCGATGCCTGGGCCGCTATCGCCGGGCGTCGCGTCCGTACCCCCGTCCGTACCCCCGTCCGCGCTGATGTCCGCGTCGGGCGCGGGGCCGCTGTCGGACATGGGGCCGCTATCGGTGACTGGGCCGGCGTCGTTTGTCGGTCCGCTGTCAGGCGCCGGGCCCACGTCGGCGGAAGGTCCACTGTCGGCGGTGGGTCCGATGTCTGTGGGGGCGGAGCCATCGAGGCTGGTTGATCCGCCATCCGGCACGACACACAAACCGTTCGCGCACACCGAGCCTTCGAGACAGTCGAGCTCTGAGTAGCACTCGACTTCTTCGAAGCTGGGGATGCACGCGACGCTCATCCACGCCAGAGCGAACGCGCACCAGAGGGTTCGGCGACTGCGCGAGTTCATCTCAGAACCTCCCGGCCAGGCCGACCGCACCCGGCCCTACCACCGGGCTCACGCTGGGTTCCGCGCCGGAGTCAGAGTCCATGACGAGCAGCACGACTCCGGCGGCCGCGCCCGCGAGCGCGACTCCGAAGCCGACGTGCGCGAGCGCAGCGTCGGTCTGCGCGGAACCTTGGATGTCGAGGATCTCGGCCTTGGGCAGTGGGGTGGCGCGCGCCGCCTCTTCGTCGCTCAGCTGTGAGAGTGTCATGGCGGTGAAGACCACGCCCATGATGGCGCCCGCTCCGCCGACCCCGAAGGCGACGTAGCTCCACGTCCGAAGGTCGCTGCCGGCGCGAGGTGATTGATACACGATGGCATCTGCCGGTGGGCGCGTGTTCGTCGCGGTGGGCGCGTCCGCTACGAGCTCCACGCGGACTCGGTTGTCTCGACCGGCCTGCACATCAAAGCTCTTGGTCTGCTTGGCGTAGCCCGGTTGGCTCACCACCAACTCGTGCGGGCCGATGAGCAGCTTTCGCTCGATGGGTGAGGGGCCCAGCGCCTCGCCGTCGAGCTGCAGAAGGGCGCCCGAGGGGACGGACTCGAGGATGGTGCGGCCCGTGCACTGCCCCTCGACCTTCTCGTGCCTGCGAGTGGCCACCTGCAGGAGCTCGCAGGTGCCTGCGCAAAGCGCGAAGAAATCCTGAAAAGATGCGAGGCTGTCTTTGCAGTGGTCCCCCCACTGATCGTAGCCGACCGCGATGTTGAACAGCGCCGCAGGGTGGGGCGCAAGCCGATGGGACTCGCGCATGGCCTGAATTCCCCCCGCGAAGTCGCCCTCGGCGAAGAGACGAAAAGCCTCCGATTTCTTGGCCTCCGCCTCCTTGGAGACGCCGCTCGAGGCTGCGGGCGCGGCGGCGGCAGCGCCCGAAAGGCTGAGCAGCACCGCGAGGGCGGCCGCGCTCCAGGTCGGACAAAGTGCTCTCGACTTGGGCATGTGCACGCCATACTCTATTACGCAGCCAAGGCCGAGTGCTTCCTTTCTCCATGCTGACCTGTCCCAGTTGCGGGCGCTCGCATCCTCGCGGAACCGAACGCTGTCCTCACGATGGCCAGCGCCTCGAACTGCCCGCCGAGACGCTCACCGATCCCTTCCTCGGCTCGGTCTTCGACGGGCGCTACGAGCTGCTCGAACGTGTGGGTACAGGTGGTATGGGCGCGGTCTATCGCGCGGTCCAGACCAACGTCGGCCGGGATGTCGCGGTCAAGGTGCTCAGTCTTGCTGGGCTCGAGAACGCCGATGCGCTGAGGCGCTTTGAGAACGAGGCCCGCGTCATCTCGCAGCTCCACCATCCGAACACGCTGAAGCTCATCGACTTTGGTCGCACCGCGGATGGTCGGCCCTACTTGGTCACGGAGTTCCTGCGCGGTCAGCCGCTGCAGCGCCTCCTCGATGCCGCGCCTAAGTCGACGAGGTGGACCCTCGGGGTGCTCCGGCAAGTGTGTGATGCGCTCGCCGAAGCGCATGC
The DNA here is from genome assembly GCA_011526105.1 of Deltaproteobacteria bacterium. Classification (GTDB taxonomy): domain Bacteria; phylum Myxococcota; class Kuafuiibacteriia; order Kuafuiibacteriales; family Kuafuiibacteriaceae; genus WYAZ01. Next base: position 1,360 of record WYAZ01000132.1, on the reverse strand, counting down.
CTTGGGTATCGTACATCGTGATCTGAAGCCCGAGAACATCTTCGTCGAGGTCATCAATGGGGCGGAGATCGTACGGGTGCTCGACTTCGGCATCGCGAAGCTGGGCCAGAACTCGCACACGATCACCGGGACTGTTTTTGGAACACCCGTCTATATGTCTCCGGAGCAAGCGCAGGGGGATATCGTCGACGCACGCAGCGACCTCTACAGCATGGGGGTCATCGCCTATCGATGTTTGGTCGGCCGGCCGCCGTTTTCTGGAGAGCAAGCGCTGGCGATTCTCCTCAAACACCTTCAAGAGGCGCCGGTCCCCCCGCGGCTCGCCGCCCCGAACGCAGACATCCCGCTGCGGGTAGAAGAACTCGTGCTCGCTCTGCTCGCGAAGTCACCGGTGGAGCGACCACAGACCGCGCTCGAACTCCGCGACCGCATCGATCGCTTGCTGGGCGCACCCGAACCGCTTCCGCTGTCCGAGCCCTCTCATGCCAGCGAGCCGCTCACGGCCACCCTTTCCGGGCCCGGCGAGATTGTCGCTCCGTCACGCCTCGGCTTGTTTGGCGGCGTCTTCCTGTTGGTCGCGCTCTCGATCCTGGGTGCGGTGTGGTGGAAGTCGCGAGACAAGTTGACGGAGCTGCAAGTCGAGGCCCTCAGCGTGCCGACCCTCGAGGTGCCGAAGCCGCCGCCCGGTCCACCGCCGGTGGTTGAGGTGGCGCCACGCGAGGCTGTGACACCCATCGTGCCCGAGGTCCGCGCGGGCCCTCCGAGCAAGCCGGCTCGACCGATCAAGAAGGCATCTGCGCCGTCGCCCGAGGTCCCCGCAGTCCCGCCCGAAGCGCCCAAGAAGAAGGTGCGTCCGCGCGAGCTCCCTCCGGGCTTCATCGATTACTAGTCCCCTGGAAACGTAGAGGCTAGCAAATGTCGCCGGCCCTCTTCGCGGCTGCTCGCCGCGACGCCTTTGGCTCTCGTCGGCTGAATACAGAGAGTATTCGCCCTCCTCGCGCGACGACCAGACACGAAGATTGCTCGCCGAGTTTCGCTAGCCTCCACGTTTCCAGGGGATTCGTGTCCCGTCCGAGAAGTTCAGATCACGTTCGCGCTTGTCCTTTTCGCCCCTGGCCGACGCGCGGCCTGCGACCGCCCTTTCGGGCTCCTCGGTCATTTGGGGGCGACCCAAGTCCCTTCGTAGCGCGCCGACCAGCGACGAAAGGTACTTCGCGGGAACATGATCGAACCTCTCGGACGGGACACTAGAGCTCATCTCAAAACCCCCTCGGTCGCGATTTCGGCCGATCCGCGTCGGCCCGCCGTGTTGGGCCTCCTCGCGTTATCGCAGGATAGCGCATTCGTCGGCCCGCCTTGC
>WYAZ01000131.1 GCA_011526105.1 Deltaproteobacteria bacterium | reverse complement strand
CGGTCGCGATTTCGGCCGATGCGCGTCGGTGCCCGGTGTTGGGCCTCCTCGCGTTATCGCGGGATAGCGCGTTCGTCGGCCCGCCTTGCGCACCTCGCGCCTCGGCCGTCTCGCTCGGTCAGGGGTTTTGAGATGAGCTCTAGCCTCCCGAATGAGCACACCATCGTCTTCTGACCCCGTTCCCTTCCAGCTGCGCGCCGATCTCGTCGCTGGCTTTCTCGTATTCCTCATCGCGTTGCCCCTCTGCTTGGGGATTGCGATGGCGAGCGGGTTCCCACCCGTCGCCGGAGTGCTCACCGCGATCGTAGGCGGGCTTCTCGCGACTTTCCTGGGGAGCGCGCCGCTGACCATCAAAGGCCCGGCCGCCGGACTCATCGTCATCGTCCTGGGAGCGGTCCAGGAGCTGGGCGAGGGTGATCCGGCGAAGGGCTACCGGCGAGCCCTCGCGGTTGGCTTCGTGGCCGCGGTGCTCCAGATTGGCTTTGCGTTGGTGCGGGCCGGTCGTTTCGGGGATGCGTTCCCGTCCTCCGTCGTGCACGGAATGCTCGCCGCCATCGGCATCATCATCATCTCGAAGCAGGGACACACAGTCTTAGGCGTGGGACCGGAGGCGAAGTCGCCGCTTGGTCTGTTGGCCGAACTCCCCCACAGCCTCGTGAGCAGCAACCCGGAGATTGCGCTCATCGGTCTCGGGAGCCTCGTCATTCTCTTCGCCTTTCCGCTGCTGAAGCATCCGTGGGTCCGTCGGATTCCCTCTCCACTCGTTGTGCTGCTCTTTGCGGTGCCGCTCGGTCTGTACTTCGATCTCGAACACGACCACACCTATTCTTTCCGCGCGCATATCTATCAGATTGGGCCGACGTATCTCGTGCAGCTCCCTGGGCGTCTCCTCGACGCGCTCGCCTTCCCCGACTTCTCGGTCGTCACCTCCGGGACATCGATCAAGTACGTGATCATGTTTGCGCTCGTCGGGAGCATCGAGTCCCTCCTCAGCGCCAAGGCGGTCGATGCGCTCGACCCCTGGAAGCGACAATCCAACCTCGACAAGGACCTCCTCGCCACCGGCGTCGCCAACCTCGTGTCCGCGTGCATTGGCGGCCTGCCGATGATCTCCGAGATCGTGCGCAGCTCCGCCAACATCAACAGTGGCGCCCGAAGTCGATACGCCAACTTCTTCCATGGCGCCTTTCTCCTTGCGTTCGTTGCGCTCCTGCCCGGACTTCTCCATGAAATCCCCCTCGCGGCTCTGGGCGCGATGCTCGTCTACACCGGCACTAGGCTCGCCTCACCGCGCGAGTTTCGAAAGACCCTGGAAATCGGCGCCGAGCAGCTCCTGATCTTCTGCGTGACCATTCTCGGCACTCTGCTGGAGGACTTGCTGGTCGGCGTCGCGCTCGGTGTTCTCACGAAGCTGGTCATCCATCTCGTGAATGGAGCGCCTTTCGGTTCGCTGCTTCGGCCGAGGGTTCAGCGGCAAGACCACGACGATGAAATCGTGATTCGGGTCCACGGGGCCGCGGTCTTCACGAACTACCTCGGCATCCGTCAGCAACTCGACGAGGCGCGTGCCCTTGCACGACCTGTTCGCCTCGATCTTTCCGAGACGACCCTTGTCGACCACACGGTTCTCGAACGACTCCATCACCTCGCCACGGATTGGCGCGAAGCCAATCTCTCGCTCCGCATCGTCGGTCTCGAGCAACATCGAGGGCTCTCGAGTCACCATCTCTCCGCACGAAAGAAACCGGCCGGACAAGCCGTGTACGGGAGCGAGCCATGAGTTCGGCGGTCCAGCAGGAGGGCCCGGCCCATCATCCACTGCTCGAACGGCTCGTTCGGGCGGTTGAGCACGCAGGCCACCTCCTGCCCGACCAGGGACCCATCGCGACCTTCATTCATCACAACACCCTGCATGCCTTTCAAAGGCTGCCGTTCCATGAGGCGGTCCTCAGGGCACAGGAGGAGCTGGGAGGTGAGCCGTACTGGTCCGAGCAGAACTTCCGGAGCGAGCTGCACCGAGGTCGGATCGACCTCTCCGATCTCGAGGAGGCGTTTGCGGCGGACGCCGGGTCCGTCCGGCAGCTCGAAGGTGAGCCTCTTCTTGCAGTCGGCCTTCCGGTCGTTCGCGTACGTGAGTTCTGTTTCCTGCATGGTTTGGATGCACCGGGACCGGCCGAGCTTCGCTACCGGATCGAAGAGGGCTCGCTGTTGCTCGCGCCCCAGGAGGACGCCAATCCAGAAGCGATCTCGCGGATCATCGCAGAGACGACGGATTGGATGGACCGGCTTCGTTCCGTGGACCGGATCGACGAGTTCAGGCTCCGCTTGACGGGCTCGTCGGATCCGCGGGTCGCGGAGGCGACCACCCGCGCTCGAAGCGGAGGGCTTCACGGTCTGGACGAGCTGTGGCGCGCGAGGCACTCCGACGTCGCCCGAGAAGCGGCGGCATTCCTCGCTCTCTGGCAGCGCAGCTTCGAGTTGACTGCGGAGATCGCACCCGAGGCGGTTCCCTCGGGGGATTCGAAGGTGCTCCTGATTCCGCGCGAGGTCGATCTGCTCGTCGATCCGATCCTCTCTCGCCTGGCAAAGAAGTTCCTCGACGAGGGCCTTGCGTACTGGCCCATGCCCAAACGCGAGCTCGGGCTCTATCGGGCGGTGCGCTGGCTCGCGATCCGTTCGGCGGGCTGGCCGGTGCCTTGGCTGCGCCCTCTGATCGAGGAACTCCGAGATCAAGAGCGCCAGGGCCTGGGGGCAGAAGAAGCAGCGCTCCGTGCCTTCCAGGGCATGGGCATTGACGAATCAGAACTCGAAGCGCTCGTCGAGCGATCTCTGCTCGCGCTGCCCGGTTGGGCGGGGCTCATGGGTAAGCTCGAGCGCAGTCCCGCGATGCACCCCTTGGGCTCGCGGGTTCGCCTCGTCGACTACTTGGCGGTGCGACTCACCTACGAGCGATTCGCTCTCGAACACTGGCGCTCCAGTGAGAATCCTGCGCGGGCCGGGCAGCAGGTCTCGCATTCGGATTCGTCCGAAGATCGCCATCTCGTGCGCTGCTTCCGCATGTTCCGGCTCTTTCAGCTCGGGGGGGTGTCCGCGTGGTCCGCCGCATCGCTGTCGGGGGAGGCGGTGCGGCGGACTCTCGCCTTTCTGGCGCGGCTCGATCCGTTGACGAGACGGCGCCTCTTTCAGGAGGCCTACGAAGGTCACTACCGCAATCGAATACTCTCGGCGTTTGCGCAGGTGCCCCGCCGTGCAGCTCCCGAGCCGCGAGCGCAGGTGCTCTTTTGCCTCGACGAGAGAGAGGAGTCCATCCGACGCCATCTCGAAGAGACTGATCCTGCGGTCGAGACCTTCGGGGTGGCAGGCTTCTTTGGGCTCGCGATTGAGTTCAAAGGACTCGAGGTCCATCACACGCAAGCGCTCTGTCCGGTCGCGGTCACCCCATCGCACCGCATCGAAGAGCGTACGGATGTGCGAGATGAGGCCCTGCACGCGAGGCGTCGCCGCTTCCTGAAGCGGAGGAAGCTTGCCCAGAGTGGCGCGTTCTTCGCCTCCCGAGGCCTATTTCGTGCTACCCTCCTCACTCTGCTTGGTGGGCTCCTCGCGCTGTTGCCTTTGCTTCTGCGCATCTGGTCGCCACGTCGGGCCGCTGCTTTGGCCCACTGGCTCGATGCCCGGCTTTCTCCCCCGCCGCGCACGGTGCTCTCGCGGCAGCGAGCCCCGGATGACACTCATGAGGGACTTCCGGTGGGGCTCACACTCGCGGAACAGATCGATCGCGTGGCACCGCTTTTTCAGAATGCAGGCCTCACTCGCAACTTCGCTCCGGTGCTCGTTGCGCTGGGGCACGGCTCCACGAGCCGAAACAACCCGCACGAATCTGCGCATGACTGTGGGGCGTGTGGGGGCTCTAGAGGCGGGCCCAACGCTCGCCTGTTGGCGGAGATCCTGAGGGACCCCGAGGTGCGCGCCGAGCTTCGCGGCCGCGGCGTCTTCATCCCAGACGACACACTCATCGTTGGTGGTCTTCACGACACGGCGAGTGACGAGATTACTTTGTTCGACCTCGAGCTTCTGACCGAAGAGGAGCGTGGTCGCCTGGAACCGGTGATCCGGAGTCTGGACGAAGCTCGGGGCCGAAATGCGCAGGAGCGCTGTCGGCGATTTGAGTCCGCCGGTCCCAAGGTCTCGCCCCAGGAGGCGCTGCATCACGTGCAGGACCGTACCGAACACCTCGCGGAGCCCAGGCCCGAGTACGGCCACGCCACCAACGCAGTGTGTTTCGTCGGGCCTCGAACGAGTACTCGCGGCCTGTTTCTCGATCGACGTGCATTTCTGGTGTCCTACGATCCCAGCGCGGACCCAGACGGCGCCATCATCGAGCGTTTGCTCGGTGCCATCACACCCGTGGTGGCGGGCATCAGCCTCGAATACTACTTCTCATTCATCGACCCTGAGCGGTACGGATGTGGCACGAAGCTGCCGCAGAACATCGCGGCCCTGGTCGGGGTCATGAACGGACACGGTGGTGATCTCCGCACGGGTCTACCGTGGCAGATGGTCGAGATACACGAGCCGATGCGTCCTCTGATGATCGTGGAGACGACTCCGGGCGTTCTTCGACAGGTCCTCAGTCGTCAAGCCGAGGTTCGGGAGTTCATCGAGAACGAATGGCTGCAGATTGTCGTGTCCGAGCCGGATGGCCGAACGCACTGGAGGTACCACCGTGGCGAGTTCGTTCGCTGGACCGGTCCCAAGAGTCCCCTCGAGACCACGAGGAGCTCCGCCGAATGGTATGAGGGTCGAAGCGACCATCTCGATCCGGCGTTCATCGAATCCGGGGTGAGTGCGTCATGAGCTGGCCGAATCAATCCACCCTTTCGGAGCTCTTCGCTCTTGGTCTCATTCTTCCTCCGTTCGTCGCGCTGCTCGCTCTGGGGAGCTGGGGATTCCTCGTGCGAATCCCGAGGGAGAGGACGGTCGCCGCCTGGGTGCGGGCCTGCTTCACGATCTGGCTGGGATCCACGCTGGCGCTCGGGATTCTGCTCGAGCTAAAATCAGCCACGGATCCCTTCATTTTGGTGAGTTTCGGCCACTGGTTCGAGGCGGAGCACTATGGCTTCGGACTCAGTCTGCGGGTGGACCGTCTGTCGGGCGTGTTCTCGGCGCTGACGGCGGTGATAGGCGGCCTCATCGGCCGCTTCTCCTATACCTACATGCATCGGGAGCCGGGCTTCTTCCGGTTCTTTCTGCTGCTCTTGCTGTTTACCAGCGGCATGAACCTCTTGGTCCTCGCCGGCAGCATCGATCTCCTTTTTGCCGGCTGGGAGCTGGTGGGTCTGAGCTCCGTTCTTCTCATCGGCTTCTTTCACGAGCGCGCCACACCGGTGGAGAGCGCGCTCCGCGCCTTCGTGACCTATCGTGTCTTCGATACCGGTCTCTTGGTGGGTGCCGTTCTCCTGCACCACTTCGCGCACACCGCGGACTTCGAGTCCGCGTTTGGTGCCGCGCACTGGCCTCTCGGCACCTCTCATCTCGACGCATTCGCCGCCACCGTCGTGGCCGTCCCGCTCATCGTAGGGGCGATGGGCAAGAGCGCTCAGTTTCCTGCCTCCGGCTGGCTCCCTCGTGCGATGGAGGGACCCACCAACTCGAGTGCCCTCTTCTACGGTGCGCTCTCGGTGCACGCCGGAGTGTACCTGCTCCTGCGACTGGGGCCACTCCTCGAGGTGAGCCCGATCGCGCGGGTGTTCATCGGAGCGGTCGGACTCGCGACTGCGCTCTACGGCTCCACCGTGGGTCGCGTGACCGCGGATGCAAAGGGTCAGCTTGCCTACGCGACGATGGCTCAGGTCGGCGTCATGTGGGTGGAGATCGCGCTTGGTCTGCAGACCATTGTGCTCGTCCACGTGGTTGGGCATGCGTTCCTCCGAACCTGGCAGTTGCTCCGCACACCATCCCTGATTCACGACGCACATCACGCGGGCCTCAAGGAAATCTGGCATCCAGATCGGCGTGGCCACGTTCTAGAAGGGCTCCTGTCGGAGGAACTCCGGGGTCGTCTCTACGCCCTTGCGACGGCTCGCTTCTACCTCGACGATCTCATCGACCTTCGTATCGTACAGCCCGTCCTCGCTCTGGCGGAGCGGGTGCGTCGACTCGAGAACCGGTGGATGGCCCTGCTCACGGGCGGGCCCCTGGGAGACGAGAACACGTCCATCGCTCCTCAGTCCGCGGCCGCCTTCTCGAGGAAGGAACGCGCGCCTCAGGCCGGTGAAGGAGCCCCACGGTGAGCCTCATTCATGTCTCGGTTCTCCCGTTTCTGGTACTCCTCCCAGCGGCCGCGGCGGCTCTCTTGGCGTTGGGTGTCTCCCCCAGGATCTCGCGTGCGGTGGCGCTGGGCACGACGGCCACGGCGCTGGCCATTGGGCTCACGCTGGGAGGTATGCTGCTTCTCGAGGACCTGACGGCGCTGAGAGGTGCGCCCGAACTTGGGATGAGTTCACTCTTCTCATTGGAGCTGGATCGACTCTCCCTCCCTTTCCTCTGGGTCGTGCTTGCATCCGGCTTCGTGCTCGTCCTATCTGCGCCGCGCCGCGAACAGACCCGCGCTGGACTCGTCATCCTGCTGACGACGGAGTCAGCGTTGGTCCTGCTGTTACTCGCGCGAGACTTTCGACTCTTTCTCTTGGGCTGGTTCGTGTCATTGGTGCCCCTGCTCGGCCTAGGGTCGCGTCGACTCGTCTCCCGGGCGGGACTGGTGTTTGCAGCGGCCGCGACCATCCCGCTGCTCGCGGTGCTCGTGGTGGCGGGACTGAGTCCCTCGGACGACACGTTCGAGATAGGGCAGCTCGGTGCGGGACTGCTGTCGCCCGAGAGAAGCTCCACGCTGCTGCTGCTCGTGACGGGGGCGTACGTGGTTCGTCAGGGCATCTTCCCATTTCACTCCTGGGTTCGCGCGAGCCTTCAGACGAACGCCTCACTCGCCTCGACCTCGTTTCTCGTCTCCTTCTCTGGCGCGTATTTCATGGCTCGGGCGGGCCGACCGTTGTTCGCCGAGGTCGGTGCGGATGGACTTGCGTGGCTTCCCTGGCTTCACTCGTTGACGGCGGTCCTGGGTGTGCTCCTCGCGCTCGGCGGTCGTTCGCTTCGGGAGCTCGTGGCCGGGATGAGCATCGCTTTCTCGGCCTTCCTGGGGCTGGGGGTGTCGACCGCGGAGGCTCTCGGAGCTGCGGGCGCCGCCGTTCAGGTGCTCACCTACGGCCTGGGGTTGAGCGGTCTCCGTCTGTGTATCTCGAGCCTCGAAGCTCGAGTGGGGACCACGGACTTCGACTCGCTCGGTGGCGTGATTCTCAGCGCACCTGCACTCGCCGCGGCGTTCGTCGTCACTGGCCTGGCCTCTGTAGGACTGCCGGGCTTTCTGGGATTCGTCGGAGAGGACATCCTGGTGCACGGACTGCTCGAGGCGAATCCGGCCGTCGCCGCGCTCATGGTCGGTTCGACCGCGCTCGCCGCGATTGCCTTTCTGCGCGCCTTCACTCGGGTGTTCTTGGTGCGCCGAGCAGGAGGGCCCGTCCTTTTGGACTTGCTTCCCCGGGAACGAGCCGGGCTCGCTGTCATCATCGCGGCGTTGCTCGGGTTTGGCCTCTTTCCAGGCGTACTGTTCTGAGTGCCCGGTGCCGCCGCGCAATCATCCTGGGGGTGGGCAAACCGGGCCTCTGCGTGGCTCGAGTAGGACGCTGGGGACTCGAGTGAGCGACTGTCGATCCGTCGCCTACCCTGTGCCTTGAAGCCTAGGTGCAAACCTTGTCATCATCGGCGAGTCGCGTGCGGAGGAGCTACCATCCCCAGGGGTTCGTGGTTGAGCCTCGGTCGCTCCAAAGCACGTGAGTAGACCCTCCTTTCTGAGCAACGCCAGCATGCGGTCGCCGTTGTCCTGAGGTTAGGCCTCGGTAGAGCTCATCTCAGAACCCCTTCGGTCGCGATTTCGGCCGATGCGCGTCGGTGCCCGGTGTTGGGCCTCCTCGCGTTATCGCGGGATAGCGCGTTCGTCGGCCCGCCTTGCGCACCTCGCGCCTCGGCCGTCTCGCTCGGT
>WYAZ01000130.1 GCA_011526105.1 Deltaproteobacteria bacterium | reverse complement strand
TCGTCGCTGGTCGGCGCGCTACGAAGGGAGTTGGGTCGCCCCCAATGACCGAGGAGCCCGAAAGGGCGGCCGCAGGCCGCGCGTCGGCCAGGGACGAAAAGGACAAGCGCGAACGTGATCTGAACTCCTCGGACGGGACACTAGGCGTCTGGGCGAACCTTCTAGTCGGTCGGAACCCACGGATTCCGCGCTTGCGGAGGCCGATCACGGGTGGTTAAGTGCGCCGCGAGAGGACAACGAGCATGCTGCGATTCAAAGCAGACCGACGCACCCTCGCGTTCATCGGTTTCTACTTCGGCCTGGTGGCCTTTCAGTGGTTCTACGAGCCCCGGGTCCTGTGGCTTGCGATCCCACTCTTCGTCCTCACTTGCTTCTTCTCGTTCTTCGGCGCCGTCTCGACCCACAACAGCGTCCACTGCCCCATCTTCAAGCGAAAGAGTCTCAACAAGGCCTTCCAGGTGGTGCTCTCCTTGACCTACGGCCACCCGGTGAGCTCCTACGTGCCTGGGCATAACCTCTCCCACCACAAGCACACCGAGACGGTGCGCGACGTGATGCGGACCAGCAAGGCTCGCTTCGGCTACAACCTGCTCAACCTCTTCTTCTTCGCCGCCTCGGTGGCGCCGGGGATCATGCGCGCAGACTCCAGGTACACGCTGTCCATGCGCACGCGGCACCCAAGGTGGTTTCGGCAGCTGCTCCTCGAGCACAGCTTCGTCATCACCTCCACCGTGGCGCTCATCGTCATCGACTGGCGCAAGGGCCTGCTGTACTGGCTCCTTCCGCATCTGTACGCGCAGTGGGGCATCGTCACGATGAACCTCTTGCAGCACGATGGCTGCGACGCCAGCAGCGAGTACAACCACTCGCGCAACTTCGTGGGCCGCGTCGTCAACTGGTGGACCTTCAACAACGGCTTCCACAGCATTCATCACGAGATCCCGGGGCTGCACTGGAGCCTTCTGCCCCAAGCACACGCGGAGCGGATCCACCCGCACATCCATCCCAACCTCGAGCAGTCATCGCTCCTGGCGTACCTGCTAGAGACCTATATCCTGGGCAAGCGACGCCACTATGACGGGAGCCCCCACCGGCTCGTGCCCAAAGGCCGCGACGAGGAGTGGATCCCGCTGCCCTCCGAGACCCCCGAAGACCTCGGCGCCGAAGCGGCTTGAGAGACTTGGGCCGCTAGGCCATGGCGTTCGAGCTCGCATGGCATTGGGTCTGGGCCGCCCTCACCGTCTTCGTCTCGCTCCTTGCCTCCCTTCACGCGCTGTTTCTGAAGCGGGACCTGCGAGCCACCCTCGGCTGGATGGGCCTCATCTGGCTGGCACCCCTCGTCGGCGCGATCTTGTATCTTCTGTTCGGCGTCAACCGCATCCAGCGACGAGCCGTCGAGCTGCGCGGCGGTCGAAGCCGATACCTTCACGCCCCCCCGGCGATCGCGGCGGAGGAGCTCGTGGTCCCCACCGCGCACGCGGATCTGGCGCGTCTCGTAGGGGCGGTGACCGGCAGGCCCCTGCTACCCGGCAACGCCGTCCGTCCGCTTCTGAACGGCGACGAAGCTTACCCGGAGATGCTCCGGGCGATCGACGGCGCGAACTCCAGCCTGTCGCTGATGACGTACATCTTCGATGACGACGAGATCGGGCAGGCCTTCTCTGATCGGCTGGCGGCCGCGCAGGCTCGAGGGGTCCAGGTTCGAGTTCTGGTCGACGCAGCGGGCGCGCGCTACTCGAGACACCCGATCAACCGACGCCTAGAGAGGCTCGGCGTTCCATGCGCCCTCTTCTTGCCGGCCCGTCTGAGCCGACTGATTCACTTCAACTTGCGAAATCACCGCAAACTACTGATCTCGGACGGAAAGATCGCATTCACCGGCGGGATGAACATCCGCGCGGGTCATCGGCTCGAACCGGCACCGAAGCATCCGGTGCAAGACCTCCACTTCCGCCTGGAGGGTCCGGTCGTGCGTCAGCTCCAGGAGTCCTTTGCCGAGGACTGGGAGTTCACGACCAAGGAGGCGCTTCCGGACGCACCGTGGTTCCCCGAGCTGGTCTCGAGCGGCCCCGTGCTCGCGAGGGCGGTGGCGGACGGTCCGGACGAGGACCTGTTCAGCCTCAGCCTGACGATGCAGGGCGCGATCGCGAGCGCACGTCGATCCATTCGGATTGCGACTCCGTACTTCTTGCCCGACTCTGCGCTCGCCCAGGCGTTGGGGGTCGCGGCGCTGCGCGGGGTGGAGGTGGACATCATCCTGCCCCAGCGCGGGAACCTCCCGGTGGTGGCCTGGGCGATGTGGGCGCAGATCTGGCAGGTGCTCGACCACGGATGCCGGGTTTGGCTCTCCCCGCCGCCCTTCGATCATACAAAGCTCATGTTGGTGGATGAGAGCTGGAGCTTCTTCGGCTCCACGAACTGGGACCCAAGGAGCCTGCGTCTCAACTTTGAGCTCAACGTTGAGACCTACGACGCCGAACTCGCCGGGCGCTTGACCGAGCTCTTCGAGCTCAAACGAAGCTCCGCCACGCCGCTGCTCGAGTCCGAGCTCGACCGTATCGCGTTTCCCGCGCGGCTCCGCAACGCGCTCGCGCGGCTGCTCACCCCCTATCTCTAGACCGAGACAAACGCTAAACCGTTGACCCAAGCCGCCGCTTTGGGTGGTCTTCTGCGCCGGTCTCATGCTCGCCCAGCTCGTGCCCGCACCGCTCGTCCGACTCTTCGCCGGCCCCTACGTCGCGGGGGACTCGATGGTGCTCGCGCTCGATACCGCGGCTCGGCTTTGGTCGGAGCGTCGTGTTCGGAGCACGCTCGATCTCTTGGGTGAAGACGTCACCGACGCGAGTCAGGTCGAACGGAACGTGCAGGCCTACCTCGATCTGATCGAGGCGGCCGGACGGGACACACGCTTCGGAGCAGCGGAAGCCCGACCGAGCATCTCGCTCAAACCATCCGCCTTTACTACGAAGGCGCAGGGCGAAGCCTTCCTTCAGATTCGACGAATCGCAGAGGCGGCTCGAAGCGCGGGCCTCGCGCTGACGATCGACATGGAAGATCACCGCTGGACGGACGCCACGCTGGAGGCTTCGATCCGGCTCTTCGAGGAGGGCTACGACGTCGGCACGGTGCTGCAATCACGCCTGAATCGCACGCAAGAAGATGCCGATAAGATACCGTCAGGCATGAGAATTCGCCTCGTCATCGGCATCTACGAAGAAGCCGAGACCATCGCGACGAGCGACAAGACGCTCATGAAGGAGCGGATGCTCGAGCTCGCGCGGCGGCTGTTCGCCCGAGGTGTGTACGTCGAGTTCGCAACGCACGACGAACGTTGCGTGGAGCTTTTCGCACGGGAGGTCGCGCCCGCCGCGCCGGGGCGCGCCGAGGTGCAGCTGCTGCTCGGCGTGCCGCGAGCGAAGCTGCAGCGCCAACTCGAGGAGGGAAGCTTTGGCCTCGCCCTGCCGGTGCGTCTGTACGTCCCGTTCGCGATCGGCTGGGACGATGCCACCGCGTACTTGAGGCGGCGCATGAACGAGAGCCCGAGCGTCGTCTGGCTCGTCCTTCGAAACCTGATCACGCGCGATCGCTGATCGGTCCGCCAACCGACCCGCCGGTCGGCCCGCGCTCACAATCGTAAAAAAAGAACGTCTCCCCTGTTTAGCTCTGGATCGGAACCTGATAAGAGCTACGCCAACTTGCGGGTAAGCAAGTCGACTTGCTTACCCGGGAGAGGGAGTACATCTAGATGTTGAAGAAGATCTCAATCAGCGCGCTCGTGCTTTCCATGTCGGTCGGCACTGCGTTCGCTCAAGAAGAAGACATGGCGGCTCCGGCCCCTGCCGAAGCTGCGAGCTCCGGCGGTGGCAAGAACCCCACGGCCTACGCAAAGCGTGGCCTCACGATGGCCAAAGGCACCGTGCGTATCGACTACTCGAATGCGGGCTTCGGTATCACCGATTCACCTGGCATCACGGCCTTGGGAGGCGGCAGCCGCGGCCTCACCCTCGGCTACAACGGCTCGGATTTCTCGGTGGCGATGGGGCTTGGTGCCTCCGTCGGTCTCATCGAGAACCTCGAGGCCGGTTTCTTGCTCGTGCCGCTCACTCTGTCACCCGCGTCGGGTTTCGGGAACATGGGCTTCTACGGTCGGTACCGGTTCATGGCCGGCAGCTTCGAGCTCGGCGGTCAGGTCGCACTGACGATCCCGACTGAGGGCGGCTTCGGCTTGAGCTTCGGTCTGCCGGCGCTCATCCGGCTCAGCGACACCATGCGGCTCGACACCGGCGTGGTCGTGAACCTGACGCTCGATCCGGGCACTGCGGTCGGCCTCGGCGTTCCGTTGCTGCTCGCGTTCCAGATCTCCGATCCGTTCTGGTTCGGGATTCGGACCGGGCTCAACCTCGGGAACTTTGACGCCGTCGGTGACACCATCGGGGTTCCGCTCGGCCTCGCGGCGGGCTACACGGTGGCGATGAACGGGGCGGTTTCGCTCCTCGACATCACCGGCGAGTTCACCTGGACCTCGTTCATCAACTCCGGCCACCCAGACACGATCGTGCCGGACGTGTTTGCGATTATCCTCGGCGCCAACCTGTACCTCGACCTCTTCTAAGACGTCTCGGTTCGGATGGTTCGACGATGGCCCCGCCCGCGAAAGCGCGGCGGGGTTTTTTTTTGCCCGCGCCGTGCCGAGTTCGGGGGACGCTCGACTGGACCCAAACTCCCGTGCTCGGCTTCCAGGCTCCAAGTACTCGATTCCAGGGTACCGCCTGCCCCTTCCCCGCCGAGTTCGGGGGACGCTCGACTGGACCCAAAAGCGCGCAGACGCAAGAGCCTCCCTCGTGAGAGAGCCCGGAGATCGATGCCAAACAGGCCAGACGGACGCTTCCGGGACTTCCGAATGTCCATTCGAGCCCAATCAGTTTCGTGAAGCTCACACGACAACAGTACGCGTGTCGGCGCAGCAGTTCCTTCGAGGTGAGTTCGGGTCCAGTCGAGCGTCCCCCGAACCCGGCACAGAAGTGGTGGAAAATGCTCGAGAAATGGCGAGGGGCGAGTTCGGGTCCAGTCGAGCGTCCCCCGAACTCTACCGAACTCTACTGGAGGGTGAGGCTCCACTCGTTGAGCGCGCCCGTGTCGGCCCGCGCCATGTCCTCGACGCGCAGCTCCCAGCGACCGTTGAATCGGCCCGCCGCGAAAGCGGTGAGGTCGAGATCCTCGATCGCGAGGTCGTCGAAGGAGCCGCCGCTGCGGTCGTGGAGCACGCGTGTGGCCCCACTGGGCGCTCGCAGCGTGACCTTGAGATCACCGCGGTACGTGTGTGTGACGAACGCGGACAACCGAAGGCTCGATGCCGAACTCACGCCCGCCACCTCGATGCGGCTCACGAACCCGCCCGCCGTGTTGTCCGGGATCGCGCCGGGGGTGTCGCGGCTGGTGAAGACCGTGGCCCTCGGCTGCGTCGCGTCCGCGATGCACTGAAGAAACGCAGGGCTCTGAGTCCACGCGCAATAGCCGTCACCTTGGGCCTCGCAGTTCGTACCGCCGTAGCACATATACTCGGGGCGATACTCGCAGGTGCTGATGGCGCCGGGTGCGTTGCTGCAGACCTGACCGCTGCATCCGCCGCGCTGGCAGCTCGCGGCCTCGAAGTCATCCACCTGAAGGCTACGGCCGCCGGCAGCATCGAGCTGGAACGTGCCGCGCAACCGGTAGAGGCCGGGCTTGCGCACGAAGTCCGGGTTGCAGCTGCCGTACTGATTGCACTCGTCGCCGGTGCAACCAAAAGCCTCGCCCGGGGCGCCCGAGAGCTCGATCTCGGGTGTGCTGCCGATGCGGAAACCAGCGCTGCAGCGGTTGCAGCAGGGGTTCGAGACCGGGCACCCGATCTTGGTGCAGGCCGCGGGACCGGCGACGGGCTCAGCCTCGACCTCGATGGCCATGCCCGAGAAAGCCGCAGGGTTGCGCTCGAGTGAAGCCAGCGTCACCGACTGGTAGGCCGGCCCAGTGCTCGCGTCCATGCACATCGCGAAGCAAGGCGCCCTGATGCAGGTCACCTGTACGCATTCTCGATTCGCACCGCACTCGGCATCGCTGCTGCAGCCGCCTTGCACGTCGTAGCGATCGATCGCGAAGCCCCAGCGGGTGATGGAGCGGTCGGTCACGAGCTGGATTTTGATGGTGTCCCCTTGGATCGGGGGCGTGGTGACATCTTCCTGCGTGCCGGTGTACTCGAACCAAACCTCGCCCTGGCCATCCAAGATGCGCACGAAGTCATAGTTGCGCTCGAGATCCAGCCGCGCGAAGTGCACGCGGATCTGCGTGGCCCCGCCCTCGGAGATGGTCCACACATTGTCGTAGTTGTTCGCGTAAGGATGAGGAGACTCGATGCGGCGCGCGACCTCGAACCAGCTTTGGCCGCACTCGCCGTTGTGGTTCACAGAGACGCCCTGACAAGACGCAGCGCAGCCGCTATTGTAGGTCTGTCCATCGGCCCCGCAGACCGGAGCGTACAGCGTGGGGCAGACGCAGCCCCGGCGCTCGAACACACGGACACGGAAGCCCCAAGCCTTCACCGAGCCATCGGTCACGAAGCGCAGGTCGACCTGGCGTCCCGCGACCACGAGCTCGAAGCCGGTCTTGTCTCCGGTGTGCCGGGTGACGTTGCCGCCGCTGGCATCCGAGACGTAGAGGAAGTCGTAGTTGCTCTCGAGTTCGAAGCGCTCGAACGCCACGCGCATCTCGATGGCGTCAGCGCTGCCGCTGACCGACCAGGCCTCGCGGAGATTGTTGGCGTAGGGGTGCGCGGTCTCGACGACGCGAACTTCGGTCCACGCAAGGCCGGCTCCGGGCGCCGACGGCGCGTCGAAGCGCTCGACACCACCCTTGGTGTCGGAGAGCTCGGTCTTCTCCTTCAGCGCCCCTTCGGGCCCGCAGGCGGACAGCAGCAGCCCCACTGAGAGGGCGCAGGTGAGTTGGATACGGATGCTCTGTGATCTCATGGCTCTAACCTCCGAAGGCGTGCGCATGGAACGTCCTCCGGGGTATCCCTGTCAACGACTTTTGCCGACATGCGACCTGAATGTCGCACATCCAACCGCCGACGGCTGGGCGGAGCTCAGGGGAGCAAGCCGAGGAGCGGGACCTCGGGTCGGGCGCCCACGTGGCCAATGACTTCGGCGGCGGCGATGGCCCCTATCCGACCCGAAGCCTCCGGTCCGAGCCCGCGTGTGTAGCCGTACAGGAACCCAGCCGCATAGAGATCGCCGGCGCCGGTGGTGTCCACGACCTGCTTCACCTTCTCGGCCGCGATTCGAACGACCTCACCCTTGTGGATGATGAGCGAACCCTCCTCGCTCTGCGTGAGCGCGGCGGTCTCGACGAGCCCCTTGGTCCTCGAGACCGCTTCATCGAAGCTGTTCGCCTTGTAGAGCGAAGTGATCTCGGACTGGTTCGCAAAGAGAATATCGACGTGCTCCGAGACCAGACTCATGAACTCGTCCCGGTGGCGGTCGACGCAGAAGGGGTCCGAGAGCGAGAGCGCGACCTTGCGACCGGCGTCGTGGGCGAGCTTCGCCGCCTTCTTGAACGCTTCTTTGGCGCGTGGTGGATCGTAGAGGTAGCCTTCGAGGTACACCACCTGACTGTCCGCGATGATCCCGGCATCGATGTCTTCCGGACCGAGTTCCACGCAGGCCCCGAGGAAGGTGTTCATCGTTCGCTGGGCATCCGGGGTGACGAGGATCAGGCAACGAGCGGTGGGCGCTCCGCCCTCCAGCTTTGTGGTCTCGAAGTGGACCCCAGCCGCACGGATGTCGTGGTCGAACACGTCCCCGAGTTGGTCCGCGGCGACCTTGCCCACGTAGGCGCCCTTTCCGCCGAGCGAAGCCAGTCCGGCCATGGTGTTGCCCGCGGAGCCCCCGGAGATCTCGACCGCCTGAGCCATTTTCTCGTACAACGAGCGGGCCTCCTGAGCGTCGATCAGGCGCATCGCGCCCTTGGTGAGTTGCTGGTCCACGAGGAAGGCGTCGCTCGCGTGGGCAATCACATCCACGATGGCGTTGCCGATACCGGTGACGTCGAAGCGGGCTGGTTTCATGCGGGGCCGGATGATAACCAGGCGGCCCGCGGTGACAACCGGAACGGGCCCGGCCGTCCCATTTCCTCGCAGCCAGGCTGCGGGTAACCGGGGGGCGCACCCGCGCACCCGCACCCTGCCCGCTCGATCGGCCCGGCACCACAAAGTTTGCCCCTCGAGCGCGGAGCCGGGCATGCTCGATGCGTGACCCCACCGCTCACCCCCGCACTCGGTCCTCGCCGAACCGTCGCTTGGTCGGCCGGCGCGATGATCCGGCTCTTCGGGAGCGCTCGTCTCGACGGGATCTTGGAGTCACTCGAAGCGGCCTTTCAGAGCGCCGAGGACGAGCAGGGCTTTCTCGCCGCTCTGCAGAACGAGGCCACGAAGCGCCTCGTCGGCCCCGAGGACCAGCGCACCAGGATCGAGCTTCAGGTCTTCTTCGCCGAGGCCCAGCGGGTGCTCGGCGGCGAGTCGAACCTTCGCTTCGTGCGCCGCGCCCGCGAAGACCAGGCGGCCCTGCTCTTCTTGCTCGCGCATCGAAGCCTGAGGCCCGAGATCCAACTCAGCCTGCTCCTTCACCTGGGACTGGGGCTCGATCTGCAAGAGATCGCCTCCATGCGGTCCGAGCCTTCGGAGAAGCTCAGAAAGGACCTCCGCGCCGCGTGCCAGCAGCTCAAGGCGCTCGGCCCCTCGCTTGGGCTCCCGGAAGGCGCGCGTCTCGTGCGACAACTCGATGTGCTGTTGCCGCTGCTCTACCTCGCTTTCGACCTCGGCTACTCGGGCCCCGGACCCCTCGCTCTCCGAAACACGATCGTCGTCGAGACCCTGCGGCTGGTCGAGGAGCTCAGCCTGGTGCCCGGGCCCGATCGACCCGAGGTGCACGCCCTCGCCGCCACTTTGTACTTCTTGGCCGCCCGAGTTCCCGGACGGCCACCGGACGTCGACGACCTCTTGAGTTTGCGGCATCAAGACCGGGCTCGATGGAGCCGGGAGTGGCTTCGCGAGGCCAACCGCCACGTCGAACTCTCCGTCGCCGGAGACGTCGCCACCGTGTTTCATCTGGAGGCCGCGCTGCTCGCCTGTCAGGCCGCCGCCTCGAGCCATGAAGACACCGACTGGACGCGGGTGCTCACGCTCTACGAGGCCATGGCGACGATGGTATGGACGGTGAGGACCGCCCTCGGGCGCGCGGAGGCGGCGAGCTACGCCCTGGGGCCCGAGGTAGCGCTCGAAGAGCTCGGACGGCTGGGCGAAGAGAGCGCGCTCGAGGCGAGTGCCTTGCTTCACACGTTGCGCGCACGCAGCCTCCTTCAGCTCGGGCGCGTCGATGAGACCGCGCTCGCGTACGACGAAGCGATTCGACACGCAGAGACCCGAGGTGAGCGGACGTCGATCGAAGATGAACGCACCGAGATGCTCGGCGCCCGAAAGATCCTCGCCGAAGGTTGAGGGCGCCTGTGGCCTTCAGGCGTGAACCTGAGCGAGCTCGCGCATCGCCGAGGCGACGCTCTGCCGCTGCGGAACCTGCACTTCTTCCAAGCCCCACGCGAGCCCGATGCCCGGCGTGTTCATGCCCGCGAGCAGCACCGGCGGTGCCTCGAGGTGATAGAAACACGCGGTGTTCACGACGCGGAGCAGATGCTCCCCGTAGTTTGTGACCTCGGTGTCCTCGTTTACGATGAGGCAACGCCGAGTACGCTTCACGGACTCGAGGATGGCCTCTTCGTCGAAGGGATGGAGCGAGCGAAGATCGATGACCTCGGCCGAGATCCCCTCCGCCTCGAGCGCCTCCGCCGCCGTCTTGGAGACCGGGGCGAGGCGACCATAAGTGAGCACGGTGAGATCACGGCCCGCCTTGATGGTCTTGGCCTTGCCAATGGGGATCCGATAGTGGGGCAGCGCGGGCCATGACGGCTTCCACTTGCTCCGGAGCTCACCCAGCGGGGCATCGATCATCCGCGACAGCTCTTTGGCCTCCGCAGGCTCACCCGGGATGCGCTCCTCGCCCGGCAAGCGGATGAGCGCCTTGGGGTAGAGAAACATCACTGGGTTCGGATCTTCGATCGCCGAGAGCAAGAGCCCGTAGGCGTCGATGGGGGTCGATGGCAAAACGATCTTCCACCCCGGGATGTGGCTCATCATCGCTTCAAATGAGTGCGAGTGATAGATCGAGCCGTGGATGCCCGAGCCCACCGGGGTCATGACGACGATGGGCATGTTGAACTGCCCCACCGAAGACCAACACGAGTTGCCGGCGAGCTTGAGCAGGTCGATGGTGTTGAAGATGTAGTCGCAGAACTGAATCTCGGCCACCGCGCGGCAACCCGCGAGCCCCAGCCCCATGGCGGTGCCGATGATGCCGCGCTCGTCGAGTGGGCTGTTCCACGTCTTCTCGAGCCCTTGGGTGCATGTAAAGACTCCACCCAGCGGGGCCCCTACGTCCTCGCCAAAGATGTCCGTCACCCCGAGCTCTGACTCACCCACGTGCAGCGCCAGTCGAATGGCTTGTGCGATGCTCGCCATGCTTCAGCCCTCTTCCTGGAACGTGTGGTCGTGGACCATGCTCGGGTCGGGGTCGGGCTCCTCGCGGATCTTGAGTAGGGTCTCGGCCAAGGCCTTCGCGTAGCCCTCCCGGATCTTCTTGCTCTCGGCCGCCGAGAGCACCCCTTCTTGCGCCAGCCGCGCCTCGAACTCGACCATGCAGTCGGTCTCATCGGTGACGCGAGCGCCGCCCGAAGAGGATGAGTGACCATGAAGCCTCGAGACCGCGACCTCGAGACAGAACGGCTTTCGCTCTTTGCGGATATACGCGAGGACCTCGATGAGCTTCTTCCAGGAGGCGACGGGGTCGTTGCCGTCGACAGTGTCCCACCGAATGCCATAGGGCTCAGCGCGCCGCGCGATGGGTTGCTCTCCGTGGGTTTCGTGTCCGGCGGTCGAGATGCCCCAGTCGTTGTTCATGACGAGGATCAGGACCGGCAGCTCGCGCCCAGGTCGGCTCACCCAGTTGAGGCAGGTGCTGAAGTCGCCTTCGGCCGCGCCCGCATCGCCGCCGTTGACGATGGTGATGCCGTCCCCGCCGTGACGAAGC
The DNA here is from genome assembly GCA_011526105.1 of Deltaproteobacteria bacterium. Taxonomy (GTDB): domain Bacteria; phylum Myxococcota; class Kuafuiibacteriia; order Kuafuiibacteriales; family Kuafuiibacteriaceae; genus WYAZ01. Next base: position 16,161 of record WYAZ01000130.1, on the reverse strand, counting down.
TGCGCGAGCGCAGTTCCGGGAGCTATCGCGTACTGGGTCTCGATGGTGGATGCGCCCGGCACGACGTTCCACTCCTTGATGGCATAGTGATTGACGAAGTTGCGGCCCCCGGAGAAGGGATCTGTCGCCTTGCTCGCCATTTGCCGCAGCGCATCCGCGACATCCATGCCCATGGCCACGAGGATGGCGGAGCTTCGATAGTGGAGGTGGAGGTAGTCGAACTCGGGACCTTGCCCCTTCTTCACCAGCAGCCCCAGACAGACGTTGAACGCCTCCTCGCCAGGGCCTCCGATCCAGAAGTAGCCGTCGCCGGAGCGGGTCATCTGGACCAGGCGCTCCTCGAGGACCCTCGACTTCGCCATCATTCGGTGCACCAAGCGCTTGTCCATCGCGGGCTCCGCGAGGCCGCGGTAGGTGCTGGGCACCCCGCGAAGGTCCGGAGTCTCGTTCTCGCGACGACCCCCTTCGAGGGCGCGGAGCCGGCCTTTGATGCTGGAGGGAGTGCTCGGTCCTCGGTTGCTCATCGGCCTCCTGACGTAGCACAGGCGACCCGGCGGATCAGGCCTTTTGTGCCATGGCCCGTAGGCCCTTTGCGCGGTAGAACGACGCGGTGCGGCGGCTCCTGAACCTCGGTCTGGGACTGGCCTTCGGGCTGCTCCAAATCGACGCGGTGGCTTTGGCGGGCTCGGATTCGCACTACCAAGACACCTTGATCGGCGAACGCGCGGCCGGCATGGGCGGCGCGTTCACCGCCATCTCGGACGAGGGCACGGGCGCGTTCTACAATCCGGCCGGCATCGCACGGGCGCGCGCCGATCTGATCCAGGTGTCGATGAGCGCCTTCCGCCTGAGGCAGAAGGAGATCCTCGTCGCCGACATCTGCGGTCGCCAGGTGAATAACGATCACGGAAGCTTCCTCAGCTTCCCCGCCGCGCTGGGCTTCGTGAAGCTCGTCGAGTCTGGGGCGGTCAAGCACGCCATCGGCCTCACGCTGGCGGTGCCCGCGAGCGACAAGATCGCATTCGCGAGCAGTGAGTCGGCGATCGAGTGTCGGTTCGTGAACCTCGACTTCGGTCAGTCGGAGTTCCGCGTGGAGCGCATCATCGAAGGCGGCATGACCTACGCCCTCGCGCTCTCCCCTCGGCTCTCGTTGGGGCTCGGGCTCGCGTTCCAGGTCCGGAGTCTCTCGAGCACCCAGCTCTCCATCGCGGTGGGCACATCCCCGGACGGAGATCGTGCCCAGATCTCGGCCACCGGTTCGGTGCTCGAGTCCAACGTCTGGTCCAGCTTCCTCCGCCTCGGCGCTCTGTACGAGCCCGCGGATGGGCTCGCGATCGGCGTCGCGGTCGTCACCCCTACCGTGAGGCTCTACAGTCACGGACGTCTCGACCTCTTGGCCGGCGGCTCCTTGTTCGAGACGAACGAGCCGCTGCCGAGCGGCAACGCGAGTGCGCTCCTGCTCGATGACGCCGACTTCTACTTCGCTACGCCATGGTCCATCGCCCTCGGCGCCGTCATTCGTCCCACGGAGCGCCTGACGCTCGCACACGACGTTCGCATCCACCTACCCATCGCTGGTTACCGGATGGTGGCAAGCCCCGAGCTCTCGCCAGAGGAGTCTCCGCTCGCCATGCGCTCGTTGGTCGTGAACGTGAATCTCGGTGCGAGCTACGTCTTGAACGCGGCCTGGGAGCTGCGCGCTGGCTTCTTCACCAACCTCTCCGCGGTGCCCCCCGACCAGCTCGAATCCGTCTGGATCGCCGAGCACCTCGACCTCTTTGGCGTGACGCTGGGCGCCAGCCTCATCGCCGACGAGCGGTCCTCTCTCGGAGCCGCCTTGCAGATGCAGATGGGACGAGGCGAAGCACTCTCCGCAGTGCTCGACACCGAGGGGGGCGCGGCGGAGCTCGTCCGCAGCCCGGTCGAGGAGGTCTCCCTCATCCTCTACGTCGGAGGTCGCTATGATCTTCGGTAGGGTCGGCGTCCTCATCCCAGTACTCGGCGTTCTGGCTTCGAGCTCAGCGCTTGCAGACGAGAGCCACCACCGCAACTACCTCGTGGGAGACCGCGCCGTCGGGCTGGGCGGGGCGTTCACCGCGTTGGCCGACGATGGCTCCGCCGCGTACTACAACCCGGCCGGGCTCGCCGACGCGAAGGATGAGAGCCTCTCGCTCGGTGCGTCGCTCTACGGCTTCGTCAACGAGGAGCGCCAGCTCGCCGGCGGAGACACCAGCCGAAGCTCCACACTCGTGGCCTACCCCACCGCGGCGATCTGGGTGGCGCAGGTCCTGGCGGGGGGCAAGGACACCATCGGACGAACTCAGGCGGCGTTTTCGATCCTCACCCCCTCGAGCCGAGTCTCACGACGCGGCGACACGCTCCTCACCGAGCTTCCTCCGAGCACGCTCCCCGGCTATCGCGTCACCTCGCTCAACCGGCGGCAGCTCGTCGCCGAAGACGAGTCGTTGTGGGCCGGAATCTCGGTCGGCACCAAGCCGCTCTCGTTCCTCTCGGTCGGCGCCTCGGTCTTTGGCAGCCTGCGGTCAACGGTCTATCAGTTCTACGATCTCGACTTCGTGGCCCTCGAAGCCCTCGACGGGAGCGATCTGCGGCGCCTCACCATCCCGGCCCGCACGGAGATCGCGGCCACCAACATCGGTCTCATCGGCAACTTCGGCGTGAGGCTGCGACTCGCGCCCGGTCTGCACATGGGCGCCAGCGTCTTCACGCCGGAGCTCGCGATCATTCGTTCGGGGCGCATCGCGGTGCTAGCGGTCCAAAGCGGCGGCGCGTCTGGCCTTACCGTCAGCGCCCTCGAAGCAGACGCCGAGTGGCGGTCCGAGCGCCCGTTCCGCCTCGCCTTTGGTCTTTCGTACAGCAAGCCCCAGCGCTTCGCCCTCGCGGTCGACGTGACCTACTACACCCCGGTGGGGCGGCATTCGCTGGTGTCCATCGTCGAAGCCGACGGGGACACGCCGTTGTTCGACATCGAGAAGCGAGGTGTCATCGAAGCGAGCCTCGGGGCCGAGGTTCACATCCTCGACGCCCTCGTGCTGAGGGCGGGCTTCTTCACGAACAAGTCCGCATTCACGAGCTGCTCCGGAGAGGGCGAGGACTGTCTCGGACCGGAGAGCCCGCTGGTCGACCCGACCGATCGATACGGCGTCGCGGGCGCCGTCGCCTATCGGCTGGCCCACGCCACCGTCAGCGCCTCCGTCACCTACAACGCCGGGAGCAGCCTGCTCGCCACCGCGTCTGGAGGCCAACTCCACACTCGAAGCTCCCACGCCGCGCTCATCATCGGCGGCAGCTTCAACTTCTCGGAGGATTGAGGGTTGCCCCGCACAAACACGGACCGCGGAGCACTATCTTGCCCCGTGGAGCGGCGGTAGCTTGGGCGAGTGACCGTGGACCCCAGAGAGCTTCTGCCCCTGGTGGGACCGAGCGCGCTGGAGTTGCTCTCCTGCGTCGCTGAACCTCGGCGCGGCCGCGTGACCGAGGCGCTGCTCGCGATCGCAAACGCCCTCACCGTCTTGGACGCGCTGGATCTCTCGGCGCACGAGATGGATGAGACCGACGCAGCGGGCGCCCACGCGTACCGAGAGTTGGGACCGAGGGCCAAAGAGGTCCTCGAGCTCATGCGCAACACCGACGCGCGTGTGAGCGCGCTCCTGCTCGACGTGCCCGAGGGCACCCCGGTGCCGGACCCTGAGGCCATGCTCGAGGCGCAGTTCTTCGCGGGTGAGCAAGAGGGACCGCTCACGCCCCCGCGCACGGATCGCGGCAGCGAACTCGATCGCGCGACCGAGAGCTTTGGCAGTGAAGACGCCAACGCGCTCTCCGAGTCGGTGGAGCTCATGCTCGGCATGTTGCGACCGGATCTGCGCGCCTTCGCCAAGGTCATGAACGGGCCGCGAGTCGAGGAGGACCGATGGTTCCTGCTCGGCGAGATCCACGACTTCCGCAGCACTTGCACCCAGTGTCTCGAGGCGGTGGTTGTCACCATTCTCAATGCATTCAGCCCGGTCTCGGTCGCCGCGGTGCTCCCGCGTTATCGCTCCTCCGCCGCCCGCGCGGTCACGCTTCGGACCGGCATCATGGACCTCACCCACGATGTCACGCGCTTCAACGAAGCGATCAAGCAGGCCTCGGAACTCGAGGCCAGCATCCTGCGCTCCGGACTCATCGGCATCGTGGACGGCTTCGCTCGCTCGAGCGCCTACGCTCTGCTGCGCCCGGGCGACAAGAAAGAGACCATCCTCTTTCGGCTTGCGCTCGCCGCCTGGGCGAAAGGCCAGATCGACCTCAGCCGAGCGCGCCACCACGCGGAGGACTTCGCGCGCTTTCTCGAGGTCATGCGATCGATCAACCGACGCGAGGCGCTCATCGACTTTGACCGGCAAAGACTCACAGAGGCCATCGCGGCCCTGGGCCAAGACAGCCGTCCAGAGGTCGTCCTAGACGGCCTCCAACCGGTCTACGGCCGCAGCGATGAGCTCGATGAACTCCTGCGCATGCGACGCATCACCGGAGGCAAGCCCGACCCCGAACGACTCGGCGCGGTCCTCGACGCGGTGCTGCAGTCGATGATGCTGGGCTGAGAGACACAGGAACCACTTCCGATGCCGTTTGTCCTCGATCGCCTCGTCCGCAAGACGCTCCACATGCGCGGCTTTGAGAGCCGATACATCCCCACCTCGGTCGGAGACATGCACCTGGTCGAGGGCCCGGGCACCGGAGCACTCGACCCGGTGTTGTTGCTCCACGGATTCAGCGCAGCCGGCATTCACTTCGCCTCGCTCATTCGCCATCTCCGACCTCACGTGCGTCGATTGGTGGCGCCCGATCTGCCCGCGCACGGATTCTCCGCAACCCCCGCCGAAGGCATGAGCCCGGCGACCATGCGGGCCGGCCTGTACGAGAGCCTCGAGCGTGTCGTGGATGAGCCCATGGTCGTTTTTGGCAATTCCATGGGAGGTTTCGCGGCGGTCAGGATGGCTCAAGATCATCCGGAGCGTGTCCGGGCGCTCGTGCTGTGCTCCCCTGGGGGCGCGATGATGAGCGAGGAACAGCTCCACGAGTTCAGGAAGACCTTCCACCTCGAGACGCACGAGGCGGCGGTCGAGTTCATCGACAAGCTCTTCGGGCGACCCACGCTGATGCGGCAGGTCCTCGCGTGGGGCGTGAAACGCAAGCTCACCACCCATCAGATGCGGAGCCTCATCGACGGGGTCTCGGTGACGGACCTGCTCGAGGCCGAGGACCTGCGTGCGCTGAAGATGCCCATCCTCTTGGTGTGGGGGCGACGAGACGGGATCCTGCCCGACTATCAACGCGAGTTCTTTCGCGCTCATCTACCCGAGCAGACCCAGATCGCCGAACCCGACGCCTTCGGCCACAGCCCCTACCTCGAGGCCCCTGGTCCGCTCGCGGTCGAGATCTTGCGGTTCATGTCGGGCCTGCCTCCGACCAAGTGACCGACATCCACCGCGATCGGTCCGGGCCCACCAACATGCTATGATGCTTCCGTGCGGTCCTCGGTCGGCCCGATCTTCGCGCTCTTCTCCACGTTCAGCTTTTCGGCGGGGCTGACCTTCGTCGCCACCACCCTCGAGCCGGGCTGCCAAGGCGTCTGCCGAGATCAGTTCGACTGCGGCGGGCAGCAGTTCTGCGATCAGCCCTCGGGTCGCTGCCTCACAGAGTGCTTCACCGATCAGGACTGCCGAAGCCCGAGCGAATGCCAAGGCAATCCGACCGCCTGCACCCCGCGCGGGGCTCGCTGTAGCTCCGTGGGGCGATGCATCGGGACCCCGGTGGAGCCGCCCGAGGTCGAGCTCGGTCCGGCGGCCGACCCTGGCGCGCTGAAGGAACTCGAAGGCTGGGACGACACCGCCGGGAGCGGCCGAGCGTTCATCGTCGACACCCTCGCCATCGCCGAGCGAGGTCGAGGCTTCGACGTGAACGGAGCCTGCCGGGGCCCCGGTGACTGCGTGGACAATCAACTCTGGCAACTCGGCGAGCTGGGTAATGCACAGATCCGACAGGGGCTCCTCGGCGGAGAGACCTTGCTCGTCGTGGAGCTGGCGGGGCTCGGCGAGCCCTTCGAGGGCAGCGACCCGAACCTCACCGTCAAGCTGTACGGAGCGAGGGACGCGGACGTCCCGTTCTATCCCAGCAACAACTTCGAGATCCCGCCGGGAGATACGAAGTGCTGCGAGTTCAAGCTAGACCCAGACTCTCTCAGCCCCGACGGCCTCCAGGCGCGAGCGCGGGCCCCGGCCCGAGTTCACCGCGGCTTGCTCCAGTCGCTCGCGGCGGTACCCCTCGAGTTCAGGCTCACGGTGGGTACTCCGCCGCATGCCGACGTCCGGATCGACCGTGCATTGATCGAAGCCCGAGTCACGGCGAGCCTGAGCCGTTTGAGCGACGGCAAGATCGGAGGTGCCATCCCCATCAGCAGCTTGGCGGGAATCGACAACCCGTATTGCAAGACGTTGAACCAGCTCTGCCCCCAGTCGCTCCCCGAGTCGATGCTCATCGATCTGGTGACGCTCTTCATGCAGCCCGACATCGACCTCGACGTCCCCAGAGACGGCTTGGAGACCCTCGAGCTGGGTGTCGATGGCCGCGTCTCGCGCTGCTACGATGGCGACGGCCTCGCCGTCCCTCCGGCGCCCCAAAGCGGTCCTCGATGGATGTGCGCTCTCAACCCGCGCATGGCCGATGGCTACTCGGTGGGCATTCGTTTCAGCGCCACCCGCGCGACCATCTTGGGCATTGGTCGTTGAGCCTCACTGCGCGGCGTTCTTGGCAGCGAAGGCCTCGACCTCACGCCACACTCTGAGCAGGTTCCCGGAAGCGAGCTTCTCGAGATCGGCCTGACGTCGATCATCATCCCCACTCGGTTCATGGCACCAATGACCTCTCGGCCAAAGGGGCTCAGCCCCTTCCAGGTGGCGGTTTCATCGTAGGAGGAGTCGCAGATCTCGTTGTCCTTGCTGTGCGTCAGCGTGGCATAACGCACCCCCCTCGCGTGAAAGTGCGCGACGAGCGCGAGATTGTCCTCGAAAGCGGAGGCGTTCTCGATGCCCATCGGGAGCGAGACCTTGCCGTCTGCCTGGTGGGCCGCAAGGTCCCTCGGCGAGCGTGCGATCGCAAAGCGCGAGGGGGCCCCACGAACGATCTCCTCGACGAGATCGATGAGCTCGTCCGCGACGGCCTTCGACTTGCCCGGGGTCTTCTGGTGCTCGGACGGTACGTAGATCGACATGAACGGCGCGTTCAACCCACCCGCGCGCGCACGCTCATAGTCAAAGTCCCTTACCGTCGAGGTCCCCGTCGCGAAGTCCCAGGACCGAATCGCCCCGAGCGCCTCCCTCTCTGCCAGGAGACGGTGCGGGAGGTCGATGTGCCCGTCCGCGATGAGGACGCGTTGCGCGAGTGATCGAGCGCGCGTCGGAAGATCGGTCGGCTCGCGCCCCGCCTCGCCCGCTGTGGAGGGCCCACCGGCTCGACAGCCCGCCAGAAGCGCGACGGCAGCAAGGACGTGCGGGAGCCGGATGCGGAGCGAGGTCACGAGGCTCCGTTTCCCTCGCCGGACCGCGAAAGTCGAGCTTGACCTCGGAGGTCCCAGTTGGCGACCGAGAGTCATGCCCGAGGTCCTCGTCACCGGTGCGACCGGCTTCATCGGCCGACAGCTCGTCGAGAACTTGCTCCACAGCGGCCATCACGTGAGAGCCCTGGTCCGCGATCTCGAACGCGCCAGGACACTGCTCCCCGCCGAGGTTGAGCTGCGCCTCGGCGACGTGCTCGACTCCGACGCGCTCGGGCGCGCGACCGCGGGCACCGACCAGGTATTTCATCTGGCCAGCTTGCTCAAGATGCCTTGGCACAAGGACTTCTCCACCATCAACACCGAGGGCACGCGGCGCCTCGCAGAGGCCTGCACCACACACGAGACTCCACCTCGTCTCGTGATCATCTCCTCTCTCGCCGCCGCCGGGCCCAGCCCGCCCGACCGTCCCGCGGTCGAGTCTCAGCCGGCCGTCCCGGTGTCGCGCTACGGGCGTGTGAAGCTCGAGGCGGAGCAGGCGGCCCGGAGCGCTGCACCACGGCTGCCAATCTGCATCGTGCGCCCACCGATGGTCTTTGGTCCGCACGACAAGTCGGCGCTCGAGCTCTACCGCACGATCTCGAAGGGGCTTCACTTCGTACCCACTCGAGCGACGCACCACCTCTCGATGATTTACGTGGAGGACCTCGCCCTCGCCCTCGTCGCCATCGGCGCTCGCGGCGAGTCGACGAGCCCGGAAGGCCCCGAGGGCCGTGGCCTGTACTACGTCGCCGACCCCCATCACCCGAGCTACGGCGAACTGGGTCTCATGATCGCAAAGAGCATGGAGTGGCCCACGCCGCGAGTGCTCCGCCTTCCCTCCGCCATCACGTGGCTCGCCGCGCTATGCAGCGAGACCGTGGCCCGCCTTCGGGACCAACCCACGATCCTGAACCTGGACAAAGCTCGCGAGGCCCGCGCCGGGTCCTGGATCTGCAGCGGCGAGAAGCTCGAACGGGGCTTGGGCATTTCGCCCCAGAGGCTCGAGACGCGGCTGGCCGAGACGGGCGCTTGGTACTTGCAGCAGGGTTGGCTCTAGAGCTCTTCTGGATCTTCCTGTCGCTGCCGCGCGCAACGCGGTATGTTGGTTCGCCCGATGTCGCGCGCTCGCTCGCTCTGGCTCGTGTGGCTCGCGGCCTGCTCAACCGCCGACGACACGCGTCACGCCGACCTCTCTCTGCTCAACTCCGACCTCGCTCTTCTAGGTGTCTTCGACGAAAGAGAGCGCCTCATCCGCAGCCTCGTGGTCGAACTCGATGATCAGGAGGCCGGAGCGCTTTTCCTCACCGTGCCCGAGGCCGGAGGCGTCTGGGGTTTGGGGTTCGACCGCGCGGCCCTCGCCTCCCGCAGCCCCAGGGTCGACTGGAGCCGGCTCCGCGAGCTGGCGTTCCGAGAGCACCGACGCGAGGTCTACGACTGTCCCGAGGGGATCGTGGCGAGCGACGGTCTCAGCGCAGTCGCTCTCGCGCCCGCCGATGCCGTCGCGTTTGCGCTCGAGCCAGGGGCTTCCGAGCCTCGACGCCTGGGCAGCGACCTAGAACGGCTCAGCGGTCTGGATCTACAGGTGCCGATCGCGGCGGAACGATGCGCGGGACACGAGCAGCCCACGCTAAGACCCTTCGGAGATCGAGAGCGAGTGATTCGGGTCGGCACTGCGGTCGGCCCGACCACCGTCGAAGACGAGGCGCCCCCTAGGCTCATGGCGATTCATCGGGTCGACGCGTCGAGGGTCCTCGCCCTCTTCCGTCCATTCCTCGTCCTGCTCGAGCGCGGCCAGGGCTTCATCAACACGTCCGGTCGATTCATCATGGCGGGGGAAGGACAAGAGTTCCACGCCCTCGCCGTCGGCTCGAGGAGCAGCACCACCGGCGCGCACCGTGTCTTTGTGATCGAGCACGCCAAGGCCGAGGCCTCGACCGCATCCCGTCTGCTCGAGTTCAGCCTGTCGGAGATGGCGCTCGGGCCTCCCCGACTGCGCTGGGAGAGCCCCGCCGAGATCCCCGGCGTCCATCTCACCCACGGCGACGAGCGGCTGTTGCTGTTTCAGGCCCCGAATCTCCTGCTGAGGGAAGACTCGCCGGGCGGGCCGCTCAACCTGCACGCGACCCTCCCCCTCCAACAGGGTCCGCCCAAACTCACCCCGAGATTCTCGCGCACCCAGGTCCCGTCGCACCCGCTCGCGCTCTTTGGGACACATCGAGGCGCCGTCTTCCTCGGAGACGTGCAGAGCGGTGACTGGCGTTCCCTCTCCGATGGGCTCGAGCCCGGCTTCAGCGTGGAAGCGTTCGTCTCGGACACGCGGTCGGACGGAGCGCCCCAGCTGTGGGCCGGCAATGACGGCGGCTTCCTCTACCAGACCGAGGTCGGTTCGTCGGGCTGGGTGCGACGACCGGTTCGGCTCGATCCCAGACTCGTTCTGGCGCAGTGCGCCAACGTCGCTGAGGACCCGTGCGGCTGGGGAGTTCCGAAACACGCCTGGGTCCATCTGGGCGCCGCCGAGAACGCGGGCGCCGAGCCACGATTGCTCGCCTTCCCCGACCTCTGTTCGGTCGCCTACTTCATCGAACCCAGCGGCTGCACCGGTCACATCAGCCTTGCCGAGACCGGATCGCTCTGGCGAGACATCGACGACGAGTGGGTGGATGCGCAATCGAGTGAAGGCTTCGTGACTGTCTTCAGCGAGCGGGGCGCCATCTACGAGCTCGAGGTCGCAAGATGAGCGTAGCGAACGCGGCGCGGCTCCCGGGCTTCTGCCTGTGCGCGATGTTGTTCGGGGAGGCCCTCGCGGGTTGTGTCGAGGCCACGAACCGAGACATCCCCCTCTCGGGGGGCCTCCTCTTCGTCCTCACTTTTTCCTCGCCCGGAGGACCGCTCCGCTCCGTGCGAGGGCCCTTTGAGAGCACTCGGAGCGACGCGCTCGTGGGACCGGTGTACGAGGGTGAATCTCAGCTCCTGCTCGAGCTCGACTTGGAGCGGCTCCTCGAAGAGCAGCCGGTCTTTTCGCCGTCGGCGTGGCCCGGCGTCACGATTCAAGCCGCCACCCTAGAGCTCTCCGTTTGCGGGGTCGAGGGGTACCTTCACGACGAGCAAGAGATCGAGCTTCCGCTGGACCCGGAGTTCTTGGGTGAAGGTACGATGCGTGTGCACCGTCTCCATCCCGTTGTAGGAACCGAGGAGCCACCCGCGCTTCCAGCCGGCCTCTCCGTGCGCCTCCCGGTGGCGACGTGCGGGGCGAAGTCGCGACTGGTCTTCACGCCCTTCGGCGCCGATGCTCCGGTCCTCCCGCCCGCTCAACACGAGCGCTTCGCGAGTGTCGAGGCCATCTCCATCCTCGACCCCGAGCACGTCGTCATCTTCAGCCATCACGGTCTCGTGTTCGTTCGCCGCAATGACCGCGGACAACCCGGCGCCGGGGCGAAGAGGCTCGCCGAATTGATCGACCTCGAAGTGGGAGGTATCCGGTGGAGCATCAGCCACGGCGAGGTCTTCGCGAACGACTGGCCGCGCGAGGCGGCCACGGTCATCGTCGCGCTGACCGGCCGACAAGGTGTCCGGGGCAACGACGTCGAACAGCGCGGGGGATGGCTGCGTCTGTCGTTGTCGCCCGAGGGCACGTGGAGCCTCGAGGACCGCGGCGAGGTCTTGCCCCGGGCTTCGAGGGATCGCGGAGGCTTTCGTCACGTCTACTTCGAAGAGTCGGGTCGTTACTTCGTCGCCGGCCGAGAGATGGTGCTCACCGCGACCGCCCCGCGAGTTCGCCCCACCGCGAAGACGGGGCTCTTGGGTTTCGAGGGGCGCGCGACGGTCGCGCTCGGGGAGCCCGGGGCACCTCACCTCGTGGTTGGAGATGCATCGCAGGCCTTCGAGGGTGATGTTTTCGACGAGGACTTTCTAAAGGGCGCATACTCCTTCGGCGCCAGTGCCAGTCTTCGGTTTCTCGACGTCGCCGAGTTGCCGGAGGCGCCGGGGGCCTGGGTGGCGACCGGCTCCGATCAGCTGCTCTGGCGACGGGTTGCTCCGCGGCAGTGGTCCCAGTGGGCGTACTCCTTGCCGAACGCCGCGAACACCTGCGTCGCGAAGACCACGGACTGCGGACGGCGTCCGTCGGTCTCCGACCTCAAGTGGATCATCTCGGCGCCGGGTGGACGAGGGGTCTTCTTCTCCACCCGACACTGTACGGGCGTGTTCTGGAAGCGCGCGAATGAGGTCTGCGCGGCTGCGGGCGCACCCTCGGGTTGGCCGCTTCACGCGAACGACATGAACGAAGTGAGCGGGTTCGCGAACCACGGGAACCTCAGCTACGTCGTGACATCGGACTGGCGACTTTACACCTTGGATCTGGTCGAGGACTGAGGCTGAGCCCGCAGCGCGGCAGTAAGAGAAGGGCGCCCGCCTCGACCTCGACGCGCGCTCGTCATCATCATCGTCTTCCAAACCGCCGGAGGCATCGAACCTAAGGCGGGTTCGGGCAGTCGGCGTTTATCCCGGGCCCTTGCGGATGAGTCTGCCCACGCGGACTGCACCAGCGGCCTTCGAGCCGGTCGTTGCCCAGCACGTCCACGCGTCCGTCGAGGCGGCGGTCCACCGCATAGTTCTGCAGGTAGTCCGCCCGGTGGTCGCCGTTGGTGTCGAGTGCACTGCCATACTGATCAAACTCGATGATGTTCCAACCGACGACCACGCCGAAGACCTGATCCACCGCGTCGTCGATGAGGTTCACGCAGGCGGTCTCGATGAGCGGCTGCCACAGCACGTTGCTCGTGACGCTGGTCGCGAGCCGTGGGCAGTCGATGCCGCCCTGAAGGCCGGCCCGGAAGGTTCGATAGGTCCCGTTCGTGACCGCGTTGGTGACCGCATCGAGCACGAGCAAGACCATGCCGCGAACGTCGATGTCGGCCTCGCGGCGCGGACTGCCGAAGGAGAAGTCCGCCTGGCCCAGCCCCTCCGATTGCACGCCCACAAACGGGTTCGCGGGCACCACGCGCACCGCGAGAGGACGTGGCTGGTTTGGATTGACCGGCGGCGGCGGCGTTGCGGCCACCGCGTCGATGCCGAGCAGGTCGCAGCCGGTGGTTCGCACGTACGTCGGCGTCGAACCGGGCGGGCACTGCTGAATGATGTGGACGTAGATCTTCGTCCACAGATCCGAACCCTGGAGCACCCGAGTGCCCGCGACCTCATCGACGAGTCCATGCGTGATGGTGAGTGTCCCCTTCACCTCGACGTTCTCGAAGAAGGTCGCGATGACGTCGATGATGTCGAGCAAGGAGATGAGCCATGGCGCCCCGGCGTTGAGCGAGTCGACGAAGCTCGTGATGGCCGGCTGCACCGCGGCCGCGATGACCGCCGACAGCGGGAAAGACACGCCCGCCTCGTCTTCGAGCACTCCCTGGATGTTGCCCCGGAGGGTGGCCAGGATGATGCGTACCGGGTTGGAGAGGTTGTTGATGCCGAGGAGCGCCTCCGACCAATCGAACTGGTAGTAGACGTCGTGGGCTCCATCGACATCGATGAAGACGGGTGGCGGTGGACCCAAGTCCGGAGGACCCAAGTCCGGAGGACCCAAGTCCGGAGGACCCAAGTCCGGCTCGCCTAGATCGGGCTCACCGAGATCAGCAGGTCCCAAGTCCGGCTCACCGGCGTCGGCCTCGGGCTCGCCCGCGTCCGGCGGCTCACTGACCGCGGCGTCCAAAGCCGGAACCCCAACATCCAAGCGACCGCTGATGCTGCAGTAGCGGTCGTCCTCCTCGCAGGTCGGAAGCTTCGGCGTGTTCGTCGATCCGATGACGTCGTCTTCACAGCCGAACGCGCCCAGACTCAGCAGCGCGAACAAGGTGGGCAGCAGTCGGCGCGAAGGTGAGGTAGTGATGGTCATGTGCATTCGACCCCGAGGCAGCCTCGGCGATCGCGACCAAGAAAGCTGTCCTCCCAATCACCGAGCGCGTACGTGGGCAGGTATCACACATCCATCAACGGACCTCGGAAATGCCGAGCATCCCGCCTCGATTAGGTGGTAGGACCGCCGACATGGCTCGGCTCTCTAGCGCACGCGCGGCCCTGATCGTCACCTCGCTGAGCCTGCTCGCCACGTGCGGAGGCGATGCGCCAGCGCCCACCTCCCGCTTCGACAGCAGGCGGGTCGTCGACGAAGGCGGATTAATCGTCGATCTCATCTGCCCCGGCGCCGCCGGCTGCGAGGAGGCGGAAGGTCCGCTCTTCATCGGGCTCGGCCAACGCACGATCACGCCCGTGGTCGAGTCCTACGGCGATCTCAACGGCGACCGAACCCGAAACGCCAACGAGCCCTTCACGGACGAGAACGGCAATGGCGTCTGGGACGCGGTGTGGATGGCCGGCTTCGACATCGGCCGCGCCGCGACCGGCGTTCACGACGACACGTACGTCCGTGCGATCTCGGTGCGCCAAGGCGACCTCCGCATCGGCCTGCTTTCGATCGACTGCGTCGGCTACTTCGTGGAGGAGGTCCTCGACATCCGCAAGGTCGCCCTAGAGAAGGGTCTGGGCTTCGATCACATCATGATCGCCTCCACCCACAACCACGAGACCAAGGACACGATGGGGATGTGGGGCAGCGGTCCGCTCTCCTCCGGCTATGATCGGCCGTACATGGTGCAGATACTGGTGCGCTCCGTCGAGGCGCTCGCGCAGGCGAGGTTTGCAGAGCGTGAGGCCACCATCAAGGCGGTGCAGGTCGATGTTCCGCATCTGGTCGCGGACAGCCGGCAGCCGATCGTCCTCGACTCCGTCGTGACCGCCCTCGCCTTCGAAGACACTCGCCAGCGAACCTTCGGCAGCCTGGTCGTCTTCGGGAACCACCCCGAATCCCTGTCGGACGGCAACACCCTCATCACCTCCGACTACCCGTACTACCTGCGGGACAAGCTCGAGTCGCACTGGCCCGGCTCGACCTCGGTCTTCTTTGCCGGCTCGCTGGGAGGGCTCATGAACCCGCTCGGCGTACGCGGCTGCCCCGATGCAGAAGGCAACGCGGGCTGCCGCAACGGCGAATTCGAGAAGGCCCGCTACATCGGCGAGGGCGCGGCGGACGCTCTGATCGCTGCCTTTGAGAGCAGCGAGTCGGTCTTCACGGAGGCCGCGCCCCAACTGGAAGTCCGCAGAAAGCGATTCATGCTCGGCACGACGAACTTCGTCTTCGCTCTAGGCTTCTCGCTGGGCGCAGTGCGGCGTGACGTCTTCGATCCGCAGGGGCGGAAAATGAACCGCGAACGCATCAACCAGCTGAGCCTCGAGGAAGCCCGGGCCGGTGCCATCCAGATCCAGACCGAAGTCAACCACATCACCCTCGGCCCCATCGAGATCCTCACGGTCCCCGGAGAGCTCTACCCAGAGCTCTGGCTCGCGAAGCCCGACGGCAGCGTGTACCTCGAGGCCCCCGACAACGCGGACTATCCGGAAGCCCCCTTCGAGACACCCCTGGTACTCGAGATGCCCAGAAGCACACGACGAAAGATCATCATCAACCAGGCGAACGACGGGCTGGGCTACATCATCCCGAAGCGCCAGTACGACGAGCAGCCGCCCCACGCCTACAAGCCGAACGGGCAGTACGGAGAGCAGAACAGCCTCGGACCCGACACCGCCCCCAAGCTCAACGCCGCGGTCCGCGCGATGTACGAGCTCACGCACTAAAAGACCCTCGACCGAGCGAGACGGCCGAGACGCAAGGTGCTCGAGGCGGGCCGAACAACGGGCTATCCTTGGATAACGCGAGGAGGACCAACACCGCGCACCGACGCGGATCGGCCGAAATCGCGACCGAGGGGGTTTTGAGATGAGCTCCAAGGTTCCCATCTCTCTGCGAGCTGTGTAAGAGGCGACAGATTGGAAGTCCTCATCTCCACCTACGCGGTCCTGGGAGTCCTCGCTCTGCTCTCGAGCGCGATCTATCGGCTCCTGCCGCTGGCTTTGGAGCCCTTCTCGGGTTCGCTCGAGGCCATGCATTTGTTCGCGTACGGATTGAGCATCATCTTCTTCGCGTACAGCGAGGGCTACAAAGGCTTCCAGAAGCAATTCTCCCCGCGCGTGGTGGCCCGAGCACGGCTGATCGCCCGCCAGAATCGAGTCTACTGGTCGCTGCTCGCGCCGCTGGTGGCGATGGGCCTGCTGCATGCCACCAAGAAGCGACTCATCGTCTCTTGGAGCATCTCTTTGGGGGTCATCACGCTGATCCTGCTCATGCGAATGCTCGCTCAGCCTTGGCGCGGCATCATCGATGCGGGCGTCGTTGTCGGCCTCACCTGGGGAACCGTGGCCATCCTCGTGTTCTGGATCCGGAGCCTCGCCGGCTCACCTCCCTCGATCGAACCCGAGTTCCCGGCCTAGAGCTCATCTCGAGAGCCAGGGCAAGCGGCCGAGTTCCTGCCTCCGGCCTTGATCGACGTCTAGTCCCCTGGAAACGTGGAGGCTAGCGAAATTCGGCGAGCAATCTTCGTGTCTGGTCGTCGCGCGAGGAGGGCGAATACTCTCTGTATTCAACCGACGAGAGCCAAAGGCGTCGCGGCGAGCAG
>WYAZ01000129.1 GCA_011526105.1 Deltaproteobacteria bacterium | reverse complement strand
GCGCGCTACGAAGGGAGTTGGGTCGCCCCCAATGACCGAGGAGCCCGAAAGGGCGGCCGCAGGCCGCGCGTCGGCCAGGGGCGAAAAGGACAAGCGCGAACGTGATCGAACTTCTCGGACGGGACACCAGGCCAGGGGACTAGCGGCCCGCCGCAGTGGCCGTCTGCGTCTTCGGCTTGGGGCGGCGGTCCTGAGGCATTGAGATGACGCGCACGATCGACTCCAAGCGGTCCGGGCTCGTCGGCCCGCGAATCTTGATCAGTAACCGACCTTTTCCGTCATAAACGTGCACGGAGATCGTGTCCTCCTCGAAGCCGAGTCGCTCGAAGACGCGTCCGTCCCAGTCGCACAAGACGATGGTCTTTGGGTTCTTCTCCTTCAGGCCGTTGCGGACCGACTGGTTGGGGACGAAGAACGGTACACCATCGAGGTTGGCCAGCCCGAAGACTCGAACCTCCGGACCCAAGCGGCCTCGAAGTGCTTTGGCCCAGTCGCGGATCTGATCGTCGGACTGGCGTTCATCACCGCCGACGATGATCACCGGACGACCATCAAACAGATCGGTAGCCCGATGCGATCGCTCAAACTGGTCCTCGAGCGTGAACGATGGCAGGGGACTGGCGATCGCGACCGAGCTGACGATGATCGGGAGCAACATGGATCGACGATAACCTACGTCTTGCTCGAACTCATCCGTCCCATCTGTCAAACCGGGCCCGGAAAGCTCCTTCTCGGGTTCCCGTGGCCCCCGGCAGCGACCTAGGATTTCGCGCTCGGACGCCACCCGCGTTAGACTCCACCCATGTCACAGGAGGCCCTCTGACAAACCCAGCAGATTGGAAGCCGGGCCCTGGCCTGAGGCACGACCTCTTCGTCATCATCTTCGAGTCGGACACCCCGAAGGGCAAGGCGTTCGACCTCGGGCTCATCATCGCCATCTTGCTCAGCGGGTTCGTGGTGGCCCTCGAGAGCGTCGCGAGCTTTCGACACGACTATGGCGATTTTCTCCGCATCACCGAGTGGGTGCTGACCGTCGTCTTTACGATTGAGTATGTGCTTCGGCTGTACTGCCTCGCTCGGCCCATCCGATATGCCACGAGCTTCTTTGGGGTCATCGATCTGCTCGCGGTACTGCCCGCCTATCTGAGTGTCTTCTTTCCGGGCACGCACTACCTCGTGATGGTGAGGCTACTTCGTGTGCTTCGCGTCTTCCGCGTGCTGAAGCTCATCAACTACCTCGGTGAAGCGGACGTCATCATGGCCGCACTCGCCGCGAGCCGCATCAAGATCACGGTTTTTTTGGCCTCCGTGCTCACGCTCGCGGTGCTTCTCGGAGCCATCATGTACCTCATCGAAGGGGCCGAATCAGGCTTCACCAGCATCCCGATGTCCGTGTACTGGGCCATCGTCACCCTTACCACGGTGGGCTACGGCGACATCTCGCCCGCCACTCCACTCGGGCAAGCCGTGGCCTCGGTGGTCATGCTTCTGGGCTACGCGATCATCGCGGTGCCCACCGGCATCGTGACCGCCGAGTTCGCGCGTGCGGGCGCGCGTGGTCCCAGGGTCTGTGCGAGCTGCAAGGGCGAGGGGCATGACCGGGACGCCAAGCACTGCAAGCACTGTGGCGCGGGACTTTGACCGGGGGCGCGACCGCGCCTTGGTCACGACTTTGACTTGCCGCGGGCCTCTTGCTCTTTGGCGTCGAGCTGCTCGGTCCAGGTTTTTCGAATGAGCGCGGGGTCGAGCCGGGCGAGGTCCTTGCGCGCGGCCTCGATCGCGACGAGCGCCTCTTTGTGCGCGCCCTTCTTAAGGAGCAGGTCGATCTTCGTGGTGTGAAGCCGAGCCCGACGCGGGCCGTAGCCCTTCGAAAGCGCACGTTCGATCGCGGCCAAGCCCAGCTCGACCTTGCCCTGTGCGTGATACAGAACCGCGAGCCTCCACGACGGATTGAAGTCTTTGGGCAGGGCGGCCTCGGAAGCCCGCAACATCTTCTCGGCGTCCGCGTGACGTCCCAGCTCGAGATAACACGCGAGACGATACGCGTCGTAGGTGGCGCGAGCCTCGGGGGTCGCAGCTTTCTTGGCGGCGGCCTCGAGCTCCCTGGCGTGGGCTTCAAAGACCTTCCGCTTGGCCTTCTCGTCTCCCAGCGCGCCGTGCGCAGAGGCGAGGGTGTCGTAGACAGCGGAGCGATCATCCGGGCTCAAGTTTCGGAGCCCCGCCTTTTGGGCGCGGAGCAAGCGATCGCGCACGCGTGTCCAGAGCGCCTTCTTCTGCTCGGCGTCCTCGAGCTGCTCGGCGCAGCCGGCGGTCCAGGCGATGAAGTCGATGCCCGGCGCGGTGTCATCGGTGGTGTCCATGTGCAAGAGACCGAGCTCCGCACAACGTTTGGGGCTGTTGCGGCTCGCGGCTTCGATGAGCGCGGCGAGGATCTCGGTGCGGCGGGCCGGCGTCTTCTCCGAAGCCAGGGCAGAGGCGAACAGCTTCTCGGCCTCCTCGTAGTTGCGGGTGGCCATGGCTTGTCGGCCCGCACTCAAGGGAGCGGTGAGATTGCCGCTCGCTTCAGCGAAGAAGCGCAGCATCTGCTCGACGGTGCCGGACCCCGCCCATCGCGACACGACCTTCTTGGCCTTGGGATCGATCACCAAGAAGGTCGGGAACACATCGACCGGATACGCCTGAAAGAAACGCGCGTTCTTCTCGAGGTCGTAGTCTAGCGAAAGCCACACGTGTGCGTCCGCGAGCTTCTTCATCTCGGGGTCCGTGAGCACGAAGTTCTTCATCGACAGGCAGGTGTGGCACCACGTGGCCCAGACATCGACGGCGATGAGCTTTCCGGTTGCGATCGCGGTCTTCTCGGCCTGTAGGTGATCGTCCTCGATGAAGGGCAGGGGACCTACCGGGGCGGCCAGGAGAGCCGGGAGTAGGACGGCGGTGAGTGCGCTCGACATGGGTTCGTTCTAGCACGTGCATTCCAGGTCTGAAACGCGCCCGGGTTGACGCCGGCCGGACACCGCGGAAATCATGCGCCATGCTCAGGCTCGGGCTCATCCTGCTTCTGCTCTTCTCCTTCGAGGCGCCGGCCCATGCCTTCTGGGGGGCCCTCGCGAAGGGGCTCGCGAAGGTCGCGGGCACTTCGGGCAAGACGGTGGCGGGTAAAGCGGTGGGAAAGGCAGGCGCGGTCGGGGCGGCAAAGCTCGCGAAGCCCGCCGCGGCGGGGGCGGCGGCGGGATCACTCGCCGACGATGCGGCACGGGGCGCGGCACGTGGGGGCGGGCTCGGCGATGATGCCCTGCGCGCGTCGGATGATCTCGGACCGTCCGGCGTCATCGCGGCCGAGGGTGAATCGGGCACGAAGCTCGGCGAGCATACGCTCGACGTGGCCTCCAACTTCGTCCCTGCGGGCGAGGACGAGGACGAGGAAGACGGCGACCCCCTCGCGCTCGCCGACCTCGCTCTGCCTGTAGGGGCTTTTCTCGTCGTCGGCTGGTTCGTCATGAGAGCTCGGCGTCGACGGCGCGCCCGCTGAGCCGCGCGTCAACCTGTCCTGTTGCCTCTTCGGACGCACGTGTTATCGAGACGCATGCATCGACACGTCTTGTTCATCGCGCTCGGACTCGCGGTTGCGCCCGCGATCTCGAGGAGCGCGCCGCCCGAGTCATCCTTGACGGTGACCGCGGCGTGGACCCGAGCCACACCACCGGGCACCCGTACCGGGGCCGGATACCTCACGATCGAAAACCGCGGTCCCGAAGATCGCCTGCTGTCCGCCGAGTCTCCCCGCGCGGGTCGGGTCGAGATCCACGGCATGTCCAACACCGGCGGCGTCATGAAGATGTGGCCGATCAAGGACGGTCTCGTCGTGCCCAAGGGCGGACAGCTCAGCCTCGCGCCGGGCGGCACGCACCTCATGCTCCTCGAGCTGGACCGTCCCATCGCGCTCGGTGAGAAGCTGCCCATGGTCCTGCGTTTCGAGAAGGCGGGGGTCGTCGAGATTGAGCTCCAGGTGATGCCGCTGGGCTCCAAAGGGCCCGGGTCTCAGCCCGCGTCTCGGCCGGGGGCTGCGATCCGATGAACTCTAGAACCTCGCTGTTTGTCCTCCTCGGCTTGGGACTCATCGGCCTCGGGGTGCTCGGCCTCGGCCTGAAGAAGCGCGATGAGCCACGTCCCAGCGGGCCGTTTTCGCTCACCGAGGTGAAGTCCAAGGCGGCGTTTACGGATCAAAACCTCCGCGGCCAACCCACCGCGCTCTTCTTCGGCTTCACCTCGTGTCCGGATGTGTGTCCGACCGCGCTGGTCACCGCCGGCAAGTGGCTCACCGCCTTGGGACCGGATGCCGACAAGCTGCGCTTCGTGTTTGTCACGGTGGACCCCGAGCGCGACACCGTCGAGAAGCTGGCCGAGTACCTTTCGGCCTTCGACGCGCGAATCCTTGGGCTCACCGGTCCGCGGCTCGAGATCGAACGTATGTGTGGGAACTTCGGCGTGGTGGCCAACAAGGTTCCTGCCGGAGACTCGTACAACTACGAGCACACCTCGCTCATCCTCTTGCTCGATCGGAGCGGTACGCTCGTCGACTCGGTCGACTTCGAGGACCGCGAGGACAAGGCGCTCGGAAAGCTCAGGGCCCTGATGGCTCGCTGACCACTTCCCGAGGTGGCGGTCCTTCTTTGGGCTCGAGACGCCGAAGGCGCCGAACGAAGAGCCACACCAGCGCGCCAAGCATCGTGAGTGGGAGAAGGCTCAAGAGCGCGGTCATGCTGATGTAGGCGGCGCGGCTGCGCTCGGGTCCGGTGCCGCAGACCGCACAGCCGAGCGCGAGCGCGGGCGCGAAGAAGAGCGAAACCGTGATGACCCAAGTCCAGCGCATCAATCCATCTCAGAAGTACAGCCGTCCGTAGATCACGGGCCAGAGGAGCACCACGAAGTACCAGAAGATCTCGGCGGTATGGAGCTCGCTGGCGATCAGCCGACCTTGCTGAGCGCGCCGCAGCACGTACGCGAGGCCTCCGATCGCTGCGAGGGCGTGCAGTCCGTGGATGCCGACGATGAGGTAGAAGAACGCGCCGTGCGCGCTCGACTGGGGCGTCAGGCCCTGTGCGAGGAGCGCCACCCACTCGGCCCCTTGCAGACCGACGAAGGCCGCGCCGAGTAACATGGCGGCGATGAGGGGCGCCTTGACCAGCTCCGGGGACTTCTTGAAGCGGAAGTGCGCGACGCCCAGCAGAACGCCGCTCAGCAGCAAGGCCGCGGTGTTGATGAGGGTCTCTTCGACCGGCAGGCGCGGCTGACCGGGCGGGGGCCAGATGTTCATGAGCGCGGTGGAGCGCGTGATGGTCACCGCAGAGATGAGGCCGGCGAAGAACATGATCTCCGTGAGAACGAAGACCAGCATGCCGATCACACCACTGTGCGCGATCTTCTTCTTGGGACGCGGCTCGGGGCGCACCGCGGAGGTGGAGGTCACGGTGGTCATGACCTCAATGGCCCTGGCCTTCGCCCTGGAGCGCTTGCCCGGTCTCGACGACTTGCTTGGCCGCGCTGTGGTCCCAGTTCTTGCCGTCGTGCAGCATGACGTCCGGGGCTACCCCCGCGAAGAGTAAGGCCATGAACGCGAGCGTGGTGGCCACGAAGTACATGACGAACTTGGGCTCGCGGTCGAGGTGCATGAACTTCATCGCCACGAGATAGGCTTTCACGAAGGCGATACCAAACGCGGTGACCAAGGTGATCACTGGGTGTCCGAGCTCAGGTCCCAAGATGCTCACGATGAGGAGCACCACCAGGATGCCCCAGATCTTTACGTAGTTCGTATGAGGGTGCGCTGCTTCCGAATGCGACATGAATGACCCCGGTTACTTGGCGATGTAGAGGAGCGGAAAGAGGAAGATCCACACGATGTCGACGAAGTGCCAGTAGATGCCGATGTACTCGACCCGCTGGAGCTCCTCGTTGCGTTTGGCGTAGGCGGCGACCCAGATCATGATGATGGCGCCCGCGATGACGTGGGCGGCGTGGATGCCCGCCGCGAGGTAGTAAAACGACCAGAAGCCCCCGCTCTGAAGCGTGAAGCCAAGGCCGATCTCGTGGGTCCACTCGAAGCTCTTGATCACGAGGAACATGAGCGCCCCGAGGACCGTGAAGTAGAGGAACCTTGCCGCCTTCTTGCCGTCTCCTTGCTCGGCCGCCTGATGCGCGAGCACCGCCGACAAGCTCGACGTGAGCAGGACCATGGTGTTGAGCGCGCCGGCCCAGGTGTTCGTGTGCGAAGCCGCGGCGCCCCACTCGGGGTGACCGAGGCGGAACATGAGATACGAGGCGAGCACGCCGCCGAAGATCACGATCTCGGAGGCGATGAGCCACCAGACCGCGAGCTTGCCCGTGGACATGCCGGAGGAGGAACGGTTCGTTGCAAGTGGTTTGACCATCATGTGGATGTGCCTCCTCAGGCCGGCTCGTTCTGAGGCCAGTAGTCGAGCTCGCGGTCGGGATGTCCGTACTCGTAGGGACCCCGGTAGACCGTGGGCATCTCTTCGAAGTTACCGTGCGGCGGAGGGGAGGGCGCGACCCACTCGAGGGTGTTGGCCTTCCATGGGTTCTTCTCGGCCTTGGGTCCGCTCTTCAGGCTCTTGAAGAAGTTCACAAAGAAGATGACCTGGGCCGCGATCATGACGAGCAAGGCGTAGGTGGCGAGGATCCGCAGGTTCTGAAGCGTGGGCGTCCACTGCTCGGGGAAGTGCTGGTAGTTGTAGATGCGGCGGTGGTCTCCGGCGGCTCCGGTCAGAAACAGCGGGATGAAGATGAAGTTGAACGCGATGATCGTGATCCAGAAGTGAATCTTGCCGAGCCGTTCGTCCATCATCCGGCCGAACATCTTGGGGAACCAGTACGTGATGGCGGCGAAGGTCGCGATGAACGCGATGGGGAAGAACGTATAGTGAAAGTGCGCCACCACGAAGTAGGTGTCGTGGAAGTAGATGTCGGAGCCGGCCGCACCGAGGAAGATGCCGGTCACGCCGCCGAGCAAGAACTCGGCGATGAACGCCAGCGCCCACAGCATGGGGGTGGTGAGCCGGATGGAGCCGCCGTACAAGGTGGCGATGTACACGAACAACATCTCCGCCACCGGGACCGAGATGATGAGCGTGGTGATCGTGAAGAGGCTCGCCATCCGCGGGTCGATGCCAGCGATGAACTGGTGGTGGGCCCAGACGAAGAAGCCGATGATGCCGGTGGCGGCGGCGGTGTAGAGCACCGTCTTGTAAGCGAAGAGCTTCTTGCGCGCGAAGGTGGTGATGACCTCGGCCACGATGCCCATGGCAGGTAGGAGCACCACGTAGACCTCCGGGTGACCGAAGAACCAGAACAGGTGCTGCCAAAGGACCGGGTCACCTCCGCGGTTTGGGTCGAAGAAGGCCGTGCCGAGCTGCTGGTCGAAGAGCAGCATGATGGCGCCGGCGACCAGCGGGCCCACCGAGGCCATGAACATGATGCTGGCGAGCACGATCATCCACACGACCATGGGGATGTCTGTGAGCTTCATGCCCGGCGCTCGGGCGTTCATCGCCGTGGTGATGAAGTTGATGCCGCCGAGCAGAAAGGCCACGAACTCGAGGGCCACCGCGACGAGCCAGAGGCTGGAGCCGAGCCCGGTGGCGTTGTAGTCGCCGCGCGCAGACAGAGGGGGATAGGCGGTCCAAGCGCCGCCGAAGGCGCCACCCGTGACGAAGAAGCTCGAGATGAGGACCAGCGCGCTCAGAAGAAAGATTTGATAGGAGAGCCGGTTGATGCGCGGGAACACCATGTCGTCCGCGCCGATCATGAGCGGGATGAGATAGTTGCCCAGCGCCGCGATCAGCACCGGCATCGCCACCCAGAAGATCATGATGGTCCCGTGCGAGGTGACCAGCATGTTGTAGCGGTCGGGCGAGACCATGCCGAAGCCCGGCACGTGCGCGCCGGGGAAGGCGAGCTGCATGCGGAAGACGTAGACGGTGAAGCCACCAATCAACGCCATGGCCATACCGGTGAACAAGTACTGCATCGCGATCATCTTGTGATCGAGCGGGAAAATGTACTTGCTCAGGAAGCTCTGGGGCTCGTGGGCGTGGCCATCTCCATGGCCGTGATCGTGAGTCTCTTGCGTGCTCATCGCGTGAACTTCCTCGGGTCCTACTGGGGCAGGGGCGCGGCGTTGTTCGCCGTCAGGGTGGGGGTGGGGGCGTCGATCGCCGCTTTGGCGGCTCCGGGTGCTTTGACGTTGCTCGCCGCCCAGAACGCGGTGGGGCCGCCCTTCTTCACCCAGGCCGCGTAGTCCTCGGGTGAGTCGATGATGATGCGTGCGGCCATGATGCCGTGGCCGACGCCGCAGATCTCGGCGCACTGGATGTCAAAAGTGCCGGTCTCGGTGGCCTTGAACCAGCCGGTGATGACGCGACCCGGAACGGCGTCCTGCTTCAGGCGGAAGGCGGGCACCGAGAAGCTATGCAGCACGTCTCGGGCCTCAAGCAGGAAGTGATAGGTCTTGTTCACCTCCACGTGCAGCTCCTCCACGGTGCGGATGTCGTCTGCGGTGTCGAGCTTTCCGTCCGCGCCTTCGTGCACGAAGCTCCACGCCCACTGCTGGCCGATCACCCGGATCTTTGCGTCGGGCTCCGGCATTTCGATCTTGATGTCCGACCAGACCTTGAGCGCGCCGATGACGATGAGGACGTCCAGCACCAACACGAGGTAGTGCGGCATGCTCACCCACTTCTTCTGCGACTTCTCCTCCCCGGTGACGTACTGGGTCTTCACGCCATCCTGTGCGCGGAATTTGAAGATGAAACCGAAGAACACGATCTCGGCGACGATGAACCCGAAGCCCACGCAAACCAGGATCAGGAGGATGAGATAGTCGATGTCCCGGGCGTAGGTGGAGGCCGCGGTGAAGAAGCGCTCGTACATGCTTTTTTCCTCTCAGCGCACCAGCAGGAACGCAGCGGCGGCATAGGCCACTACGCCCAGCATGGTCAGGACGAACAGGGTCTTGGCGAGTTTCTGAGCCTCGTCGGGAGCGTGCATGGGTCGTATCTCCGTCACTTGGAAAGCGTCTGGATGTGGGCCGCGACGTCGCGCATGGCCTGTTCGTCCGCGAGGACCATCGCCATGGGCCGCATGGTCGCGCCGCTGACGTCCGCGGGGTTGGTGCCGCGGATACCAGCCTTGAAGTGCTGCAGTTGACCTACGACGTACCAGTCGTCTTGGCCGGCCAGGGGCGGTGCGCGCAGGGCTTCGTTGCCGAGTCCGGTGGGGCCGTGACAGGCCACGCAGGTGGCGAAGAGCCCCTGTCCCTTCTTGGCGTCTCCCTGAAGCGTCGCACCCTTCCGAAGCGGCGGCATCTTCGCCACATGCGCCGAGATGATGCCCACGTCGCGCTCGTGGAGCAGGGCGAGCGACATCGGGCGCATCTTCATGCCGCCGATGTCGTCGAAGTGGCTGCCGCGCTGCGCGGAGCGGAACTTCAGAAGCTGAGCTTCGATGTACCATTCGGGCAGGCCCGCGATGGCGGGCGCCCCGATCTTCTGGTCACCCCAGCCCTCAGCCATGTGGCAGGAGACGCAGTTGGCGTAGAGCACCTCGCCGCGGGCCTGATCGCTCTGGACGGGTTGCTGGCAGCCCAAGGCGAGCGTCGACGCGCTCAGCAGTGCGGTCAAAAGGACCTTTTTTGGGGTTCCGAGGTTCAGCATGCGTGCTCCACCAGGCGAGACCCATAAGACCTCCCTCACCCGGCGGCAACCTCAACGCACTCGGAAGTCGTAGCGCGACAAAATGTCGCATGAACTGAGATTCCGATGAGTTAGAAGCACCCGCGGTCAGGGAAAAGTGACAAACATGTTCAGCGCGATATTGTGCAGGAGGGCATCCGGTGCTGTCGGCCGGCGCAGCATGATGTTCAGATAGCCGAACTCGACGCGAAAGCCTTCCGCGCTCGCCAAGCCCAGGCCGGCGAAGAGTCGGTTTTCACCGAGGCCCACGGATGGACCCCAGTCGGCGTCGCTGAGGTTCATGAGCAGCTCGTCCCAGAGCACGAGCAGCACGGGCGTGTCAGGCACGGCGTAGGCGCCACGACCGAAGAAGCGTGCTCGAAGGGCGACGTCCGAACCCGCGGTGGAGAACCGCTCCTCGATCCGGAGGCGCCAGGCCATCGACCACTGGGCGGGCATCGCCGGGGTCCACAAGACTTGCTGCCAGAGTTGGTGTCGGTGCTCGGTGTCACCGCCGTCCGGGACCACCGGGGTCCACGCGTAGCCGGCGTGCACGACGAAAGAACGATCGAAGCGGTAGCCGACACCGGGACGAACGATGCCGACCGCCCCTGCATCCGCGCGTCGCGCGTGCAGGTCGAGCCACAAGGCCAGCCCGGGGTCGTTGCGATTCGTGTCGAGAAACAGGGCGGTCCAGAGCTGAAACTCAGGATCGAACTCCGCCCGCGAAGGAGCCGGTGCCAGAAAGAGGCCGAGCGCGATGGCGCTTCCGAGCAAGGGTCGAGATCGAAGCATGTGCAGCCCTCTAGCATGCGTCTCCTGGCTGCGCACAGCTCGCGCGCATGCTAAGGGGGCGCATGCGCGGGTTTGTATTGCTGAGTTCGACGCTCCTCGTGAGCGTTCCAGTCCACGCCTCGAACATCGCCACCGATCGTCCGGGAAACGGCAACACCGCCGTCGTCGTCGAAGCCCAGCGTCTCAACGCTGAGACCGGCGTGCTGTACACCTTCGTCAACGGCAGCGACGACCACCAGTTCAGCTTTCCGGTGGGCCTGCGGTTCGGCATCGGTGAAGGCTTCGAGGCTCGAGTGATCACCTCTTTGGTGGGGCTACAAAGCGGTCCCACCGGCGGAGACCTCGCCTGGAGCGACACCGCGCTCGGCATGAAGTTTCAGCCGCTTCAAAACGATGGTTGGCTTCCCGATCTCGCGCTCATGAGCGACGTCTTCTTTCCGACCGGCGGGGGCGCCTTCACCTCAGGGGTTGTGGTGCCCGAGTTCCGCGCGGCGATCGCCTGGGCGCTGCCCGGTGGTCTGGGCCTGTTCGGTAACCTTGGCGCGGACGTGCCCGAAGACTCCGCGGGACGCTTCGCTCGCCTTTTACACCTCGCGCAGCTCAACTTCGCGGTGCCCATCGGTTCGCAGACCCTCACGTTGTTCGTGGAGTCGTATGGGCGCACGTCCTTTGACGCGCGCGGCGACTTCTTTCAGGTCGACGCGGGGTTGATGTGGCTGTTCACGCCGGACCTGCAGCTCGACTTCTTCACGCAGCACGGCCTCGACGGCGCAGTCGCCGACTTCTCTGCATCGGTGGGCTTCAGCTTTCGGATCTGAGTTTGTCGCGGGCGCTCGGTGCCAGACCTACCCCGGATACGTGCCAGTGATGTAGCCGACCAGGTGCTCGTTCTCGCGGGTGACCACCTGCGTGAGATCACCGACCGACACGATGCCGACCACTGCGTCACCACTCATCACCGGAAGGTGACGAAACTTCCCGGCCTTCATGATCTCGATCGCCTCGGCGATCCGCGTATCCGGTGAGATGGTCTCGAGGTCCTTCGACATCACCGCATCGACCCGCGTGGTGTTGGCGTCGAGGCCCTTGGCCAGGACTCGATGGATGGCGTCTCGCTCGGTGAAGATGCCCACCGGCTTCGCCCCATCGAGCACCAAGGCAGAGCTGACCTTCTGCTCTACCATCCCGCAGACCGCATCCCGGACCGTGGCGCTCGCTTGGACACTGTGGACATCCTTGGTGTAGACGACTGCGCTTTGACTCATAACGACCTCCTCGGGTGAAAGAGAGCAAGGGATGTGCCCCCTGTCCACCCGCCTTTCCCCTCGTGCGTTCCGGCGGATGACGGCAACCGATGCGCGGTGCGGGGGCGACGCGCCTTCTGTGCACCCGCCGCAATCACCGCTTCTCCTTGACCCTCGGCGTCCCTCGCATTGCACTGCGACCGCGTGGACATGAGACGACATCACACACGCCGGGGGCTCGACATCCCGATACCGGGGGCGCCTTCGCTCGATGTCGAACGCGGGCGAGTCGTTGAGCACGTGGCTGTCCTGGGCAGCGACCACGCGGGGGTGCGGCTGCATCCGTTGGTCGAAGTGGGCGCGCGCGTGCGCATCGGGACCCCTGTGCTCGAGGCGCGTCAGCGGGGCGCGTTGCACCTGACCTCGCCGGCGAGCGGCAAGGTGGCTGCGATTCACTATGGTCCGCGGCGCCGCATCGAGTCGGTGGTGATCGAAGTCGAAGGTGCGGACGAGATCAGCTTCGCTCAGCCGACCGGTGCTCTCGCGTCGGGCACCGAGCTTCGACGTCTGCTCCAGGAGTCTGGCGCTTGGACCGCGCTTCGAGAGCGTCCGTATGGACGAACTCCTTTGCCGAACGCTATCCCCGGCGCCATCTTCGTCACCGCGTCGGATACCCAGCCGCTCGCGCCGAGCTCGGGCGTGATTCTCGACGGACGCGAGGATGAGCTCTTACGCTCACTCGAGGCGCTCACTCGCTTGGGCGACGGGCCGGTCTTCTTGTGCGCCGATCCCGAGGTTGCCAAGAAGCTCGGCGGGGCAAAGTTGCCCGCACGAACGAAGCTCGAGGTCTTCAGCGGGCCCCACCCGTCCGGCTCTGCGGGTCTGCACATCCACCGTTTGTTCCCGGTGAGCCGCAATCACGTGGCATGGCACCTCGGTCTTCAGGACGCGCTCATGATCGGAAGGCTCCTCGCCACGGGTCGGCTCGATCACCGCCGCATCGTGAGCGTCGCTGGCCCCGCGGCGCTGCGCCCACGACTCATCGAGACGCAGGTCGGCGCCTGCCTCGAAGAACTGCTCGTCGGTGAGATGCGTGAAGGAGCCGAGGTGCGAGTCATCTCGGGTTCGGTCTTGTCGGGCCGTGTCGCGAGCGGCGATGTATCGGGCTATCTCGGTCGCTTCCACCAGCAGGTCTCGCTGCTCGCAGAGCAGCGAGAGCGAGAGTTCCTCGGCTGGCTCGCACCGGGTGTGCGACGTTTCTCGAGCGCCCGCGTCTTTCTCGCCAGCTTCTGGCGACCCAAGGCCTTTGATTTCACGACCGACACCCACGGCGGACACCGAGCGATCGTGCCCATCGGCCAGTATGAGCGCGTGATGCCCATGGATATCCTCGCGACCTTCTTGGCCCGCGCCTTGGTCTCCCAGGATCTCGAGCGCCTCGAGGCACTCGGTGCCCTCGAACTCGACGAGGATGACGTGGCGCTCATGACCTTCGTCTCTCCGAGCAAGATCGAGTACGGACCGCTGCTTCGAACCGCCCTCGATCAGCTCGAGGCGGAGGCCTAGCCATGCTTCGGGGCTGGCTCGACCGCGCGCGTCCGCTCTTCGAGGAGCAAGGCCGCTTGCATGCACTCAATCCCCTCTTCGAGGCGGTCGACACCCTGCTCTACACCCCCGGGCACGTGACTCGCGGCGCCGCGCACGTGCGGGACGGGCTCGACCTCAAGCGCATGATGATGATCGTGGTCATCGCGCTCATGCCCTGTATGGGGATGGCGATCTACAACACCGGCTATCAATCGCATCTGTGGGTGGGCGGCGGTGGCGCCCCGCTCCCCGGCTGGCAGTCTGCGCTCTACGCGCAGCTCGGACTCGGCTACTCCGCGGCGGACCCGGTGGCCTGTTTGGTGCTCGGCGCGCTCTACTTCGTTCCGCAGCTCGTCGTGACCTTCGCGGTCGGCGGCGCCATCGAAGTGTTGTTCGCCTCCCTGCGAAAGCACGAAGTCAACGAGGGCTTTTTTGTCACCGGCTTCTTGGTGCCGCTCACGCTCCCGCCGTCTCTTCCTTTGTGGCAGCTCGCGCTCGGCGTCGCCTTTGGGGTCATCTTCGCCAAGGAGATCTTCGGCGGTACCGGGATGAACTTCTTGAACCCGGCGCTGGTCGTTCGCGCGTTCCTGTTCTTCGCCTATCCCGCTCAGATCTCGGGCGACGTCTGGGTCGCGGCGATGCCGCCCGACGCGATCAGCAGCGCCACCGCCCTCTCGCAGCTCGCTGCGGGCGAGATAACGGTGGCGGATCTCTCGTTCACCACCTCGTTCTTCGGGCTCCACCCGGGCTCCATGGGCGAGACGAGCACGTTCTTCTGTTTGCTCGGAGCGGGACTCCTGCTGCTGACGCAGGTCGCCTCCTGGCGGACCATGCTCGGCGTGGTTGCAGGGGCCTTTCTCGCGGCTACGCTCATGAACGTCGCCGACCCCACGACCAACCCCATGTTGGCGGTGCCCTTTCACTGGCACCTGGTGCTCGGCGGCTTTGCGTTTGGCACCGTCTTCATGGCAACGGATCCCGTCTCTTCGGCCTTCACCGATCGCGGACGACTGCTCTACGGGGTGGGCATCGGCTTCTTCGCCATCTTGGTGCGCGCGGTGAACCCCGCCTACCCCGAGGGCATGATGCTCGCGATCTTGTTCATGAACGTCTTCGCGCCGCTCATCGATCACTTCGTGGTCGAGGCGAACATGCGTTGGCGTCGCAAGCGCTACGGCCGAGGTGCGGCATGAACCGCGGGCCGCTCTACACCGTCCTGTTCGCCTTGGCGGTCGCGCTCGTGTGTTCGGTGTTGGTCTCGAGTGCGGCGGTCAGCCTGGCGCCGCGCCAGGCGGAGAACCAAGCGCTCGACCGCGAGAAGCGGATCCTC
Organism: Deltaproteobacteria bacterium; assembly: GCA_011526105.1. Taxonomy (GTDB): domain Bacteria; phylum Myxococcota; class Kuafuiibacteriia; order Kuafuiibacteriales; family Kuafuiibacteriaceae; genus WYAZ01. Next base: position 40,780 of record WYAZ01000129.1, on the reverse strand, counting down.
GAGGTCGCGGGGCTCCTGCCGACGAGCGGGGCGATCACTCGAGAGGTGGTGCGCGCGCAGTTTGAGGCCCGTATCCGTCCGCGCATCATTCGGCTCGAGACCGGAGAGGCCGACACCTCGGTCGACGTCGAGGCCTTCGATCCACGGCGCGTCGTCAAAGATCCGAAGACCTCCCGGGTCGCGCCCGCGAACGCGGCGCAGGTCCTCCGCGTGCCGACCCACGCGCGGATCTACGAGGCGCTCGACGACGCCGGCGGCATCGAGAGGGTGATCCTGCCGATCGAAGGAAAGGGGCTCTGGTCGACCCTCTACGGCTACCTCGCGGTCGATCGAGACGGCACAACGGTGCGCGGCCTCATCTACTACGCGCACGGCGAGACCCCAGGTCTGGGCGGTGAGGTCGACAACCCACGCTGGCGGGCGCTCTGGGCGGGGCGCAAGATCTTCGACGCCCACGGTGCGGTTCGACTTCAGGTGGTAAAAGGGCGCGCTGGGCCCCCGGAGGCCGATCCGCATCGGGTGGACTCCATCTCGGGCGCCACACTCACCACCAACGGGGTCACCCACATGCTCGCCTTCTGGATGGGTGAGCACGGCTTTGGTCCCTACCTCGCGGGCCTGAGGGGAGCGGCGCGATGAGCGAGCATGTGCTCGACCCCGCGGAGACCGAGCGGCGCAAGAAGGCCCTGCTCGATCCACTGTTCACGAACAACCCCATCGCGCTTCAGGTGCTGGGCATCTGCTCCGCGCTGGCGGTGACCACCAAGCTCGAGACCGCGCTGGTCATGTCGGTGGCGCTCACTGTGGTGGTCGCCTTCTCGAACTTGACGGTGAGTCTCTTGCGTCGCGGCATCCCTTCAAGCATCCGCATCATCGTGCAGCTCATGATCATCGCGTCCTTGGTGATCATCACCGATCAGATCCTAAAGGCCTATCTGTTTGACATCAGCCGTCAGCTCTCGGTGTTCGTCGGCCTCATCATCACCAACTGCATCGTCATGGGTCGCGCCGAGGCTTACGCCATGCAGAACCCACCCTGGCGCAGCTTCCTCGACGGGGTTGGAAACGGCTTGGGCTACAGCATGGTGCTCATTCTGGTCGCCTTCGTCCGCGAGCTGTTCGGCAGCGGCCGCCTCTTCGGGGTGAGTGTGTTGCCGCTCGACACCGAGGGCGGGTGGTACGTCGCCAATGGGCTTCTCGTGTTGTCTCCGGCCGCCTTCTTTCTCATCGGCATCTTCATCTGGGTCCTGCGTTGGTTTCGTCCGGAGCAGATCGAGGAGGGTAACTGATGTTGCAGCACTACCTGAGCCTCTTCGTGAAGGCCGCCTTCGTGGAGAACATGGCCCTCGCGTACTTCCTCGGCATGTGTTCGTTCCTCGCGGTCTCGAAGCGGGTGGAGACCGCAATCGGCCTAGGCGCAGCGGTGACCTTCGTCCTCGCGATCACTTGCCCGCTCAATTACTTGATCCGCGCGCATGTGCTGACCGAGGGCGCGCTCGCGTGGCTTCATCCGTCGCTCGCGACGGTGGATCTCTCCTTCCTCACGTTCCTCTGCTTCATCGGAACGATCGCGGCGACCGTTCAGCTCGTCGAGATGGCGATCGATCGCTGGGCCCCCGCCCTCTACGCGGCGCTCGGGGTGTTCTTGCCGCTCATCGCGGTCAACTGCGCGATCCTCGGCGGCTCGCTGTTCATGGCGGAGCGCGAGTATAGCCTGGGTGAGAGCGCGGTCTTTGGGCTCGGGGCCGGCTTCGGCTTTGCGCTCGCGGTCGTCGCGCTCGCCGCGATTCGCGAGCGGCTCCGCTACAGCAACCCCCCTGCGCAGCTCCGTGGTCTGCCGCTGACATTCCTGATCACCGGGCTGATGGCGATCGCTTTCATGGCGTTTGGAGGGATTCAGCTTTGATGCTGACCGCGCTGTTCGGGGTGCTGACCTTCACCCTCGTGATCTTGGTGCTGGTGCTGGTCCTCCTGGTCGCCAAGTCCAAGCTCTCCCCGGCGGGTGAGGTCGCCATCCATTTCGAGGGCGCATCGGAGCATGACCTCGTCGCGCGACCCGGCCGAAGCTTGCTTGATACGCTCGCATCGACCGGCATCTTCATTCCCTCGGCGTGTGGCGGCAAGGGGACCTGCGGCGTGTGCAAGGTGAAGGTCAAAGAGGGCGGCGGCGCGTTGCTGCCGACCGAGACCGCGCACGTGAAGCGGGGTGAGGCCAAGGAAGGCGTCCGCCTCTCGTGCCAAGTGAAGGTTCGGCAGCCGATGACCATCGAGGTCCCCGAGGAGGTCTTTGGGGTGCGGCAGTGGAAGTGCCGCGTGCGTTCGAACGACAACGTTGCGACCTTCATCAAAGAGCTCGTGCTCGAGCTGCCGGAAGGAGAGGCGGTGCCTTTTCGGGCCGGAGGTTACGTTCAACTGAGCTGCCCACCTCATACGGTCGCCTATCGGGACATCGAGGTCGCGGAGCGGTTTCGCGCGGAGTGGGAGCGCTACGAGCTCTTTCAACTGGTGTCGCGCGTCAGCGAACCGGTGACTCGGGCCTACTCCATGGCCAACTACCCAGCGGAGCATGGGATCATCATGCTCAACATCCGAATCGCGACCCCGCCGCCGAAGGCCCCGGAGGGCACACCTCCGGGCCAGATGTCGTCGTGGGCTTTTGCGCTGAAGCCCGGCGACGAGGTGACGATCTCTGGCCCCTACGGAGAGTTCTTTGCCCGTGAGACCGACAAAGAGATGGTCTTCATCGGAGGTGGCGCGGGTATGGCGCCGCTCCGGTCCCACGTCTTCGATCAGCTCCTTCGACTCGGGTCGAAGCGCAAGATCTCGTTCTGGTACGGCGCGCGCAGCAAGAAAGAGGCGTTTTACGTCGAGCAGTTCGATGCGCTCGCCGAGAAGCACCCAAACTTCGAATGGACCTTGGCCCTGTCCGAGCCCCTACCCGAAGACGAGTGGAGCGGCGCGACCGGCTTCATCCACGCGGTCGTCCGCGACAACTACTTGGCGAAGCATCCGGCCCCCGAGGACGCGGAGTACTACTTGTGTGGCCCGCCTCCGATGATCAAGGCGACGATCGACATGCTCCTCGAGCTCGGCGTGGAGCAGGAAAGCATCATGTACGATGCTTTCTAGTGCACTCACGCTCGTCGCTGCATTCGTGCTGTTCGCCATCACCGCGTTGCTCATGGGTGTCGGCGTCTTGATCGCGGGGCGCCGCCTTCGCGGCTCTTGTGGTGGACCGGGGGCGAGCGATTGCGTCTGCGGGCCGGCGGAGCAGGCCGCTTGTCCGAAGCAGGTCCAGGTCGATCCAGGTCAGCGTGTATCGCCGGGCCCGGTGTCTTCGGCGGAGTAGACGGGTCCGCTCGCGGACATCACTTCGACGCTGACGTGCCGGATCCGAAGCTCGGTGTGCACCCCAACGTCACGTTCGGGTAAAGCACGCTCCATCGCCGCTACGTCTGGCGCGGCGAAGGGCTTCGGGCTGCGCACTACCGCCCGGACCAGAACGCGGTCCTCTTGCGGCGTGAAGCGCACGTCGGCGAGATACGACCCAGGATAGCCTTCGAGCTCGGACTGCAGCGTTCGCCGGACGGCGTTCTGATAGAGGAGCAGACCGATTGTGCCATTGAGGTTCGCCACGAGCAGCGCGCCGAGCACGAGCAAAGCGAGCGCACTCGCTGCGTTCTCTACGACCCGGCTCAAGTTTCGATCCCGGCGGTCCGTCATCTGATGGAAGCCGTTCACGACAAAGACGACGGAGGATGCGAACTGAATCGCGATGATGTTTGTCACCGCCAACAAGAGGGCGCCGCCAGACAGCGCGAATTCACCGCGAGCCAAGAACATGCTCGAGGTCGCGAGGGGCGGCACGAGGGCGGTGGCGATCGCCACACCGACCAGCGCCGTGCTCAACCTCGGCGAGATCGAGGCGTAAGCTCCGGCCGCTCCGCCGCCGAGCGCGATCATCAGGTCCAAGAAGTTGGGTGCGGTTCGGACCAACATCTCTCGGGTGGCAGGAATGCTCTCGTGCAAGGATCCAACGACGAAGGCGGTGGCCAGCACCAGAAGGACTCCCCCGAGGACTGTCATCGTTGACCGCCAGAGGAGCCGGTTGTTCCCGTCGACGAGCGCGAGGCCAGCCGCCGAGATCGGGCCCAACAGCATCGCGATGATCATCGCGCCGATGACCACCGCGGCGCTGTCGGCGAGCAGCCCGTAAGAGGCGACGATCGCCGACAAGATGTTCATGACGACATAGGCCGCATCGAAGGACGAGCCTTCAGAGACCTTCGCGCGAATCGATGCCTTTGCGGCTTCGCGGGCCGCCGCCTCTTTCTCAGGGTCCGGCAGGGCGGGGACTTCCTCTTCAAAGCTCCGCACCGCGCGAGAGGATATCAGTTGGGCCTCCCCCAAGGAACGCTCGATTCGCCAGGTGTCGCTCGCTCCGTCCGGAGCGGGCGCCCGCCGCCGCGCGCATCCTGCGGCACGATCCACGGTGAGGCGCTCCCCCTGGCGTGGTGGTGTTCGTGCAGCGCTTCAGGCTAAGCTCGAAGCCCCACCGACTGGGGTCGCAAAGCGGTTCTTGGCACGACCGATCGAAGAGCTGCTCGAGCTGGACTTGGCTCGAAGGGCGCTGGGACCTCGTTCCACCGACCACCCGGTCTGCGGGATCCGCCGAGGCATGCGGAAACCGCATGGGCCCCCTGCTTTGGTCGGCCCTGCCTCAGCGGCTCCGACTGGCACACGCCGTGCGTACGTCGTGGGGCATGAAGCTCTGGACGACCACGCTCGGCGCCCACACGACGGCGGCCTTTGCCTTTTCGATGCTGGCGGCCTGTGAGGCTGGAGACGACGCCAGCGCGGATGCCGCGATCTGCACCGATGGCGCGCTCGCGGAGCCAGGCGCTCTCGCTTTAGACTGGGGCTGAGCGATGAACGACCGACTCTCTCGCGCGCTGCCCACGCTGGCGATTCTTGCAGTGGTCTCGTTGCTCCTGAGCCAAGGGCTGACGTGGCTCACCGTCGAGCGCGCCGCCGACGCCGCCGATCGCGGAGAGGTCGAGGCTTTGGCTCGCAGCGTCGAATCCGCACTGAGCAGGTCTCAGGGGCCCCCGTCGAACGAGATGCTCGAAGCCGTGCTAGCTGCGCACGAGACGCGAGGGCTCGTGTACCTTGCGGCTTTAGGGCGCGGCGAGTGGCGTTCGGCCGGAAAAGCGATCGTCGAGGGCGCACCGCTTGGCCCGGGCCTCACCCGGCATGGCGCCTTCCTCCGGCACGTATCCGAGCCCCCGCCGCCTCGGCGCGAACCCCCGCCCCCCGGTGGCCGTCCGCCCGAACTCCGGGGTCCAGAGGGCCCACCACACGAACGTCCGCTCCTGGTGATTGATGCCCGGCCTTTTTTGGGCGCCAAGCTCCATGCCGACACGCGCATCACGGTCTTGGCGGCGGCGCTGGCGTCGTCTTTGTTCGTGGTGCTCGCCTATGCGTTGCGGCGCTCGCAGCTTGCCCACGAGGCGGTTCTGCAGGAACGTGCAAGCGAGAAGCGGCTCGCCGCGCTCGGAGAGATGGCGTCGGTCCTGAGTCACGAGATTCGAAACCCGCTGGCCTCGCTGAAGGGACACGCTCAGCTTCTCGGGGAGTCTCTGGCGGAGGACGAACGCGGAACCAAGAAGATCGCGCGCATCGTGAGTGAAGCCGAGCGTCTCGAACGACTGACGACGGAGCTCCTCGAGTTCGTGGGCACTCCGAGTCTACAAAAGGAGACCGTCGATCTATCGGCGCTGGTTCATCGAGCCGCCGATGAGGTTCCCGAGGGGCGATTCGAGATCCGTGGACTCGAGGCATCCGCGGACTTCTACGGCGACGAATCTCGAATCTATCAGGTTCTGCTCAACATCCTGCGGAACGCGGCTCAAGCGGCGCCGGGGCAAGTCGTCGAGGTTTCACTCGGCGAAACCGCGAAGGCCCTCGAGGTTCGAGTTCGAGACCGGGGCCCCGGGCTTCCGCCGGGGAACGAAGCCCGAGTCTTCGATCCCTTCTTCACGACCCGGGTCAAAGGAACCGGGCTCGGCTTGTCCATCGCCCAGCAACTCGTCGAACGTCACGGGGGCTCGCTCACCGCGGAGAACGCTGCGGACGGGGGCGCGGTGTTCTGTATCGTGTTGCCCAAAGGAGAAGGCACCAAATGACGAGAATCCTCGTCGTAGATGACGAAGAGGGCATCCGCAGCTTCGTCGCCGAGTGCCTGGAAGGCCCAGGGCGGGAGATCGTTCAGGCGGCCGACGGCGACGCCGGGGCCCGCCACCTCGAGCGGGAGGCCTTCGATCTGCTCATCACCGATTTGCGAATGCCACGCCGCGATGGCTTCGCTCTGCTTGCCGAGGTGAAGAAGGAGCAGCCCGACACCGAAGTCATCATCCTCACCGCCCACGGAACCGTAGCGGACGCGGTCGAGGCCATGCGTCAAGGTGCCTTCGACTTCATCGAAAAGCCGATCAAGACGCCCGACGCCCTGCGCCTCCTGGTCGATCGTGCGATCGAGCGTCGCGCGCTGCGGACCCTGCGCGAGGTGCGAAACCGGCCCGGTCGAGCGCTGCCGCTGAGCCATGGGGCGCCGTCCATGAAGCCGGTGGTCGAGGCGCTTTCGAAGGTGGCCGCCACCTCGGCCTCCGTGCTGCTGCTCGGAGAAAGCGGAACCGGCAAGGAGCTCGCCGCTCGATACGTGCACGAAAAGAGCCCGCGTCGCGAACATCCCTTCATCGCGATCAACTGCGCGGCGCTGACCGAGACCCTGCTCGAGAGTGAGCTTTTCGGGCATGAACGTGGAGCGTTCACGGGCGCCGATCAGCAGAGGAGAGGCCGCGTCGAACTCGCCGACGGTGGAACGTTCTTTCTAGACGAGGTCGGTGAGTTGGCCCCGAACCTTCAGGCCAAGCTCCTCCGCGTTCTGGAGGATGGCGCTTTTGAACGGCTCGGGGGCAGTCGGACCTTCCGGGTCGACGTGCGATGGATCGCCGCCACGAACCGCGACCTCGGGGCGCAGATCAGAGCCGGGGCCTTTCGGGAGGACCTGTACCATCGGCTTGCGGTCTTTCCGATCGAGCTTCCGCCATTGCGGGCGCGCACCGAAGACCTCGTGCCCCTCGCGTGCGCGCTGCTTGGCGTCATCGCGAGCGAGCTCGGTCGTCCGGGCCTGACTTTGGATGCGGGGGCCGAAGCTGCTCTCTTGCGCCACACTTGGCCGGGCAACATTCGCGAGCTCAAGAACATGCTCGAGCGCGCCGCGATTCTCTCGGATGGCCGGGTGATTGGGACCGAAGCGTTGTGGATGGATCCGGTGACCCAAGCCCGCGCGGCCAAAGCGGAGCCGGTGGCCGAGACCTTGGCCGAGCTCGAGAAGCGGGTCGTGCTTCAGGCGCTGGCCGAGGTGGATGGAAACCGAAAGGCGGCGGCCGAACGACTCGGCATCGGGCTCCGGACGCTCTACGACAAGCTGAAGCGCTACGACGAACCGGAATAGGGCTCATGCGCAGAGGGCACCGCGAACTGCAGATACCGCACGACGGGATGCGGAGATCGCACCCGACGGCGTCCGGTGACTTGTCTAGGCTGGCGATAGCGGCCGGCACGTGGCCTGCACTGCCACACTCTGGTCGGGAGCTCCGGCAGGCGAAGATGCCCCCCCATCGTCCGCATCTGGAGCTCCCGGCCAGCCACTTTGGAGGAGATGGATCGTTCATGCAGTCAAACCTAGCGCCCGTAGTCCTGACCGCCTTCTTCTGCCTGGCCGCAGCGTGTGGCGAGGACGTGTCGCCGAGCAATGACGTCGGCCCTCTCGACGGTGCGGTGAGCGACAATGGCCTGGGTGATGGCAGCGTGAACGACGCTGCGCGCTCCGACGCCGCCGCGGACGCAGGACTCGTCGATGGAACCATCGATCGCGAGAACCCCACGTGGACGCCTGAGTCGCATGAGAACGGTATGCCGCCGGACTACGCCACAGTGTTCCCCGACAACACCGTCCATCGAATCGAGCTCTCGATCACGGCTGCGGACTGGGCGGCGATGCAAGCGGACTTGTCCGCCAACATCTCCACGCGCCCGGGGCCCGGCGGCGCCGACTTGGACTTCACGCCCATCTGGGCCGAGGCCACGCTCACCTTCCAAGGCGCCCGGTGGCTGCACACGGGGATTCGCTTTAAGGGAAACTCGAGTCTCCGCGATGCGTTCAGGAGCGGAAGCGACAAGTTCCCTTTCAAGCTCGACTTCGATGAGTGGGAGGACGTCTACCCGAGCGTCAACAACCAGCGGTTCTTCGGATTCAAGCAGCTCAACTTGGGCAGCAACTACAAAGACAGCTCATTCATGCGAGAGAAAGCTGCGAGCGATCTCTTCCGCGCCTTCGGCGTGCCCTCCGCTCACGCTGCATTCTGCGAGGTGTGGCTCGACAAGGGCCAGGGCCTGGAGTTCGTCGGCGTCTACACCCTCGTGGAAGAGGTGGACGACACGGTCTACAAAGACCAGTTCCCCGACGACGGCGGCAACCTCTACAAGCCCGACGGCGATGCTGCCTCGTTTGCCGAGGGCACCTTCGACACGGCTGAGTTTGACCTAAAGACCAACGAAGAGGGCGCCGACTTCGCGGATGTGCGGGCGCTCTACGACGTGCTGCATGATGCCTCCCGCACCGTCGACGAAGCCGCTTGGATGGCATCGCTCGAGGCCGTCTTCGACGTCGACGGGTTCCTTCGCTATCTCGCCGTGAACCAGGTGATTCAGAACTGGGACACCTACGGCATCATGACCCACAACTACTTCCTCTACGGGGACGCGGGCGTGCTCACTTGGATCCCGTGGGACAACAACGAAGCCCTCGCCACCACCGGGCGAGCGCCTCTGAGCCTCGAGCTCAACGAAGTCAGCGCCCGGTGGCCGCTCATTCGCTACCTCCTCGACGTCGACGCCTATCGCGCCCGTTACGTGGAGCTCGCGAAGCAGTTCGTGGAAGAGCACTTCAACAGCGCGCACATGGCGGTCATCTACGACGCGCATGAGGCGACGCTGAGCGACGTTGCGCTCCGGGAGGACGCTCGATTTGGCCAAGCCGTCGACACTCTGCGCGCGCATGTCGCGAGCCGACAAGCCGCGGTCGAGGGGCTCTGAACGCGGTGCCGTGATCTCGAGGTGCAGGTCGCTGAGGGCCCCTCTTAGTCTTGGTGCCTACCTAGCGGACCTTGAAGTACTCGTCGCGGGTCACCGGCCTGAGTGCCTCGAATCCGCGTAGGCGGTACAAGTTGCCACACGCGTCCTTCAAGATCTGATCGTGTCCCGATAGCCGCTTGTGCACGGTCATCCCGGGATAGCGCGTGCCGCAGTTGTCCTTGGGCACACCCTCGTCGCGGCAGCCAGCCGCTTCCCATTCTTGGCGGGTGATGAAGTTGTAGGCTCTGCGGGTGTACATGCCTTCATTGTCGGCGGCAGGATTAGAAGGTGTCCCACCGAGCGGTGGTAGACTGTGCATCAGTTCCCAGACCACAGACCGAGCCGGTCACGCGCGCGTTTCGTCCGAAGACCGTCCGGAGATCTCGCGACCCCTAGGTCCCGAACCCGTGCGAAACCTGATGGCGGCGGTCGTCTAAGCGTCGAAGATTCCGCTGCTTCTGTACCCCTATCGGCGGCCGCGACCGAAACCTTCGCCGTTTCGAATGGCTTCCTTGATCGCCTCGTAGAGCGACGCCAGTTCGGTGGCGTCGAGTTCACCGCTCGCGTCGGCATCGAAGCCCGCCTCGAACTCCGCGCGTTTGGCGTCGAACATCGCGTGGCGCTCTTCGCGATCGAGCTCGCCATCCCCGTTGGTGTCGTACGTGGCTAGGTCGCTCGCGCGCTCGGCTTCGCGCTCCGCGTCGCGGGCGGCACGCAAGGTCTCGAGCTCCGTCTCCGAGAGCTCGCCGTCTCCGTCGACGTCGTAGGCCGCGAGCAGCTGCGCCTTTCGCGCTTCGCATCCGGCGATCAGATCTGCGTGCAGCGAAGCGAGCTCAACCTCGTCGAGTTCACCGCTGCCGTCGCCGTCGTAGACCTCGTGCAGAGGCCCCGGCCCATGTCTGCCTTCGCCGGGGGCCGGCAGCGTCTGGCAATCGGCCGGGAACAGAGAGCCTCGTTCGTCTTCCCGAGGTCCCTCGCCCCGCCTTTCGTGGCCGTGTCGGCGCCCTCTTTCGTGCCCGGCGGCGCTCTCCGAGGCGGCCTCCGCCGAGGCGGTCAAGTCGTCGCCGGATCCGCAGCCAAGAAGCGAGCTCCCAGCGAGAGTCAGCGAAAGTGCGATGTGGGTGAGCGAGGTCGATCGGTGTTGTTTCATATGATCTAGCTACCCGCGAGTCATTTCCCCCTCGCTAAGCGAATGTTTCGAAATGTTTCGGAGGCGCGCTTGCCGCCAGTCTGGGGTAAAACTCGAAGGGCATGGGCGCGGGCCAGAGCCACGAGGCGGAGAGCATCTCCGTGGTCTACGTCGAAGACGACGACAGGCTGGGTCGGCTCACGAGCGATTACCTCGGTCTGCATCAGGTGCAGGTGACTTTGGTCACGCGCGGCGACCGCGCGGTCTCGGAGGTGCTTCGAGTGCGTCCCGACGTCGTCCTGCTCGATCTGATGCTTCCGGGCTTGAGCGGGCACGAGGTCTGTCGTCGCATCCGTGAGCATCTCGACGTACCGATCATCATGCTCACCGCGCTGGGCGAAGAGGCCGATCGTGTGATGGGGCTCGAAGGCGGCGCCGACGACTACGTGAGCAAGCCCTTCTCGTCGCGCGAGCTGCTGGCGCGCATTCGAGCGCAGACCCGGCGGGCTCGCGGTACGGTGGGCCCCGAGAGCGCTCGGCTCGAGATCGGCGAGTTGGTCGTGGACCCAAAGACGATGACCGCCACCATGGCCGGACGAGTGCTCGAGCTGACCACCTACGAGTTCTCCTTGCTTCGTGTGCTGGCGGAGCGCGCGGGGCGCGTGATGGGCCGAGAGACGCTCATCGAGCTCATCCAAGGCAACTCCGAGCAGGCCTTCGATCGCTCCATCGACGTTCACATCTCGAGGCTGCGCCAGAAGCTGGGCGACGACTCGCGTAGCCCCCGCGTTCTAAAGACGGTTCGCGGCGTGGGCTACGTGCTCACCCCGGAGGTTTAGTGCGGTCCTTGGCTCGCTCCAGCATTGCGCGAACCTTGTTCGCAGCGAGCCTCCTTCAGATCGCGCTGGTCGTGGGCGGAGTCTTGCTCGTGGGCGAGATCGTCAAAGGCCCCCCGGGCTCGCACGGCGGTCCATCGGGCGTGCACCGCCCTCCGCCTCTGGACCGGGGGCTCGACCGTGGACCCCGCGCCGGTCCGCCTCCCCATCGTGGTCCGCCCTCAGTGCGCGGTCCGATCCTCACCGCTCTCGCATTTGGTCTCGCGGTGGGCGCGGTGGGCGCGCTCTTCGTCGGCGGCGCGATCGTGGGCCCCATTCGGCGTTTGAGTGCGGCGGCCGAGGCCTTGGGTCGCGGCGAGCTCTCGACCCGCGTTGGAACCGTCGCCGACAACGAATTGGGCGAGCTCGGGCGCACCTTCGATGGCATGGCAGAGCGCATCGAAGGTCTGGTGCGCTCCGAGCGCGAGCTGCTCGCCAACGTGAGCCACGAGCTTCGGACGCCGCTCGCGCGTATTCGGGTGGCGCTCGACCTCGCGAGTGAGGGAGACGTCTCGAAAGTCCGCGCCTACCTAGCGGAGATCAATACCGACCTCGGCGAGCTCGACGCCCTCATCGAGGATGTCTTCACCACCACCCGCTTTGCGCTCGCCGAGCCCGACGCCGGCGGGGCGCGCATCCCGCTTCACTTCGAAGTGATCGAAGCCCGCGCCGTGCTCGACCGCGTGATCGAGCGGTTTCGAACACGCTACCCGGGGCGGAGCCTAGTCGAGGACCTAAGCGAAGCCCTCCCGGAGCTCCAAGCCGATCCGAAGCTCCTGCGTCGTGCGCTCGACAACCTTCTCGACAACGCACACAAGTACTCGCCGAAGTCCGACACGCCGGTGCACCTGCGAGCTACGGTCGCGAAGCAGAAGCTTCGCATCGAGATCAAAGACCACGGCACTGGCATCCGTGCGGAAGACCAGAAGCATCTCTTCACGCCTTTCTTTCGCGCAGACCGCAGCCGTACCCGCGAGACCGGCGGCGTGGGGCTCGGGCTCACGTTGTCGAAGCGCCTCATCGAGGCTCACGGGGGGCAGATCTCGATCGACAGCCGATGGGGCGAAGGTTCGGTGGTGGTGGTCGAGCTCCCAGTCCGAGCCAGCTCGTTGAACGCTTAGCGAAGTCGACTTGCTCGTGTATCGAGGCTTCGAAGTCTCGATGCGACGCCGAACGCCCTACGCCGGGAAGCGAGCCGGATCCGGGGCTGGCTTCGAGCCAAGAAAGCCGGTCCGATCTCGTGCGCGCCGTGCTGGTCCATGGAGCACCTCGGGGGGCATGCGCGCCCCCGAGGACAATCTCCGAGATGTTCCACGAGCCCCTCACCAGAGCCGACCGTGCTCGGCCAGCAGTTGCGGCCAAGGTCCCGAACGGGCGCCGGACGCGAGGTGCAAGCCCGAGGGATGCTGGCCCGATCGGGACGTTGACGGTCCCGCAGGCGTTCTGCACAGTTCGTCCATGCGTCCCTTGGCATTCCTGCTGGTCTTCTCCTTCGCCTGCAGCGATGGCTCCATCGGGGCCGAGGATACCGGCTCTTCCGATGCGGTGAGCGACGCCGGGCGCGACGCAGGCTCGGACGGTGGCGCCGACGCTGGTGGCGCCGACGCTGGCACCGACGCTGGCACCGAGGACTCCGGCACCATCGACGCCGGCGTCGAACCCGGTGTTCGGCCGATCGGGCCGCGCCCGTTGACTCCGACCGAGCTCTCGCGGGGCACGATCTTCGCCGCGCCGAACGGCAGCGGCACGAGCTGCACCGAAGCGGCACCGTGTGACTTGTGGGAAGCGGTCCGTCAGGCCGAGGCGGGGGACGTGGTCTTCATGCGCGGCGGGGTCTACAACATCGATCGAAACCTATCCTTCCGGGGTCGTGGCACCACCCCCGCGCCCGTGATCTTCGAGAGCTACCCGGGAGAGACGGCGATTCTCGAAGGCAGCCGCGACCCGAACGACGAGTACTACGTTCGCATCTATGACGACCCGGTCGTGCTCCGGCTCTTTGAGATCCGCCGAATGCCTCGCTCCGGCATCTCGGTCCGCAACAGCGACAACGTGCTCGAGGGCCTACGGGTGTACGACAACCTGCTCAGCGGCATTCACGTGCACGAGTCCTACGACGTGCCCTCATCTAACCGCAATCTCATCACGGACTGCGTAGCGTACGGCAATTCGGGGGCCGGATTAACCGACCCCGAGTTCGCCGACGGAGGCAACAGTGACGGGATCTCGATGTCGAGCGGCATCGGCAACCGCGTCGAGAACTGCCTCGTCTACGGCAACTCGGACGACGGCATCGACACCTGGCGAACCACAGAGAGCTACGTGGGCTATTCGATCGTTTACGGAAGCGGCATTGCGTCGGGGAACGGGCAGGGGATCAAAGCCGGTGGTGCGCCGCCGAGCGCCACGAGCTTCGTCGAGCATTGTCTCTCTTTCGACAACCGAGGGGCTGGCTTCGACTACAACTCGGGCGATAGGGTCACTTTCCTGAACAACACCGCGTGGAACAACGACGGCAGCGGGTTCTACTCGGGAGGCAACACTCGCGTAGAGAACAACATCGCGGCCGACTCCAACCCGTTTGGAGGCAGCGCGACCCCAACGAACAACTCCTGGCAGCGAGCCGGCAGCGTCATGTTCATCAGCACCGACCCGAGCTCGCCGGACTTTCTGCGGCCCACGGCCGGTGGCGGTTTTGAGGACATCGGCGCCTACGCCGATCGGTAGCCGACTTCTCTGCGGAACGCGACTCGCGGGCGGGGCCCGCGTCCGGGAAGCGTCGTGTCACTTCATCCCCAATTGCTATGGCCGGCAGGCCGGGCAAATGTTAGACCACCAGCGGTGGTGTGGAGTCGCTCAGCCGCAGAGTGCCCGGCTCGAGACCGGGAGGGCGCAGGTACAGATCCAGCCTCTATGTTTTCCTGGAGTAGCTCAAAGTAGAGCAGCTGGCTTGTTACCGGCAGGGTGCAGGTGCAAGACCTGCCTCCAGGTCTTGTCATGAGTCACGAAGTGCACCTGAGCATCGGCCCGCACTACGCGCTTGGCCGCTTGGAGCGGGCCATCCAGACCATGAGCGAGCACGCGGACCCGGAGGTGCGCAAGCGAGCCGGCGAGAAGTTCGATCGGTGGGTGGCGGTCCTCGACGGGATGGCCGACGGGCGCCTAACGGTCGGCTCCCGGACCCCCGTGAAGGACACGCCCGCTTGGGTCACGCTCGAGGTGGCCCACGGAGGATTCGCCACGGGTCGCTACCTGGCAGAAACGCCCATCGATGATGAGGAAAGACTGCTCTTGCAGCAGCTCGATCCCGCGGCCCCGGGCGGCACGGACCGCGAGCGTCTGAACCTGGCGTTCCTGAGCGACGCGGGTCAGAACGCGCTCCTTGGCGCCATTCGTGAGGGTCGCTATCGCGTCGACGTTCCCGAGGAAGGCGCGCTCCCGCTGATCGCATGGCTGATCGAGCACAACTTCAGCGAGGTGGCTCTCGATGTGATCCAAGAGCTGCGGCCTCTGATGCATCGGCTCCGGTTCTACCCACGCTTTCTGCCCAGTCCTCGACCGGCAGGCGCGCTGGTGCATTTGGCTTCGGTGGCTGAGGTGTCTAGGCCGCTTCGCGACAAGCAGATCAATTCTCGCATTCGAGCCATGAACGCGGCGTTATCCGTGTGGGCACCCCTGTACGATGAGCTGGTTGCTTTGTGGCTCGATACCGTCGCTGGCGAAGCGCCCCACATCTCCGAAGATGGGTCCGTCTCTGGAGGATGGCCCTGCAAGACGTGGCCGGTGGGCTGGGCAGAGCGGCGGCGGTCATGGCTCGCGAAGTACGACCGAGCCCGACTCGAACACACCGACCGCAGCAAGCATCACCATCGGAAGAGCAACTTCGCTCGCCTGAAAGCCGCTCTCGATATCTGTGAGAGCAACAGCTCCAGGCTGCTCGCCCGTGATGTCGCCTGGGTGAGGAGAGCTTTGGCAAACACGATCACGAAGCACGGGGTCCCGGGCTCCATCGAGCGGACGAGGCTCCGGAGCGAGCAGGCCGAGACGGCCGCGCGGCCTACGCACGCCCGGCTTGGTTTATTGATCGCGGAGCGACTGACAAAACTCCCGCCCGACGGAGGCCTGCCGGCGCTCTCCGTGGCGTCAACACCGGTTGCAGCCGAGGAGGCCCGCGACATACCCGCCGGCACGCTCATGCCTCCCGGGTTGTTGAAGAAGGTCGAGCGAGCGTTGGAGGCGCCCATCGAAGAGTTGGTGGAGCGTGGCGTCATCGGTTCGTCGGAGGTCCTGGCCAATGTCCTCCCGCAAATTACGGCGCAGGTCAGCGCAGCGGGCATCGAAGATGTGAGTCTGCGCGACCTCTACTCTCGGATCTACAGCGCCTTTCGCCGTCGGCGGTCGTTGCTGCTGTTGAACCTCGAACACCAGGTCCAGCTGGAGGAGCTGCCCTGGGTCTCGGCGCTGGGCGGCCTTCGCTCTAAGACGCTCGCCTCCGAGAAGCAGGCGCGGCAGACGCTCGAGCAGGTCACAGAACTCAGCCTCTCTGCGTTTCCGCACACCATTCTGCCCAACCCGCTGGTTCGAGAGATGAGCGCCCTTGCGAAGCAGGCGGGGCTCGATCTGCCGCTCGTCGAAGAGGTCGCTGCGGACATCTTCATGGGGACCTTCACCAAGAAATGGGAAACCGCGGCGGTTGTCGCATCAAGGGTCCTCGAGGGGAGCGTATACGCGAGGTACTACGATCTCCCTCCGCCGGCGGCGTACCAGAATGAACCCGACGTACCCCCCACGCGGAAGAAACCGCGAGGGGGCAAGCAAGTCTCGGCCGGTTTCGCCGCGCTGTGCACCCACAGGGCGAAGGAAGTCGGTGCAGACCGCGCAAGCGGGGTTGCGAGCAATGGTGCCGTCCTCGAGCAGAGTCAGATTCTGACCACGCACAACCTCGCGGCTCTCACGATGGAGCTTGGTCTGGTCCCCAAGATCGGAGACTGGGCGCCGAGCCTGTGTCGTCAGATCTTCCGGTGGATCTTTCAGCGTCATCGCCAACCGAAGAAGGATTTCAAAGCGGAGCTGCAGATGCTCAAGAACACCGCCTATGCGTGGAGGCAGGCCATCTTCTTCATGTCCTTCTCTGAAGACGTGGCCCGCCTTTACATCCTGGATGAGCTGATCCAGCTCGGCGCCGACTCACGCGGCACTCGGGCCGAGCGACTTTGGCCGGCCATCGATGGACTACAGCGTGTCGAGCAGGGCGAGCGATTCGATCAGGGCGGTCGCTGCGGTCCAGCTCGACGGTTTCTCGGATGGTCCGTGGGCCGACACTGGATGCTCGAGAATTCTGGGCCGGATCGACGCTGAACGCGAAGGGGACCGCTTTCACCCCGCCAGCTTCGTGGTCCTCGTCTCGAAGGGCGCGAGCTGGATCGTTTCAAAGGGCATGTCGACCTTCTGCTGCCGGAGCGCCTCGTACATGCGCCGACGGAGGTCCGGGCGCACCTGAAGGTGCTTCTTCTCGTCCTTGATCCACACGCGCAACACGAGTTGCACGTTGAAGTCACCCACGACCTCGAAGGTCACGATGGGTGCTGGCTCGGGCATCGACTCGGGATGCGCGCGTGCAACCTCGAGCAAGATCTCCGAGACCTTCACGTAATCCTCGCCGAGCCCCACGGTCATGGGGATGTCGAGTCTCAGGTGCGGGAAGTTGGTGTACGAGGCGACGATGCTATTGACGACGGTGGAGTTCGGAATGGCGAGCATGCGACCATCCGGCGTGACTACGCGGGTCGAGCGCATCGTGATGTCCTCCACGCGGCCGTAGGTGCCGCCGATCTCCACCAGGTCTCCCAAGACGAAGGGGCGGTCCCAGAAGATGAAGATGCCGGAGATGAGGTTCGACATTGCGTCTTTGGCGGCAAAGCCGATTGTTAGACCCACCACCCCTAGGCTTGCGAGGAGGGATGCGGTGTTGATGCCGAGCTCGGACAACGCCGACACCAAAGCGATGGTCAGAAAAATGGCGCGCGTGACGGTGTGGATGAACCGCCGGGCGGTGAGGTCGACCTTGGTGAGCATCGCCTTCATGAGGCGCTCGGCAAGCTTCCACAGGAGGAAGATCGCCAGGAAGCTGACGAGTGCCGCCAGCACTTTGGGGGCGGTGGCGGCGGCCCACTGAGCAAGCGCCTCTACGTTCCAGTGCGCCCGAAGCTCGTTCCAGATCTTGTCCATTCAAACCTCCGCGCGCCGCTCGAGGGTCGAACGACGTCGCGGCGGAGCGTGCACGTTTTCGCGCGCTCTTGCACCTATAACCGTGGCGACGGAACTCTAGATGACCGGGGCTCGGCTGCCGCGTGCGAGTCCCTCGAAGAACCGTCGCGCATTCGTGCCCAGGGAGCGCGTTCGATACCCCCCTTCTTGGACGACCAGGACCGGCCGATCGAACCGCCCCACTCTCTCCCCCATGGCATCGAAGTCGGCCGGCTCGAGGGTCCAGGTGCCGGTGGGGTCACCACGTGCGGTGTCGAGTCCGAGGCAGACCACGAGAAAGCGCGGGTCGTGCTGGTCGATGCGTTGTAACGCCTTGTCGAGGTGCTTCAGGTACTTTGCGCTCTCGAGCTTCTCCGGGAGCGCGAGGTTGACGTTGTATCCCTCTCCTTCGCCTTCACCGATCTCGTCCGGGAAGCCCGAGAAGTACGGATACGCGAAGGATGGGTCGCCGTGCAGCGAGACCGTCAGCACGTCGGAGCGTTCCCAGAAGATCTGCTGCTGACCGTTGCCATGGTGGTAGTCGAGATCGAGGATCGCGATTGGTCCGTGAGAGCACAGCATGTTCGCCGCGATGGCGGCTGAGTTTAGGTAGCAGAAGCCGCCGAAGCTGCGACGCTCCGCGTGGTGACCGGGCGGACGCACCAGCGAGTACGCCAGCCGGTAGCCTTCGAGGAGCTGAGAGGCCGCGGTCAGAGTGGCATCCACGGCGCGCCGGGCTGCGCGGTACGCGTTCTCGTGCAGCGGCGTAAACGTATCGATGCAGTAGTAGCCGGCCTGCACCGAGCGCTCCTTGGGGATGCGCGTCTGGTTGCGAATGGGGAAGACGTACGGGTAGACGGACTCGTTGTTGGACAGCGCGCCGCAGCTCCGCTCGAGATAGCGGACGAAGTCTCGGTCGTGCACCGCCAGGACATGCTCGTCCGAGAAGTGTCGGACGCGAATGCTCTCGAACAGCCCGCTCTTGTCGAGTTGCTCACGGATGCGATCGATGCGGACCGGTGCCTCGACGTACCCGCGTTCACGCACGTGGTGGATGTCGTGACGAGCGTTGATGGTCAGCGCGATGCGCTCGCCCGCGTACTTCGAACGCGGCGGCAGCTTGACCTCCTTGCGACTATAACGGGGAGCCCGTCGCTTGACCGGGTCGTCCTTGATCGACTGGATGATCATCTCGTTGTACTCGGGTGAACACAGCGCTTTGTACTTCCGCTCGAGAAAGGCCCGCACCGCCGCGCGCACGTAGGCCCGGGTCGGCTCTCCCTTTTGGAGCACGTCGATCACCAGGTGCGGTGGGCAGGTGTCGGTGTCTCTGACCGGGGTTTCGTACTTTGTGTTGATGATGGGTCGCGCCCCATAACGTTCATAGAAGGCGAGTCGCCGCCGATTGGCCGAGATGATCGCCTCGTTCTTGCAGAGCTTTGGGTCGTCGGGGAGGCACTCGAAGAAGAGGCCCTTGGCCCCAAAAGCCCGGGCGTCCTCACGTACGCTCTCGTAGAGTGCGCCGCCGATCCCGCGGCTGGTCAGCGGGGCGGAAGCCGCGAGATACTCGAGCACTGCGAACTCGAGGGCGCGGTCTCTGAGCACGACCGCCATCCCGAGCACGACGCCTCGCTGGTCCTCGGCCACGAGCATGATGCCGTGCAGTCCTTTGGTCAGCGGGTTGCGAATCGTCTCGAAAACCTCGTCGATGTCCTGTTCGGTGAGACCGCTAAACTGGGTCTCCAGGATCTTTCGTGCTCCCCGGATGGCGGTCTTGTTGACCGGAAGAATGTCGTCATAGACCCTACGAATGCGAAACAATGCTGCGTTCCTCGGCCGGCACTCTATGCGATGGGCTCGTGGCGCGCATCGCAAGACCCGAGGAATTCTCGCGGCAAGGCGGTGCTACCCGCCATTGGGGTTGCCGTTTCCTCGCGGGCCAAGTGGGATTCAATCCGGGGTGATGACGGTCTCCGCGAGGACCTCTCGCCCGCTCAGCGTCTCGACCGCCCGCACCGTCTGAACCAGCGGGCCGTTCTCGTAGCGGATATGCCAGAGCAGCGTGAGCTCACCGGTGCGGGCCTCGAGTCGGTCGTCCCAGTTGTGGTGCGTGTTCGTATACGCGAGTTGATCCCAGGTATCGACGACGTGGGTCGCTCCCCCGAAGGAGAGCTCGAAGCGCACCGGCGCGAAGATCGAGCTCTCTCCCACCCCTTGGCCAGCCCGTCTTCGGACGAGCCGCATCGAGACGTCGGTGCCGCCCAGGCCGGAGAAGAGCTCGTCGCCAGCGTTTGGGTCGAACAGCCCGTGCAGATCGATGGGTGCGGTGAGGAAGCTCTGCAGCTCAGACCCGCTCGAGTCCCTGATGGTCATGAAGTAGTACTCGGTTTGACTCTTTGAGATCTCCACCCGATGGCTACCCACCTGAATGCGGTACCCGGGCCGGCCCGAAAGGGTCGCCGCTTCGATCGCCGCCCCTTCGATCGCTGTCCCGACGAGCTCGGGCTCCTCCATGAAGCTGAAAGGCACCGCGCGATGCAGCTCGAAGCCGAGGGCCGAGCTGCTTGGGCAGGTGATGAGCTGCAGGCCGTGGGCGAACTCGTAGTCGCCAAGGCTGAGGACGGTGGGGCTGGCGCACGCGGAGATCGTGCGCCCCAAGGTTGCCGACTCGACGCGGTGCCAGAAGTCGCCGCTGACGACGGTCCAGGTCTCGGTCTGGGACTGCGAGCCCAGAAGCTCGAGCCACTCGATCTCGACATGCGGCGCGCCGTTGCCGGTGTTGAGTTCGCGTAGACGAGCGCGTGTGATCATCTGGCTCGTCGTCACCTGGCCGTTCAAGTACGGCTCGTAGACCGTCTTGTACCAGCGCAGGTCGCGCGTGAAGTCCACGAGCGTGTCTTCGACCCAGTTGTGGTGAAGTGCGCTGTAGGTGTGCGCCCAGAAGCCGCTCGCCTTGAAGGTCTCCCATGGTCGATCCGAGAACACGAAGATCGTCGAGTGGAGCTGGACCGGAAAGGAGCCGGCTGGCGCTGGCTGCGTGTTGAGTTGTCGAATGATCGTGGCGGTGCGCTGTCCGTTCGTGGCCGCCACCACCTCGATGGCGGGGCTGAGCCCCGGATCGCCGCCGCAGCGCTCGAGGGAGATGGCGTCGGGACGTCCGAAGGGCACATAGGCGAAGCGGATCTCCGAGTTGTCGTCGCCTCCGAGGTCCACGGGTCGATCGTCACCCCGCTGACGGTACACGGAGTACTCCTCGATGAGCACGCTCCCGTCGTCGAGTGTGTGATCGATGCTGGCGTACAGGGACGTGTCGCCGGTGGGGTTACGCAGCTCGTAGTTCGTGAGCCGGGTCGAGGTGATGTGATCCGCGAGCTCGATCTGGTCCGTCGAGAGCGGGCCGCGTCTCGAGCGCCCGCTCGTGATCTGCGCCTGGGCGAGGTGTCCATCCCCGAGGCTGGGGCGAGAGTGCGGCGGCAGTGTGATGTGGACCTTGCGCTCCAGCTCATCCACGAGCGGCGCGTTCTCGTGCCAACGTGTGCAGAGCTCGGCGGTCTCGGACCAGCTCACCGTGATGCCTTCGAGGCTGGTGCCGATCAGGTTCTCGCCGCCGGGACCTGCATCCACGGTGCCCACGTCGCGAGCGCCGAGATCGGCCCGGCCAGCGTCCACAGCACCCGTGTCGCTGCCTCCCGCGTCGTGGGTACCCGCATCCGCATCCGCAAGCGCCGCGTCCGAGTTCACGTCGGGTCGGCCGGCGTCGGTACCCGCATCGGACGCGGGGACTGAGTCGTCCCCGCAGGCGGCGGAACCAAGAGAGATCAATGAGAGGGCGAGCAGGGCCAGACAGCGCATGGACGTGGGCTTCAGCAAGAACCGGCCCACACGTGGACCAGGCCCATTGAGCCGATTAAATGCACGATCGTTCGGACTTTCGGGGGTGGGGGCATCAGATCTTCGAAGCCGCGCCTCCGCCCATCGCGTCCCGGAAGTCCGTCTCGAAGGCATCGAGGAACGTGGCCCAGAGGCGCGTCATGTCTTTGTGGAGCGCGTCGCGGTCACCCATGCTCGAGAGCACGGTGCGGAGGCAAAACGTGAGAAAGCCGTTGGAGAGGAGCTCGCCCTCGACCGCCGCGCCAAACGGCTCGCTCCCGGCGCCATTCGGCATATCGACGCGCGTGCGCAGGCCGGCGCCGCGGTTGCCTTTGGCGATGGTGCGAAAGAAGTCGCGGGCCAGGACAAACCACGTTGGGGCCCAGGAGGCCTCGTGGGCTCCGATTCAGTGCGTTCCGAGGAACCGCGCGAACTCTCGCGCTCGCTGCGCGAGGCCCTCGGAGTACGCGCCCAGCGCTCCGTTGCGTTGGGCCCAGCTGCGCGTGGTTCGAACCACGGACGCTGCGATGTCCTCGGCGAGTTCCTCCCGCCCGTTTTCGGCAAGGGTGGCGGCAGCCTCGAGAAGGAAGGAGGCCGTGGTCGCGAACTCCCATCGCGAGAGCGGAGTGAGCCGCTCGTGGATCGCGAGTGCGATGGCTCGGCGCCCGGCGCGGGCGCCCAGTCGATCCATCTCCGACATGAGCGTGTCGAGATCAGCGCTCAAATGTGCTCCCGAAGCGCCTTGTTTAGAGCCAAGGCATCGTTGAGATTGTCCAGCCGCTCGGTCATCTTCTCCGAAGGCTTCGAAGCGGAACTCGACGTCACGAGTGCAACCTCGGTTCGTGCTTCCTGAATCGCGGTCGAAGCCGAGGTTGCGGCCTGAGCTCTCGAAGCTTCGACCTCTCCTGAAGCCCGCGTCGCCGCGGTCGCTTCGTTCGCGGGCCGACCCGCCTTCGAAGGCCCCTTGACCCCTTGTTGGAGTTTTTCGGGGTCCTTGAACTTGCTGTGACCCCAGCGTCCTTCGCGCGCATTCTGAATGATGAGGTCGAGGAGCGTTTCGCCGTCGCGTTGGGCCTCGTCCAGTTCGGTGGTCACGAACTGCTCGAGCTCGGAAGGGCCGACCTCGCGCTCGGGCATCGGCGCTTTGTAGCCCCCGGCTACGCCCGTGCTGCCCGCGATCTCGAGGGGCTCGCGCCGAGGCTGAAAGTGGGGAGCTTGGGGCTGGATCTTGGTCTTCATGGTCTCTGCAGCCTCACCCAAGCAATCCCGAGGCCAGTTCGAACGGCGAAGAGATGGCCTTCCCCGACGTCTGCCCTGGACTCGCCCGTGGCTTGCCGCGCGTCATAAGTGTCTCTCCGAGGAGACAGGCGCGTGCGCGCATGGACGGCCGCTTCAGAGCCGAGCGGACGGACGAACTGGCGTGGGCGGCTTGCGAAGCATCGACCACGACCGGATGGGCTCGAGGTTTCCGGAGCACACCTCCGAGATCTCCACTCGGTGAATGGACACACACTTGTGGCACGCCTCTGCTGCGGGTCCGGCGAGCGCCCGCAACCGCGGATGCTGGAGCAACTCGGCGAACGGGGCATCCTTTACGTTGCCGATGGGGCGTGTGCCCCAGTGCATGCAGTCCACGACGTCGCCATTGGCTTCGATGGGCAACATGAACTTGGGCCAGTGGCAGCGATAGACCGGTGGACCAGCGCGCATCGCACTCAAGTGAGTGTAGGAGTTCAGAATGGGATAGCCCTGGCGCTTGAGCTCCGTGAGGAGCGAGAAGGCCACGGTGAGCTCGGACTGGGTAGGCACGAACGCGCCGATACTCGACTCGACCCCTTCGGCCGCGGGCTCCTCACGCAGACAGTTGAAGACACCGAGCACGCCGAGCTCGTTCATCAGCGCCGTCATGCCGCGGATGGATTCGGGGTTCACGTTCGCCTTCTGCAGGGTGCAGATGAACACGATCTGCTTGCTCGGAGCGCGGGCCCGGACGGCCTTTGTGGCGGCCACGATACGCTCGAACAGGCCCTTGATCCCGCGCAGCTCGTCGTGCAGCTCCGATGGATGGTCGAGTGAGATACACAGGCGGTCCACGTGAGGAATGACGGCGTCGAGCTTACGTTCGAGCAAGAAGCCGTTGGTCACCATGTGCGTGTTCAAACCCAGCCCATGGGCGTGCGACATGATCCGGCCGAAGTCCGGGTGGAGCAGCGGCTCACCGCCCCAGACGGAGACGCCGATGAAGCCGGCCGCCTTCGCTTCGGTGTAGAGCTTCTCGATCGCTTCGGTCGAGAGCTGATCCTTCGCGCTGTAGAACTCCGGGTTCCAGGCACAGAACCCGCAACGTGCGTTGCAGCGGGCAGTGAGTGCGTGCACGAGGTACAAGGGGTGACCGCGACCTCTTCGGGCGTCGATCAGGCTTCGGGTGATCTCGAGCGTATGGGACAAACGGGACATCATCGGCGTATCTCCTCGAACTGGGTGGCTAGGTGAAGGACGTGGGCGCGGCGTCGCGCCAGGCTGTCGGAGGTGTTGGGGTCGGCGCCGAGGAAGGCGCCGAGCACCGGCTCGTAGAGGAAGTAGCCGGCGATGGCACCAAAGAGGCTGATGGCGAGGTGTTTGGCTTCTTCGTCGGTGCCGAAGCTTTGACTGAATAGGTCGCGGAGCGGCTGCACGTAGCGTTGCGCCAAGTCGCGGGTGGTCTCTTTCGCGTCCAGAACCTCGCGAATGAGCAGACGCTGAAGCTCTTGGTCCTCGGCGAGGAAGTCGAAGTACGCGCCAGCGATTCGCGCCGCCAGCCCCTCTGGTCCCCCCGTCGCGATCGCGCTCGCGATGCGGGCGAAGAGCCGCTCTTGGGCCTCGGCCACGACCGCGTCGTAGAGCGCTCGCTTGCCTCCGAAGTAGTAGTTGATCATCGCGGCGGTGACGCCGGCGCGCTCGCCGATCGTGCGCACCGAGGCCGCGCTCAGGCCCGTGCGAGCGAACTCCGAGCGACCGGCCTCGAGGATCCGGCCCCGGACATCGTTGATTTCTATGGGTTTTATGGAGTTGACCACTCTAAACGCCTGTTCTAAACACCTGTTTAGAATAAGGTACGACCGTTCGTCAACAAGAAGTGTGTCGCGCAGATGGAAGACCGATGACGATGACGATGACGATGACGAGGGAGGCACTCCGGAGGAGTTCGCTGGACGAGCTCGAGGCGCAGTTCTGCCAAGCGATCATGGGGCCCGTGCCCACGCAGCGATACCGTGGCGAAGTCCTGCACCGCGTGGACACGCCCTTCGCACGCACGCTCACCGCCTCTCTGCTCATGCTCCCGTTCGAGCGCATGGGCTTCGGCGTCGACTTCAGCGAGCGAGACTGGTTCTTCCTCGACCCTCGCCTGCACCTCGGGCGCTTCCGCATGGAGCCCGGCCCTTCGCGCTGGCGCGACACCTCAGTCCTTCGATTGGTCTACGACGCGTCGCGCCTGCCTTTTCGCGGCCTCCTGTACGACGAAGTGAAGCCGCTGTCCGACTCGCTGTGTCTCGGCCTAGGCGGCATCAACCGGGGTCCAGGGCAGGGCGAGCTCTTCTTCTTCTTGCTCGAGGCCGACCCCCTCTAGAGCTCACCCACCGTTGCCGAGCGCCTTCGCGCGCTCGTTGTACGAGATCACCTCCGCGCGGGTCGCGGTGCCGTTTGCGAGCCCGCTGCTGATGCGTGCACTCTCGGCCCGCAGCGACTCGTAGCTCGATCGATTCGAGCTCGTCACAAACACATCCACGCTCCCGGAGGCGTTGCTCGGCGTGTAGCTCGGGCTCGGCGAGGAAGGGTTGTAGGAACCGGTGGCGGCGATGGCGGCTGAAGCTCGGCTGGCGATGCCTGAATCTCTCCAGGCTCCGGGGACGCGGCCGATATCGGTGTAGCTGCTCATGACGAAACTCCTCTTGTTTAGGGCCGCTCACACCCAGTGGCAGCCGATGTTGTACCGAACTTATCGGAGCGCGAAGAGCGCGGTTGTGCCCGGTAAACGCGGCCTACGATCGACCTCGTAGAGGACGACACATGTCGTGGTGCATTCGAAGAATCCACTCATCGCCCTCGAGCTACCCGATACGGTAGAGATCTACCCAGTCCGGCGTCTGACGGACCGATGCGCGCCACGCCCACCTGAGCCACGGGCTTGGCGCGGCCCTTGCGAGGCATCTCGCCATGCACGTTCACACTCACCCCGCTCCTCGCGGTTTACTTCGCGCGCTCGATCGACCCGCGCGGGAGGCGGTGGAGCTCGGCCATCGTCCACTGCGAGCGAGTGTCGCCTACGCTGCGGCCGGACTCGGCCTCGTCACCCTCGCGTCGGTCGTTGCGGCGCTCCTCGACGCCGGCCAACCGAGCTTGGGCGTGCCTCGGCTCGACGCCCTCCGCGCCGGCCTCGAGTCCATCGCCATCGTGAGCCCGGCGCTGCTCATCGCCTCGCTGTATCTCGGCCTCAGGATGGCGCTGCGCACCATCATCGCAGGCCTCGCGCTCGGCTTGTTGACGGGGGGCTTTGTGGCGGCCTCCCTGATCCCGCTCATGGCCTTTCTTTCGTTGGTCGAGAGAACCGACGCAGGACTTCAGTTCGCCATGAGTCCGCTGGTGCCGACCGTTGCGCTCATTTCGATCTCCGTTGTGGTCCTGCGCATCATGAGCACCCTCGATCCCTCTCGCACCTCTATGTGGGTGGGACGGCTCTTTGTCGTGCTTGTGTTCTCGGTCTTTGCGTTCCGCTTCCTCTCGCACTCCACGTTCTTTGTGCTGCCCTAGAAAGGTGAATCATGGTGCTCTCCGAAGCTCAACTGACCGCCGCACCCATGACGCTCGGGGCTCGACCGGAACCGGTCTCTCCTTTTGTCCTTTGGTCGGCCGAGGACCTTCTCCCCGTCGAAGACATAGCCCTCGCCGAGGAAGACCGTGGGCTCTTCGTGCACCTGCTTCAGGACCCGGACGCGCTGGTGAAGCGCATGCTCGATCCGACGCGGATTCAATCCACCTTGCTCGGGTCGTTGCTCGTCATGGTGTCGTCCATGTCTGTGTTTGCCCTGGCCGCGGGCTCTGGCATCGGGCTCGACGCGCCCGGTCTGTTTCGAGCCACCGCTCTGCTTCCGCTGAATACGCTGCTCGCGGTGGCCGCCGCGCTTGGGCCGGCCTACGCCACCAGCATTCTCGTCGCCGCGCGAATGCCGATGGCTCGCCTCGTGACCGCAATGACCTCAGCGCTCGCGGCGGGGTCGGTGATTCTCGCTGCACTCTCGCCTTTGCCCTACGTTCTGCTCGAGCTCGACCCGGTGTGGGCGGGACCGCTGTCGCTCGTGGGCAGCTTTGCCGCCGCCGCGATGCTGTCGGGGATCCGCGTTCGTCGGACGCTGATGGCGATGGCGGTCGCGGTGCGCCGCGCTTCGCTCGATGACCCGGCGGTGGAGCTCCCTGACGAGGTCGCACACAGGGTCGGGATCCTCGCGCGTATGACCATGGTCGTCCTGGCGTTCACGGTCTCGCTTTCTTTCTGGGCCTTCGACGCCCTCGTCTAGGAGCTCACGATGCCGATGTTGCTGCTTGGGATCTACCTCGTCTCTGGTTTCGCGGTGGCGATCTTCGTATTCGTGAGGAAGGTCCGCGTGGCGGGTCGAGAGAGACTCGCGTCCTCGCTTCTCATGGTTGTCCTGTGGCCGTTCCTCGTGCCCACGCTGCTTTCGGCCGAGCCGGTGCACGTGCCGCGCGTGACTCCGGACGGCGCTGGTCCCATGGCCGAGCGCATCGAGGCCTTGGCGCGCCATTCCCGAGAAGCCGCCGCCGGCCGGGCCGAACGCCCCATCCTCGAAGCCTTTCTCGAACGGCTGCGTCGTTTGGAGCGGAGCCTTCGAGACATGGACCAGGCCATACGGGCAGCGCCGCAGAGCGTCCGTCCAAAGCTCGAGGCGTTACGCGCTCGGAGCTGCGACAAGCTCACGCAGGACGCGGAGCTGCTCGAAGAGCTCATTGCGCAGCTCACGGTGTTGAGGTTTGCCGAGATGAGCGAGTTCGAGGCCGGCGAGATGGATGAGTCGCGGATTCTCGGGCTTCTGAGTCAGATCAAGGCGCTGGTGGAGCTGAACGCTGAAGCGCGCGGGTGAGCTGCGCGAGGGCGGGTGCGTCCGGCCGGGTCGCTCAACCGCCCTGCTTCGCGCGAAAGGCGTCGAGCCCCTTCTTCATCTCGGGTTCGCGAGCCTTGAACGCCTCCATGAACGTCGTCGTGCAGCCCTGGACCCGGGGGTCGTCCTTCCTCGAAACGAGTTGAGCGGCCATCCAGTTGTCCTTGGTGTGTTCGACCGTCATGGGTTGGCCGTCGAGGATCAGATCGAAGTGGCAGGCGCAGAGCTTCTGGAGCAGATCGGAGGCGAGACGCATGGCCTCCTGGCCCTCGGCCATGGCGCTGACCTCGTCCACGCCATTCGCGATGGCTCTCTTCGCGTAGCTCTGTGCATTGGACTCCGCGATGCTGGAGACACACCCCTGCTCGGCGGCCGCACGAAGGGCCTGGCTGTCCTCGCCCGTCCTGGCGCTATCTTCCGCCGGCGGGGGTGGGCTATGGGCCGGCTCGGTCGTGGCGCAAGCCAAGCCGACTGAAAGGGAGAGCCAGAGGGTCAACGATGACTTCATCGTGCGTGGCTTTGCCCCTGAGCAGATGGCTGTCAAACGGAATTCGTGCGCCGAAATGCCGTTCAGTCTGGGTTATGCTCCGCGGGTCTCGATGAACGCACGCTGTCTCCTCCCGATCAACTTGTTGCTGGCAGTGTCTCTGACGCCGCGGTCGGGTCTCACCAACACGCAGACGAGCTCTCTCACGCCGGCCGCGATCTCGGCCGGCATTGAGCACGCATGCGTGCTGCTCGAGGGGGGCGCGGCCCTGTGCTGGGGTCGCAACGACGAGGGTCAACTCGGAGATGGAACCAAGTCGAATCAAACGCGTCCCCAGCGCGTTCTCGGTCTCGAAGGCGCGCGCGCACTCAGCTTGGGCACGACGCACAGCTGCGCGCTCATGGCGGACGGCACGGTGCGGTGCTTTGGCGCCAACAGCTCCGGACAGCTCGGCGACGGAAGCTTCGAGCCGCGCGACGGTCCGGTGTCGGTGAGTGGTCTCTCGCGGGTGACCCAAGTATCCGCCGGGCATCAGTTCAGCTGCGCGCTGAACGAGGACGCCAAGGTCTTCTGCTGGGGCTACAACGGGTTCGGTCAGCTGGGTGACCGCAGCAAGATCAACCGGAACACGCCGGTCGAAGTACGTGGGCTCTCGAAGATCGTGGAGATCGGCGCTGGTGGCGGGCACGTGTGTGTGAGGAATGGCGAAGGCATCGTTTACTGCTGGGGCCGAAACGACTGGGGTCAGCTCGGGGACGGCCACATGGGCAAGCGCGCCCTCCGAACTCGGCCCGGACCGGTGGCGGGGCTGCTCGACGCAACCTCGCTTGCGGTGGGCTTTGGTCAGGCCTGCGGCGGTTTCGCCGACGGCACCGCGGTGTGCTGGGGCGGGGGTGATCAAGGTCAGCTCGGCAACGGACGCGCGGAGAACGCGAAGCTGCCCCAAGAAGCAAAGGTCCTGCCTGCAGCCTCACAGCTCGCGCTGAGTGGCGGTCACGTCTGCGCGCTCTCTGATGGGGCGGTCTTCTGCGCGGGCGGCAACAAGCGCGGGCAGCTGGGACTCGGGCGCGCGGGCGCGGCGGTACGTCGTCCCAAGAAGACACCTTCGGTCGTTGGGGCCAAGCAGGTCGCCGTTGGCGGTGAGTTCACGTGTGTGCTCACGCGGTCGAACAGCGTGCACTGCTTTGGAGACAATCGGTATGGGCAGCTCGGTGACGGCACCACTGAGATGCGCTCGAAGCCGGGGCCGGTGCGGTTTGGTGCGCGGCCTGAGAACTGAGCTCAGGGGCTGAGTTCCCAAACCTCGTCCGAGTTGTTCCCGGTGACGCTACCGCCGTACATGACTACCTTTTCGCGCACCGGGTCGTAGGCCATGCGAGCGCCCGCGCGCCCGGTCGGGACGGTCTGGTCCGCTGTCATCGTCGCCGCAGGCCAAGGCGCCAGCGAGGAGAACAGGTGCGATGTATCGGAGGAGGTTCATGGAGCCCCTATTGCTCAGGTCGTCGAGTTCACGTGAACCCCCCGGATGCCTGCGGCCGCTCTGGGCCCTCACCGGAGCCTCGGCGGGCCTTCCCGCGCGTCCGCTAGGCCGAACCCCACCCCCGCGCGACAAAATGCCGCACGGTGTCGCAACGTCCCGAGGTGACAGGGGAGTCTGCACCCTCTAATAGCCGCCCCGATGGTGGCGACCGCCCTCGAATCCGGGCCTATCGAAGCCCCCGCAAAGCCGTGGCGAAATCCGTTCGTCATCGCTTTTGTGCTGGGCGCCGCGACGATCACCGCACTGCCGTTCGTCCAGCGCCTCGCGCTGCGTGCGCCGGCGCCGCTCGAGATGCTTGGGACTTGGTCTCTTTCGAACGTGGGCTCGGAAGCGGCCAGCCTTGCGCCTTTCGGGGCCGAGACGCTTCGAGGCAAGGCTTGGCTGGCGAGCTTCATGGGCTCCGAATGCGAGGCGGAGTGCGAGAAGGATCTGCAGCACTTTGCCGGCGCCGCCAAACACATCGCGGATCTGGGCGAACGGGTCGCGATGGTGACCTTCGTGCGGCCCGAAGCAGTGGAAGCGGCCAGGCGCCAGTACGCCGCGAACGAGCCCCTGTGGCATCTCGTGAGCGGAGAAGCGGCGGCGATGGATCCAGTATGGGAGCGCTTCGCTGACGGCTGGCTAAAGCAGACCGAACGACTCACCGAGCGGAGAATCAAATTCCTCGCACGTCCTACTTACGCTGTGGTCGATCAGAACGGTGCGGTGCGCGGGTTCTGGCCGGCCGACGATGAAGGTCGAGGCCACGCCATCAACGCGGTGCGCATGTTTGCGCTCCATGGCGCGACGCCCTGATCGACCCAGGTCCGAAGAGGTTTAGAGATGGCTCAGATATTTCCAAAGTGGACCAACGAGACCCCGAAGATGCTCGCCGCCGGCGGCGGCGTGGCGTCCGTGTTCGTGGTGTTCGCCTTCTACATGTGGGCTTCGCCCTGGCACACGGACGTGGGTTACAAGCCGCGCCAGCCGGTTCAGTACAGCCACCTGTTGCACGCGGGTCGCCTCGAGCTCGACTGTCGCTACTGCCACTCCTTCGTGGAGCGTGGCCCGATGGCCGGCGTTCCTTCTACGCAGACGTGCATGAACTGCCACCTGCAAGTGAAGCCCAAGTCGGCGCTGCTCGCTCCCGTTCGTGACTCCTGGGCCTCAGGAGAAAGCATTCCCTGGCTTCGTATCCACAAGCTCCCCGACTACGCGTTCTTCGATCACAGCGCGCACGTCGGCGTGGGCGTCGGTGACAACCGCGCCGCCATCGGCTGCGAGTCCTGCCACGGCCGCGTCGACGAGATGGAGGTCGTGAAACAGGTGAAGCCGCTCTCCATGAGCTGGTGTGTCGACTGCCACTCCAACCCCGAACCCAACCTGCGGCCGGTCGAAGCCATCACCAAGATGGGCTGGACCCCGGGTCCGGGTTGGGCCGAGAAAGCGTCCAAGATCGTCAAGACGCTCGCCCCGCCGGGCAGCATCTCTCGCGTGCATCAAGTGAACGCACAGGGTGAGCCGATCATCGTTGCCGCCTACGGCTGCAATGGCTGCCACCGCTAGAAGGAACGACCGATGAAACGAGATCCCTCCGCCCCCATCCGTTCAGACCTCGGCGTCGCGCCGAGCCACTGGCGTTCCCTCGAGCACAAGGCCGGCGACGAGTCGGTCGTGTCCACCTACGACGTCGAGTTCCCCAGCGGCCTTACGTCCTCCACCGGTTTTTCTCGGCGAGAAGCGCTCAAGATCTCCGGTGCGTCCATCGCGCTGTCGATGGTCGGCTGCGGCGTGGCCCGGCGACCGGAGGAGGGCATCCTCCCCTTCGTCAAGCAACCCGAGAACGTCATTCCGGGCGTTCGGCTCATGTACGCCACCGCGATGCAGCGCTCCGAAGGTGCCCTCGGATTGCTCGTCGAGGCGCACGAAGGCCGGCCCACCAAGATCGAAGGCAACCCGCGCCATCAGAGCTCGCTCGGAGCTTCGGATGTCTGGGCGCAGTCCGAGATCTTGAAGCTCTACGACCCAGACCGCGCTCGCAACCCGCTGAAGGGCGGCGCGGCGGCGACCTGGGCGGCTTGGGACGAGGCCGCGCGTGCGATCAACGCCGCCCTCGGCTCGAACGCCGGAAAGGGCTTTGCGATACTCGCCGAGCCGCTCACCGGTCCGACCTCCGAGCGCCTGCTCGCGGCGGTTCGAGCTCAGTATCCCGAGGCCAAGATCTATCGCTTCGATCCGCTTGCCCCGGCGCGCCAGGTCGAGGGCACCGAGCTCGCCTTTGGTCCCGGAGCGCGCGCCCATCACGATCTCACCAAGGCTAGGGTCGTCTTCGCTTTGGACTCGGACTTCCTGAACGCGGGTCCGGATCATCTTCGCCACTCGCGCGCCTTCGGGCGATCTCGCGCGGTCGAGAAGAAGTCCGACCTCGCGGGCATGATGCGGCTCTACGTGGCCGAGGCAGTGTACTCGGGCACCGGCACCAACGCGGATCACCGCGTGCGGTGGGCCTCGGGGCAGGGCGTCGAGCTCCTCGCAGCGCTCGCCGATGCTCTGGTGCAGAAGCACGGCGTCGCCTTGCCGGTCGAGATCGCCACGATGGTCTCGGGCAAGACCGTTCCTGCGGACGCGGGCAAGTTCGTCGCCGCCTTGGCGAAGGATCTAGCCTCCAGCCGCGGCAAGGGGCTCATCATGGTCGGTGAGAACCAGCCGGCTGCAGTGCACGCGCTCGCGCTCGCCATGAACGTCGCGCTCGGCGCGCTCGAGAGCGGGGCGCTCTCGCTCAGCACGAGCCCGGCCGTCGCTTCGAAGGGCATCGACGCGCTCGCGGCGTCGCTCAACGCGGGTGAGGTCGACACGCTGCTCATCCTGGATGGCAACCCCGTCTACACCGCACCTGGCGCGCTCGGTTTCGCCTCCGCCATGGGCAAGGCCAAGACCGTCGTTCACCTCGGCGTGATGCCGGACGAGACCGGGGCGAAGGCCACTTGGCACTTGCCGGGTACACACTTCCTCGAAGCCTGGGGAGACGCCCAGGCTTGGGATGGCACCGCGTCCATCGTGCAGCCGCTCATCCTGCCGCTTCATGGATCGCGACCTGCGATCTCCGTGCTCGCGCAGCTGCTCGGGCAGGCCAAGACCGTCGACAAGGGTTTGGTCGAGGCCACGTGGCGCGGCGAGGGCCAAGCGCTCGCGAGCGAGAAGGCTTGGCGGCGCGCTTTGCACGACGGGGTGATCGAGGGTCGTCGGGCGTCGCTCGAAGCCCCGGAGCTCGCCTCGGCCTCCGTGGCCGACGCGCTCAGCTCCGTCGCGGTGAAGGCTCCCAGCGACGGTGCGCTCGAGCTCGTGGCCATGCGCGGGCACGCCCTGGACGGCCGCCTCTCGAATCTCTCTTGGATCATGGAGCTGCCGGACAACATGTCGAAGCTCTGCTGGGACAACGCGGTGCTCGTGGCGCCCAGCCTCGCCAAGAAGCTCGGCATCAACAGCGCGGTCGATCGCAACGGCTACACCTCGGACATCGTCGAGCTCAGCGTCGGAGGTCGTAAGATCACCGCGCCCACGTTCGTGATGCCGGGGCTCGCGCCGTTCACGCTCGCCATCAACGCGGGCTTCGGGCGCACTGCGGGTGAGGTCGCCAAGGACGTCGGGGTGGACGTGAATCCGCTGCTCGACGCGGGCGCCGTCGTCACCGGGGTGAGCCTGCGAAAGACCGGCGCCACGGTCGGGCTCTGCTCGACGCAGGACCACTTCTCGGTGCCTGGCAATCCGCTGAAGGAGCTCACCTTTGCTCAAATGAGCGCGGGGGAGGGAGTCGACCGAGCGCTCGGCCTTTCGACGCGTCCGCTCTACCGCAGCGGCAGCGCCAAAGAGCTGGGCGCGGGTGGCGCGGCCTTCGCGCGCAAGGGCGACATCCCGAGCAACCTGCTCGAGAAGGATCAGAAGCATCCACATCGCCCCTCCAAACCCATCCAGCCCACGAACGAGGTCACCTACGAGGGCCAGCAGTGGGGCATGGTGATCGATTTGTCCGCGTGCACCGGCTGCAACGCTTGTGCGGTGGCCTGCGTGTCCGAGAACAACGTGCCGGCCGCGGGTCGCGAGCAGGTGCTGCTCGGCCGCGAGATGCACTGGATGCGCATCGACCGATACTTCTCGGGCGACGTCGATCAGCCGCAGGCGGTTCACCAGCCGGTGGCCTGTCAGCACTGTGAGAACGCGCCCTGCGAGCCGGTCTGCCCGGTGGGCGCCACGGTCCATGACGAAGAAGGCCTGAACGGCATGGCGTACAACCGCTGCATCGGCACGCGGTACTGCGCGAACAACTGCCCGTACAAGGTGCGTCGGTTCAACTACCTCGACTACACCGTGACCGGCGACTTCTTCGTCAACGCCGAGCAGGCGGAGCGCATGAAGACCGTGAAGCTCCAACGGAACCCGGACGTCACGGTTCGATACCGAGGTGTCATGGAGAAGTGCACCTACTGCACGCAACGCGTGGAGGAGGCCAAGGTGGTGGCGAAGCGCAATGGCGAGGACCGAAAGGGTCTACCGGACGGCGCGGTCACGCCCGCCTGCGCTCAGGCCTGCCCGACCGAGGCCATCACCTTCGGCAACATCAACGACCCGAAGTCGAAGGTGCATGCACTCAAGAAGAGCGGACGGAACTACGAGCTGTTGCAGGAACTCAACGTGCGACCGAGGACGTCCTACCTCGCGCGAGTTCGCAACGAGAACGAGGAGATCGGCTGATGGCGACCGCGATGGAAACCGCGCTTCCCAACGACCCCAAGATCCGTGGAGACATCGTTCTCCCGGACCTACCGGTCGGCCGCGAAGAGCTGATTCGAGGCAATCACTCCTTCCACGAGATCACGGAGATCGTCTGTCGGGTCAACGAGGCGCCCATCCTGGCGACGCCCAAGCCCTTCATCTTTGGGATCATGCTCGCGGGCTCGGTGTTCGCCATGTTCGGCGGCTACATCGGCTATCTGTACTGGGAAGGTCCTGGCATCTGGGGCAACAACAACCCGGTCGGTTGGGCCTGGGACATCGTCAACTTCGTGTTCTGGGTGGGTATTGGCCACGCGGGCACGCTCATCTCCGCCATCTTGTATCTGTTTAGACAGAAGTGGCGAACGTCCATCAACCGGTATGCGGAGGCCATGACCATCTTCGCGGTGCTCGCGGCGAGCGCCTGTGTGGCGCTGCACACCGGCCGTATCTGGATGGACTACTACCTGTTCCCGCTGCCGAACCAGATGGGCCTCTGGCCCAACTTCCGTAGCCCGCTCGAGTGGGACGTGTTCGCGGTGAACACGTACCTTCTGGTGTCGCTGCTCTTCTGGTTCACGGGGCTCGTACCGGACTTCGCCACGCTGCGCGACCGCACCACGGTTACTTGGCGTCGCCTGTTCTACGGCAGCTTGGCCATGGGTTGGCGCGGCTCTCACCGGCACTGGGTCACCTACGAGAAGGCGTATCAGATCCTGGCCGCCTTCTCCGCGCCCCTGGTGCTCTCGGTTCACACGATCGTGTCCTTCGACTTCGCGGTCTCTCAGCTCCCTGGCTGGCACACCACGATCTTCCCGCCGTACTTCGTGGCCGGCGCCATCTTCTCCGGTTTCGCGATGGTGCAGACCTTGATGCTCCCGGCTCGGGCTTGGCTCGGGCTCAAAGACATCGTGACGGTGAAGCACATCGAGAACATGAACAAGATCATCCTGCTCACCGGCAGTTTGGTCGGCTACGCCTACGCCATGGAGTTCTTCGTCGCGGCCTACTCTGGCAACGACTACGAAGGCTTCACCTTCTTGAACCGCATGGGCGGACCCTACTGGTGGGCGTACTGGATCATGGTGAGCTGCAACGTCATCACGCCGCAGCTCTTCTGGTTCCGCAAGATCCGAACGTCGGTCGCGGCCTCGTTCATCCTCTCCATCTTTGTGAACATCGGCATGTGGTTCGAGCGCTTCGTCATCACTGTGACCTCGCTCCATCGCGACGCGCTGGTCTCGAGCTGGGAGTACTTCGTGCCGGTCACCGAGGTGCTGTTCCTCTTGGGGACCTTCGGCTTGTTCTTCTTCTGCTTCTTGCTCTTCGTGCGCTTCTTCCCGGTCATCGCGATGTCCGAGGTGAAGGGGGTCCTGCCCCAGGCCAACCCGCACTGGGAGGGCTACCACAAGGGCGAAGGCCACGGACACGGGACCGCAGAAGGCGCGGGAGGTCACTGAGTCATGAGTACGACGAAGCTCTGGGGCTACTTGGCCCGATACGAGAACCCGGCCGAGCTCTACCACGCCTGCGAGAAGGTGCGAGACGAGGGCTATCAGAGATGGGACGCCTGCACACCGTTCCCGGTGCATGGTCTCGAGAGGGCCATGGGCATGAAGCCGACCATTCTGCCGTGGATCGTGCTGGTCTGTGGCGTGACCGGCAGCGTCGGCATGCTGGGCTTCTTGATCTACGCCATGAACGAGCTGTCGCCCTATATCGTGGGTGGCAAGCCGATCTTCTCGCTGCCGGCCTACGTGCCC
Source organism: Deltaproteobacteria bacterium (assembly GCA_011526105.1). GTDB lineage: Bacteria > Myxococcota > Kuafuiibacteriia > Kuafuiibacteriales > Kuafuiibacteriaceae > WYAZ01. The sequence continues at coordinate 4,771 of WYAZ01000129.1, read as the reverse complement.
ATTTGGTACGAGATGACGGTTCTTTCGAGCTGCTTGGCCGCGTTTCTCGGCAACTGGATCCTGAACGGTCTACCGCGTCCGCATCACCCGGCCTTTGCTTCGAAGGCTTTCGAACGTGTCACCGACGACAAGTTCTTCATCATGATCGAAGCGAAGGACAAGAACTTCGACACCAAGTACACGCGGTTGCTGCTCGAATCGACCGGCGCGAGCCTCATCGAGGAGCTGGAGGACTGAAATGAACCTGCTCGAGTCGACCTCCAGAACACTCGCTCTCGTCGGCCTCGCGGCCTTTGCGACCGGCCTCGGTTGCCGGGGCTACGAGTCCGAGGAGCCGCCCATTCACCTCATCCGCAACATGGACACCCAAGAGCGGGGCAAGGCGTACCGCGCGGACACCACCGGGCTCTTTGCCGATGGCCGCATCATGCGACCTCCGGTCCCCGGCACGGTGGCCCAAGGCCAGCTCGGCGAGGACCTCCTCCTCGAAGAAGGCCAGGACGAAGAGGGCAACAGCTCGCTCCGTTTTCCGGACGCGGTCAAAGCGGGCGGCAGTCTCCCGGATACGCTCATCCGCCGTGGCCAAGCCCGTTACGACATCTTCTGCACGCCCTGTCACGGTGTTGGCCTCGATGGCCAAGGGCCGCTCGCGCAGGTTGGCTTCGACAGCAATCCGCGGCTCACCATCCCGCCGCCTTCGCTCCACGACGCTCGTATCAAGACGATGCCGGCGGGGCAGATCTACGCCGCGATCAAGAACGGCGTGAACCAGGGCAACATGGGCTCCTACGCCTCGCAGATCCCGCTCCTCGATCGCTGGGCGATCGTCGCCTACGTTCGGTCACAGCAGAAGGCCAAAGACCCCGCGGTCGAAATGGAAGGCGGCGTGCTCTTGGTCGTAGAAGCGACGGACACCGCCTCCGAGCTGCACGGCTCTCAGCTTTACGCTGCCAAGGGCTGCAACGCATGCCACAGCTTGGACGGTACCCGCCTGGTCGGGCCGAGCTTCAAGGCGTTGTACGGCTCCACGCGGTCCACCGCGAGCGGCGACGTCGTCGCGGACGCGGCGTATCTGGCCGAGTCCATCAAGGAGCCCGCGGCCAAAGTGGTCACCGGTTTTCCGCCGGTCATGCCCCAGCTGCCGCTCACCGATCTCGAGATCGAGAGCCTATCGCTCTACATCCAGAGCCTGAAGTGAGGACGTCGTGAGTCACGTAGAAGTCGCCAAACCTACCGACATCAACATTCCCGCTTCCAGCCTGTGGAGCCGGCTCCCCGTCATCGGCGGCGGACTCGGCATCGCGGGCATCGGGGCCACACTCGCGGCCGGAGTGGGTGAACACGGCCAACGCGCCATGTTCAGCTACCTGTGGGCCTTCGCGGCGGTGCTCGGCATCGCGCTCGCCGCTTTGGGCTGGTTGCTCATCGAGCACGTCGTGCGCAGCCAGTGGTCCGCGGTGTTCAAGCGCATCGGGGAGAGCATGGCCGCGTCGCTGCCGCTGTTCGCGCTCTTGTTCCTTCCCATCGCCTTGCTCGGCATGCACGCGCTCTACCCTTGGACCCACGAGACGGATGAGATCCTCGAGAAGAAGCGCTGGTTCCTCTCGAATGAGTTCTTCTTCGGGCGAGCGGTCTTCTACTTCTTCATCTGGTCCCTGTTTGGCACGCTGCTCTATCGCTTCTCCGTGCGTCAGGACACCCTGGGGAACGATCTCGCCGCCCGCGACCGCATCAGCCTGGGTCTACGAAAGTTCAGCGCGGTGGGCCTCTTCTTCTGGGTGCTCACACTCAGCTTCGCCTCCATCGACTGGCTGATGTCGCTGCAGCCGCACTGGTACTCCACCATCTTTGGTCTGTATTACTTCTCGGCCTCGATCCTGGCGTTCTACGCATTCCTCACCTTGGTGAGCATGGCGCTCAAGAAGGCTGGAGTGCTTCAGCAGGCGATCACGATCGAGCACTATCACGATCTCGGTAAGTACCTCTTTGGCTTCACCATCTTCTGGGCCTACATCGCGTTCAGTCAGTTCATGCTGATCTGGTACGCGAACATCCCGGAAGAGACCGAGTTCTTCCTCGTGCGTCTGCACGGGGGCTGGGAGTACGTGAGCTACGCGCTCCCGGTGCTGCACTTCTTCATCCCGTTCTTCTTCTTGCTCTCGCGGCACGTGAAGCGGAACCCGAAGGTCCTCGCGATTGCGTGCTGGTACACGCTCTTCATGCACCTCGTGGACATCTTCTGGCTGGTGATGCCCAACGCCGGTGGTCACGGTGCGCATTCGCACCTATCCGTGAGCTGGACGGACATCACGGCCATCGTGGGGGTGACCGGTATCTTCCTCGCGGTGATGGGTGTTTTTCTGAGTAAAAACGCGGTCATAGGGATCAATGACCCGCGCCTCTCCGAGTCGCTCACGCACGAGAATTACTGACCGTCTGAGGCGCTCCTTTCGGCGGCCCCGTTGACTTCAAACCTGGTGGGTGTTGCCTCTGCTTCATGCAGCGGCACCTCTCTCGCTTTGCTTCGCTTCTCACCTGCTCGGTCGTGATGGGGTCGTGTGATTCCGCGACACCGCCCGCGCCTCCTCCTCCGCCGCCCAAGGCGCCGCCCCCCGCTCCGGCGCCGACCACCACCGCGACGCGGGCCCCCAGCGCCGAGCTGCACTCCGGTAAGGCGCTGAGCCTCAACCCGCATCCTTCCACCACCGGTGGCGCCGCGGTCGCGGCTGTGCCCGATCCGTACGCCGAGGCGATGCTTCGTGCGATCGAGGCCCGCAAGAAGAGTGATGCGCGCGCGGCCGAGGTCGAGTATCGCGCGGCGCTGAAGGCCAAGCCGAAGGATCCACTCGCTCTCGCCGGGGTCGCGGAGATGCTCTTCGCGCAAGACAAGGCCGTCGACGCGATGCAGCCGGCCGAGCTCGCCTACGAGCTCATGCCCACCGAGCCCGAGATTCGATGGGTCTTCGGGCTGGTGATGCTCGCCAAGAACAAGCGCACCGACGACGCCATCGCCGCCTGGGAGGCGATCATCAAAGACACGCCCGAGTACGCAGAGCAGCTCGGTTTGGCGGACCGGCTCAAAGTCATCAAGACGTATACCAAGGGCGCCTCGCACGGCGGCACAAAGGCGCCGCCCGGCGGACCCTCCTCGGCGCCGGCGGGACCTTCATCCAAACCCGCGAAGAAGTGAGACCTCGGGTTCGAACTCGAGAGCAGCAGCCCCACCCCAGCGGTCGGCTCAGCCTTCGAGAGAAGGGCGGGCCGAACCGCGGATCCATTCTTCGCGCCTTGGATCTCGTTCCTCCTCACCATGGTATGGCCGCGTCCTTCCAGCAGGCGTAGAATCCCGGTCATGTCCACGACAGATGACGTCCCCAGCCATCCGTCAAGGATGAGCACTCCGAGCAGCACGGCGCCTGACGATCTCGTATCCGTCGCTCCCCACGCGCAATCGCCGGCCGCATCGGCGGAGAGCGGCTCCGCCTGCGCGCCGAAGCGAGCGCTCTCCAAGGAGCTCGAAGGTGTGTTCTCCGACGAGACGCGTAGCTGGCTCGAGTCGAAGGTCGGCACAGACCCTGCTTGGGCTGCGGACTTCTTCCTACGCTTCTATCATCGACCTCTGGGCCATCTGCTCGACCTGCGCGCCGCTGACGCCATCGAGTGCGCGAGCGGCAAGGGCCTCAACGCAATCGCCTTCGTGCTGGCGGGGGGGCGCTCCATCGTCGGCTACGACAAGACGCAGGCCGCGGTCGACATCGCAAGCGAGCTTGCCGAGCGGGTTGGACTACCCCGCACCCGCGTGCGCTTCGAGCTCGGCGACATTCACGCGCTGCCGGCGGGCGACGCCGATGTCGTCTTCACCCTCCAGACGCTCGAGCACGTACCGCGACCGATCGAAGCGCTCGAGAAGCTCGCCGGGCGAGCCCGACGTGCGCTCGTGCTCAGCACACCTAACCTCTGGTTCCCGAAAGACGGTCACGACACCGGCCTCCTATTTGGACACTGGATGCCCACCCCGCTTCGCAGGCGCTACGCCGCACGATTCGGCGGGCGCACCGATCAGTTCTGTCGCTTCCTCTCGATGCGCCAGATCGCGGCCGCACTGCCAAAGTTTCATCGAGCCACGTCGGCCTACAACTTCGAACGGATCGACGCCTGGCTCGCCGCGTTCCCCTGCTACTTCCCGTACGGCAAGGAGGGCGGCCGCTGGCTCCCGGCGCGGACCGACGCCCCACGTTGGCGCGCGGCCTCACTCGCGTTCGCGGCCGCGCCGAGGCTGGCGGGCGCGGTGGCGCCGATGAACGAGGCCATCTTCTTGCGAACCGGCGCCTGAGTGCGCAAGGCCCTCGAGCCTCGAGCGCCCAAAGAGCCTTGACTGGCCCGCTCCACCTCTCCAGCCTCCCGGTCGATGAGACCCGTGGCCTTCGCAGGTCTCCTTGGTGCGCCGACTCTACCCAGGGACAGTTGCCAGAACGAAGCCTCGAACCTCTGCTCGTGTTGAATGCGGTTCGGGCGCGCTACGACTCGGCGCGTTCTCGCCCATTCACGTCGATGGGGCTCCGACGGATGCGCCACCATCGTCTCCGCCATGGGCTTGGAAGACGACGTGATGGGGCGTGACGTCGCGCCGAACGCACATGAAGGCTAGAGCTCATCTCAAAACCCCCTCGGTCGCGATTTCGGCCGATCCGCGTCGGCCCGCCGTGTTGGGCCTCCTCGCGTTATCGCAGGATAGCGCATTCGTCGGCCCGCCTTGCGGGCCTCGCGTCTT